>JBCQUV010000046.1:0-10468 GCA_047173765.1 Rikenellaceae bacterium
GATAGAATTTTTAATCCACCTGGCGAAATGAAGCGGAGCTATGCTCCATTTATTTCGCCTCTTCTTTTAGCTATTGCCTCGACCCGCAGTTCAGTTGCATTTACAGATTGAATTCAGCTGGAATATATCGTTATTATTTTTAATTTTCCGTAAATCTTCACAAAGGTATATTTTGATTTTGCTAATATTAAGATTACGAGTAATAAGTTATTCACAACTTATTGACAAAAGGTCGAAACATCATTTTTTTGGATAAAAATGGCAAATATTTTCACCCTTTCGCTCAAAATATATATATTTGCTCTATGACAGTGCTATTTAACGAAATAATATTTGGCCCAGTGCGTTCACGCAGATTGGGCATATCTTTGGGTGTCAATCTATTACCCTCATTTTCTAAGATTTGTAACTTCGACTGCATATATTGCGAATGTGGTTGGAATGACGACAATCGTGGTTCATCACGGTTCAATAGCCGAGAGGAGGTTATCGAAGCTCTCGAAGAGCGACTCATAAAGATGAGCGAGGAGGGTGAGCTACCCGATGTGATAACATTTGCAGGAAACGGAGAGCCCACACTCAACCCCCACTTCGAAGAGATAATATATGACACGATTAAGCTTCGCGATAGATATGCTCCACACGCCAAAGTGTCGGTGCTAAGCAACGCCACAATGCTGGACAGAGAGTGTGTTGTGCGTGCTCTTAAACGAGTAGACAACAATATATTAAAGCTAGACTCAGCGTTCGACACTACGGCTCAATTGATGAATAATCCTGCATCAAGCAGCTACTCAATCAGGCACATTATAGAGCAGATGAAACAATTCAGTGGCAATGTAATCGTTCAAACTATGTTCCTCAGAGGCACAATAAACAACCAACCAGTAGACAACACCACCCCCAAGGAGGTGGCGGCATGGGTGGCAGCTATTCGTGATATTTCGCCACGCCAGGTGATGATATACTCCATAGATAGAGATACTCCGTGCCACACCATATCGAAGGTCAGCCGAGAGGAGTTGCTACAAATTGCGTCTCAATTGAAAGGAATAGAGTGCTCCGTGGCTTAGGTTTTGGATTCTAACGCTTTGAAAGCTCAAAAAAAAAGATTACTTTTGCACGTTAAAAACATATATAGCTAATAATGCGAATTAAGGTTTGAGAATCAAATCTTATATTCGCGACCACTTGGTGGGGTAAAACATAAAAAGATAATAACACTCTAAAAAAGTTCAAACCTTAATTTGCATTAATAATGAAATCATACAACTTTTGGAATAATATATCGGGATGGGCAGTTTTTGCGATTGCTACGGTAGTATATCTCCTAACTATGGAACCCTCTTCGAGCCTTTGGGATTGTGGAGAGTTTATCGCTACATCCTACAAATTAGAGGTGGGTCACCCTCCTGGTGCACCGCTATTTATGATTATGGCTAGGTTGGCTACGATGTTTGCACCTTCGACTCACTATGTGCCTCACATGGTGAATGCTATGAACTGCATCGCTAGCGGATTCACTATTCTATTTCTGTTTTGGACTATCAGCCACCTTGTGCGCAAGATGATGACCATTGGAGGCAAGGAGTTTACACAAACTAGTCAATGGTTGTCGATTGGGGCTGCTGCAATTGGTGCTCTATCATACACATTCACAGATACTTTTTGGTATTCGGCAGTCGAGGGTGAGGTGTATGCCCTGTCGTCGATGTTCACAGCACTTGTGGTGTGGCTAATGCTCAAATGGGAGGATGAGGCCGATGAGCCACACGCATCGCGTTGGATTATACTCATTGCATATCTTATGGGTCTGTCGATTGGTGTGCACATACTCAACCTATTGACAATCCCTGCATTGGTGTTTATATTCTACTTCCGCAAATGGGACAAGCCTACTCTCAAGGGTATTGTTATTGCGGCGTTAGTGTCGGGTGCTATACTACTATTTATCAACGCTTTTGTGTTGTCGTACTCGATTTATGTGGGTGCAATGATTGATCTATTCTTTGTGAATTCGTTGGGTCTGCCCATAAATTCGGGAATGGTGACATACGCTTTAGCTCTGATTTTGGGGTTGATTTACTTGTCGTATCTCACGCACAAAAAGGGAAAGGTACTGCTTAATATTATATGCCTTTCGCTCACAATGTTATTTATCGGCTATTCATCATACGCATCTGTTACCATACGTGCGGCGGCGAATCCACCTATGAATAGTAATAATCCTAATAATCCTCATTCGCTACTGTCGCTTCTCAACCGTGACCAGTATGGTGCACGCCCCCTAATCACTGGAACATCATACGCTGCACCAGTGTTGGACTACACCATGCGTGACCTATACACAGTAGGCGAAGATGGCAAGTATAAGAAGTTGAATATATTTTCGGGATATGTATACCCCGATCAATTCATAAGATTATTTCCCCGCATGTGGGACTCTCGCAAAGGCGAGGCAGCATATAAACCATGGGGAGCATATCGCAAAAAGATTGAACCAGCACGCAACAGCAGAGGTGAATTGGCTCGTGACGAGCAGGGCAAACCAATAATGCGCGAAACATACGACTTTGGTCGCACGGTGAGCTATGGAGGGCAGAAAATTGTAGAGCCTACATTTGGTGAGCACCTACACTTCTTCTTCAACTATCAGCTCAACTATATGTTCTGGAGATACTTCCTATGGAACTTCGTAGGTCGCCAAAGTGATATTCAGGCATCAAAATCCACAATTGCCGATGGCAACTGGATGTCGGGAATAAAGGCTATAGACCAAGCATATATTGGTCCTCAGAGCAACCTACCTCGTGAGGTGGAGAACAACAGAGGACGCAACAGATACTACTTCCTGCCATTCCTTTTGGGGCTTGTGGGTCTACTGTATCAACTCAACAAAGATACCAAGAACTTCTCGATTGTGATGTTCCTATTTATAATGATGGGTATTGCACTTGTAGTATACTTCAACACTTCGCCCAATGAGCCACGTGAGCGTGACTATGTGTTTGCTGGTGCATTCTATGCATATTCCATATGGATTGGAGTAGGAGTTGTGGGGCTGTGGGCTTTGATTTCTAGGGTGTTGGGTGGCAAAAAGGGAGTTGTAGCTGCGGTGGTTGTGTCGCTATGTGTACCCACGATTTTGGCATCCGAGAACTGGGACGACCATGACCGTTCGCACAGAACTATAGCTCGTGACATTGGTTGGAACTATCTGCAAAACACACTTCCCAACTCCATAATCCTGAACTATGGTGACAATGACACATTCCCTTTGTGGTTTAACCAAGAGGTAGATGGCGTACGCTTGGATGTGAGGATTATGAACACAAGTTACTTGGGTGGCGAGTGGTATATAGATGAAATGAAGTTGCGCTCGAATGAGTCCGACCCAGTGCCATTTTCGTTACCTCGCAGCAAATACGCATTTACGAACGACCTTGTGCCAATAGATGTTCGTATAGATAGACATTTGGAGCTCAAGGAGTTAATGGCATTTATAAAGAGTGACGACTCTCGCACTCAAATCAAATTAGTCGATGGTTCATCTGTGGATTATATACCCACAAACCGCCTTGCACTACCTGTGAACAAGGAGAAAGTTTTGGCATCGGGGATAGTGAAACCAGAGGATGCGCACTTGATGGTGGATACAATTTACTTCGAGTTACCAGGGTCGAGTGTCAATAAATCGGAGTTGATGATTCTAGATATGTTGGCAAACTTTGATTGGGAGAGACCTATATATTTCACTCAAATATATATCCTACACTCGTTAGGACTGTTGGATTATTTGCAATTTGATGGTTACTCATACAGATTTGTGCCTATCAAAACTCCACTTAGGAGCATATGGGAAGTTGGTCGTATAGATGCCGATTATGCGTCGAAGTTTTTGTTGGATGAGTTCAAAGGCGGAAACCTGCAAGACGAAAGAGTCTACACCGACAACTTTATACAGTACAACGTAAACGCATCGAAGGCTCGCGAGGGATTTGCACGAGTAGCCAAGGCATGCCTCATACAAGGTGACACGCTTCGAGCAGTGGAGCTATTGGACAAGGGTATGTACTATATGCCCGTGTCGCAACTTAGATACACGGCAGCCAACACCATACCCCACATCGAGAACTACTATGCCGCAGGAGAGACCCAGAAAGGCGATGAGTTAATGAGGGGATATGTAACAAATATCATAGAGTATATAGAGTACTACATAACATTTGAGGGTGGGCAAGCCAACGCCATAGACCCTCTGCTCAATGAGCGAATTGAGGATTTAGACCAAGCATTTGCTCTGGCTAAACATGCCAACCGCACAGATATTGTGGCTTGGCTAAGAGAGTACTACTTCTCGCTCGGAGCTACGGATCAGGATTTAGATAATTTAATATATTAACACATACATAATGGAATCGAATAGCCTATTTTTATATAATACACTCACTCGCAAAAAAGAGGAGTTTGTACCCCTAAACCCCAAGCACGTAGGTATGTACGTGTGTGGACCAACCGTATATGGCGATCCACACTTGGGTCATGCACGACCAGCTGTGACATTCGACCTTATGTTCAGATACCTACAATCTTTGGGATACAAGGTGAGATACGTGCGTAACATCACGGATGTGGGTCACCTAGAACACGATGCGGATGAGGGTGAGGATAAGATAGCTAAAAAAGCTCGACTCGAAGAGTTGGAGCCAATGGAGATTGCACACTACTACACAGAGCGTTACGGTGCTGCAATGAGAGAACTTAATGTATTGTCGCCATCAATTGAGCCACACGCATCGGGTCACATCATCGAGCAAATTGAGTTCGTGGAGAAGATTTTGGAGGCTGGATTTGCCTATGAATCAAATGGTTCGATATACTTCGACGTGGAGAGCTACAACAAAAAGCACAACTATGGCAAGCTGTCGGGTCGCAACTTGGATGATATTTTGACCAACACACGTGAGTTGGATGGTCAGAGTGAGAAGCGTAAATCTGTGGATTTTGCACTGTGGAAAAAAGCTGCTCCAGAGCATATCATGAAGTGGTCATCGCCTTGGGGTGAAGGATTCCCAGGGTGGCATATGGAGTGTTCAGCGATGAGTACTAAGTACTTGGGTGAGCAGTTCGACATACACGGAGGAGGCATGGATTTGATGTTCCCACACCACGAGTGCGAAATTGCACAATCCACAGCGGCATTGGGTCACGACTCAGCTAACTACTGGGTGCACAACAATATGATCACCATAAATGGTCAAAAAATGGGTAAGTCGTTGGGCAACTTCATCACTTTGGAGGAGTTGTTTGGCGGCACACACAAGATTTTGGAGCAGGCGTATTCGCCAATGACTATTAGGTTCTTTGTGCTTCAGGCACACTACCGCTCGACTCTCGACTTCTCGAATGACGCTTTGCAGGCGGCACAAAAGGGGTTGGATAGATTGATGAAGGCGGTCGAGGCACTCTCTAAAATCAAACCTGCGGCTACTTCGTCGGTGAACCCTGCGGAGTTGGCAGAGCGTTGTGCTGATGCTATGAATGACGATTTGAACTCGCCACAAGTTATATCGGCACTCTTTGATTGGGTACGCATTATCAACCAATTGGTCGATGGGGCACAGAGCATTAAGGCTGAGGATTTGGAGGCGTTGAAGGCTACGGTTAATATGTATGTGTTTGACATCCTAGGACTTAAGGACGAAAAGGCGGCTGGCGCAGCGTCGGGCAGTGACTATGTGACACCCCTAGTGGAGATGCTGCTCGCTATGCGTACGGAGGCCAAGGCTAATAAAGATTGGGCTCTGTCGGACAAAATACGTGATGGATTGGTCGAGGCAGGAATTAGAGTTAAAGATCGCAAGGATGGTTGCGACTGGGAGATAGAGTAGCGCAGTGGTTAGCACAGAGCAAATAAAGGATTTGGAGGAGCGCAGAGCGGCATTGGAGCGATGTTTAAATATCGACTCCAAACGCATTGAGCTCCAAAATGAGGAGGAGCGCACCCAAGAGCCAAACTTTTGGGAGGATGCCGAGGCTGCACGCAAGCAGCTTCAGAAGGTGGCATCCATAAAGTCGTGGATTGAGGATTACGAGAAGATTGCCAAAGGGTGTGAAGATTTAACCCTTATGCCCGAATTCATGAAGGAGGGATTGGCAACCGAGGCTGAGTTTGATGAGCAATACACCACTACCCTAGCCGACACCGAGGCTCTGGAGCTACGCAACATGTTGCGTGGTGAGGAGGATAAATTGGGGGCTATTATGGATATAAATGCTGGTGCTGGAGGTACGGAGGCTCTCGACTGGGCATCTATGCTTATGAGGATGTATACACGCTGGGGCGAGGCTCATGGCTATAGAGTCAAGGTGTTGGATTTTCAGGCAGGTGATGAAGTTGGGGTGAAATCTTGCACTCTAGAATTTGAGGGTGAGTATGGATATGGATATCTCAAGAGCGAAAATGGAGTGCATCGCATGGTGCGCCTTTCGCCATTTAATGCCAACAATAAGCGTCAAACCACATTTGCATCTGTGTTTGTGTCACCTGCCGTGGATGATAATATAGAAATCACAGTAAATCAAGCAGATATAGAGTGGGATACATATCGTGCGAGCGGTGCAGGAGGTCAAAATGTAAATAAGGTTGAGACTGCCGTGAGGCTAAGGTACAGCTCCAAAGATCCCGAAACAGGTGAAGCGATAGAGTACCTAATCGAAAATATGGAGACTCGCTCACAACTTATGAACCGCGAAAATGCAATGCGAATCCTAAAGTCGAAACTATATCAACGTGAGTTAGATAAGCGCATGGCTCTGCAACAAGCTCTGGAATCGACCAAGAAAAAGATTGAGTGGGGTTCGCAAATCAGATCGTATGTGTTTGACGACCGCAGAGTTAAGGATCATCGCACGGGGTGTCAAACATCAAATGTGGATGCGGTGATGAATGGTGAGATAGATGATTTTATAAAGTCATATCTCATGGAGTTTGGTGGCGAGGTGTAGTGACAAGTACTACACATTCAGGGTGTCGCCACAAGCCAGATAATGAATATTCGACATCCTAGAGCACATATATTCATATACACTCACGCCTGTGCAGTGGCAGGTGTAAAACTCCACGTCGGAGTACTCCTCTAGGTGTGATATAATCCTATCTATCAACTCTTTAGGCTCATCTCTGTGAGCTGAAGGATTGGTCAAGTGAAACCCTCCAACACAAATTTTCGGAGAGTATTGGCGTGCTTTGTTCATGATGTTCACGACACCATTGTGCCCACATCCCATGACCAATAGAGGGATTTGACCTCTAATTATTAGATTCTGCTCATGCGTAAAACTATCGGGAGCATCACCCTCATATAGGGTACTATTAGCACTTGATGGGCATAGTGAATTGTCCGACACCGTGAAGAGTTGCAACTCGCTATCTATCTCATAATCACCATCTAGTAGCACCACCCTATCGTTACTCATTAGTGACGTATCGAGACCAATATCGCCCACGCCACTTGGTCGGTGGCTAAAGTGCGGAGCAAAAGCTTGGCGTTGGATATATACCCTAGCTGAATGGTTTACCGAAAGAGCTAGACCAAGTGCTCCGCCGTGGTCTCTGTGCCCGTGCGATATGATAATTGTATCTACGTCACTTAGGTTTATGCCCAAAGATTTGGCATTTTGGAGGAGTGTATCATCGCCCCCAACATCAAAAAGTATTCGATGATTAGGGGTCGAGATATATAGAGATAGACCATGTGCAGTTTTGCATCCGCACGTCGAAGTGTTCTCTACTAGAGATACTATATTTATCATTTTTAGTCAATTTTTACGTTACCACAAAATTGCTAAAATTATTTGGCATTTCAAAAACGAACACCCATTATTTTTCGACTTACAGCAGGTAATCGAAAAACAATCAACGCAATAACCACACCCAGGGCATTTGCTATGCCGTCGTATAAGCTACACTCTCGCCCCACGTAAGGTTGCAAAAACTCTATACCCACACCGAACGCAACAACACCCAACGACACAAGGAGCATAGTAGGGAGTCGTGTAACAGAGAATTTAGCGGCAAAGAGCATCAACATCAAGAAATTAAACACAAAATATAGGAACAGATGTATAATCTTATCGACAATGGTTACATCACCCATACTGTCTTGTAATGGCTCGCCGCCCGATAGATTTATAAGCGAAAGAGCAGTTATAAGAACAACATATAAAATAGCAATCTGAAGTATGTGTTTGCGCATCGTAGTCTATTGATTTTGTGTAGCCTTAAACTCCTCGTATGTGCGCTCTACGCCATCCTTGAAGGATATTGAAGGAGTCCATCCCATATTGTATAACTTCGATGAATCCATCAATTTGCGTGGTGTGCCATCTGGTTTGGTGGTGTCCCAAACTATTGCACCCTCATATCCTACGACTGATTTTACCAACTCGGCCAAATCTTTAATTGTGATTTCGGACTGCGAACCTACATTCACGTGACCATAGTCCGAATAGTTGAGCATGCAAAATATTGTGGCATCTGCCATATCATCGGCGTGCAAAAATTCACGATATGGAGAGCCTGTACCCCACAAAGTTACGGTTGTTCCGTGCTCCTTAGCTTCGTGAAACTTGCGCAACAAAGCGGGGAGTACGTGCGACGATTGGAGGTCGTAGTTGTCACCCGTACCATACAAATTTGTGGGCATAACACTCACAAAATCGCAGCCATATTGCTTGCGGTAGTAGTCGCACATCTTGATTCCAGAGATTTTGGCTATGGCATACGCCTCGTTTGTCTCCTCCAATAAACCAGTCAAAAGTGCATCTTCGGACATTGGTTGATCGGCGAGTTTGGGGTATATGCACGAGCTGCCTAGGAACATAAGTTTCTTGACTCCATGTGTGTATGCTGCATGCAACACATTGTTTTGAATCATAGAATTCTCATAGAAAAACTGCGCTGGATAGGTGCTATTTGCCACTATGCCTCCAACTTTTGCAGCTGCTAGGAACACGTAATCTGGTCGCTCCGTGGCAAAAAACTCATTCACGGCTGCTTGAGATGTCAAATCCAACTCGTGGTGAGTACGAGTCACGAGGTTTGAATAACCTCGGTTTTGCAGGTTGCGAAGAATGGCCGAACCGACCATTCCTCTATGTCCTGCGATATATATCTTTGATGACTTATCCATCTGCTTACAAATTTGCGTCGAGTTGCTCGTGGAACTTCTTGATATACTTAAGATCGTGTTGAACCATAATCTTAACCAACTCTGGGAAAGATGTTTGCGTAGGATTCCAACCCAAAAGAGTCTTTGCCTTTGTAGGGTCACCCAACAACTGCTCTACCTCTGCTGGGCGGAAGAATTTAGGATCTACAGCAACCAACACATTGCCAGTAGCTACGTCTATACCCTTCTCATCGACGCCCTCGCCTTCCCACTTAAGCTCGATACCTACCTCTTTGAATGCTAGGGTTGTGAACTCACGAACTGTGTGGTACTCGCCCGTAGCGATAACGAAATCCTCGGGGGTTGGGTGCTGAAGAATCATCCACATACACTCCACATAATCCTTAGCGTAGCCCCAGTCACGAAGTGAATCCATGTTTCCGAGGTATAGCTTATCTTGGTATCCTTGCGCAATGCGTGCTACCGCCAAAGTAATCTTACGAGTCACGAAGTTCTCGCCACGACGCTCTGACTCGTGGTTAAACAAGATACCATTTACGGCATACATGCCATACGATTCACGATAGTTCTTAGTAATCCAGAAACCATACTGCTTTGCAACTCCGTATGGGCTACGTGGATAGAATGGAGTAGTCTCACGCTGTGGAACCTCTTGCACCAAACCAAACAACTCCGAAGTAGATGCTTGATATATGCGACACTTATTCTCCATGCCCAATATGCGAACAGCCTCCAACATACGAAGTGTTCCAACTGCATCACACTCAGCAGTGTACTCAGGCACATCAAACGACACCTTCACATGCGATTGCGCCGCAAGGTTATATATCTCGTCTGGCTGTACGGATTGGATAATTCTTATCAAAGAGCTAGAGTCTGTCATATCGCCATAGTGAAGCTCTACCAACTTCTTGTTTTTCATATCACGAATCCACTCATCGAGATATAGGTGCTCAATACGACCTGTGTTGAACGATGACGAACGACGGATAATTCCGTGAACCTCATAACCCTTTTTCAATAAAAACTCCGCCAAAAATGATCCATCTTGACCTGTGATACCTGTGATTAATGCTACTTTTTGCATAAATGATAACTATTATTTGCTGAATTCAACCTGCAAATGCAACTGAATTCATATTAATAATTTGTTTAAATTTTTCATTTGGTGTGAGGTTATAATACTACCCCAAATTAAGACAGCAAGTTAAGATAGAAATAATTCGTATCTTTGTGTCATAACAACAGGGACAAATGAGAAAACGCCACACCGC
>JBCQUV010000001.1:0-155059 GCA_047173765.1 Rikenellaceae bacterium
AGATGAGATTTTTTGCTATTGAATTGAAAATATAGTGGTTCTATACTGAAATTTAATAGTGAAAAATATCGCTCCAAGAGTGCTTTTAAAAATATGACAATAATTGTTTTACACTACTTAATTTCACATTCTAATTTTTAATCTCGCACTATTTCAATATCTCCTCAATCTCCTCGAGCTCGCTGTTGCTAAACGATAGGTGTTGGAGGGTTTTGAGACTATCATCAATCTGCGCAACTCGACTCGCGCCAATCACCACCGATGTAATCTCTTCACGCCTAAGAACCCAACCCAGAGCCATCTGCGCAAGAGTCTGACCTCTAGACTCTGCAATAGTGTTTAGAGCCGTTATTTTAGCCAATTTTTCGGGGGTTACGAATGATGAATTTATGGATGATTGATAGCTGCGACCCACTCGCGAATCGGAGGGTATGCCTCCAATATATTTGTTTGTGAGCAATCCCTGTGCGAGCGAAGAGAAGGCGATGACGCCCGATCCATTCTTTGCCGCTAGAGCCAAACTTTCGGCTTCGACTGTCCTCTCGAACATGCTGTATCGATATTGGCTAACCAAGCAGGGGACGCCCTCTTCACGCAACATATCATATATCAGAGCAGCCTCTTTGGGAGGGTATTTTGACACTCCGACATATAGTGCTTTGCCCGAACGAACCAGTGATACGAGAGCCGAAACGGTCTCCGAAATTGGAGTTTCGCCATCGTATCTGTGCGTGTAAAATATGTCGAAATACTCCAACCCTGTGCGCCTAAGGCTCTGGTCGGCACTCGCCAATATGCTCTTGCGAGATGAGTTTCCGCCATAAGGACCTGCCCACATTTCGTGCCCAGCCTTTGAGCTAATTATTAGTTCATCTCTGTGGGCGGAGAGTTGTGAGCGGAATATACGACCGAAATTCTCCTCGGCACTACCAGGTACAGGTCCATAATTGTTGGCTAGGTCGAAGTGTGTGATGCCTCTATCAAAAGAGTGGGTTATCATCTGTGTGGCAACCTCGAAATCGTCGTATGTTCCGAAATTTTGCCACAGACCCAGTGATATGCGAGGTAGGCGTAGTGAGCTATATCCGCATCTAACATAAGGTGTGTCGTTGTAGCGAGAGTCGCTAGGGGTGTATGTGTTTGACATAATTTGTGTGATTTTAGTGTTGCAAGGTATCATTTTATACTTAATTATCCAAAAAAATTGTACCTTTGAGGCGTTATAAATTTGAGAAGATGGAACAGACAACTAAACTTTTTAACCGCAATTTCTTGCTAATATCCTTTGCTAGCTTTTTGATGTTCTTTGCGTTTAATTTGGTGATGCCCGTAATTGCGATGTATGTGATTGAGAGATTTGCTGCTACGCCCACAACCGCAGGTATTGTCACGGCATCATACATTATCACGGCCCTGCTCACACGTCCATTTTCGGGATACTTGGTGGATAAGTACAATCGTAAAAAGCTCTATGTGCTTACCTTTTCAATCTTTACACTTCTGTTTTTTGGTTATATATACGCCACATCAATCCCTATGCTCATCGCCACACGTGTGATGTTGGGTGCGGCATTTGCTATACTTACGACCGCCAGCAACACCATTGCCATAGATGTTTTGCCTGCGGCACGTAGGTCGGAGGGTATTGGTTATTTTGGCGCATTGGTTGTGGTGTCGATGGCGGTAGGACCAATGGCTGGGTTGTATTTGATGGGGATAATGTCTTATCAGGGGTTGTTTTGGGTGGCTCTATGTTCGTGTGTGTTGGGTACTGCGATTGGTTCCATGGTCAAGACTCCGCATCGTCCATCCAAGGAGGTGGCGAGGTTATCTCTGGATAGGTTTTTCTTGTTCGACGGTGTGTCGATGGCGGCTATTATGACACTCATATATTTCTTGTATGGGTCGCTTATGGCATACATATCTATATATGCTAAGGAGTGTGGTGTGGCGATAAACTCTGGAAATTTCTTCTTGCTATTCTCGGTCGGAATTATCATAGCGCGAATTGTGTCGGGGCGTTATTTGGCACGAGGATTTCACAATCAGTTGGTTTTTATCGGTTTAATTGCTATATTTGTGTCGGGTGGGGTATTTACGTTCCTGCTCACTGAGTTTACGTTTCCTGTGTCGTCGCTTGTACTGGGTTTCGGTTTTGGGCTTGTGGCACCACCAGTTCAAGCTATGATTATTAATCTTGTGCCTCACAATAGGCGTGGTACTGCAAATTCAACATACTTCATAGCCTTGGATTTGGGTTCGGGAATGGGTATGCTCACTGGAGGTGCAATAGCTCACCAGGGTGGTGGATTTAAGACAACATATATGGTTGGGCTGGCATTTGTTTTGTTGGCAATATTACTATACACACTCTTCTCTGGCAGGGATTATGCTTCGCGACTTGTGCGTGCTAAGGCTAACATGGAGGGGGAAGATTAATTTTTTGATTATGAAAAAATACATAACATCGATGCTATTGTTGTTGGGGGTTGTCTGTTCGGCATACGCTCAACAAGGTCGCTTGGTGTCGGATGTTGAGTTGCTGAATACCAATGGCAAGGTGGCTACTATCCCATATTTCGGAAGTCGCAACCTGCTAATTTTTTATGTAGATCCCGACCGCATAGGTCAAAATGACGCATTTATTCAGGAGCTTCGTGGTAATCAAAAGCTTAGCAATAAAGAGCTCTTTGGTATGACAATTCTCAGTGCTAAGGATGCTCCAAATGTCCCAGAGCGACTGCTCTATAAAATCGCTACTAAACGAGCTGAAATTACTGGTAGTCAGTTTTTTATAGACCCTGATTTGCGCATCGTATCAAGTTGGCGACTGGGTGAAAGCAACGACCTATCGACCATAATAATAGTTAGTAAGCGAGGTGAGTTGCTATTTATGAACAAGGGCAAAATTTCGGAAGAGGACAAAGCGCGTTTCTATCGTGTGATGGATGGGTTGTAGCAGACTCGTCCCCATTATATATATGTATATCGTCCCCTAAAGCTGTGAAACACAATCGTAAGATATTGTTCATATATTTTTAACATTCGGTACACAACGTTGTAATATTTGATTCAGACCTTTGCAGAGTCAAATAATAGGAGAAAAACAATGTTGAAGAATGTAATTAAAATTTTGCTTGCACTAGTTGTGTTGCTCGGAGTCTCTGGGTCGGTAAGTGCAGCAACTCTCAAAGGAAAAGTTATTGATAAATCGACTGATGAACCGCTTGTTGGAGCGACGGTCGTGGTTAAGGGCACAACCAAAGGTGTGACTACAAATCTGGATGGTAGTTTCGAGATTAATCTCGATCGTAAACCTCAAACTCTCTCTATCGCATACATTTCGTACACCACGCAAGAGGTGGCTATCGAAAACAAGAGTACGCACGCCGACATTACAATTAAGTTGGAGACGGACACTAAGATGATAGATGCCGTGAAGGTCACCGCACAAGTTGTTCGCCATAGTGAATTTGCAGCTATTGCAGACCAAAAGAATTCATTGTTCGCAACCCAAGTTGTGGCGGTTAAGGAGCTATCACGCAAGGGTGTAGGCGACGCTCAAGGTGCAGTGATGAAGGTATCTGGAATATCTAAGCAGGAGGGTGTCAAAAATGTGTTTGTGCGTGGATTGGGCGACCGCTATAACTCCACTACGCTCAATGGTCTGCCAATCCCATCGGAGGACCCTGAGTATAAGAATATATCGTTGGACTTCTTCTCTACGGATATCATCGAGAGTGTAATTGTAAATAAAGCGTTCTATGCTCCAGGGGTGTCGGATGTGGGTGGAGCAAACATAAATATTACATCCAAAAAACTTGTGGGTGATAGTGCGCTTAGCCTGTCGGTATCGGGTGGAATAAATTCGCAAACTATTGGAGCAGATGTGGTTAAGATGGATGGTGTGAATGCTTTTGGATTTGCCAACAATGCCAAACCATCGAATGCCTCTACATCATACGACTTCGCCAACAGCATGACACCTACATCGGTGGGCGCAAAGTTTGATAGAAGCCTAGGAATATCTGGCGGAAAGCGTTTCGAGATTGCGGGCAACCCATTGACATTCTATGCAGTAGCGGCATACGACCGAGGCACATCATTCACAGAGGAGACTAACCGCAGCTCTTCGACAACAAACACTCTATTTAGCGACCAAGAGGGTGCTATTTCGGAATTGAGTACAAGCTATTTGGGTCTTGCAAATGTAAACTACTCAATCGGTAGCAGACACACCATAGACTACAACTTTATGTATGTTCACTCGAATGTTCAATCTGTGAGTCTATACAACGGAATGAATGTGAATTATAGCGATTGGGGTGGCTACGACACCGAGATGGGTGCTGTACTCAGACAACAGACCAACGACAACTCGATGTACATAAACCAATTGATATCGAAGTGGAGTCTAACGGACCGCATGAAATTAGAGGCGGCTGCCTCATACAACTCAATCGTAGGTTTGGAACCCGACAGACGTATCAACAGCTATGGTATGGAGGATGATGGAACATACTCTCAAGCAAATGCCGATGGCGACAATCAACGTTTCTATTCGGAGCTCAGCGAGAGGGATTTGAATGTTCAAGCGGCATTGGTCTACTCGCTTAGCCGAGATGTAGCCAATAAATCAGCAATCAAAGTTGGATACGCTGGGCGTTTCGTGGGCAATGAATTCAATGCTATTCAATACAACCACACCATAATCGCAAAGAGTGCAGTACCTAGCTACTCGGACTTGATGTTGGATGATTACTTCAACGCAGATGGTTTGGCAGATGGAAACTTCTCTATTGCGACAACCAACAACAGCTACGAGGTGTCGAAGAGTATTCACTCCACTTATGCAGATTTGACCTACCAAATCTCCGAAAAATTTATTGCTAATGTAGGCTTTAAGTACGATATGGTAGATATTGATGTGGAGGCAGACCTCAACGGTAGTCCTTCGTTTGGAGGTATCTCAGACTCTTACTTCTTGCCAAGTCTCAACCTTCGTTACTCTGCCAGCGATAAACACTCATTGCGTTTGAGTGTAAGCAAGACCTACACATTGCCACAATCTAAGGAGCTTTCGCCATATCAATATATCGGTGCTAGTTTCAATAGCCAAGGTAATCCAGACCTTAAGGTGTCGGATAACTACAATTTGGATTTGAAGTGGGATTGGTACATATCGCAAGGTGAGATATTGTCGGTGACTGGATTCTACAAACATATCGCTAATCCTATTGCTCGTATCACAATCAATTCGGCAGGTAACTTCCTTTCGTACGAGAATATCTCCGACAAGGCAGTAGCTGCTGGAGTCGAGCTGGAGTTTCGCAAGAATATATACACCAAGGAGTTGGGTGACTCGAAAAGCAATAAATTGTCGTTTGGGCTAAATGGTTCATACATATATACCGACGTAGAGATATATGCTGCTCTAGCTCCAGCCGAGGAGAGAACACAACTAGAGGGTGCCGCTCCCATAATCGCAAATGCCGACATATCATTCGTTATGGAGCGTGGCACAAAGAGATTCACAAATACAGTGGTCTTTAACTACGTGAGCGACAAGATATATAGTACGGGAACAAACGGATATAAGAACACCATCGAAAGCGATGTACCAACCTTGGACTTCGTATCATCGGCTAAGCTTAGTGACAAACTTTCTCTATCACTCAAAGCTAATAACCTCCTAAACCCAGAGTATATATTGGAGCGTGAGTCAAAGACAAGCAGCGACAAAATCGTACTCAATAGCTACAAGAAGGGTGTAGATGTATCGTTGGGGCTATCATACAATTTCTAAGAGACAAAAATAACAATTTAACAAACAACACATTTTAATCAAAAAAAACAATGAAAAAGACATTTTTGAAATTTGCTTCTTGCGCAGCTATGTTTGCTGTAGCAGCACTTTCCCTCACTGCTTGTAGCGACGACGAGGCTGCATCTAACGACTTTTCTTTTGCGGAGGTTGATGGTGAGTACCACATGGCGGGTTACATCTATAGCGATGTTACTCTTGATGCGTCGGAGACGTACCGCATCACAGGTCCTGTAGTGGTAATGAAGGGCGGTTCGCTTACTGTTCCTGCTGGTATGACTATCACTGCTGAGCCAGAGTTCTCTAGCTACATTCTTGTTGCTCAAGGTGGTAAGATGTATGTTAATGGTACAGCCTCTGCTCCTGTGACATTCACATCCACAAATGGTGAGTCAAACTGGGGAGGTCTTGTAATCAATGGTTACGCTCCTATCTCTGGTGAGTTGGCATCTAACAACACTGCGGGTGCCGAGATTTCGACTAGCTACAAGTATGGTGGCACTAATGCGTCGGATAACTCTGGTTCGTACACATACATGATTCTCGACAAGACAGGTGCTAAGTCTAGCGCAAGCGTTGAGCACAACGGTCTTACTTTGAATGGCGTAGGTAATGGAACTGTAATCGAGAACGTATATGTTTTGGCTACTGCTGACGACGGCGTTGAGTTCTTTGGTGGTTCTGTAAACGTTACAAACCTTTTGGTAGTGAACTCAGATGACGATATGTTCGATTTCACACAAGGTTACACAGGAACTTTGACAAACTGCTACGGAATCTGGGAGGATGGTTTCGTATCAACTGAGGGTGACCCACGTGGCGTTGAGGCTGATGGTAACTACGACGGTTTGGCTACCGACACAGACAACAATCAATCTGACTTCACAATTGCTGGTATGACAATCTGCATCATGTCTACAGAGACTTCGAACATCATGAACGATGCTATCAAGGTTCGTCGTGGTGCTACCGCTACAATCACTAACGCTCTTCTTTGTGGCGTAGGTTCAGTTAAGGATCTTATCGACATGGTAGATAGTAAGGGCGATGGTACCGAAGGCTCTTCAATCTCTTTGACATCTACATTGACAGGTGCAGTTAGCGGTTCAGAGGTTGTTACTTCGACTGGTACAACTTACGATGATGTTAAGGTTGAGGATGGTAATACAGGTGCTGATGCCTCTGTATTCACTTGGACTGGATACTCATTCCCTACTCTATAATCTATAGCGAGAGTAGCTAAAAAAGATTAATATTCACATGCAAAATAGCACCTCTTTCATTTGAGGTGCTATTTTGCATGTGTATATGGCTCTGAGTGTGTAGGGGTTACGGTTGTTGGCAATTAATTATATGTTATTAATTGTTTTTGTGCAAATGTGATATATGTTAAATTTTAGTATAGGAAGTAAATTTTTATGCCAAAAAAGTTGTTTTTGTATTTTTTTTTATAACTTTGTCTTTGGTAAGTATTTATATGCAATTTTAAACATTTAAAATATTAAAGAAAATTATGGAGAATTTATTGACACAAATCAAGGAGCAGATAGAAATTTTTGAGTCTAATGCTCAAGCACAAGTAGAGAAAGGTAACAAGGCTGCTGGTACTCGTGCTCGCAAAGCTGCATTGGAGCTTTCGAAACTTATGAAGGATTTTCGTAAGGCATCTGTTGAGGCTACAAAATAGTATAGCCCAATAGTTATAAAAAGCGACCACTCTTTTTTAAGGGTGGTCGCTTCTTTTATAATATAAGCCTTTGTAGTTTATTTGCAATTTGCACCTTGGCACTATTCAGTCGAGATAGCTGTTGTATTATCGCCATTTGCTCCTCCTCGCTAAGCCCCTCTTGGATGAGAGCTGCTTGTTGCTCCTTAATCATAGACTCCAAGACCTTGGATTTGTATAGCATCACCGCTTTGGGCAATCCAGTGGATAATATCTCCGCCTCGGAGCCTGAGTGCATCTGTTTGCTTACCCATATTTGTGAGGGTATGTAGTTGTCGTCGGAGGTTAGTATCTCGACTGTGCGATTGCATACTTCGGGGTTGGAACTCTCTAAGAATATGGATGTTGGCACCTCTATTCCCTCTCCGAGCCTCTCCCATTCCGAACGATATGTCGAGAGTATGGCGTTGAATGTGGGGTCACGAAACTCCATGCCTCCTTCGTCCAGTTCCGAGAATATTAGGGTGGCAATGTTGTAGCTTATGATTTGCGACCCTTCACGAATCTCGACATTGTCGTGTCCCGATTTTATGAGGTACTTGGTTAGCTCTCGCTCCAATATTGTCATTGTGCTTCCAGCCTCAATTTTGTGGCTTAGGTCTATCTGTTGTGCACTTTTTTCGCGGCGTTGTTGCTCTGCTTGGCGGCGTATGAAGTCTATGGTTTCACGGTCGTTGGGCGATACGGAGCTTTTGCGTGCCACCTCCGAAATTAGGATTGTCTCATCAATATCCATAATCGAGGAGCACTCCTTTATAAATATCGACCGCTTGATTGGCTCGCTAATTTGAGCTATCGACTCCACCATCTCCGAAATCATCTCCGCACGCTTCACGGGGTCATCACCACTCTCACCACGTAGCAACTTAGCTTTGTAGCTCAAGAAATTCTCCTCCTTATCGCTTATGTATTTGCGCACCTCCTCCGAAGAGTGGGCACGTGCAAATGAATCGGGGTCGTGCTCTACGGGTAGCGACACCACACGCACATTCATCCCCTCCTTTAGTACTAAATCTATACCTCTGATTGCCGCCTTGACTCCCGCAGCATCGCCATCATATATTATGGTTATATTTTTGGTGAATCGACTAAGCAGACGAATCTGCTCCACGGTGAGCGATGTGCCCGATGAGCTCACGACATTTTCGATGCCAGCTTGGTGCATGGATATAACATCTGTATATCCCTCAACCATAATCACTTGGTCGAGTTGCTGAATGGATTTCTTGGCAAAGAATAATCCATATAGCTCACGTTTCTTGCTATATATTTCGCTCTCGGGTGAGTTTTGGTATTTCGCCACCTTTTTGTCGGTGCGTAGAGTGCGACCTCCAAATGCCACTATGCGTCCCGAAATATTGTGAACTGGGAATATCACACGATCTCGAAATCTGTCGAATAGCGAACCATCCGACTCCCTCTCTAGTGACAATCCAGTCGATAACAAAAACTCCTTTTTATACCCCTTGGTGAGTGCCGCACTAGACATCGTATCGCCTTTGGAGGGGCAAAATCCTAGTCCGAATTTGAGAATTGTAGCGTCGCTGAATCCACGTTTTTGGCGGAAGTATGAACCTCCAATACTTACCCCTTCGGTTGTGCTTTTGAGGTAGTCGGCAAAGTAATCCGAAGCCCACGAATTGAGAGCGAACATGCTCTCACGATTGTCGTTACGCTGGCTCTCCTCGGGCGAAAGCTCTCGCTCTTTGACCTCAATGCCATATCTTTTGGCAACAATCTTCAGAGCTTCGGGGTAGCTGATACCCTCGTGCTCCATAATAAATGTCACGGCATTGCCTCCCTTGCCGCAACCAAAGCAGCGGAAGAGTCCCTTGGTGGGTGATACCACAAACGAAGGTGTCTTTTCGTTGTGAAAAGGGCAACACGCCTGATAGTTTACACCCTTGCGTTTGAGCGTGACATAATCGCCAATAATATCTACGATATTAGCGGCGGCGTATATTCTATCTACGGTATCTCTATCAATCATTGCGTGCATTTACATATATTGAGTACAAAGTTAAAAATATTTTCATAACTTTGCGGTATGGAGTTTAAATTATCCGCAGATTATAAACCTACGGGCGACCAACCCGAGGCAATAGCGCAACTTTTGGAGCAGGTGCAGGGCTACTCTCGATACAGTACACTTATGGGTGTCACTGGCTCGGGCAAGACCTTCACGGTGGCTAATGTCATTGCGCAGCTCAATCGTCCGACTTTGGTTTTGAGCCACAATAAAACCCTTGCGGCGCAGCTATATGGCGAGTTTAAGAACTTCTTTCCCGATAATGCTGTGGAGTATTTCGTATCGTATTACGACTACTACCAACCCGAGGCATACCTCCCCTCGAAGGATACTTATATCGAAAAAGATTTGTCTATAAATGACGAAATCGAGAAGATGCGACTTAGCACCACGACGACTCTGTTGTCGGGGCGCAGGGATGTGATTGTGGTGTCTAGTGTGTCGTGCATATATGGACTTGGTAATCCCGAGGATTTTGAGGCTACATCCATAAAGTTGAAGGTGGGCGATTTGATTGTTCAACGTCGATTGCTGTACGCCTTGGCGGAGGCTCTATACACCCGTACCGAGCGAGATTTGTCGGCTGCGACATTTAGGGTTAGTGGCGATAGTGTGGATATTATGACCGCCTATGGAGGTGCATGTTACAGGGTGTCGATATATGATGATGAGGTTGAATCTATAGATATCATAGACCCCATAGTGGGCAAGCGCATATCGTCAGTTAGCGAAGTGAAGATTACTCCAGCCAATATATTTGTCACCACACAGGAGCGAATAAGTGCTGCCGTGAGCCAGATATATGTCGATATGGGGCGTCAAGTGGCGGAGTTTGAGCGCAATGGTCGCATGGTCGAGGCGCAGAGACTCAAGCAGCGTGTGGAGAATGACCTAGAGATGATAAAGGAGCTGGGTTACTGCTCTGGTATTGAGAACTACTCTAGGTATTTTGATAATCGCCATCCAGGGCAAGCACCTTTCTGTTTGCTCAACTACTTCCCCGACGATTTTTTGACTGTGGTGGATGAGAGCCATGTTATGATACCTCAAATTAGGGGTATGTATGGTGGCGATAGGGCTCGTAAGGAGAACTTGGTGGAGTATGGTTTTAGGTTGGAGGCGGCCAAGGATAATCGACCTCTGAAGTTGGAGGAGTTTGAGGAGGTGACCGACAAGACAATATTTGTGAGTGCTACACCTGCCGATTACGAATTCCATAAGTGCGAAGGTGTTATCGTAGAGCAACTTATACGTCCTACGGGGCTTATAGACCCTCCGCTATCGGTGCACATAACCACCCAAATGGTCGATCACCTGATGGAGGAGATAGCCCAAGAGATAAAATCTAAGAATAAGATTTTGGTGACTACCATAACCAAACGCATGGCGGAGGAGTTGTCCAGATATTTTGACCGTGCTGGGATTCGCAATCGTTATATTCACTCGGATGTTGATACTCTCGAACGAGTCGAAATACTTGAGGATTTGCGCAAAGATATGTATGATGTGCTCATTGGTGTAAATCTTCTGCGTGAGGGTCTCGACCTGCCCGAGGTGGGTTTGGTGGCGATAACAGATGCCGACAAGGAGGGATTTCTGCGTAATGTGAGATCTATAACCCAGATTGCAGGTCGTGCAGCTCGTCACCCCAATGGTCGTGTAATAATGTATGGCGATAAAATCACGGACTCTATGAAGATAGCCATAGAGCAGAGTAATCGTCGCCGTATGAAGCAGATAGCATACAATACAGAGAATGCGCAGCTACCCATGCGAGCGCAAAAGAGTGGCGAAGGTAAGGCGAATGCTCTAATCAGCAATCGTAACTCTGTGGAGACACCAACAGTATACCCAATATATGAGCAGCACTATCAGAAAGTAGCTGAAAAAGAGGGTACATACACGGTTGAACCCACAGCAACACCATCTCTAGATGAGCTAATAGAGCAATCAAAAATCGCAATGGAGCAGGCCGCTAAAGAGTTAGACTTTATGGCCGCCGCAAAGCATCGCGATAAGATGTATGAATTGATTAAAATTCGAGATAAGAGTCGGATATAATATGACTTCTGCGTTATTTGAGGGCTGCAACCTCCTCCGTGTAATTATTTATCACCTCATCCACCTCTGTCTGCGTGCGCAGAATCTCAGCAGGTAGGGTAGTGGCAACTCCTATGACTTTTGAGACTTTGGCAGCTCTAGCAGCGAGGATTCCAAATTTTGCATCTTCAAATATTATGCACTCCTCCGCTTTGAGTCCAAGTTTCGAAATTGCGGTGAGGTATATTTCAGGGTCGGGCTTGCACTTTGTCACCAACTCCTCGTAAACCAAAGCATCGAAATACTCCTCTATACCGCACGCTTTGAGTACAAACTCCACATTGAGGCGACACCCCGAAGAGCCTACAGCAATCTTTAACCCTTTGGCTTTAAGTGATTTCAAGAACTCCTTGAGTCCCTCGATAGGTTTGATTACGGGTGCATATATTTCACGATATAGAGCCTCCTTCTCGAACGCTAGGGTTGGAATCCCCTTTTCCTCTATCACCTCTGGCGGAAACACCTCTCTCATTATCTCGGCATTGCCCATGCCCGAACAGCGATCTATAATCTCTTTTAGTCCAGTGATGTTGTACTGTGCACAATACTTTGCAAATGCCTCTTGGTGAATAGCCATATTATCAACTAGCACACCATCCATATCGAAAATTACACCTTTAATCATCTTATTAACCTGAGTTTTAGATAAGGGGAATTTATTGTTTGCCTGTCAGTTTTATTAATTCCCCATATCTAAAACTCAGGTTATCGGCTTCGAAAAGCCGTTTTTATATTCGATAACCCCCTCTAAATCTTCCCCAAACCGTTGGGGGAGACTTTGATTTGTTATTTTGAATATTCTTTAAGTATCTCATAAGCTCGACCCACGCCCAACTCGCCTGCTTTGGATATGTCGAGGCAACCTTTGCGGGTATCTTCCATATATATTTGTATCACGCCGCGATTGTAGTAAGCCTCTGCAAATGAGGGGTATAGTTCTATAGCTTTGGAGTATGCATCATATGCTTCAGGGTACATTCCACTCTTTGCCAATAGGTTCGCTTTGTTGTAGTAGGGGTGTGCAAATGCTGGGTATAGGGATATACATTTGTCGAGGTCAGCAATAGCTTCGTCGTAGTTGTAGTTGCGTTTTGCACTGTTGTTTTTCAGGCTATTGGCAGGGTCGGAGTCTATTGTTATGCGTTGCGACGAGTTGTCGAGTGAGGATATGAAATCAATCATCTCGGCACGTGTCGATGCACGATTTAGGTAGAAGAATGGATTGTCGGGATTTATATCCTTGATTGCAAAGTTTATGTATTGCAACGCTTTGGTATATTGTTTCATTGACAGCTGTATAATCGAACGGTTGAATATTCCCTCCCATGTTTCGCCCTTATCCTTAGAAATTTGTTGGGTGTAGTTATCTAACTTAGCCAAGGAGTCTGCCGAAATATTGCTTTGGCGATGTGTAAGTTCTATATTTGCGGAGGTGACACTCTCTATGAATGACTCCACGAGCGATGCGTAGTACTCATTGCGTTTGAGTGTCGTATCTCTCTGTGTGAGTGTGAATTTGAATAGGGGTATAAGCTCCAATTCGCCATCATTTTTGCCTCCTGTCGTAATCTTTTCGAATCGGCTGCCCGCAAGATTTGTGTCGAATGATAGTAGACGGTCAAATTTATATGTCGTGTCGGTGTATATTGAATATGTGCTATCTTTTAGCTTCGAACGATGCTCCTCTAATTTGCGCTCGGCAGTTAGTTTGTCGCTCTTTGCACCTCGATTATCTTTGAGGATATAGCGGATATTTGAGCGCAAAAGGTATGCGTTTGCGAAATCTGGGTACAACTCAATTGCTTTGGTGTAGTCACTCTCCGCACCCTCTATATCGCCGAGCCTGGAGCGTAGGTTTGCTCTGTAAAAAAAGACCAAAACATTTGAAGGTGAGTATTTTGCCACCACATCATAATCCTCCAAAGCTCGATTGTAATCTCCCACTTGACTCCTCACGACAGCTCTATTAAAGTAGCTTAGCGACGATGTGGAGTCGAGTTGAATAACCTTATCCAAGTCCTGAAGTGCCAACATTGGTCGATTGGTGTCGTTGTAGAGTAGCGCACGATTAAATATAGCGTGAATATGAGTAGAGTCATTTTTAATTGCCATATTAAAATCACTCTCCGCCTCATCAAATCGCTTTTGAGTCATATATAATCCACCGCGACGATTGTAGCTCGATGGGTTTTCACGATTGGTTCTCACCGCCTGATCGAGATTGGTGTATGCAGAGGTGGTGTCACGCAGATATAAGTAACAGATTGCACGATTGATGTAGGCATCCGAAACTTTATCTTGGGCGTGTATGAATTTGTCGAAATCGGCAATCGCCTCCTCATATTGTTGATTCAGTAGGCGTGTTACACCTCGGCTATAATATGGGTTGGCAATGTCTGGGCGAAGCTCTATCGCCTTTTCGAAATCCTCCAAAGCATCGTTGTAGTTACCTAATCTAGAGCGTGTTATGGCTCTATAAGTGTATGCCGTGGTGAATACTGGATTTTTGTCTATGGCAATCGAAAAGTCGGAATCGGCACCAATTAAATCGTCAAGGTTGTATTTGGCGATACCTCGCAGGAAGTAAGCATCAAATAGCTTGTCATTGACACTTAGCAACATATTGAGTACCGAAATCGCACCATGAAAATCATCCGCCATCATCCGCTTGCGGCTTGTCCAGTAGAAGTAATCTTGGTTATATTGCGCACTTACACCCCCCACACCCATTACGAGTGCCGAAACGAATAAGACAATTGCTGCAATATACCCCCTCATAACCCTTCAAACGATACTCTTTGTAAATTTATTGCTACTCCTCGTATCCAAATTTGCGCAATGAACGGTCGCTATTGCGCCAGTCGTCCATCACTTTGACGTGTAGTTGCAAGAACACTTTTTTGTCTAGGAATTTCTCCATATCCAAGCGTGCTTGTGTACCCACTCGTTTGAGTTTCTCACCCTTGTGACCTATGATGATTCCCTTTTGTGAGTCACGTGCTACGTATATCGTAGCTGCGATTTTGTCTATTGTGCTCTCCTCCTTGTACTCCTCAATCGCCACTTCGCAACAATATGGAATCTCCTTGTCGTAGTTGGTCAATATTTTTTCGCGGATAATCTCTGTGGCAAAGAACCTTAGAGTTTTGTCGGTGAGTGTATCCTTGGGGTAGTATGGCTCAGCCTCAGGGAGCTGCTCGACTATGGTGTCGAAGAGTTGTCCGATGCCGAAGTTTTCCTTGGCAGAGGTTGGGATTATGCGAGCATTAGGCAATTTTTCACGCCACGACGCCACCAACTCCTCCAACCCTTCGGGGGTTGTGAGGTCAATCTTGTTGATGATTAACATCGTTGGGATATCACTCTTGGCAATCTTGCTGATAATCTCCTCGGAGCGGTCGCTCTTCTCCACGGTGTCGGTCACATACAACAACACATCTGCATCCGAAATTGCTCCCGACACAAACTTCATCATTGACTCCTGCAACTTGTAGTTGGGTTTGAGTATTCCTGGAGTATCGGAGTAGACGATTTGAAAATCTTCGCCATTTACGATACCCATAATCCTGTGGCGTGTAGTTTGTGCCTTGGATGTTATGATAGACAATCTTTCGCCCACCAGAGCGTTCATAAGTGTTGATTTGCCAACATTAGGATTACCTATGATATTGACAAAACCAGCTTGGTGTTTTTTCATTTACGTTAATTTATTTTCTTCTGAATGGCATTTTGGGCATCTTCATCTTGCCGCCACCTGCTACCATCTTCATCATCTTGCGAGTCTCCTCGAACTGTTTCATGAGTTTGTTCACCTCACCTATCGACGTTCCACTTCCCTTGGCAATTCTCTCTCTGCGCTTGGCATTTATAATTTCGGGTTTCTCTCTCTCAGCTGGGGTCATAGAGCCGATTATCGCCTCCACGGATTTGAATGCGTTGTCTGGAATATCCACATCCTTCATCATCTTGCCCATGCCTGGAATCATACCTGCCAAATCTTTGAGGTTACCCATCTTTTTGATTTGGTTGATTTGGTCTAGGAAGTCGTTGAAGTTGAATGTGTTTTGGTGAATCTTCTTTTTGAGTTTGCGAGCAGCCTCCTCGTCATATTGCTCCTGTGCACGCTCCACGAGTGACACCACGTCACCCATACCCAAAATTCTGTCCGCCATACGTTCTGGGTGAAATGGTTGCAGTGCATCCATCTTCTCACCACTCGATATGAACTTTAGGGGTTTATCAACCACCGAACGGATTGAAATCGCAGCTCCACCCCTAGTGTCACCATCCAATTTGGTGAGTACCACACCATCGAAATCCAATCTTGTGTTGAACTCCTTAGCGGTATTTACAGCGTCCTGGCCTGTCATAGAATCCACTACAAATAGCGTCTCCGAAGGGTTCACCGCAGCCTTGAGTGCCGTGATTTCGACCATCATAGCCTCATCCACCGCCAAGCGACCTGCCGTATCGACAATCACTGTGTTGAATCCATTTTGACGGCTATAAGCGATTGCATTTTTAGCAATCTCCACAGGGTTCATATTCCCCGCCTCGGTGTATACCTCCACACCAATCTGCTCTGCGAGTACCTTCAGCTGGTCGATTGCCGCAGGACGATACACATCACACGCCACAACCAACACCTTGCGGTTACGTTTGGTTTTGAGAAGTTGTGACAGCTTACCTGTGAATGTCGTCTTACCCGAACCCTGCAAACCTGCAATCAATACAACAGCTGGAGTACCCTCCAACTTAATATCTACGGTCTCACCTCCCATCAACACCGCCAACTCATCGCGGACGATTTTGGTGAGCATCTGCCCTGGGTTTACAGATTTCAGCACCTCAGCACCTAGTGCCTTGGTCTTTACTTGGTCTGTAAATGTTTTGGCTACCTTGTAGTTTACGTCGGCATCTATGAGTGCACGACGTATATCTTTGAGCGTCTCGGCTACGTTAATCTCCGAGATGCGACCCTCACCTTTGAGGATTTTAAATGACTTTTCGAGTTTGTCTGTTAAATTTTCAAACATTTGTTTTGTCTCTATTTTTAAAGCGCAAAGATAGTGATTTTTTTTGACTATTTCAATTTAGCCATAAACTTCTCTCTATCAACAATAAAACGTGTGTGCACACCCTCGCCTATGAGTCCAGCCTCGTCACGAGCACCCACGTTGAGTGTGATTTTTCTGCCCTCAACTTCCGCAACTACTGCTGTGGCTGTGATTTGAGCTCCCAAGCCCGATGCTTTGATGTGCGAAGCGTTCATCTCCGTACCCACGGTTGTAGAGCCTTCGGGAAGTGCTGCTGCCACCGCCTTCATTGCGGCATTCTCCATGAGGGCTATCATTGCTGGAGTTGCAAAAACTGCCAAATCTCCCGAACCCAATTTCATTGCTGTATTCTCTTCACTCACTACTGTCGTGCTTTGTGCCGACAAACCTTTTGCTAATTCCATAATATCTGTTTTGTTAAAAAAAAGACATTGCAACGCTTTTAAACATCACAATGCCATAGTTGATTAATACTCCTCCTCGTTAAAAAAGAAATCATCTTTAGAGGGGTAGTCAGGCCAAATATCCTCTACCGAATCATAAACCTCACCTTCGTCCTCAATCTCTTGCAGATTCTCCAAAACCTCAAGTGGTGCTCCCGAACGAACGGCATAATCAATAAGCTCATCTTTTGATGCTGGCCATGGTGCATCCTCCAACTTAGATGCTAGTTCTAGTGTCCAATACATAGTTATAAGTATTTATAGTTTTTCGCAACATTTACTCCGAAATATCGAAGGTTTGCAAATATATAATATAATTATTATTTATGGCAACTTTTTCGAACTTTTTTTGATGTTTTTCTGCATTAACCTCTCCACAGAATCTCCTCGACTCCCAAACGTAGGGTTAAAACTCGCCCCAAAGCGTAAAAATAGTCCGACAAACGATTGAGATAAATCACTGCATTTGCTGACACTTCCCACTCCTCAGCTGCCGCAATTGCTCTGCGCTCGGCTCTCCTACACACAGTTCGGCATACGTGGCACATAGAAACTCTCTCATCGCCACCTGGGATTGTGAATTTCGTGAGGGGCTCTAGTTGAGCCTGCAAATCATCAATTTTTTGCTCCAAAGCTGATATGTTCTCATCGCTAATTGTGGGCATCGTTTTGGCGGAATTTTCGTCGCACGCTAGTAGAGCCTCCACACTCATAAGCATCGAATTTATGGAGTCTAACTCTGCGGAGTAGTCACACTCTTCGCCACGTAACTTGTCGCTAAGTAGAGCCACAAATGCCGAGAGTTCATCGACTGTGCCATACGCCTCAACTCGGCTGTCGTTTTTGCTTACACGAGCTCCTCCGATTAGGGATGTTGAGCCCTTGTCGCCACCTTTGGTATATAATTTCATAATACGAAGTGTTGTTTGGGAAGATGGTTATTAAAAATTACGAGATATCCACGCCTATTGAGTGTTGTGGAGTGGTGTTGAGCCACTATCTTGTCACACATTGCACCTCGCTGGGGTGTTGCGTGTGGTGACAAAATTACAATCGTCGTGCCACTCTCTACTCCGTTTTTCACGGCTTGGAGTGTGTGCTCGAGTGTGTACTCCATGCTGCAAATCACCATATCGTGCGGCTTCAGCGTGTCTACGCCAAATGACGAAAGTCCACAATGGTGTCGCAAATTTTCAATCTCCACGGCGCAACGCTTTTGTATCCCTAGCTCTATAAGTGTCTCTTGCATAGCACTTTGTTGGTGAGTTGGTCTACGGCGCATAAAAACCTCGCGCACTATATTATATATGTATGGGGAGTGCACGCCATGCCCACGCCTATGTCTAAGGCGTGAGATTTGTCGTTTGAATCGGCTAGTGATAAACTCCCTTGGTTTCATATTTAAACTCCCCTTAATCCTTTAGCATACCTGCTAATCTACCCGTCGAGAATGCGATTTGTAGGTTGTAACCACCCGTGTCAGCATCCAAATCGAGCACCTCGCCAGCGAAATATAGACCTTTGATTTTGCGTGACTGCATAGTCTCTGGGTCTACATCCTCGCAGCTCACACCGCCAGCCGTTACAATCGCAAATTCGAAGGGTGCGTAGTCCACAATCGGCAACTCAAAGTTTTTGAGTAGTGCTATAAGCTTCTCCTTCTGCTCGTCGGTCACCTTGCTGATATACACAGACGAATACAACCCCAAGTGCTCCGAAATCGGTATAACCAAGAACTTAGGAACCAATCTGCGTAGTAGCTCACCCAACACCTCCGTGGGCTCCATGCTCTCCACCTCACGAGCAATACGCTCACGCAGAATCTCCTCAGTGAGTGCAGGTTTCAAATCCAACGATAGCTTCACCTCCTTTTCGTCTATGAGCGCATCCACAGCGTTGCGGCTGAGTCTAAGTGCGATTGCTCCCTCGACTCCTCTGTCCGAGAATGATATGTCGCCAAACTCTTCGCGTATAAGCTCACCATCGACAAACAGCTTAGCGTTGGTGTTCTTCAGAGCAAGACCCTCCATGCGGTGAATATGTGGATGGTTCGAAATAAGCGGAGTGAGAGAAGGACGCACAGGCTCAACTTCGTGACCCAAATCCGCAGCAAACATATATCCATCACCCGTAGAGCCAGTCGCAGGGTACGACACACCACCCGTAGCGATGATTATCTTCTGCGCCTCCTCCTTGCGAGCAAAGCCTCGTTTGTTTATATACTTCACGCCATAAGCTCTTCCGCCCACAGCCAACACCTCACTCACGGGGGTGTCGTATACAATCTTCACATGGTTGTCCACACAGAAATCCAACAGCGCATTTGCAACATCCCAAGCCTTGCCACTCTTGGGGAATACTCTCTCGCCACGCTCTGTTTCGAGTTTGCACCCCATGCGCTCAAAAAATTTCATTGTTGTGCGGTTGTTGAATGCCTCGAATGCTGGAGCAAAAAACTCTGCATTGGCACGCACGTGCTCCGTAAATTCATCTACTGGGCGAGCATTGGTGACGTTGCAACGTCCCTTACCCGAGATACGCACTTTGCGCCCCGACTTCTCCATCTTCTCGATGAGTAGCACCCTCTTACCACTTTTTGCAGCTGTGCCTGCCGCCATCATTCCAGCAGCTCCTGCTCCAATGACTATCACGTCGTAGTTATTCTCTACGCTCTCTAAAATATCTTCCATAATGAGTGCAAAGGTAGTAAAAAGTTTTCGGTAGTTATCTAATTTTCACTATCTTTATGGCATAAATTATAAACCATTATGCAAAATCAAATACCCCAAGCGTGGCGAGAACTCCTTGCCGACGAATTTTCTAAGCCATATTTTTTGGAGCTATCTAACTTCGTAGACGATGAGTATGCCACAGGTGAAATATTCCCTGCACGTGAAAATCTATTTAGAGCATTGGAGTTGGTATCGCCTGCGGAAGTGATGGTTGTAATCATGGGTCAAGACCCCTACCATGATGTGGGTCAGGCACATGGCTTAGCGTTTTCGGTGCAAGATGGGGTGAAGTTTCCGCCCTCCTTGCGTAATATCCTCAAAGAGGTGCAGGAGGACTGCGGAGGATTGATTACCCCTTCTGGTTCACTCGAAAGGTGGGCTCAGCAGGGGGTACTACTCCTAAATGCTGTGCTTACTGTTAGGGCACACTCTGCCAATTCGCACGCCAAGCGAGGTTGGGAGAAGTTCACCGATGCAGTGGTTGCGGCAGTAGCCCAGAATCAAGAGGGGGTGGTGTATATGTTGTGGGGATCGCATGCCCACAAAAAGGGTGCGGTAGTGCCTACGGAGAAGAATCTCGTGCTCAAAAGTGTTCACCCCTCACCCCTCTCTGTCTATCGTGGTTTCTCGGGTTGCAAACATTTTTCTAAGGCTAATAACTATCTGATACTCAATGCGAAGTCGCCAATAGAGTGGTAAAAATAGCATACACAAGTAATAAAAATATATCATACCTCGTTTCATAAGCAAACAAATAATATAATTGCTTATGTAACATCTTGACTCATACGTTTAACAAAAAAATTACACATAGGTATGAAAAAGGTATTTATATTTCTAGGAGCTATTGCCGTGGCAGCAGTAGCGGGAGGAGTGGCAGCCTATACTGTTGGGAAATTAAATCCAGCAAAAGTAGAGTATGTGACTCGTGAAGTGGAGCGAACCCCACAACTAGGTTCGCAATTTACTACGTACACGCCCAGTGGTTACCCCGACCTAACATACGCGGCCGAGAATGCTGTGAAGGCAGTGGTCAATATCGAAGTGACACAACTTCTCGAAATGTCGCAGAGAGGGTCGAGTGGCTACAATCCATTTTTGGAGTTTTTCGGAATCCCACAACAGCAATATCGTGGAGAGTCGCAACCTCGCTATCGTGAGCAACGAGGTGGTGGTTCGGGCGTAATAATCTCGGAGGATGGATATATCATCACCAATAACCATGTGGTTGATGGAGCATCCAAACTGCGTGTAAAACTATATGATGGTGGCATTTTCGATGCCGAAATCATAGGCGTAGATCCCACGACAGATATTGCCCTAATCAAAATTGACCAGAATAATCTGCCCACAATTCCATTTGGAAGTTCCGACGATTTGAGACTCGGTGAGTGGGTTTTGGCTATTGGCTCTCCGTTTGATTTGCAATCGACCATAACAGCTGGAATTGTGAGTGCTAAAGCACGGCAGTTGGATGTCATCCCTAGCGAGTTTCGTATAGAGTCGTTTATACAGACCGATGCAGCGGTGAACCCTGGTAATTCGGGTGGTGCACTGGTCAATACACGTGGCGAATTGGTGGGTATTAATACCCTCATTAAATCGCAAACTGGAAGTTTTATAGGTTACTCATTTGCTGTGCCCGAGAGCATTGTACGCAAGGTTGTGACCGATCTTAGAGAGTTTGGCGTGGTGCAGCGTGCAATGCTGGGAGTGAGTTTCTCGGCTGTGACACAAGAGTTTGTGGATGCGCAGGGCAAAGAGCTTGGAATCTCCGAAATCGGAGGAGCTTACATAGCGAGCGTGCAGGATGGAGGTGCCGCATCGGAGGTTGGAATCCGCAAAGGCGATATTATAATATCTGTCGATGGGGTAGAGCTAGGTACGAAAGTGTCGCTTCAGGAGCTCATCGCAAAGCATAGACCAAATGATAAGGTAAAAATTTCGGTAAAAAGAGGCGGTTCGGTGAAACATTTTGATGTCACGCTACGTAATAGAGCAGGTAGGGCAGAGCTAATCACCAAAGAGTCGGTCGATGTGTCGGAGGTGTTGGGTGGAAACTTTGCTAATGCAAGCCAAAAACTATGCCAAAAATTAGAGATACAAGGTGGTGTCGAGGTAGTGTCAATCAAAGATGGCGGACTTCTTAGTCGAGCACGTGTGAGAAGAGGATTTATAATCACACACATCAATGATAGTCGGGTACTCTCGATGTCGGATTTGTCTCGCCTTATGGAGGGTGTGGAGTCCATAGATGGAGTATATCCCGATGGTCGAAGTGCAAGTTATCACTTTGTGCAATAGAGGGTTGTATATGTGTAGAGCGCAAAAGTTTTTGAGCGAGCAGGAGTTATACATGAGAGTTAGAATATTTAAAATAAAGGAGAAAACAGATGCGTCAGTTAAAAATCACAAAGTCGATTACAAACCGTGAGAGTGCCTCACTAGATAAATACCTACAAGAGATTGGTAAGGAGGACCTTATCTCAGTCGAGGAGGAGGTAGAACTCGCCCAGCGAATCCGCAAGGGTGACCAAGAGGCTCTCGAGAAACTCACCAAAGCGAATCTTCGTTTCGTGGTTTCGGTGGCTAAGCAGTACCAAAATCAGGGACTTTCGCTTCCAGACCTAATCAACGAGGGTAACCTTGGACTTATAAAGGCGGCAGAGAAGTTTGATGAGACACGTGGTTTCAAATTCATATCGTATGCCGTGTGGTGGATTCGTCAATCAATCCTTCAGGCTTTGGCTGAGCAGTCACGTATCGTGCGTTTGCCACTCAACCAAGTGGGTTCGCTCAATAAAATCAATAAGGCACTCGCTCGCTTTGAGCAGGAGCATGAGCGTACTCCGTCTCCCGAGGAGTTAGCTAATGAGTTGGAGTTACCTAAAGAGAAGGTTACTGACACTCTGCGTGTTGCAGGTCGCCACGTGTCGGTGGATGCTCCATTTGCAGATGGTGAGGATAACTCGCTTTTGGATGTGCTTGTGAATTCGGACTCTCCAAATGCGGATCGTGGGCTACTCAATGAGTCACTCTCTACGGAGGTGGATCGTGCACTCGACACACTCACAGACCGTGAGCGAGATATCATAAAGTACTTCTTCGGTATAGGTTGCTCGGAGATGACCCTAGAGGAGATTGGAGCCAAGTTTGACCTCACACGTGAGCGTGTGCGCCAAATCAAGGAGAAGGCTATTCGCCGTTTGCGTCATTCGTCACGCAGTAAGTTGCTTAAATCTTACTTGGGATAGTATTAGACACATATATTTTGAAGTAGGTCTTGGATTTTTTTATCTGAGACCTACTTTTTTATTGTTATGTGGGCGTTAGGATAGTCCAGACACTAAAAACACACCCCACTTAGAAAATAAGCGGGGTGTGTTCAATATGTATGAAAGTACTTAGTACTCCATTTTAGCTAGGCGTTGGTATCCGTTATATCTCCACTTAGCGTTCTCCTCAGCTGCTGCGAACAACTCGTCAGCCTCAGCTGGGAATGCTTTTTTGAGTGATGTGTAACGTATCTCACGAGCCAAGAATGCTTGGAACTTAGACCAATCTGGCTCCTTAGAGTCCATTACGAATGGGTTCTTGCCCTCAGCCTCAAGTTGTGGATTGTATCTCCACAAGTGCCAGTAACCAGCAGCAACAGCATCCTTACCTACGGTTTGAGTGCGAGTCATACCGCCCTTGATTCCGTGGTTGATACATGGTGCGTAAGCGATTACTAGAGATGGACCTGGATAAGCCTCAGCCTCCTTCAATACGTTGAAGAGTTGAGCTTGAGAAGCACCGATAGATACTTGAGCTACATAAACATAACCATAAGTCATAGCGATAGCACCCAAATCTTTCTTGCGGATACGCTTACCCTTCGATGCAAACTTAGCGATAGCACCTACTGGAGTAGACTTAGAAGATTGACCTCCAGTGTTAGAGTAAACCTCAGTGTCGAGAACAAGGATGTTGATATCCATACCCGATGCCAAAGCGTGGTCTACACCACCGAAACCGATATCATAAGCCCAACCGTCACCACCGATAATCCATTGTGACTTCTTAACCAACCAATCCTTAAGCTCAAGAATCTTTTGGCAAGCCTCGCAGTCGCAAGCCTCCACAAGTGGCAACAACTTAGCAGTTGCAGCAGCAGAATCAAGTGTCGATGAACGAGTAGCAATCCACTCTGCCATAGCACCCTTCAACTCCTCAGAGCAGCAAGAGCAACCAGAGATAGCCTCCTCCATAGTGAGTTGCAAGCGATCGCGAAGTTTCTCAACTCCCATGCGCATACCCATACCGAACTCAGCGTTATCCTCGAAGAGTGAGTTAGCCCAAGCTGGACCTTGACCTGCCTCGTTGGTGCAATATGGAGTAGATGGAGCAGAACCAGAGAAGATTGAGCTACAACCTGTAGCGTTAGCAACCATCATATTCTCACCAAACAATTGTGTAAGTGACTTAACATAAGGAGTCTCACCACAACCAGCACAAGCTCCAGAGAACTCGAAGAGTGGTTGAGCAAATTGCATATTCTTAACGCTCTTGCGACGGTCAAAATCCTTCTTGTAACCTACGTTCTTGATTACATACTCCCAGTTAGCAGCCTCGCCAAGTTGAGTGTCAAGAGGCTTCATAACGAGTGCCTTTTGCTTAGATGGACAAACATCCACACAGTTGCTACATCCTGTACAATCGAGTGGCGTAACCTGCATACGGAACTTGTAGATCTTAGTCTCACCAATACCTTGCTTCCACTCCAAGCCTGAAGCTGCAGCCTCCTCGTCAGTTGCCAAGAATGGGCGAATTGCAGCGTGAGGACAAACATAAGCACATTGGTTACATTGGATACAGTTGTCCATAATCCACTCAGGAACATTAACAGCAATACCACGCTTCTCGTAAGCAGCAGTACCAGCCTCCCAAGTACCATCCTCATATCCGTTGAAAGTAGAGACCTTCAAATCATCACCCTTAAGTGCGTTGATTGGGTCTACGATGCTACGAACGAATGGAGTGCGTGACTCATCAACTGTAGCCTCTGCAGCCTTAACCTCGATTGAAGCCCACTCCGCTGGAACTGGAACCTCGACAACAGCTGTAGAACCTGCATCAACCGCAGCATAGTTCATATTTACGATATCCTCACCCTTCTTGCCATAAGATTTCAAGATAGCCTTCTTCATCTCAGTAACGGCTTGCTCGAATGGGATAACATTTGCAATCTTGAAGAATGCAGATTGCATAACAGTATTTGTGCGTGAACCAAGACCCAACTCAGCACCAATCTTTGTAGCGTTGATGATGTAGAACTTGATATCGTTCTTAGCCATATAAACCTTCATGTGGTCTGGCAACGATGCGCAAGTAGTCTCAGCGTCGTGTACAGAGTTTAGAAGGAATGAACCGCCTTTCTTAAGACCCTTCAACACCTCATACTTATCTACATAAGATGGAACGTGACAAGCCACGAAGTCTGGTGTAGTTACCAAGTATGGTGAGCGAATTGGGTTGTCACCAAAACGAAGGTGAGAAGATGTGTAACCGCCCGACTTCTTTGAGTCATAAGCGAAGTATGCTTGGCAATATTTGTCGGTAGTGCCACCGATAATCTTGATTGAGTTCTTGTTAGCACCCACAGTACCATCAGCACCTAGACCAAAGAACAATCCCTCGAAAGTACCCTCAGCACCAAGAGCGATAGGCTCACCTACTGGAAGTGAAAGGAACGTTACATCATCCTCGATACCCACGGTAAAGTGGTTCTTAGGCTCAGCCGCAGCCAAGTTGTCATATACAGCTACGATGTGAGCTGGAGTAGTATCCTTAGATGAAAGACCATAGCGACCACCGATGATTGTAGGAACGTTTGACTTGTCGTTGAACATCTCAACTACATCCAAGAACAGTGGCTCTGCGTGGCATCCTGGCTCCTTAGTGCGGTCAAGAACACAGATTTTCTTTACTGTTGATGGCAATACATCGAAGAAGTATTTCTCTGAGAATGGACGATACAAGTGAACAGTGATAAGACCCACCTTGCGACCTTGAGCGCATAGGTAATCTACAGTCTCCTTGATTGTGTCACAAGCAGAACCCATAGCAACCAAAATCTCCTCAGCATCCTCAGCACCATAGAATGTGAATGGAGCATATTTGCGACCTGTGATATCAGATATTTGAGCCATAGTCTCAGCTACCATATCTGGAATTGCATCATAGAATTTGTTTGATGCCTCGCGAGTTTGGAAGTAGATGTCTGGGTTTTGAGCAGTACCACGAGCCACTGGGTGGTTAGGGTTAAGAGCCGCAGCACGGAATGCTTTAAGGGCATCACGGTCAAACATAGCTGTAAGTGCAGCCTCGTCGATTAGCTCAACCTTTTGAATCTCGTGTGAAGTACGGAATCCATCGAAGAAGTGAAGGAATGGAATACGAGCCTTAAGAGCTACGATGTGTGCAACACCCGCCAAATCCATAACCTCTTGAACTGATGAAGTAGCCAACATCGCAAATCCAGTTTGACGAGCTGCCATAACATCTTGGTGGTCACCAAAGATAGATAGTGATGCTGCTGCCAAAGCACGAGCCGACACGTGGAACACGCCTGGGAGCAACTCTCCAGCAATCTTATACATATTAGGAACCATAAGCAACAAACCCTGCGATGCAGTGAATGTAGATGTCAAAGCTCCACTTTGAAGTGAGCCGTGTACTGCTCCTGCTGCACCAGCCTCAGATTGTAGCTCTACAACCTCAACTGTCTCGCCAAACATATTCTTGCGTCCTTGTGCAGCCCACTCATCAACGAGCTCTGCCATAGTAGACGAAGGTGTGATTGGGTAGATAGCTGCAACCTCCGAGAACATGTAAGCCACGTGAGCAGCAGCGTAGTTACCATCACAGGTAATAAATTTCTTTTCTGCCATTTTTCTTCGTTATTTATTAAGTATTATTGTTTGTTATAAATTGCTTTTAGAACCATACACACTATGTGCGTTACCTGCAAAGATACAAAAATAAATTACATTTGCAATAGCATTTTTTGATTAATTACTTGTTAGTTTTCTAACAGCAGATTGTTATTTTTTTAATACTTATAATAAAAAATGGTGAATGATGAATGGTGAATGATGTAATGATGAATGATGAATGATGAATGATGAATGATGTAATGATGAATGGTGAATGATGAATGATGAATGATGAATGGTGAATGGTGAATGGTGAATGATGAATGATGAATTTGGTTTGATGGTGCAAAGTAAAGCATTGAAAAATCACTTTTCCTTTTTTATCATTCACCATTCACCATTCATCATTCACCATTCATCATTCACCACTCATCATTCATCATTCATCATTCACCATTCATCATTCATCATTCACCACTCATCATTCATCATTCATCATTCACCATTCACCATTCATCATTCACCATTTATCATTCATAATTCACTTTTTCCTTTTTTTATCACTATCTTTGTCACCCTATGATAAATTACAAACAGAAAATATTCGATAATGGTCTCACGGTGATTGTCAATCGTGACGGAGTGTCGAAGTTGGCGGCGGTGAATATGCTCTACAAGGTGGGTGCTCGCAACGAGGACTCTTCGCGTACGGGGTTTGCCCACCTATTTGAGCATCTGATGTTTAGAGGTACTGCCGCAAATCCTAACTTTGACGTAAAGGTGCAGCTGGCATCGGGCGAGAATAACGCATTCACCAATAATGACTATACGGATTACTACATAACCCTACCTTTGGTCAATATCGAAGTTGCTTTGGAGTTGGAAGCAGACCGCATGCGTGGTTTGGCTCTCACGCCCGAAAAATTAGAGACCGAAAAGTTGGTAGTGGTCGAGGAGTATAAGCAGAGGTATCTTAATCAACCTTATGGCGACACTATTATGTTGCTTAGAGATATGTGCTACAAGCAGCACCCCTATCGCTGGGCTACGATTGGACTCTCGCCCGACCACATATTGGAGGCTACTATGGAGGATGTCGAGAGCTTTTATAATATGCACTACTGCCCTTCGAACTGCATACTCTCCATATCGGCAAATATGGCCGAAGAGGAGATGTTTGCCATAGCCGAGAAGTGGTTTGGCGAAATAGAAGATACGGGAACTCAAAAAAAGGCAATTCCAGCAGAACCAGAGCAGGTAGAGCCACGCAGAGTCGAAGTCGAAAGGGATGTACCTGTCACCCACGTTACGATTGCATTCCCTATGCCAGAGCGCAAATCTAGAGGATTTCATATTGCCGACATAGCATCCGACCTCTTGGCAGGTGGCGATTCGGGTAGGTTGTATCAACGCCTAGTAAAAAAGGCAGGTTTGTTTTCGAGTGTCAATGCATACATCACGGGCGACTGCGACCCAGGTCTATTCCTATTCACAGCGCAGCTACTCCCCACAACAACCGTAGAGCAAGCCGAGGCAGCTTTGTGGGAGCAGATAGAGCTTCTAAAGGTGGAGGGTGCGAGCGACTACGAACTCGAAAAGGTGAAGAATAAATTTGAGGCTAATACCCTCTTTGGTGAGATTAACGTGATGAACAAAGCTATGAACCTAGGTTTCTACTCCATGTTGGGCGACATAACCATTGTCAATCGTGAGGTCGATATATATCGTTCATTGACATCCGCCGACATCACCGATTTCTGCAAAAAAACATTCACACACAACCGTAGTAATACACTTATTTATAGAGACCGCAATGAACAATAATATAATCCATGAGCTTTCGCTCCAAAATGCCGAGTGCCGTACCCTGAGCAATGGCGTAAGGCTATACACACTGGAGTGTAACGAATTTGAGGTGCTGCGAGTAAGCTTCGTATTTGGTGCAGGTTCGGTTATGCAGAGCGTTCCATTTTCGGCCTCTGCCACTGCAAATATGATGTATGAGGGTAGCCGTGATATGACCTCGTCGCAGATTGCCGAGAAGTTGGATTACTATGGTTCGTACTTCGATGTGAATATCGACCGTGACTACTCCTACATTAGCTTTTGTTCGCTATCCAAATTCGTGGAGCCCACGCTGGAGGTTGCCGAGCAGATTATTCTTCACCCTGTGTTCCCCGAAGATGAGCTCACGACATATTGCAACAAACGCAAACAACGCCTCACAATCGAGCGCGAGAAGGTCGAAACACGTGCACGCGAAGCGTTTGCTCAATCTCTATTTGGTGAGTTGCATCCCTATGGCGTGAGTGCTAGAGAGGAGGCGTATGACTCTTTGACAAGAGAGGATATTATACATATATATAATACTCTATATGTGGCGCAGAATTGTTTTGTGGTGGTGAGCGGAAAAATTACCCCCGAAGCACTATCCCAAGTAGAGCGTTTGTCGGAGGCGATACCTAAGCGTGAAGGTTGTTTTGATATTGAGTTTCCAGAACCTATGCAGCGTCCGTATCACCTTGTCGAGAAGAGTGATGCTGTGCAATCGTCAATTCGCATAGGTCGCTTGTTGTTCGCTCGCACGCATCCAGATTTTGTGGGTATGCAGGTGTTATCGACTGTGTTGGGTGGATATTTTGGGTCAAGACTCATGCGCACATTGCGTGAGGAGCGTGGTTACACCTATGGTGTGATGTCTGCAATGGTGAACTTTGCTCGAAGTGGATATTTCGCTATAGCCACGCAGGTGGGCGTTGAGGTTGTGGATGATGCCCTAAATTTGATATATGAGCAGATAGAGCTCCTCCGCACAGAGGCGATATCTGATGAGGAGCTAGATATGGTCAAGAAGATTATGATAGGCGAAATCATGCGCATACTCGATGGACCTTTTGGTGTTGCGGATGTCACAATCGAAAATATCCTCTGCGGACGTAACAATGATGCCATAGCACAAAATGTTGCGCAAATAGAAGCTATGACAGCTGCGGAACTTCTGCGTTTAGCTCAAAAATATCTCTCTCATGAAACTCTTGTGACAGTAGTGTCGGGAGCACATTAGAGGACTATTTTTTGTGAAATAGATATTTTTTATTATATTTGCAGTCACATTGAGCTATGGTGTAATGGTAACACATCAGATTCTGATCCTGACATTCTAGGTTCGAGCCCTAGTAGCTCAACTTTTTTAGAGGTGGTTTTTGACTGCCTCTTTTTTTTGTGCAGTGTCCAGACATTACCCCAGACATTATCTAAATATTACTCATTTATCACCCCCGACCCCACTAACTCCTCATTGTGGTACCATGCAGCAAATTGTCCTGCAGCGATACTTTTTTGTGGGGTGTCGAATATTATGTAGCAGCCATCAGCTGAGTGGTGCAGAGTTGCCCATTGCAGGGGTTGGCGGTAACGTATTCTCACTTGGAATCTGCGTTGCTCGCCTTGGGTTATGCTAAGTGTTGGGTTTACCCAGTGCATATCCTCTTTGGCAATAAATATTGCACGACGATGTAGCCCTAGGTGCGCATCTCCCTCGCCCACATATATCACATTTGAGGTGACATCCGTACCTATTATATATAGCGACTCCTTGCGCCCTCCGATACCTAACCCCTTGCGTTGCCCTATGGTATAGAAGTGAGCACCATTGTGAGTACCGATTTTTTTGCCATCACGCACGGTGTAGTTATTGGGTCGTGCAGCACGTGCTATGAGCTCTTCGGATGCTAGTATTTCGGGGAGCGGCATGCTGAGAATCTCTCTGTCGAATTTCACCCACTCGTTCTTAATCTCGTGTATGTTACCCACCTTTTTGGAGAGTTGCTGTTGCAAGAAAATGGGCAAATCTACCTTGCCTACGAAACATATACCTTGTGAATCTTTGCGCTTTGCGGTGGCTAAATGTTGCTCATCGGCATACTTGCGCACCTCTGGTTTTAGGAGGTCACCCACAGGAAATATTGCACGTGAGAGTTGCTCCTGGCTGAGCTGACATAGGAAGTAGCTCTGATCTTTGTTGGAATCGGTACCCGCTAAAAGTTTGTGTACCACCTCACCTGAGGGTAATATCTCCTCTGTTTTGCGGCAGTAGTGACCTGTTGCGACATACTCAGCACCCAGCTTTAGAGCCTCCTTAAGGAATACATCGAATTTTATTTCGCGATTGCACAGCACATCGGGATTGGGTGTGCGCCCCTTCTCGTACTCCGAAAACATATACTCCACAACTCGTGTTTTGTAGTGCTCCGAAAGATCTACTACGTGCAACTCAATATCGAGTTTCTTGGCTACAAGCTCCGCAAATACTCTATCGTCGTGCCATGCACAATCCCCTTCGAGAGTACCTGTTGTGTCGTGCCAATTTATCATGAAAAGACCAATCACCTCGTGCCCCTGTTGTTTAAGCAGATATGCTGCAACCGATGAATCTACACCGCCCGAAATACCAACAACTATACGTGCCATATGCCTCTATAAATCTAATAACCCCTCGGGTAGTGAAAATTCAATATGCTCACCCTCAAAGTCTATCGCCACGATAAACTCCTCTGCCGCAGGCACTAACACCTCACGTCCGTTGAATTCGATAGCAAAAAGAGGGTTGTCTTTGGTGTCATAAAAATCTACTATACTGCCGTTTATGCCATTAGCAGTGGCGTTGAATCCAATCAAATCCTCCATGAAAAATTCATCCGAATCGGCATATTCGCTCTCGTCGTCACTCTCTGTGCAGTAAAGTTCTGTGCCTACGAATTCGAGCACTCTGCGCTCGGAGTCTATATCCGCAAATGCAACTTGTGCATTGCTGCGACCTCTGCGCTCAAATTTGTCGCAATATAGGGGTACATTGAGTGAATCCACCTTGGCAAAGAGCGGAGTGTCGAGCGTGAATGACTCGGGGAAGGTGTTGTAGAGGTTGATTACCACCTCGCCATCGACACCAAAAAGTTTGTTTATGCGTGCTACTGCAATCATAATGTTTTTGCTATTTGTGCAAAGATAATGATTTTTTTCGTTTTCTAAAAGATGCAAAGCCTCGTTCGCCCTTCACTCCTAAAAAATAGATTGCCCTGCTTTTTACAAGGAGCTTAAAATATGGAACTAGGACTAATGTTGTAATTATATAATAATCTTACTCAAGATATTTTTTGAATGGAATAACATATTTGTTGTACATAATTTTACATCTTCTCTCTGCACTAGCTACAAATGTTCGGAGATATTCTATTGCCCACTCTTCAATTGAGCCTTTATAATCTTGATCTAAGTCTTTTACATGAAATTGGATTTGCATAGCAGCAGCCCAATTAATGTATAAATTGTTTGGGTTAGCTTTAAATAGATTTGCATAATGAGCTGATGTGCATTTTAGTTTATCAGCTTCGGGTAACCAATCAACCTCCACGTAATTAATTCCCAAGGTATCAAATTCTTTGTTCTCAAGCATAAGTGCACACATTTGTGCTACTTTATAAGCAGAGATAATATTCGGAGCCTGAGCACTCTTTGATACGTTTCTTGTTTTAATATCTATAATGTCAAAATATTCATCTTTGCAGTATAATATATCAGCGGTATCATTCTGTTTCTCTTCAAAAATATTAGAAGGATTCCAGTTTCTTGTCGCAGCATCGCCTCTGCTTAATAAGAAAAGTGCAGTAGGTGAATTAAATAAATTCATCCTATCCTGAGCAGTTATGCTCTCAGGATTTTTCTTGTATAAGTCGTTCAAGAATTCGTACTGCTTATATATATTATGGGGAAAGATACTTTTTAAGTATTGGTAGACTAATTTTTCAAAAGGTTCTCCAGCCGCATGTCCTGAAAGTGTTCCGCTATCAGCCCTATTAGGTCTTTCGACTTCTTTGTCTTTGAGCCACTCAAGTAGCTCATTAAAATTAACTTTTCCCATCTAATAGCATGTTAAAATTATTATTTATTTGGTCGATATATATATCTTCTTTTGATGAGATATATGCTTTCACATTATTTACAATATCATTGTGAATTAACACCTCTGTGTCGTCATTCCAATTTATAGGGCGGTAAGGGATGCTTGCTAATGGAGCTTCGGAAAATTCCACTATATCTCCCTTGACAATTCCATTATAAATTAGCCAATTAAAAACTCTCTCATTATTAAGAAACGCTAGAACATACTCTATTGACTCCCTGCAATTGCTCTTTTGTAATATGCCTGTAACGTCTTGTAGTGGGAAAACGTTTTCATTAGCCAGAGTAAATCTAAAGTACCTCTTCTTAGATATTCTCTCTTTGCAAGGGATAAATATGCGCTTAGCTTTCTTGTCAAAAAGTGCTTTGTTTCTAGGGAACGCAAACTCCCAAATTTTTAAATCCTTTCCATAGTTATATCTCTTGGATAGTTTTTCCCTGTGTAAATCTAGTTGTTTAAATAATGTAGGGCACTCTCTTTTAAAAGTATCTTCATCAATTGACTCCTCTACAAATATATAATAACTATTCGATTTATTATCAAACGGTTCAAGATCTTTTGCTTTAAGTACATCTATGAGAAAAGCTCTTTCTCGTCTATTTAATGATTCTATGTTCTCTATCCTAAATGCGTTATCGAGCCCAGATACCATGCCATTTCCAATGTCAAAATAGTCTCCAATTCTATGTATATCTGTGTGGAATAAATTATCTCCACTCTTTAAACAAGCAGCTTCAAACTCATTTATTGATATTAACTCTTCATCGCAGGCAAGTAGCCACCTGGTGTTAGTTTTAAATTGATTTATTTCAATCTCTTGAAAACATGAGGAGTCTTGTAATTCATCTAAAGTGGGTCGCCCTTTTTTTGTATACTTATGAAGTTTTATCTTCTTATTAGATGCAGCTTTCACATATCTGAAGATAATAAATGATGAATTTACACCCTCAAACAATGGTGCTTCCTTGAAATGGTAAATATCACTAAAATGTCCATTTTTTACCATGTAATTGCGAAGAGACTTGGAGTGGGTTGTATTCATCCAATATTCGGGGCAAATAAAGATTAATTCTCCGTTACGATTTAGCTGCTCGATACTTTTTAATATAAAAATAAACAGATAATCGCAAAGACTATTGAAATAGTGATTCCATAGAATACTATCTTTAAGTTCGTTTTTGAGTTCTGATTCTAAATTTTTCCATCTGATATACGGAGGGTTTCCAATTATTGAATCAAACATCTCATCTATGGGTGATGACACGAAACTTTCGTGCCTAACAGACTCCAAATCCGTAGATAGTTCAGAGTCTATTTCATATCCCACAATGTTTTCAAACCCCTTGCTTTGTAATAGCCTAATAAATACACCAGCTCCGCAAGAAGGTTCTAGAATTCTTGCGGTCTTGCTATTTGAAATTAGAGATATCATAAATTCGGCTACACTCTTGATTGTAAAGTATTGACCGTATTTATTTTTATTATTTGCCATTTATTCCGTTGCTTAGTCTTACTCTCTGCGTCTCTTGCAAGGTAAGCATTACACTAAAAAAGGGGGACTAACAAAAATGTTAATCCCCTCTTTATTGATGAAGTAGAAAAACTACTCTGCAGACTCCTCTGCAACCTCCTCAGCTGGAGCCTCCTCAGTTGCGGCAGCAGCCTCAGCAGCAGCGGCAGCAGCTTTCTCAGCTTGAGCTTGAGCACGATCCTCGTTTACCTTCTTCTCAGCAGCCAAACGTGATTTTGCATCAGCAGCAGCGTCAGCAGCCAACTTAGATGTCTTGTCTGCAATCTGAACACCCTTAGCCTCAGCCCAAGCGTTGAACTTAGCCTCAGCATCGCTCTCAGAGAATGCACCTTTCTTTACACCACCTTGAAGGTGCTTCATGTAAAGAACACCCTTGTATGAAAGGATTGCACGAGCAGTGTCAGTAGGCTGAGCACCCTTGTTCAACCAATCCAATGCGCGATCGAACTTAAGGTCGATAGTTGCAGGGTTAGTGTTTGGGTTGTAAGTACCCAATTTCTCGATAAAACGTCCGTCACGTGGTGCACGAGCATCAGCAGCGACGATGTGATAGAATGCGTAGCCCTTCTTTCCGTGACGAGCCAAACGAATTTTAACAGCCATTTGCTTTAAAATTTAATAGTTAATAATTAGAGAGTTCGCGACCCTCCGAAAGTATGCTGCTCCCATCGCGTGGGAATTGCGAGGCAAAGATAGTAATAATTACTCAATTAAAGATGTTAAATGTTGAAATATTTTTATTTTTTTATATCTCTGATTAACTAAGTAGGGTAAAATAATTATTGGTGTGTTTTTAAGAGTGCTATTGGAGATGAGATTTTTTGCTATTGAATTGAAAATATAGTGGTTCTATACTGAAATTTAATAGTGAAAAATATCGCTCCAAGAGTGCTTTTAAAAATATGACAATAATTGTTTTACACTACTTAATGCTCATTTTTTTGGCTATGTGATATTAAACTTCGGTGGGGTTCAAATGCCTTTGGGCATTTGATAAATATTTGCAAAGAGAGGATTATCCAAGTTTATTTGGTATAATCCTCTCTTTACAAATATCATAGAGCGACAAGCTCTATGCCCCAACCGCTAGCGGAAAAACCGCCCGTGCGGCTTCGCACCGCCCGCCTGGCGTGAAGGCAGCCCAGATATTACCAGCTTAAATTCTGAGAACTACCCAATTACAACATTGCAACTTGGCGATAGAGATCGTAATGCTCAATCACATTATCGACATACGCCATAGTTTGTCTCACACCGCTGAAGTGTCTCACACCATTTTTCGAAGCATATTCGGGGCACTTCATCTCTTTTAGGTATTTAGATACCACAGCCCACGAATTGGGGTTTTCGTTGTTGCGACGAGCCAAACCGCACGCATTGAATACATATCCAATTCCACCGTTGTAGCACGCCAAGATTATGCTTAAGCGATCTTTTTCGGGTGTAGAATCTGGAATTTTCAACATCTTCTCGAAATCGTTGAATAGCAGATTTGCAACCATGATATTGGTTTTTACATCTGTTAAATGTTCCAACTCGACATTGAAATACTTTGCGTTGCGTGGCATAATCTGCATCATGCCCTGTGCACCTCGTGGGGATACCGCGTCGGGTTTGAACCTCGATTCGTGGTATGCCATTGCGCACATAAGTCGCCAATCATTACCATGTTCACCACATACCGCCTTAAAAATTGGGTCGTAGGGTGAAATAGATTTTTGAGGTTTCGTCGTTGCTACATTTGCGTTGGTAGCTACCTCTTTCTTCGTCTCAACAACCTCTTGATTCACATCATTTTCACGGTTCTCTCTCTTTTGAACGTCGAGAGGTTGTTGTTGGATGAAGCTGCCCATTGTGTTCACAGCTAACATCATCATTGCCACAACGGCAATTGCTTTTTTTACCATAAATTTTTCATTTCGAGTCGCCTATAATTGTCACACGACTACAGTTGTTCGGGTTGTCTAGTTCCTCTTTTTTAAAGACAACCACAGCTCCTCATGACACTAATCATAGAAGCTCCAGGAAATACCCATTTTAAACATTCCTGGGTTGAGTGGATAACCCTCCACTGCAAAATAATCATCGTTTCCAAATAGTCCCTGGTTGAGGTGCTGATATTTTAACAATATACGCATTCTCTTCCACTTTGCCGCAGCATACACATCCATGTATGGATAACCTCCACCCTCTCTATCGCGCTGGTTGTAAAATGTCGAGAGTGCAGGATTGTAGCTCGGCATATAATATTTAGAGGTGTAGCGTCCGTCCACTCCAGTTTGCAGGCGCAACACATTTTTCACTATCCAAAACTCATAATAGTATGAAAGATATGCACTCACTGTAGGGACTGTAACCACCTCACTATTACTGCTCATTTGCCATAATACTCTATGCCCGAAATTGAAACCTGCGATTTTGAAATCTTTGTGCAGGTATGCTCCCGTGACGCTCACCATGTCGGTGGATTGAGTCACTATGCAATCGGTATCGTAGTATATTTTATCGGACAACACGCTTTGGGTGATACCCAGTTCAAAGTTACATTCGGGGATTGAGAGACTCGCTTTGATTTGGCTCTCGCTCTCGGCCGAGAAGTTGTTGTTCCAAGCGTAGTGATTCGAAAATAGGTTCTGTTCCCAGTAGCTTGCACTGCGGCGTTCGGTGCTCACTTCGCCATCCAAAATCCATTTTTTGCCAGCTATATTTGCTGAAAGTGTAATATTTGCTCCAGCCTCCAAATCACCACCTCTGTAACCTGCTGGGTATACCTTCACATTTGCGCCCCAATTGATGTAATCTCGTAGTCGTCCATCAATTTTACCATACACAAATAGACTTGTCTCGTGCACCTTTGCCATCTCCCCCGATAGGTAATCGTCCATGGAGAATTGAGAGTAGGTGTGGAAGTCGATTCCCACACCAGCATTGAGTGTTCCGAGCATTCCGTATCTTCCCCAAGGTTGTGCCTGTATAAAGAACCTGTTTGATATTACACTCTCCGACAATGAGTCGCGAGTGGTGTTGGGGTTGATGTACCAATTGTCGTAGTATGACCCCACGGCGGAGTTCCATGTGCCATCTTCGTTGCGAGAATCTCTGTCGTTGGTGTATGTGGCGTATATGTCGGAGTATGTTTTTGTCCAGCGGTTATACTCAAATGAGTGACCGAAGTAGATTGCCGAGAGGTTAGCCATAGAGAAATCATAGTCACTCATAGGCTCTAGGGGTATTCCGTAGGATTGCTCCACGAAGAATGATTTGTTGCGATATACATTTGTAGCCTCCGCATTTTCCAACTTCATAGGCACACCAACAGGCATCTCGAACAAAGAGTCAATAATAGCCCATTCGCCCACGACGCCTCCGCTCTCCTCGGTTTCGATGCGATTGTTGAGGTATCCTGCGTGCACAGAGTAGCGTTTGCCTGTGTGCGAGAATGTCAATGCTAGGTTGTGATTTTTGGTATCTTGGCGTTGATATTTACCCTTTGTGCCAGGCGATTTGTAATCTATGCTAAAGCCAGTCGAAGGGGTGATATTTTGTGCGTGGCGGATTTGGAAGTTGGTTTCACGATAGCTCGATTGACCTGCCTCAATGTATTGCAACTGTGTGAATATCTTCTTGGTGTTGTAGAATGGAGCATTCTCCATGGTGAAGATATAGCTGCTGTATGGCTGCGAAAATGAGAAGTTGAATGGGTCGGCACGTTGCGAAAAATCTATAGCTTGTGAGGCTTGACCCAAACCACCTAGCATCATATCTCCTACGCCATCTTTTAGCACAGGGTAATCTATTCTCCAATCCACGAGTGTGGTATCTATGGATTGAAACTTCACCTCGTTGTAGTCTCTATTGACAAACCACTTAATGTTTTTTAGTGCACGCAAAGAGTCGCTAAAAAAGTATGACTCTAGTGGCATCTTCTCCTTTTTGCTCTTCAATGAATCTTTGGGTGGCTCTGCTGGGCGTTCACCATCGCCATCTTGCTCCACTTCGAATGGGTTACCACCATACACATCATCCGTGAGACTCTGCGCCGAACCTCTTCCGATAGTAAATATCAGAAGTGCGACCATCAAAGTTATGCAGCCTCTAAAGAGGTGTGTTGCGGAGAATTTCATTTATACTCTTAATGTATAGCAATTATTGAACCTTGTTGGGTGGTGAAGATAGATTCTTGACAATCGATGTTAAGATATATGTTGCGATAGATATTGGGAAAGCATACATACCAAAAAAGACAAATTCCAATATGATTCCACTCACGAAATAATAACAAAAATTCTCATCCTCCCCACTAGATTTGAACGAGAACATTCGAATAGGTGCGACTAACAATACCGCCATCACAATAGCTATTGCGACCACCCATTCACCACCGATATTTAATCCATGAGTTTGGTGAAGCATACCCAACGACATACAAAATATAGCATTTGCAGGTGTAGGTAGACCCACGAATGAGGTGTGTTGAGTATCATCGATATTAAACTTAGCCAACCTCAGAGCCGAGAACGCCACAACAATAAGTGTTGCGTATGGCAAAAAATCTTTAATAAATTGACAATTTATTTCGGAAAGTCCCTCTGAGCAGAGCGAAAAAAGCATAAAAGAGGGTGCTAAACCAAAAGATATGAGGTCTGCGAGCGAATCCAATTGCACTCCAATAGCTGATTGTTGAGATAACAACCGAGCCGCTAAACCATCACAGAAATCAAATATAGCAGCGAGGATTATGAACCCAAAAGCAAGCTTATAGTTCTGATTAACAATCACTTCCCTCGTCGCCAGAGCACCGCAAATCAGATTTGCGAGCGTGATGATATTGGGTATGGTAAACAGCTTTATTTTCATTACAACAAACTTTTTGTGCTCATTTCGGGGGCAAAGTTACATCTTTTTTTTTATATTTGTATATTTTAATGAGGATAATCTCTATTTTAGCAAACAGATGAAGAGTGAAAAATATTGTGTAATAATGGCTGGAGGCGCGGGTGTGAGGTTCTGGCCACGTAGTCGCAGAGCTAAACCAAAGCAGTTTTTGGATGTCGTGGGAGGTGGCAAATCGTCGCTTAGGCAGACATTCGAACGCTTCGCGGCTATGATGCCCGTGGAGAATTTCGTGGTTGTTACGGTGGAGGAGTATCGTGATTTGGTGTTGGAGCATATTCCCGAACTTAACGTGGAGCAGGTTTTGTGTGAACCTGTGGGTCGCAACACTGCACCTTCGATATGTTATGCAGCGCACCATCTGCTCAAAAAGAGTCCTCAAGCCGTGATGATAGTCACCCCTGCCGACCACTATGTGTCGTGCGAGGCGGAGTTTTTGGAGGCTGTTGGAGAGTGTTCCGATTTTGCATCTAAGAGAGGAGGGGTCGTGACCCTAGGAATTAGAGCTACACACCCTGAGACTGGTTATGGATATATCCAAACCTCTGATTTTCGAACCATATCCAAAGTTAAGTGTTTCACCGAAAAGCCTTCACGAGAGGTGGCTTTGATGTTCCTGCAACACAAAGAGTTCTACTGGAACTCTGGAATCTTCGCATGTCGAGCCTCAGAGATAATTGAGACTATCGAGCGTCATCTGCCCGAGTGCGGAGTGTTGTTTAGATCCATAAGTGACGATATAGCCACCCCCAAAGAGCGAGCATCGATTAGTAGAATATATGCTGAGTGCAAACCCATTTCGATTGATTATGGAGTGATGGAGAGGGCTGACAATATGTATATTAAGTGTGGCGACTTTGGTTGGAGCGATGTGGGTACGTGGAACTCTGTGCACCAACTCTCCGCACGAGACGACAACGACAATGCGCTGGATGGTGATATATTTGCATTTGACACCAAGGGGTGTGTGGTATCGTTGCCCGAAGATAAAGTGGCGGTGGTGAGTGGACTTACAGATTATATTGTGGTCGATACCCCCGATGCACTGCTTATATGCCCACGCTCCGAGGGTCAGGAGATTCGCAAATTTGCGGATGAGGTGAAGTATAATAAAAAGGATAAACACTTGTAGGTTATAATGATAGAGAAGATATATAGACTTTTTGTGCAACATCCCAAGGTCTCGACCGACACACGTCGCATAGAGCCAGGGTCGTTGTTCTTTGCGCTTAAGGGGGCTAATTTCGATGGCAATACCTTCGCACTCAAAGCGTTGGAGGCTGGGGCAGCTTATGCCATAGTGGATGACAAGTCGCTTAAGGGTGTAGACCCACGAGTGGTGTGTGTGGATAACGTGTTACGCACCCTGCAACTCCTAGCAGCACATCATCGCCAAGAGCTGGCAATTCCAATCATAGCAATCACAGGGTCGAATGGTAAGACCACGACCAAGGAGTTGCTATGCGCCGTGTTGTCGCAGAGGTATAGAGTCACTGCCACGGTGGGTAATCTCAACAACCATATTGGAGTCCCCTTGACCCTGCTCTCAATGAACTCCTCTACGGAGATTGGCGTGGTCGAAATGGGGGCAAATGCGCAGGGCGAAATTGCGGCGTTGTGCGAAATTGCAGCTCCCGATTATGGAATCATAAATAATATTGGTCGTGCCCATCTCGAAGGTTTTGGCGGCGAGGAGGGTATCAAGCGAGGCAAGGGAGAGTTGTACAGATATCTCCAAGCACATGGTGGCGTGGCATTTGTTGCGGCGAATGACTCGGTGTTGATGGGTATGAGCCAAGATGTTGAGCGTGTAGAGTATCCCTATGCCTTTGCCGAAGGTTTGATGCACCAGTTGGAGGGTGACTACAACCTGAAAAATATAGCGGCAGCGGTGGCTATAGGCATGTTTTTTCGTGTTGAGAGTGAGGATATACACCTAGCCATAGCATCCTACACGCCCCAAAACAACCGTTCGCAACGCTGCGAAACAGAGCAAAACACACTTATTGTGGATTGCTACAATGCCAACCCGTCGAGTATGGAGGTATCAATTATGAACTTTGCAAAGGAGGATTTTGGTAGAGCTAAAGCGATGATTTTGGGCGATATGTTCGAACTCGGAGCGTGGAGTGCTCAGGAGCATTTGGCGGTGGTGGCATTGGCGCAGAGGTCGGGGTGCGAAAAGATAATATTGGTGGGCAATAATTTTGGTGGTGCATACCTTCAAGTATCTAATAATAAGATTATTCACTTCCCCTGCCGTGAGGATTTGGAGGCGTATCTAACCCAAAATCCTATGCGCAACTACGCAATCCTAATCAAAGGGTCACGAGCCATAGGGTTGGAGAAGATTATAAAAATGTTATAAAATTGTGATTTTCTTTGGAAAATCTCGTAAAAAAAATGTACTTTTGACAAAACATATCACACACATAGATTATGAGCAGACAAACTTCATTTGCGGGACTAACTCTCCGCAACCCAATCATTGCAGCAAGCAGTAGTCGCACAAACGATGCTTCAAAAAACTTTGCACTTCAAGAAGCAGGTGTGGGGGCTATAGTTCTTAAATCACTCTTCGAAGAGAATATCATCAACCAAACCGAAAGTGTCGCAGACTCTGCACAGCACACCGAGGCTATGGATTATGCACATGGATACCTGCGTTCGCACGAACTTAGCGAGTATATTCAACTCATAAAGGATAGCAAAGCAAAGTGCGAAATTCCAATTATAGCGAGTGTAAACTGCATATCGTTGGGCGAGTGGACAGAGTTCGCAAAGCTCATTGAGGAGGCTGGTGCAGATGCCTTGGAGCTCAATATTATGGGCGTGGTGTCGGATGTGATGTATGAGGCAGGTGAGTTTGAGCAACGACATGTGGATATAGCAAAGGCGGTAGTAAATACTATAACGATACCTGTTATCGTTAAGTTAGGGGCACAGCTTACCAATCCAGTGGTTGTGGCTAGCAAACTCAAAGCGTGTGGAGTGAAGGGTGTGGTGATGTTTAATCGTATGTATCAGAGCGATATAGATGTGGAGAGTATGGAATATGTGCCAGGTGCAATATTTAGCTCTGCGGCGGATTTAGCTCAACCTCTTCGTTGGGTTGGAATCACATCTGCTAAGGTCAAAGGGTTGGATTTGGCTCTCTCGGGGGGTGTTCAATCTGGAGATGATGTAGTGAAGGGAATATTGGCTGGAGCTTCGGCTGTGGAGGTTTGCAGCGTACTGTACAAAGAGGGTAATGGCTGGGTAGCTAAGGCATTGGATGCGGTGGACGCATGGCAAGAGGCTCACAGCTACGCAGAGGTAAGTGAATATATTGGAAATATGAATGCATCGGGAAGTGAGGAGCGTGAGAAGTTGGTTCGTTCGCAATTCCTCCGTCACTTTGGCTCGGCGCAATAAAATTAAAAAGATAGAATGCAACAAAACATTTCAGATTCGATTCTATATATCGGGTCAGACGACAAGGATTTAGATCTTTTCGAGGGTCAATACATTGTGCCTGAGGGTGTGAGCTACAACTCATACCTCATACTCGATGAGAAGATAGCGGTGATGGATAGTGTCGATGACCGCAAAGTAGATGAGTGGGCAGAGCAGCTAAGGAGTGCTCTAAATGGTCGTACACCCGACTATATGGTCGTTACGCACATGGAGCCAGACCACTCGTCGGGCATAGAGATGATGCTTAAGGAGTACCCTTCAATCAAAATTGTGGGTAACGCTAAGACATTCACCATCATGAAGCAGCTCTTTGAGGTGGAGAATATCGACGAAGTGGCATACGTAGTAAAGGAGGGTGATGAGTTGTTGCTTGGCACACATTCGCTCAAATTTGTTATGGCTCCTATGGTTCACTGGCCAGAGGTTATGGTGGCGTATGAGAGTCACTCTAAGACACTCTTTAGTGCCGATGGATTTGGTAAGTTCGGAGCGTCGGATGCTGAAGGAGGCTGGGCTTGTGAGGCTCGCAGATACTACTACAATATTGTGGGTAAGTATGGCGCAAATGTTCAGGCATTGCTCAAAAAATTGGCAGGAATTGAGGTTGCTACCATAGCTCCGTTGCATGGTCCAATCCTTAGGGACAATATCAGTTACTATGTGGGTATGTATGATATGTGGAGCCGTTATCAAGCAGAGGAGGATAGCATATTTATAGCCTATGCTTCGATTCATGGCAACACCGCAAAGGTGGCGCATGAGTTGCAAGCAATCCTTAAAGCTAAGGGCAAGGAGGGTGTCAAATTGTGCGACCTTTCGCGCGAGGATATGGCAGAGGCTATAGAGGATGCATTTAAGTTGGAGACATTGGTGGTGGCAGCATCATCATACGACGCTGGAGTATTTCCGCCCATGGAGCACTTCTTGCACCACCTCAAAAGCAAGAATTACCAAGGTCGCAGAGTTGGAGTCATAGAGAATGGTTCGTGGGCTCCCTCGGCAGCCAAGGCTATGAAGACTACGTTGGAGAGTATGAAAAACGTAACAATTCTCGACCCTGTGGTGACCATAAAGTCGAGCTACAAACCTTCGGACAAGGCGGCATTGGAGGCTTTGGCTGATGCACTATTAGCGAAATAGATTTATAAACAAACAAAAAAATAGAAGATTATGAATAAGTATGTATGTGAGCCATGTGGCTACGAGTATGACCCAGAAGTAGGCGATCCAGATAACGGAGTTGAGCCAGGAACACCATTTGAGGAGATTCCAGAGGAGTGGGCTTGCCCAGTATGCGGACTTGGCAAAGATGTTTTTGCTGAGGAGGTTTAGAGAGAAATAAATATAAAAAAGAGGATAACTAGCAAATTCTGCTCGGTTATCCTCTTTTTTATTATATGCCTTTTAAATATTCGACACTCTCGTTTCTTAGCTCCGCCACCTTTTGATTTATGGTGGTGTAATCCACACTTTGAGGTGTGGGGTCGAAGCTGTCGAGAGGTGTGAGCATACCCTCTGCACCGATTGATGTGAGCAGGTTTCTGCATCGTTCATCGTGCCCGTCGTCAAGAGTGACGGAGTATAGTGGACGGTTGAATATTACGGAGAATGCTGTGCCGTGGAAAGATGAAGTCACTACATATTGCGCATATTTGAATAGAGATACGAAATCCTCTACGGAGTATCTGCCTGCGCATATATCTATGAGTTCGCACTCCATATTTGTCGCCAACTCTTGGGCTTTGCGTTTGAGCTTTGCGCCTCGCCCCTTTTTGGTGCGAAGTTGATATAGTAGCACATATCGCCTCTCATGCCACCTTGTGGATGTAATGCCGCTCCACTGCTCTGCGTCGAGTAGTAGCGTGGGGTCAATATCCACACGTGTGGGTTGCTTGCTTCGGGTGGCTACCATTTGGGCAATTTTGCTCTCCCTGAAAGATAGTGCTGCGAAGTTTCGAGCGAAGTTTCTTATTTGACTTCGGGAAAGTTTGTTTATGGAGTCGGCGTATGAGCTTATGGCATAGCTGTAGATTTTGTGTTGCATGGTTCTGGCAAATTCACCATAATATATGGGGTCTATGCCTCCCGTGCAGTTGTTGCCCCATAGTTGGTCGCTTCCTATGATATATGTATCGACATTTTGGGGGATATTTTTATGGCACTCAGCTGTGAGGCGTAGATGTTTGTTGCGAAACTCTGTGAATAGTGGGCGCATTACCCCCCGTTCGTCGCAATTCATAAGATATATTGGTATGGCTAGAGGTCGAGTGCGCAGTAGTGTGAAGAGATATCTCCACGAAAATTTCTTGTACACCATCTCCACAAATTGCTGCCTGTAATCTATGACAAAAGCGTCGTAGCCCAACCCTCGCAGAGACTCCTGCAAGGCGTAGCACTGCAACACTGCGCCATAGTTGTTTGCTCTATGAAATGTTAATATTCCGACTCTCATCTCTTGATTTTTAGTTTTATCATATTAAGAATATCCGACAGCGCATATTTAATTTGCCACCTTAGATTCATATCTCCATAGGTCTTGAATATCTGCTCTGTGGATAGTTGGTCGTAGCTCTGCTCTAATTCATCTCTTCGGGGGTTGATTATCGCGGGGCGACATAGGCTGGGTTGTGTGCAGAGGTCGGGCGATGCGGTTATGAATGACACCTTATCGTTCACTGCTTGCCATATCTTTTGACCTTTAGGGGTGTTTACTAGCACCAACGACACTCCTCTATCATCGGCATTGAATTTGGTATCAACCCTCTGCCATCCCCAAAAATCTGCTAGGGTTATATCCGAAGGTCGCTCGAAATTTGTGAAGGGGCACACGCCACACGAGTGGCGCAGGATAACGTTTTGTTTGAATATGTGAGCAAAGGAGTGGCTGAACTTTACGCCATCCGAGAATCTGAATGACTCTTGGTGCCCATGCCATCCCACTCTTGATTTGTCGCGGAAATTCACACTCTCGATTTTCTTGCCACGCTTGCTCTCCACCATGTCCAGATAGTCGCTCCAGACTCGCTGGCTGGGCACTCCGTAGCATGCTATGTCGCAAAGTATCAGGTGTGTGAGCTCTGTGCGTTTGATTTTTAGATATGACCTGAGGGCTGCGGTTTGACATGGCGTGCCAGTGAAAAGTACAGTTGTGCCACGCTCTAAATCAGCTTTGATTTGGGCAAACGAACCACTCATGTCGCTCTGTATATATTTACTTCCCCTAAATTCATCGCGTTGCGAAGTAGTTGAGGCACGTTTGTGTAGAACACTCCTGAATGTGTCGTCTGTGTATCCCACACCATATACCACACCGCCACATGAAAGAATCTCATCCGACAATGCCACGAAAAATGCACCGCTGCGGCTCTTGTCTAATTCGTCAATTGATTTGTGGCGTGCGGCATATGCCTCAGGGCTTTCGAGGTTTGTAGATTTGTCATATTTGGGGCTAAAAGAGCATACCTTGTCGCAGAGTCCACAATCGGTGCATAGCTCCTTGTTGATTGTGGGGTATAGGAATCCTAGGGTATCGGGCTGCATAGAGATTGCTCCGTGTGGGCATATTTCGGCACAGGCGGCACATCCGCAGCACCACCTTTTATCTGCAATTTGTATCATCGTCCTAAAAGCTTGCTTAGTTGTTGGTTAATCAATTCACGCTCTGCATGGTTGCATCCCACGCAATATATCGCACTCATGGTTGAACATAGACTCACGAGCGAAATAGCCACTGTGCCCCACACATTATCGGGCATATATCTTGCTGCCCACAACGGCACAATAGCCGAAAGTGTGGCCACCACCACGATATTTGCCACCACATGTCGCATGAAACCCTTAACCGAAAGCGAAATCATACCGCGCAACATATACAAACGAGCTGCCAAACAACACAGCGAAATGAAAATTGCTACAAATAGAACCACTTGTGGTGGGTATCCCGACCTAAGTAGCACGTAGGATATGGGTATATTCATCAATTGAAGCCCACCCACAACGATTTGATAGTTACGTATTTTACCCGTAGCCAACATTGCGGCAATGAGAGGTTGCGACACAGATTCGCACAATCCAAAAATAAGAGCCAATCGCACAAACGTAACACTATACTCGGGGGTGCTCCCTAGCCACAAATTCAGAATGTAGGGTGTGCTAATGATAATTGGCAGTGATAAAAACAGTAACATATAAAATGACAACCTAGAGCCCTGAAACACCAGCGTCATCATGTACGCTCTGTCCCCCGAGGCATAAGATTTGGTGATTTGCGGATTGAGAGCCACCATGAAATTTGTGACAAACGACATCACCGCTCCATTGACCTGCATGGATATAGCACGTGCGGCATTCACTACCACACCTCCGCCAAATATATTGAGCAGAATATTGCCACCATGGTCACGAAGTATAGCCGACGATGAACCAATGAAATTCCACCCCGCAAAGCTGAACATTTCGCCCATAAGTGGTTTGTCGTATATCCACCTAAAGCGACTTTCGGCAAAGTGTCGCCTGCAATAGAGCATATATATAACTAGTACTATCGCAGCCGCAGAGGCAATAAGTGCTGCATACGTAGTAAGCCTGTCACTGGGCGCAGATGATATGGCGAAGGCTGCCCCAAGGGTCAGTAACACCTCCGCAATGCAGATATATGCGTATGCCGAAATTCGCTCGTGGGCAATAATCGTTGCGCTATATGGCACACTCACAACCTTGAACACTAGAGTCATAAGCGAGAAGTGCAACACCCATCTAGCACTCTCTATTCGCTCTATGGGTATCACCATTCTATTTTCTAGGAACCATACGCCCACACTCTCGACCAATACTGCTATGAGTGCCGCAATGATAATTTGAATCACTAACGAGGTGGAGAATATCAACCCCAGCCGCGAGCTCTCACCTCTCTTACCCAGCTCAAAGGTTATGAATCGACTAATAGCACTCGATAGAGATGTGGATATCATAGTGAACATAGTCACCACACCTCCCACGACATTGTATATGCCATAATCCTCAACTCCAAGCGCACTAAGCAGCACTCGACTCACATATAGCGTCACCACTATAGTTATGAGCAAGCGGAAGTATAGCATCAGTGTGTTACGAGCTATGCGTGCGTTGTTGTTGGTGTTGTTCATCTAGCGTTAATTTATGCAGAGTAGTTCAATCTCGAATATAAGGGTTGAGCCCCCAGGGATATTATCTATGGTTCTATCTCCATACCCCACATCGGAGGGTATATAGACCTCCCACACATCGCCCACACGCATAGCTTGCAGGGCAATTTGCCACCCCTCGATAACCTCTCTTAGGCGGAAAGTTTCGGGGTAGCTATTTTGGTGAGTTGAATCGAACGTGCGACCATTTGTGAGTCGCCCTTCGTAGTGCACCGATACCACGCTTTGGAGGGTGGGGTGTTTTTCGCCGCTTCCCTCCGTTATCGCTTTGTATAGTACGCCGCGTGTCAAAGTTTGAACATCGCTTTGTGATGCTCTATCTTCTAGAAACTTAACCTGTGTTGCGACATACTCTTTTGAGGGTCTCTTAGCCATTTGTGGGGTGTGCAGGTGATGTTATTTGAATATCCGAACCATCGGGGGTCACCAACATTACACCCGTTTGTGGTTCGGTGATGTGTCCGATGATATCTATGCAGCCCAATTTCGCCACACTCTCTTGTGCTGAAAGCGGAATTGTGAACATAAGTTCATGATCCTCACCTCCGTTGAGGGCAGCCACCACGGGGTCTATGTGCATCTCTGCCGCCAAAGTGGAGGTTTGTTTTGCTATGGGTATGCGCTCTAGGTATATTCTAGCTCCGCAAGCAGATTTTTTGCAGATGTGTAGCAGGTCACTCGCCAGACCGTCGCTGAGGTCTATCATCGATGTGGGCGTCACCTCCTCCTCTGCCATAGACTCTACGACGCTGCGCCTAGCGTGGGGTTTGAGGTAGCTTTGCAGCAAGTATTCAAAACCTTCGAATTGCGGCTGTGGATTGTCTACTCCTGCGAGCACTCTCTTTTCACGCTCTAGTAGGTGCAGACCCATGTATGCTGCACCCAAATTGCCTGTTATACATATCAAATCATTGACTTTCGCCCCATCTCTGTATGCGATTTTATCTTTTGGTGCACGACCAATGGCTGTTATATTTATGACAAGTCCCGTGAGCGAAGATGAGGTGTCGCCACCCACCAAATCGACCTCGAAATCTTTGCACGCAGCGTGCACTCCCTCATACAAATCCTCCAATGACTCGACTGCAATTTTGGATGATACACCCAGCGAAATCATAATTTGAGAGGGCAAAGCGTTCATTGCCAAAATATCGTTTATGCCAACCACCACTGCCTTGTATCCCAAGTGTTTGAGTGGGAAATACGTGAGGTCGAAATCGACCCCTTCGAGCAGTGAATCTGTGGAGGTGACCATAACCTCGCCATTGTTTAGTTCCATCACTGCCGCATCGTCTCCATACCCCTTGATGGTGAAGGGTTGGGTGGTGGAAAATGGTTTCATAAGGCGGTCTATAAGTGCAAATTCGCCAAGCGTAGATATTTCGGTGCGTTGCTTTGTCATTGTGTATTTATTATAAAAGTTCACACAAAAATACCTAAACTTTAAGGAGTTTCCAAAAAAAAGAGTATTTTTGTGCAAACTTTAAAAAAATAACAAAATGTTGAATATTGTACTTTTTGGTGCTCCTGGATGCGGAAAGGGCACACAAGCGGCTAGACTAAAAGAAAAATATGGTGTAAATCACGTCTCTACAGGCGATGTAATCCGTGGCGAAATTTCTCGCGGTTCGGAGCTTGGCAAGGAGATGGCAGCTTACACTTCGACTGGTCGCCTAGCTCCAGATGCTATCGTGATTGGCATGATTGAGAATTACATAGCTGAGCACAAGGAAGATAAGGGTAATATCTTTGATGGTTTCCCACGCACAACAGCTCAAGCAGAGGCTTTTGATGTGATGCTTAAGGAGAACAACGACTCTGTGGATGTGATGATCTACATGGAGGTTCCAGAGGAGGAGCTCGTAACTCGTATTCTTCTTCGTGGTAAGGATTCAGGTCGTGCAGATGATGCGTCGGAGGGTGTTATTCGCAACCGAATCTCTGTTTACAACGAGCAAACTGCTGTTGTGGCTGGGTATTATGAGAAGCAAGGTAAGTATGCTGCGGTTAATGGACTTGGTTCTATGGACGAGGTTTTTGACCGTATCTGTGCAGCTATTGACGCTCGCTTGTAAGAGCTTTGCAAGGCGGCGAAATTTCAAAGATAGTGCAAATGGCTATTCGGTCACGTACTTTTAGTACGCTCCCTCGTATTCATCTGCACCATCTTTAAATTTTATCCACCTATCAAAGTTCTGGTCGCGGTGAAATGTCGCTTTACATGTTTTAGGGTTTCGGGTATTTAATCTTCGAAACCCTCTTTTTTTTGGAAAAAACCGCCCATAAAATTGTCATTTTCGAAAATAAATTATATCTTTGTTTATATTTAATATAATAGTGCTCATACCTATTGTGGGTGTGGGTTCGTGATTATGAATATAAACTAACTATCATAAAGTTATGAAACTAAACTATCTATTGCCCTCATTGGCAGTATGCTCTGCTGCGGTTGGCTGTTCAGAGCAAGCAAAGGTTGATGAGCGTCCAAACATCCTGTTTATCATGACAGATGACCATGCGTTGTCTGCTATCAGTGCCTATAATGGTTATTTGTCGGGCGTTGCCCCAACGCCAAATATCGACCGTATTGCCAACGAAGGTGTGCGCTTCGATAATTTCATGGTCACCAACTCTATTAGTGGTCCTTCGCGTGCGTGTATCGTAACTGGTAAGTATAGCCACATAAATGGATTCTACAAGAACGAGGATGGAGGAGATTTCAACCCCGACCAAACTACATTCCCAATGTTGTTGCAGGGTGCTGGCTACCAAACTGCAATGATTGGTAAGTGGCACTTGGGGTCGTCACCAGTTGGTTTCGACTATTTCAAAGTTCTATTCAACAAGGAAGGTCAAGGTTCATATTTCGACCCAGTGTTCGAGTTGTCGGATGGTTCTTATGTCACAGAAACTGGTCGCTACTCTACAGATGTAATCGAGTCGGATGGTTTGGAGTGGTTGGCAAATCGTGATAAATCTAAGCCATTTATGATGATGTATCAATTCAAAGCACCACACCGCCCATGTGACCCAAGTGAGGAGTATCAAGATTATTTGAAGGATGTGACATTGCCTCACCCAGCAACTTGGAACGACAACTACGAGGGGCGTCGTGCAGCGTCGGAGTCATGGAACCTCATAGATGGTAATATGACTCGCAAAGATATGAAGATTCCTACACCTGCAGGTCTTTCACCAGAGGCTGCTGAGGCTTGGGAGCAATACGGCAACAACAAGGGTGAGGATTGGACTCCAGATCCAAAGATGACTGCCGAGGAGCGCAGAGATTGGAAGTTCCAAACATACGTGAAGGATTACTTGCGTTGCGTGAAACATGTGGATGATGCAATCGGTTCGGTTCTCGATTACTTGGAGGCTGAGGGTATTGCAGACAACACAATCGTAATCTACACCTCTGATCAAGGATTTTTCCTTGGCGAGCATGGTGGTTGGATGGATAAGAGATTTATGTATGAGGAGACTTTGCACATGCCTTGCGTGATGAGATTCCCTAAGGGTATCAAAGCGGGTCAAGTGAACAAAGATTTGATGCTCAATATCGACTACGCTCCAACATTGTTGGATTACGCTGGGGTTGAGATTCCAGCTGATGTTCAAGGTAAGAGCTTTAGACCAATCGTGGATGGTACACAAAAAACCGCATTCCGCGATGGTATCTACTACCACTACTACGAGTATCCATTCTGGCACAATGTGCAACCACACTATGGTATCCGTACCGATAGATATAAGTTGATTCACTTCTATTACAATATGGACGAGTGGGAGTTGTATGACCTAGAGACAGATCCATTGGAGATGAAAAACATATATAACGACCCAGCTAACAATGCGTTAGTAGAGCAACTCAAAAAGCAACTTGACGAGTTGAAGGTCGAGATAAAGATGGATAAGTCGTATGACGAACTCCGCAAAATGACCGAAGCAGTAATCCCACGCTTGTATGTCAAGGAGGCTGCAAACTAATCAGAATTTACAAACAACCAAACTAATATAATTAACTATGTATCAACACGATAACAGAACCGTAATCACCTTGGATGCAGGTGGTACAAACTTCGTATTTGGAGCGGTGCAGGCTAACGACTTCGTTGTAGACCCAATCACACTCCCATCTCTTGCAGATGATTTGGACAAATGCTTAGCGCAACTTGTTAAGGGTTTCGAAATGGTAATCGAGAAACTAGAAACTAAGCCTGTGGCTATCAGCTTCGCTTTCCCTGGCCCTGCTGACTATGCTAATGGAATCATTGGTGGATATTTGCCAAACTTCCCTTCGTTTCGTGACGGAGTAGCTCTTGGCCCATTCCTTGAGACTAAGTTTGGAGTACCTGTATACATTAACAACGATGGTGATCTTTTCGCTTATGGTGAGGCTTTGGCTGGTAAGCTTGTGGAGATAAACAAGAAAGTTGAGGCTATGGGTGGCGTAAAGAGATTTAAATCTCTTTTGGGTTACACCTTCGGAACTGGATTTGGTGTGGGTCACGTGTATGACAATGTTTTGCACTTGGGAGACAACGCTTGTATCGAGACTTTCTGTTTGCGCAACAAGTTCGACGCCAACCTTTTGTGCGAGGAGGGTGTTGCAGTACGTGCGGTGAAGAGAGTATATGCTGATTTGTCGGGTGACAACTCTGAATTGGAGCCAAAGGACATCTTCGATATCGCAGAGGGTACTCGTGAGGGTAATCAAGAGGCAGCTATAAAATCATTCGAGAGAATGGGTCAAACCGCAGGAGATGCCATGGCTACAGCAGTGTCATTGTTGGATGGTGTTGTAATCATCGGAGGTGGAATCACAGCAGCTAAGAAGTACATCATGCCAGCTTTGTTGGAGGAGATGCGCAGTAAAATCTACACCGTCGGAGGTGAGGAGGTTCGCCGTGTACAACCTACCGTATACAACCTAGACGACGAGGTTGAGTTCCGTGCATTTGCTAAGGGTAAGAGCCACCCAATCAAGGTTTACGGCACAGATAAATATGTAAACTACGATGAGGAGAAGCGTATCGGTGTAGCAATTTCGACAATCGGAGCATCAAAAGCTATCTCACTTGGAGCATACAACTACGCTTTGTCGCAAATCGACAAGGATGCAGCAGCAGCAGCAAAATAAACTAAAACACTAAATACTAAAAACTATGAAAAAGATTTTACCCGTACTGTTCGGGTTCTTTGTGATGGGTTTCTGCGACGTCGTGGGAATCGCAACAAGTTATGTTAAGCAAGATTTCGGGTTGAGCGAGACTCTTGCAGGATTTATCCCTTCGGCAGTGTTCTTGTGGTTCTTGCTTTTATCGGTACCTACAGCACTTCTTATGAACAAAATTGGTCGTAAGGCTACAGTTCAACTTAGTAACGTTATCACATTCGTGGGTATGTTGATTCCATTCTTTGTATACAACTTCGCAAGTGCGATGATTGCATTTGCATTGCTCGGAATAGGTAACACATTGTTGCAAGTCTCTCTTAATCCACTTCTTACAAATGTAGTGAAGGGTGACTCTCTGACTTCGTCGCTTACAGCAGGTCAAGTTGTGAAGGCTATCTCATCTTTCGTTGGTCCATTCATCGCACTTGCTGCGGTTAATTACATGGGTGGCTGGAAGTTCTTGTTCCCAGTGTTTGCTGGTATCACACTTCTTTCGACTTTGTGGTTGATGGCAACTCCAATCGAGGAGGAGCCAAGTGAGGGTGCTTCATCTATTGGTGGAACTTTCTCTTTGCTTTCGGACAAAAACATCTTGCTTTGCGTACTAGGTATCGTCGCTGTAGTAGGTTTGGATGTTGGTATGAACACCGTAACTCCTAAGTTGCTTATGGAGTCTGCACGTGGTGGTCTTGATTTGTCTGCTGCATCTTTGGGCTCTTCAGTTTACTTCTTGTGTCGTACAGCTGGTGCTTTTGTGGGTGCTATTTTGCTTATCAAGATGGGTGACAAACCATATCTTCGTTGGAATATGTTGGGTGCAGCAGTTGCTTTGGCAGTGTTGTTCTTCGCTCAAGGCGAAGTTATGAACCTTGTATTTGTTGGAGCTATCGGTTTCTTGGCATCAAGTATCTTTGCTGTTTTGTTCTCACTTGCTATGAAGGCTCGTCCAGAGAAGGCTAATGAGATCTCTGGTCTTATGATTACAGGTGTATTTGGTGGTGCTGTTGTTCCACCACTCATGGGTATCGCTACTGATGCTGTGGGTAACCAAACTGGTTCACTTATGGTTTTGGCCGTGTGTGTTATCTACCTACTTAGCTGCTCATTCATTATCAAAACTAAGGAGGAGTAAGAGAGAGCGTTGCAAGGCGGCGAGATTTTAAAGAGAACTTTGTACCATCTTCAAAATCTCATTCACCTATCAACCTTTCCACAAAACTAAATATTCGAGGGTGGTCATTAAAATTGGTCACCCTCATTTTAATTGAAAAAATATGTTATATCCATTAAAATTTCGTCCTATCCTATCGTCACTAATTTGGGGAGGCGAGAAGATTGTCCCCTACAAGGGGTTGGACACCGACCAAAAAATGGTGGGTGAGAGTTGGGAACTTTCGGGCGTAAAGGGCTCGGAGTCAGTAGTTGCCGAGGGAGAGTTGGCAGGTAAGTCAATCACGGAGTTGCTCGCAGAGTGTGGTGAGGAACTTATCGGTAAGGCTAACTACGCACGTTTTGGCAATGAGTTTCCACTACTCATAAAATTTATCGACGCTAAGCAACCCCTCTCAATCCAAGTTCACCCAGATGATGAGTTGGCTGCTGCACGCCACAATTCTAAGGGTAAAACCGAGATGTGGTATGTCGTAGATACTGACGAGGGTGCTAAGCTCCGCTCAGGATTCTCGCGCGAGGTGACCCCCGAGGAGTATGTTGCAAGTGTCGAAAATGACACCGTGACCGATATTTTGAAGGAATATGAGGTCTCTCCTGGTGATCTATTCTTCCTGCCAGCTGGTCGTATTCACTCTATCGGCGCAGGATGTTTCATTGCGGAGATTCAACAGACGTCGAACATCACATATCGCATATATGACTTCAACCGTACAGATGCCGCAGGCAATCCACGTGAATTGCACACGGAGCAAGCTGTAGATGCAATTGATTATAAAGTCGAGGCAGATTATCGCACAGCGTACGATAGCGAGGCTACCGACCAAGAGGTTGCGATGGTGAAGTGCGACTACTTCAACACATCGTTCTTGAACCTCACAAAGCCTTTCGAGGTGGATTATAGTGAGTTGGACTCTTTCGTGATTTATATCTGCACCGAGGGCTCAGCAACAGTAAATGGCACACCATTCAAAAAGGGCGAGACATTGTTGTTGCCAGCTACTACCACTGGTGTGAAAATCGACACTACAGGTTGTAAGATGCTTGTTACTTGTATCGGTTAATTTTATAGTGTTGGGTCTGCCCTAACGCCGGGCAGGCGGTGCGAAGCCGCACGAGCAGTTTTTTCGCTAGCGAATGGGGCATAGAGCTTTTCGCTCTATGATTATAATATGCTTAAGAGGTGGTTCAAATGAATTTGACCACCTCTTAAGCATATTATAATTTATCGACCACCTTGCAGGTGCTCGAACCCCACCGAAGTTACACGTTTCATTGTTTGCAAAAAATCAAGGTTAGTATGACAGCGGTAGGGAAGTTTTTTGTATTCCAAAAAATCAAATTCAATGTGTATAAACTCGTCCCTTCTGGTGTATTTCAGCCTCGTATGCCAGTCGGCTCTGTGTGGGGTATTTGAGTTTTTCGAATTCTGCTACGGCATTGCGGATGTCGGATAGCAGCATATCGGCCATATCCCTAGACATACCTTGGCGCACGACGACTCGCATCACGACCATATCGTCAATATCCTTGGGCATGGTGTATGCTGGCACCATCCATCCGCTCTGTTGCAGCTTGTCTTGCAGGTCGTAGAGTGTCCACTTTGCGGTTTTGTTGTATGTGTCGGACATGTGCCATATAAATAGGGGGTTGTCAACCGTTTTGGAGAAGTTCGAGAAACATTTAAACTTTCCAATCTCGGCGTGGCAATATCGGGCAATCTCCATAGAACTCTGTTGCACATCTCTGTACCCCTCGAACCCTAGGCGTATGAAGTTGTAGTATTGACCTAGAATTTGAGCTGCTGGGCGTGAAAAGTTGAGTCCAACCTGTGTTATGCTAGCACCCAAATAGTTCACACTGAATGACATCTCATCGGGCAAGAACTTTTTGTCACGCCACACAACCCATCCCAATCCTGGGTATACGAGTCCATATTTATGCCCCGAAGTGGATATGGAACATACGTTTTTGAGGCGGAAATCCCATCGGCACTCGGGGTTGATAAATGGCAGAATGAAACCTCCCGATGCGGCATCTACATGTATTGGAATTTGGAATTTGTTTTTGGTGTTGAACTTAGTGAGTGCTTTGTCTAGAGCCTCCACATCGTCGTTGAGTCCAGTCCATGTCACACCCACTATTGGCACTATGCAAATTGTATTTTCGTCGCATTGCTCGAGTGCTTTTGCTGGGTCGAGGGTTTGAGATTTAGCATCTAGAGGCACCGTGCGAAGCTCTATTTGCCATAGTTGGCAGAACTTCTCCCACACCACCTGAAATGCTGCGCTCATCACCAAATTAGGTTTGTCGAATGGCTTGCCCTGCTCAGCACGGAATTTGCGCCAACGTAGCCACGCAGCCACACCTCCCAACATGCACGCTTCGGAAGAGCCAATGCCCACAGCTCCCGTTTTCCACTCTCCCTTTTCGGGGGTGTTCCATAGGTTGGCAATGATATTCACACAGCGACCACACATCACCGCCATACGTGGGTACTCGGTCTCATCTATGTAGTTTATGTCGATAGCCTCGTTCATAAGCCGAGTGGCGTGTTCGTCCATATATGTGGTTACGAATGTGGCTAAATTGAGTCTAGATTGAGTCTGTGCATAGGTCTCATTTTTGACCATCTGGTATGCAATTTCGGGGGATGTCATCCCCGAGGGGATATGTTGCGTGGGTGCTGGGTGTAGCATCTGCTCCGATGCGTAGATTGCAGTGTCGCTCTTTTTTGCTGTTTTTTTCATTGTGGTAAAATTTTTAGATGTTTAGAGTAGTTAAAATCCAAAAACTTTGCCAATATTTGCGGTATGATCTCTAGAATCAATATTTTGGGAGTTATGCTCCTTGTTTTTATGTGTTCGATTTTGCGAGCAGAGAACTTCACCGCACCCATAGGTTTTGCTTATTGGGATGTGGGGCGATTCTACGACACTATACCATCTCTGTTTTATGACGATAGGGACTACACTCCTGAGGGTAAAAATAGTTGGGGAGCACTGCGTTATGGTCGCAAGGTGGAGCGTGTGGCTGCGGTGTTGGATAGTATGCACTTCCCGATTGTGGCACTGTGTGGCGTGGAATCGGAGTCGGTGGTGCGTGATATTGTGAAGGCTACGATGTGTGATTACAGCTACTTGCATCGCACTATTGATGGTCGTGATGGATTGGATTTTGCGCTGTTGTACTATGGTGACGTGCTGTTTATTGATTATGTGCAGACATTTTATGGGCGCATATATATTGAGGGCGAAATTGCGCAGAGCAGGGTCGGGATATGGCTCACATGGAGTGGGTATTACATGAAATCGGCATCGCCCCCACATCGCAATGGCGAGGTGGAGGCGACGATAGTTGCAGGTCGAATGTATCGTAAAGATGTCGTAGATATGAGGCTCGAAGATATAATGAGACCTCACGAACGTGCTGCACGAGGCAATGCTCACTCATCTAGTGGGTGGTATATGCGTGACCGTATTGGGATTGGTGGTAGCATAGAACTTAGTCAATGTGGAGTCTATATCACCCCGTGGTTGCTCGACGACAATAGAGTTCCCAAACCTACATTTTCGAAACGAGGGTATGTGGGTGGGTGTAGCTCATATTTGCCTATTTGTATCTATTTTAGAATGCCGCAACAAACTCCACAGTAAATTTATCTTGCAGGAGTTGGTTTGTGGCAATATCTCCAGGTTTTTTCTTCACAAAGTAATCCTCGAACGCGAGTCTCATCTCGGAGCGAATTTTCTTCTCGGACAATCCAAAATTCATGGAGTATGTCATACGATTTGAAGTGTAGCGGAAGAGTGGATCTGCGGCATTCGAATAGTCGTAGTACTCTATGTTTTTACCCATATCCCAACGCAAATGGGGCGAGAAATATTTGAATATTGGGTTATTCTTGATGTCGAATTTATATGTTCCGTGTATGTAGTACGCCTGCAATAGGTTGAACTCATCTTGGCGTAGGCGGCGTTGTGCATACTCTGCCTCCAAGAATAGGTCGCCTTTTGTGTAGCGAAGGTATGCGTCATACATTCTGATGCGTTGCTTCTCGCTGACGTTCACCCACTCACCGCTGCCGCTGTCAAATGATGCGTAGCTGTCGCTTGGAGTGACTCCAATGTAGCAGCTCACGGCACCACCAAATCCCTCAGCCTTGCCCACATCTATGCGTCCTACAACATTGGCACTATTGCTCCACTCGGGGTTGTTTGAGCCCGAACCATTGAATATACCTCCCGATAGTTTGATAGATGTCTTGGGTATTGTGTAGGCTATGTGTGCACCAATATCGCGTGAACTCATGGTCTTAATCGAGGGATTATTTAAATCTCCGTCACTAGCTGAGGTGTAGTAATATGACGTTAGATACTTAGCCAAGAACGAGCGATTTGAGAATGGACTCGATGATGGACCTCTATCCAAGTCGGTGCTGAAGCGGAGTTGTTGTTGTCCGAGTTTGAACTCAAATCCATTTGAGTGGTAGCCGACCCACGAGTCGAGAATTGAGACATTACCCTCATTGTTGTAATCAATTTGGATAGCGTAGTTCATGCGCTCACTTACGTTACCCTTCATTCCGATACGTGAATTTCGAACATCGAAACGGTAGTCACCGCTGTTGGTACTAAGCTCCATTTTCACCTTCACAACTCCAAAAATTTGTGGAGTGTATAGAGTTTCAGCACGTAAAGTTGCCGAAGAGAGTGCTGCTACAGCTAGGAGAAAAAATCTTTTCATATATACAATTGTGTTTTGTTTGCACAAATGTATTCAAAAAAATAGAACTTTAATCAAATATAAATTATATGTTAATATGTTTAATGTGATTGTAATATTGCATTAACACTTCTTTAACATCTTGGGTGATTTCGTAGTTTTAAGTAGGGTAAAATAATTATTGGTGTATTTTTAAGAGTGCTGTTAAAAATATGGCAATAATTGTTTTACACTACTTATATAACCTCAGCAACGACAAAATTGCTGCCTCCCACAAATATCAGGTCTCCCTCCCCAGCCATACTCTTGGCTTTGCATAGTGCCTCGGCGACATCTTCGACCGACTCACAATCATACCCCAATTGACGAGCTACTCTCTCCACCTCCTCGCATGCAAATGCACGCTCGACTTTGGGTCGAGTGAATATAAAGTTAGCCCCAAGATTAAATAGTGGAAGTATCTCCTTGAGGTTTTTGTCGTTGGCAAAGCCTAGTACCATAATCAACCGATTGTGAGGTGTGGCACGCAACTGCTCCATCACATATTTTAATCCGTGAGCATTGTGCCCCGTGTCGCATATCACACGTGGTGAGTGAGATATGGTTTGCCACCTACCCAAAAGCGATGTGGTTTTGGTGGCTGTGCTTGCCCCTTTTTGGATAGCCTCTACTGGCACATTTAGGAGCAATTTCTCATTTATGATTTTTATTGCGGTGAGTGCTGTGACTATATTTTTTGCCTGATATATTCCAGCCATATCTAGCTCAATGGCAAATGTGTCGTTGGATTTTATGTCGCGCACTTCGAAGTGTTGTCCGCATTGGCTGGGGTGTTGCGATACTACCTCCATTTCGTCCTGTGCAAATATGAGCTGGGATGCTCTGGATGCGGCAATATCTGCTATGACGGAGCTATACTCACTGCCCTTTTCGCCCAACACTACGGGCGTATTTGCTTTTATGATACCTCCCTTTTCGGCTGCGATTTGGGGTAGGGTAGTGCCCAAGAATTTGGTGTGGTCTACTCCGATATTGGTTATTACGCTGAGTAAGGGGCTCACAATATTTGTGGCGTCCAACCTTCCACCAAGTCCAGTCTCTATGATTGCAACATCTACCCCTTCGTGGGCAAAGTAATCAAAAGCCATAGCTGCGGTCATCTCGAAGAATGATAGTTGCAGGGCCTCCATATCTGCTCGATATCGTTCGACAAACTCTATGACTTTTTGTTCGCTAATCATGGTGCCATTGACCTTTATTCGTTCCCTAAAGTCTCGCAAGTGTGGCGATGTGAATAGTGCAGTGCGATACCCCGCATGTTGCATAACAGAGGCTAGGATATGCGACAGCGACCCCTTGCCATTTGTTCCAGCTATGTGTATGACGTGGAATTTATGGTGAGGATTTCCTAGCTTCGTACAGAAACTTTCGATTCTCTCCAGCCCAGGTTTGTAGCCATCACCTCCAATATTTTGGAATGATGGCATTGCGGTGAATAGGTAGTTAAGCGTCTCGGCGTAGGTCATTGGCTTAGTCCAAATAGTGGCGTCGCTTGATGCGATACGCCATGAAGTATAGAATTGCTAGGGCTGCAATAAATTGAGCCAAGCGAGCGATATAGTCGCCATAGCGCACGTAGAATGTCATCTTGTCGTTGAGAGGTATTGTGTGTGTTAGCGAACCACGCTCGTCCCATCCCAACTTTTCGATGCTGTCGCCTCGTGAGTTAATAAATCCAGAGATTCCAGTGTTGGCACTTCGAGCAATAGCACGTCGAGTCTCCACAGCACGCAGCGACGACATAGAGTACAACATGCGGTGTCCTGCCGTGTTGCCCCACCATCCATCGTTGGATATTATGCCCATAAATTGAGCTCCATTGCGCACAAAATCAGCATAATAGTTGCCATATAGAGCCTCGTAACATATTGCACTACCAACGACTACACCACTTTCGTTGTCAAACACAGTGACTCCATCGCCCTTGCCAATTTGACCCACAACACCTCCTAAGTCTATGACAAAGAAATTGAAGAGTTTGAATATCCAAGTTGGGGTATTCTCCACGCCAATCACCAATTTTGATTTGCGATGTATGCGGTGATTTCCATTGCGATCCATGCCTATGGCGGCGTTAAACACATCGTAGTAACCTCTAGTTACGTGATGCCTAGCTGTTGCGCTCTGTTTGCCGTCGGGGTAGTTTACCATCGTATTTGTTCCGCTGATGAGGTATGCAAAGGGGCGGTATCGAGCCAATGTATATCTATACTCATCTATGGTTTTGTTTATCGGAATTAAATCCTCCCAATAGTACCCAGGAATAGCTGTTTCGGGTACAAAAGCGAATTTTGAGTCTCTGTGGATACCTTTTATTAACTCTATGATGTTTTGTTTTTGAGCCTCTTTGTCGCCACTGAATTTGTCGTAGCAATCAACGTTGGGTTGTATTACGCTCACCATAACTTGCTGTCCTGTAGGTTCTTTGTATGTGGCATATATCGCGGCAGAGATTACGAGCGGCGTCACTACGGTTGCCACTGCACCTGCTATAATCCACTTACTGCGCTGTTGCCACGCCTCAAAAATCATGACATTGGATAGCAAAATCCACGCACTGCCGCCATACAATCCCGTGTATTCATACCACTGAACTGCCCAAATATCGTTCGACAATCCATTACCTAGTAGCAACCACGGCCACGAGAAGTCGTTGTATGTGTAGATATACTCCAGAGCAATCCACAATGACACGAAAACGGTGTAGGCTAGAGCTTTGCTAGCTTTTTTGGATACTGTGTGGAAGGTCATAAATCCAAGCAATGTGATAAACGACGACGCAATTGTAGCCGCCACAGGACCTACGGGCGTAGCGTTCGCAATCCACATTATAGTCGAAAGGTTCCACCCCACGCAGATTAGCAGAACCCAACCAAACACTCCCCACCATCCTCGCTTAGAGTCCTCGGCCTGGGAACTTATCCACAACATTGGCACAAGTGCCACAATGAGCGACAAACCACTCCAACCCAACCATCCTGGAGCTAGGAGCGCAACTGAAATCGCAACTGCTAAAAATTTCTTCCACATATCGTTTTAAGTTTTTTAAATTCTTCGTTTCTTAATGAGCCATGAGCCAATTTTGACCTACACCACACTCCGCAAGCAATCTAACTTTTAGCTCTGCGGCACGCTCCATCTCCTCTCGTACAATCTGTTTTACGAGCGATTCTTCAGCGGTGAGCATATCTACCACAACCTCATCGTGCACCTGCATAATCATTTGAGACTTAATGTTTTCTGCAATAAATCGCTGTCTAATATTTATCATTGCCAACTTCATAATGTCTGCTGCACTGCCCTGAATTGGAGCATTTATGGCGTTGCGCTCTGCCACACCACGAGCTATGGCGTTGCGTGAAGTAATGTCGCGCAGGTAGCGTCTACGACCAAATAGGGTAGAGACATATCCACTCTGCTTAGCACTCTCGATTGCACCGTCCATATACTCTTTAACGGCTGGGTAGGACAAAAAGTATCCATCAATAATCTCTTTTGCCTCCGCACGTGGAATATCTAGGCGTTGGCTTAGACCAAATGCCGAGATACCATATATAATACCGAAATTGGCTGTCTTTGCTTTGCGGCGTTCGTCCGAAGTCACCTCGTCGATGCTCTTTTGGTAGAGCTTGGCTGCGGTTGCCGAGTGTATATCTTCGCCATTGGCAAACGCTTCGAGAAGTGATTTATCGCCACTTAGGTGCGCCATAAGTCGTAGCTCCACTTGGCTATAATCGGCCGATAATATTTTGTGCTCCTCATCCGAGGGTATAAATGCTTCGCGTATTGGGCGACCTAGTGCGTCACGGATTGGTATGTTTTGCAAGTTGGGATTGGTTGATGATAACCTACCTGTGGCTGTAACGGCTTGATTATATGAGCTGTGTATGCGTCCAGTTTGTGGGTTTATGAGCTGTGGTAGAGCATCCACATAGGTAGACAATAACTTCTTGATGCCCCTATACTCCAAAATCATATCTACGATTTTGTGTTTCTTGGCGAACCCTTGCAGATACTCCTCGTCGGTGCAATATTGCTTAGTTTTGGTGAGCTTTGGTTTGTCGGCAATTTTCATTTTGCCAAATAATACTTCACCTAACTGCTTGGGTGAGTTTACGTTGAGTGATGGTTCGTCGGCCTCTTTGCATATCGAATTGAGTAGTATATCTAGCTTTGCACTTAGCTCCGTAGCGTATGTAGCCAATGCTTTAGAGTCGATTTTGACCCCTCGCCACTCCATGTCGGCTAACACTCGAATCATTGGTTCCTCGATGTCGAAGTATAGTGATTCCATGCCCAGCTCCACGATTTTGGGGTATAGCACCTCCTTGAGTTGCAGGGTGATGTCGGCATCCTCGGCGGCGTATTCTCTCACCAATTCGGGGGCTACTCTATCCATTGTTATCTGCTTGGCTCCCTTGCCAATGAGTGTCTCAATCTCTATGGGTTTGTAGTTCAATAGCCTGAGTGACATAGCGTTCATGTTGTGTCTAGTCTCGGCATCTACCAAATAATCTAGCAGCATAGTGTCTATTAATCGACCCTTGACCTCTATACCTAAAGTACGCATGACCATAAGGTCAAACTTTATATTTTGACCTATTTTGTCAATTTTTTCATCCTCGAATATCGGGCGCATAATCTCGGTGTACTCCTCCTTGAATGGAATATATACCGCCTCGTGAGGCTTGGTCGAGATAGAGATTCCTACGATTTTGTCTTTAAACATATCGAGCCCAGTGGTCTCGGTGTCAAAACAAAACTCACTAAGAGTGGCGAGCTCTGCAACCAACTTGCGCAACTCCTCCGCACTCTCTATCATAGTGTATGTGTGGGGTGTTGTCTCGGCTGTTTTTACAACTTCGATTTCACTCTCCGCAAATAGCGATAGTGAGGGTTCTGCGGCAGCTATCGGGGTACTCTCTACCACCGCAAATAGATCACCTTGCCCCTCCAATTTGGGGCTCTTAGCCTTGGGTTTCTCTTGTATGATTGGGGTCGCAGTCTCCAATGGCGAGATTCCAAAGTCGGACATCAGAGCCATGAAATTCATCTCCACAAATATATCACGCAGTGCATCTCGATTGGGCTCACTTATTCTTAGCTGCTCCTCGTCAAGTTCTATGGGTGTATCCAAGCAGATGGTCGTGAGGGTTTTGGATAGTGGCAAAAACTCTGCCGAGGCAGCAATCTTCTCGCCCTGCTTACCCTTGATTTGCCCCACATTCTCCAATATGTTTTCTACCGTACCCCATTGTTGTACCAACTTGCATGCACTCTTTTCGCCCACGCCTGGCACGCCTGGGATATTGTCCGACGCATCGCCCCACAGAGCCAAAATATCTCTAATGAGTGTGGGGTCGTCGATTCCATATTTTGTGCGAATAGCCTCACGGTCGATAATCTCAACGGCGGCATCCTTTTGCTTATAAATTTTGCAGTTGTCGCTTACGAGTTGCCCATAATCCTTGTCGGGAGTGACCATAAACACCTCATAGCCAGCATCTGTACCCTTCTTGGATAGTGTGCCAATCACATCGTCAGCCTCATATCCTGCAACCTCTAGGATTGGGATATTCATAGCCTTTACAATTTGTTTGACATAGGGGACAGAGGCGATGATATCCTCGGGAGTTGCGCTTCTATTGGCTTTGTATGCAGGGTATATCGTGCGCCTGAAGCTACCCCCTGGAGGGTCGAATGCAACACCTAGAAGGTCGGGTTTTTCGCGTTTGAGAATATCTCTTAGGAACTTGGTGAATCCAAATACAACTGAGGTGTTCAGCCCATCACGGTTGCGCATAGGGCGACCCATAAAGGCGTAGTAATATCTAAAGATTAGAGCGTAAGCATCTATCAAAAAGAGGCGTTTCATTGTGTAAATTTAAATATTGTCCGAAGCATACCACTCCGCAAAAGAGGTGGCAGTCTCGTGTAATTTGAGTGAGTGCAGCTGCACTCCTGAGGGTAGTTGAGAGATTATTCGCTGGGCAAAATCAGCGAGCATATTTTCGCACGTGGGTTGGTAATCAACCAATATAACATTCGAAAATATACCCTTCATTGCCTCCTTGGCACTCTCGCCTTGCTCGCTTCGGCGCATTACGAATGCATGGTCTAGGGGAGTTATAATCTGCTCATTGACAATGCGTTTGAGTTCACCAAAATCCATCACCATGCCGCACTTTGGGTGCGACAAATCCGCCAAGGGCTCACCCTTGACCGTGACAAACAACCTGTACGAATGGCCATGAATCTCACGGCAAGCTCCATCGTACCCCTCCAAGGCGTGTGCCGCCTCAAACGAAAACTCCTTTGTTAAGCGTATCATCCCCTATATTTTTACTCCGTAAGCCAAATCACCTGCGTCGCCAATGCCTGGGACAATATACGCTTTGGATGTTAGCTCCTCGTCGAGTGCCGCAGTCCATATTGTGGTTTTTGTCATTGGCATATTCTTGCGCACATAATCCACACCCTGCTCGCTAGCTATGGCAGCTGCTATGTGGGTGTGTTTGGGCTCTCCTCCCTTGTTTACTAGGGCGTTGTAGGCAATTACTAGCGATGACCCTGTTGCCAACATTGGGTCGGCAATAATTAGAACTTTATCCTCTATTGAGCCGCACGACACATACTCCAACTTTATCTCGAAACTATTGTCTTTGTGGGTCTTGCGATAGGCCGACACAAAGGCATTGCTAGCGTTGTCGAAGTAGTTCAAAAATCCAGCGTGAAATGGGACGCCTGCGCGCATAATTGTTGCGAGCACAATCTCATCATCAATCATCGCTACCACAGCCTCGCCAAGCGGAGTCGATACGGTCTGCTCCTTGTAGTTGAGCGTTTTGGAAATCTCATAAGATATAATCTCGGCTATGCGTTCCATGTTACGCCTAAAGCGCATAGAGTCCTTTTGAATCTCCTCGTCACGAATCTCTGCTATGAATTTGTTGAGGATTGAGTTCTTTGCTGAAACAATATTTACCATCTCTGTATTGGGTGTTAATATAGAAAATTATTGAATGGGTAACGACCTTCGTGAATCTCCCTTACCATAGCGTATAAATCGGTGCGGAACTTCTCGTAGTTCGATTTTTCGAGTGCCGAGATAAATATGCAGGGGGTGTTAGCCTTAGCTATCCAACTCTGCTTGAGCTCGTCGAGCGACATATTCTCCTTGGTGGCTGGGGTGAGGTCATCCTCATCCTTTTTAATATAGGTGTAGGCATCCACTTTGTTGAATATCAAAAATACAGGTTTGTCGCCCGCTCCAATATCGGAGAGTGTCTGCTTCACAACATTTATTTGGTCTTCGAATTGAGGGTGCGAAATATCGACTACGTGGAGCAGCAAATCTGCTTCACGCACCTCATCCAATGTTGATTTGAATGACTCGACCAACTCCGTAGGTAACTTTCTGATGAATCCCACGGTGTCCGACAGCAAGAATGGTAGATTGTCGAAAACAACCTTGCGCACAGTGGTGTCGAGGGTTGCAAAGAGTTTATTCTCAGCAAAAACCGTGCTTTTGGATGTGAGGTTCATAAGTGTAGATTTACCCACATTGGTGTATCCCACGAGTGCCACTCTCACCATATTTCCACGATTAGACCTTTGCACCACCATCTGGCGGTCTATCTTTTTGAGATCCTCCTTGAGCTTAGTGATTCTGTTGCGCACGATACGTCTATCTGTCTCAATCTCACGCTCTCCAGCTCCTCCACGAGTTCCTGTGCCACCACGCTGACGCTCCAAGTGAGTCCACATACCTGTGAGTCGGGGTAACATATATTCGTAGTTGGCGAGTTGCACCTGTGTTTTGGCGTAGGCTGTGGTAGCACGAGCCAAAAATATGTCGAGGATTAAGCGTGTTCTATCCAATATTTTGCATGGCAACTCCTTCTCAATGTTGCGAGTTTGTGAGGGTGAGAGTTCGTCGTCGAAAATCACCACATCAATTTCGTTCTCTTTGCAGTAGTCGCCAATCTCTCGCAACTTACCAGGTCCCACATATATGCGTGACGAGGGTTGGGGTAGGCGTTGAGTAAATGTATTTACTGTCTCTATACCATCTGTTTCGGCAAGGAACTCCAACTCGGCGAGGTATTCAAAAGCCTCACGAGGATTCTGGTTGTCTCGAATTACGGCAACCAGCACTGCACGTCGAGCAACAAAAGTCTCGACCATATTCTCTTTTTTATTCAAATTTTATAAACTATATTTTCGGTGAAAAGGGGTATCCCACATTACGAGATACCCCTTTTCAATATTTGTGCAACAATATTAGAATCTGTTTAAAATTTCCTCATCTAATTTGTTAAGGATCTGTCCCTTCACTTTTTCTCTTTTGCATTCGTTGCATAGGTACCACTATGCGCCTCTTGCAAAGAGAGAAAAATTAAAGCAACATCTCTCTTAACAAATTTAGCGAGAAAAATTTAAGCAGATTCTTAGTTTGTGATGCTAAATACCACAGGAAGTGTAAATCTCACACGAACCATTTGATTGCGTTGTCTACCTGGAGTCCATCGAGGAGACTTCTGCAACACACGTGTAGCCTCTTCTGCGAGTGAGCTATCGGGAGATTGCAACACTTGGATATTTGTGAGTTCTCCATTTTTCTCGATTACGAAAGTTATGATTACGCGACCCGAGATTCCGTTCTCTTGAGCAATTTGTGGATATCTCACATTCTCTTGTACCCATTTGTGGAACCTATCAAGACCGCCACCCATGAACGAAGGCATGGTCTCTACCATTACGAATGGGGTATCATCCTCCACAGCCTCAGAGCTGCCCTCTACAGACTCCAACACTGCTGTATCTTCGTCAAACTCAGAGAAGTCTACCTCTGTTTCGACCACAGTTTCGTTGGTCACAACTTCAAGAAGAGTACTAAGAACCTTCATCTCGACTCTCTTTGGTGGAGATGGTTTCTTTTGCTCCTCTTGGCGAGTGACCTCGACCATCTGCTCTGCTACGACACCGTAGACAATATCTACCTGCTCAATGCGATACTCCTTGGGAGTGTATGCAAATGCAAGGATTACGACAGTTAAAGCTACGATAAAACCAATCTCAAGAAATAGACCTCGTTTGTTGTTAAGGTCTGCTTTGGGTGATTTCTTGGTTAAATCAACATTGATAGTTTTTTCTGTTGATTCTACCTTTGGTGCCTCCTCTGCTTTAGGCGTTTTCTTTAGTTCCATTGTTTATGATCTATTAATATTTTTTAGTTTTAATTTGCATTTTTAGTACACTTGCTCACAAATATAGCTATAAATTTTTTAATTTCATATACTCAAAGGCGAAAATTCTTCGTTTTTTAATATCTTTGTCATGTGACAATGATAAAATTACCCACTTATGCCTCAACAATTAGAACCCCTATACGGCAAGAGCCTCAGTCAGTTACGTGATATTTGCGACGCTCAAAAGTTGCCAAAATTTGCTGCCAAACAAATTGCAAATTGGTTGTACTCCAAACACACATTAACCATAGATGAGATGACAAATCTGTCGGTAAAGGGTCGAGAACAGCTAAAACAAAGTTTTTGCGTGGGTCGATATGCTCCCATAAAAGTGAGCGAGGCAACCGATGGCACCAAAAAATATCTGTTCGAAACCTCGGGTGGCAACACCATAGAATCTGCATATATCCCCGACGAGGATAGAGCCACGCTTTGTGTGTCGTCACAAGTCGGGTGTCGCATGGGGTGCACCTTCTGTGCCACGGGGCGTATGGGGCTTAAGGCTTCGCTCACAACCAACGAAATACTCAATCAAGTGGCGTCGCTTCCAGAGTTTGATAGGCTCACAAATTTGGTCTTTATGGGCATGGGTGAGCCGCTCGATAATATGGACAGTGTGCTCGCTGCAATCGAGATTTTGACCTCGGAGTGGGGCTACGGGTGGTCGCCATATCGCATAACGTTATCTACGGCAGGTGTGGGTCGTGAACTGCGTAGGTTCTTGGACTCAACATCGGTGCATGTGGCTGTGAGTCTGCATAATCCATATAGTGACGAGCGAGCGGAGATTATGCCCATAGAGAGAGCATATCCGATAGCGGAGATTGTGAGTATTTTGAGGGAGTATGATTTTACTCGTCAGCGCAGGGTGTCGTTCGAGTATATACTTATGAGCGGAAAGAATGGTTCGCCTCACCACATACGTGAGTTGTGCAGGTTGCTGAATGGACTCAAATGTAGGCTTAATATTATTAAATTCCACAAGATTCCTGATTCGCCATATTTCTCGCCTTCGGATGACAAGATTATCAGATTTAGAGATACTCTCACCGAAAAGGGAATACATACGACAATTAGGCGTTCTCGTGGCGAGGAGATTGGAGCGGCGTGCGGTTTGCTATCTACAAAGGAGAGTGGGGGAGCAAATTAACGAGATGTTACAAAACAATTAAGTTTATATTAAAATTTTTAAAATATCATGTTGCGTAAAATTATTTTTTCGGTAGCTTTGCTACTATCCGTAGGGTTTGCCTCAGCGCAGGTTAAATTTCAGGATGTTTCGCCTGAGGAGTTGTTGAAGATGGCTGAGAGCGAAGATAAGTTGGTGTTTATAGATATATATGCTGATTGGTGTCCGCCATGCCGAGCTATGGAGAGTGAGGTCTTTTCGCGCAAGGATGTTGCGGAATTTATGGATGCACGATTTGTGAGCGCAAAATATAATATGGATAAAGATACGGGTAAGGAGATAGCTGCGAGGTATAACGTAAGGTCTATTCCGACATATTTGATATTCAACGACAAAGGTGATTTCTTGGGTAGGTTGCAAGGCAAAATGCCAGCCGAAGATTTCATGGAGAATATAAACATGGCATTGACAAAATAGCTGCCATATAGCCTCTGGGAGTTATTTGGTGTGCAAAAAAGTTGCAAAATCCGATAAAAAAGTGTAAGTTTGTAGATATGACATCTTTGTATCTACACATACCTTTTTGTCGCAGAGTTTGTGGCTATTGCGATTTTTTTCGGAGCGTTAATACTTCGAGGCTCGATGCTGTGGTGTCGGCTATGATGGTGGAGATTGGCGATGAAGCTGATTTTTTGAGCGATAGAGCTCTACGTACGATATACTTTGGTGGTGGTACTCCCTCGCTGCTCTCTGTGGAGCAGGTGAGGGATTTTTTATTGCGTATAGCCGACGTGTTTGATGTGTCGGGGGTCGAGGAGATTACCTTGGAGGCTAATCCTGATGATTTGAGCGAGGAGTATCTGCGAGGGTTGAGGGCTTTGGGTGTGAATAGATTGAGTATTGGGGTGCAGTCGTTTGATGATGCGGAGCTGAAGTTTATGAATCGACGACACACGGCTCAGCAGGCACGAGAGGCGGTGCTCAGGGCACGCAAGGCTGGGTTTGATAATATAGCGATTGATTTGATTTTTGGGGTCGATGGCTTTGGTGATGATGTGCTTGGTCGCTCGATAGATGCGGCAATAGAGTTAGGTGTGGAGCATATTGCGGCGTATCATCTCACGATTGAACCCAAAACAATATTTGGGCACAGACTCTCCAAGGGCGAAATGTCGCTGGTGGCAGAGGATGTTAGCCAGAGAGAGTATCTGTTGCTGCACGACCGTTTGAGTGCGGCGGGGTATGACCACTACGAAATTTCGAATTACGCAAAGGCTGGGCGACGCTCTATTCACAACTCATCTTATTGGCAAGGTGTGGAGTATCTGGGTGTGGGTGCAGGTGCTCATTCATTCAATGGCACGACTCGTCGTTGGGCGGTGGATTCAATCGAAAAGTATATAAATGGTGGTGAGTGTCGTTACGAAAGTGAGCAGTTGAGTGTGATGGATAGGCGCAATGAGGTGATAATGACATCGCTAAGGTGTGCCGAGGGTGTAGATTTTGACGATTATGAACTTTTGTTTGACGATATGCAAAGAGTGAATTTGTTGAAACGGGCAGAAAATTGGATAAAAGATGGTAAACTAATACAAGAAAATTCGAGATTGTATATTCCCCCTCGATTTTTTATGGTTAGTGATATGATTATTGAGTCATTATTCGATGATAAATTGTAATAATATTAATGTTTAGTAAAAAAATTTAAAAAAAGCTATTGTGTTTAAAATAATTGTTGTACCTTTGCGACGTGAGGTGGGGAATCCTTGTGTATAGTAAAAGGTAGTGTTGATGGGTGGGTCGTACTTGTACACCTATATATTATGGTATAATAGGAGCTACATTTTACGAGTCATTCGTAACTTTTAATAACCTAAATAAATTTATGAGTGATATTCAATATACTCCAGACTATCTGTTTGAGATAAGTTGGGAGGTATGTAACAAAGTCGGTGGCATACACACAGTGATAGCAACCAAAGCATTGACAGTATCTCGCACATTGGGTGAGGGTAACTATATTGTTATAGGTCCAGATTTCGCAAGAATTGGTGAGCATCCCGAATTCGAAGAGGATGAGACACTATTCAAAGCATGGAGGCTATATATGCTTAGTCGTGGACTTAGAGTCAGAGTCGGACACTGGAAAATCGTAGGTCGTCCAATCGCAATCCTTGTCGATTTCACATGTCTATTCAGTAAAAAAGATAGAGTCCTAGCAGAGTTGTGGGAGAGTTATCAAGTAGACTCAATTACAGGTCGTATGGATTACGTAGAGTCTGCACTATTTGGTTATGGCGCAGGCATCGTAGTGTCATCATTTACCAAATTCCACACCGCAAAGAGCGACAAAGTTGTGGCTCACTTCCACGAGTGGATGACAGCAACAGGAGGTCTATATCTTCGTTTACATGACCCACGCATTGCCACTGTATTCTCTACCCACGCTACGGTTATGGGTCGCTGCATCGCAGGAAACAGATTACCTTTGTATAATGAGCTTAACAACTTCAATTCGGATGAGTTGGCTCACCGTTTCAATGTCGTAGCTCGCCACTCTGTGGAGAAGGCTGCTGCACACAACTACGACGCTTTTGCCACAGTGAGTGATATCACAGCTGCGGAGTGTAAGGCGTTGCTTAGTCGTGAGGTGGATGTTGTCACCCCCAATGGATTTGAGGATGATATAGTGTGGAAGGGTAAGACCGCAACCACAAAGCGCAAAGCTGCACGAGAGAAGATGATTGCTGTGGCGGAGTCACTCATGGGATTCAAATATAAGAAGGAGCCATTAATTATAGGTACAAGTGGTCGCTACGAATTCAGAAACAAGGGTATCGACATATTTATTGAGTCACTTAAGGCTTTGGCAGCAGACCCATCGTTGGATAGAGATATCTTGGTTTATGTAACTGTTCCAGCAGGAGACAAGGGCGCAAGACGTGATTTGCAAGCATGTTTGGCAGACCCCAAAGCCACAATCGACCCATCGCAGAGCAGAAATATCACACACTATATAGACAACCCACAATGGGATCAAACCCTTGGCGCAATCAGTGGCGCAGGGTTCGATGCGGTGGATTCAAAAATCAAGTTGGTATTTGTACCAGCCTACCTAAATTCTCAAGATGGAATCTTCAATATGGATTACTACGAGGTGTTGGTGGGTATGGATTTGACAGTATACGCATCATACTACGAGCCTTGGGGCTACACTCCATTGGAGTCGGCAGCATTCTCGGTGCCAACAATCACCACTACACTCGCTGGATTTGGAATCTGGGTTGCAGGCGAGCAGAGCCACGAGGGTGTGCGTGTGATTAAGCGTGACGACTACAACGACGGCGAGGTTATTGGAGCTTTGGCATCGGCTATGTTGGAGTTCTCGAAGATGAGCGACAAGAAGTTTGCTGCAGCGAACAAATCAGCTTCGGATATAGCATCGACCGCACTATGGTCAAATTTATTTGAAAAGTATAAGCAGGCATACAGCACTGCAATAAATAATTCATTAAGTAGAATCGGCAAAGCGTTAAGTCATCAAGTAGTAGCTTCGGATGATGAGTACGTTGGCCTAATAGGACAAACTATGGCAATTGAACAACCAAATTGGACTCGACTAATGGTCGAGAAGAGTTTCCCTGAGCGTCTACACGCTCTAGAGGAGTTATCACGCAACCTGTGGTGGTGCTGGAATGTGGAGGCTCGTAACCTCTTTGAGAGCATCGACCCAGAGATGTGGGCAAAGCTTTCGGGCAACCCTATCGCACTTCTCGATAGTCTATCTTTACAACGTGTACAAGAGTTGGGTAAGGATAAGAAGTTCCTCGCAAATATGGACACTGTGTATGCAGAGTTTCAAGAGTATATGGCTGAGGAGCCAGAGCCACAAAGTCCAAACGTAGCATACTTCTCTATGGAGTTCGGTTTGCACTCGTCGCTTAAGATTTACTCTGGAGGTTTGGGTATCTTGGCTGGTGACTACATCAAGGAGGCATCAGACCGTAACGTGCCAATGGCAGCAGTAGGTTTGTTGTATCGTTATGGATATTTCACTCAAAAGCTTTCGGCTCAAGGTGCTCAAGAGGCTTCTTATGAGGCTCAAGATTTCCAAAAGTTGCCTATCACTCCAGTTCGTGACGAGGCTGGTAACTGGATTACAGTATCTGTAGATATGCCAGGTCGCACAGTCTACGCTCACGTGTGGAAGTGCCCAGTGGGTCGTGTAGGTTTGTATTTGTTGGATACCGACATTGAGCTTAACTTGCCAGAGGATAGAAATATCACTCACCACTTGTATGGTGGCGATTGGGAGAACCGCCTAAAGCAAGAGATGGTTCTTGGCTTGGGAGGTATCCGTGCTTTGGAGGCTATGGGTATCCAAAAGCAAGTGTACCACTGCAACGAGGGTCACGCAGCATTTATCGGACTAGAGCGTATGCGCCAATTCATAGAGAATGATAAGCTTAACTTCAGCCAAGCTGTTGAGGTTGTTCGTTCTACTTCACTCTTCACAACTCACACTCCAGTTCCTGCGGGTCATGATGCGTTCCCTGAGTCTATGATTCACCAATATATGCCTCACTTCCACAACAACTTGGGTATTTCATGGGAGCAATTCCTTAGCCTAGGTAAGACTAACGTATCTGACCCTAACGAGAGATTCTCTATGTCGGTATTGGCTTGTAACTTGTCACAAGAGGTGAATGGTGTGTCGTGGTTGCACGGAGAGGTATCTAAGGATTTGTTGGGCTACATGTGGCCAGGATACTTCAAGAGCGAGTTGCACATCAGCTACGTTACAAATGGTGTTCACTTCCCAACTTGGGTAGCTGCAAATATGCGTAAGTTGTATGCTAAATATTTCGAGAGCGCATTTACGGGTCACACATACAATATTCCAGATTGGCAAAAGGTACACGATATTCCAGATGCAGATTTGTGGGAGGCACGTGTAAGATTGAAAAAGCGTCTTATCAAACATATCCGCAACCGCTACGAGGATCCATCGCAAGTTAAGTTCGATTCACCAAGCCAAATCGTACGTATCATCGAGGGTCTTAAGCCAGAGGTATTGACTATCGGTTTTGCTCGTCGTTTCGCTACATACAAGCGTGCTCACTTGTTGTTCACCAACCTTGAGCGTTTGGATAAATTGGTAAACAACCCAGAGCGTCCAGTTCAATTCGTATTTGCTGGTAAGGCTCACCCTAACGATAAGCCAGGTCAAGACCTTATCAAGCGTATCGTTGAGGTATCTACGATGCCACAATTCTTGGGTAAGATTTTGTTTATGCAGAACTACGACATGGATTTGGCTCGCCACATGGTACAAGGAGTTGATGTGTGGTTGAACACTCCAACTCGTCCATTGGAGGCGTCGGGTACTTCGGGTGAGAAGTGCGTAATGAATGGTGTTCTTCAATTCTCTGTTCTTGATGGATGGTGGGTAGAGGGTTACCGTGAGGATGCTGGTTGGATGTTGCCTATGGAGCGTACGTTCACAGACCAAAGATTCCAAGATGAGTTGGATGCAGAGAAGATCTACACCACTATCGAGGAGCAAATCGCACCTTTGTACTACACTCGTTTCAAGAACAATATGCCAGTTGAGTGGTTGAAGTATGTGAAGAACTGTATCGCAGATGTAGCTTCTAACTTCACTATGAACCGCATGATTATCGACTATGAGGAGCGTTTCTACAATCAACTTGCTGAGCGTAACGATAAGATTCGTGCTAACGGATTTGCTATGGCTACAGAGGTTGCTGACTGGAAGAAGAAGATTAACGAGGCGTGGGGTAATGTCAAGATTGTTGATGTACAACGTGCAAGTATCGACAACGAGGCTATACACGTAGGTAAGGAGTACCACTTCGAGGTTACTGTAGACACAGCAACTCTTTCTAAGGAGGATATCGGCGTTGAGTTGTTGGTAGCAAACCAAATCGAGAGTGGTCAAAAGGCAAATATTTTGGAGACTGTTCAGTTGGAGGTTGCCGCTTCAGAGGGTACTTTGACTACATATTCAATCTCGTATGTTCCAACTCAAACAGGTGTTTACGATGTAGCTTTGCGTATCTATCCTAAGAGCGATTTGTTGCCACACAGAATGGATATGCCATTGGTAAAATGGGCATAATTGTATTAATTAAATAAATTTTCATAAATAAATGCCAAAAAATTTGTTTTTTTTGGTATTTATTTATAATTTTAGCTCATACAAACTAAAATATTGAGATGGCAGCCTTAACTTTTGACAAAAACGAACTCGGAAATTTAGAGTATTCTCTTCAACGCGAGATGCTTGCAACCGACAGACGTGGTGGGTACATGAGTACCACTATCGTGTGTTGTAACACCCGTAAATATCATGGACTCATCGTGTCGCCTATTGATGATAGCGAGCGTGATTTCGTGTTGCTTTCGTCGTTGGACGAAACAATTATTCGTGATGGACAACGATTCAACTTGGCTCTACACCGCTACAAAGGTGGAACCTATGAGCCACGTGGTCACAAATACATCACAGACTTTGAGTATACCCCATGCCCAACTATCACCTATAGAATTGGTGATGTAGTGTTGCGCAAGGAGTTGTTGTGGATTCACAAACGCACTCAAATGATGGTGAAATATACATTATTGGAGGGTGGTCGTAATAGACCTGTGACATTGCAGTTGCGTCCATTCTTGGCATTCCGTGACCGTCACGAATTATCTAAGGCGAATATGTATGCTGATGCAAGATCTTATGAGATTACAAATGGTGTGAAGTGCCGTTTGTATGATGGATTCCCATGGTTGAATATGCAAACCAATAGAGCAGACGTAGAGTATGTGCCAGCTCCAGATTGGTATTGCGATTTTGAGTATATTCAAGAGGTGTCTCGTGGTTATGATGGTTTGGAAGATCTACTCACTCCAGGTTATTTCGAAGTAGATTTGAAATTTGGTGAGAGTATCATCTTCTCGGCTTCAACCGAAGAGATGTTCTCGGGCGAGACTATCGAGGCGACATACGAGGAGTCTGTTGCTCGTCGTACTCACAAGATTGATTTCAAATCTTGTTTGGAGCACTCAGCTCGTCAATTCTTGGCTCGTCGTCCAGATGGCAGATTGGATGTTATAGCTGGTTATCCATGGTATGGTGTTATTGGTCGCGATGCGATGATTTCACTCCCAGGATTGACCCTCACGCAAGGTAATAGAGAGGATTGTTTGGATGTTGTCAATGCTTTGATGCAAGACAACGCAAACAACACTCTACGCAGCTCATACCAAATCAACAACGCTGCAGATTGCCCACTTTGGGTATTCAGAACTATGCAAGAGTTGGAGAAGAATGGTATGTCTCGCAAAGATATCTGGGCTAAGTATGGCGCAGACCTCAAAACGATTATCGAGAGCTATGCAGCTCAAACTGGTCGAGTATCACTCCACAGCAATGGTCTTATATGGGCATGGTCTAACGAGGAGCCTATCTCGTGGATGGACTTCACAGTAGATACTGCGCAAGTTGAGCCTCGTAATGGTTACCACGTAGAGATTAATGCGTTGTGGTACAATGCAGTATCATACATCGTTGATTTGGCTAAGGAGTTCAAAGATAAAGAGTTCGTGAGCGGTTGGGGCGATATGCCTGCTAAGACTAAAGAGTCTTTCTTGGAGAAGTTCTGGTTGGAGAGCGGATGGTTGGCAGATTTTGTGAACTACGACGTTACCGAGGGTTCTATCCGCCCAAATATGATTATCGCTTGTGCTCTTGATTACAAGATGCTTAGCGAGGAGCAACAGATAAATGTGATTAGAGTCGTAGACCAACACCTTCTAACCACTAAAGGACTACGCTCTTTGACACCACTCAACCCTCTATATGGAAGTATGGTGCGTGCAGATTGGAACAATGCACCTAAGAATGGTTCGGTATGGGTATGGCCTTTGGCATTCTACGTGAAGGCTTGTTTCGATGTTCTTGGTGCTTCATTCTTGTTGAAGGCTGAGGATATTTTGGAGGAGTTCAACGAGGAGATTCAAGTTGCTGGTATTGGTTCAATTAGTGAGTACTTCGAGCCAAATCCACCATATCACTCACGTGGTGCAATCTCTTGTGCTACAGGTGTTGCAGCTATCCTAGAGATTATGCAGATGATTGACTCATACAAGGTTGAGACCCCTAAAAAGGCAACTAAGTCACGTGCTACAAAAACAAAGACTACTGCTAAAGCTACAAAAACCGCAGCTACAACGAAAGCTGCACCCAAAAAGCGTGCTACAAAAGCGAAAGCAGAGTAAATAAAAAGTCACCTCCTCCTATTTAAGAGAGATATATTGTGGGAACGGATGTTAGGCAGGAGCGACATACAGATGAAACGAAATTAAAAAGAATAAGAAGAAATTTAAGATGAGAGTATTGATGTTCGGATGGGAGTTCCCACCCCACATTGCAGGAGGATTGGGTACTGCATGTTATGGAATGACACGTGGTTTAGCACGTAATAATGTTGATGTAACCTTTGTGGTGCCTAGAGCATACGGAGACGAGGATCAGCGTTTTACGAAAGTGGTAAATGCTAGTGATGTTGAGGCGGAGTATGGCCAACTTTATGAGGGTGCAGAGGATGTGCTTGACAAGTTGTCGTTCATACATATCGACTCTAATATGGTTCCTTACGTATCTGTAGAGGAGTATAACACATACCACGAAGAGTATGTGAAGTCAGGTCAAAAAACTTGGTCTACTTCGGATGCGTGGTCACAACGTTACACCTTCTCGGGTAAGTATGGTGCAAACCTTATGGAGGAGGTTGCTCGTTATGCAATCGTTGCGGCTCAAGTAGCTAAGGAGTTGGAGGGTCAATTTGACGTTATCCACGCTCACGACTGGCTAACATACTATGCAGGAATCGCAGCTAAGCGAGTGTCAGGCAAACCACTTGTTGTGCATTTGCACGCATCGGAGCACGACAGAAGTGGTGAGAATGTAAATACCCAAGTATTTGCTATCGAGCAAGGAGGTATGATGGCAGCCGACAAGGTAATTTCGGTATCTAACCTCACACGCAATATCGCAATCACAAAATATGGTATCCCAGCAGAGAAGGTTATCACGGTACACAACGCAGTACGTTTTGCGGAGAAGGAGAATGAGCCTCTTCCTGAGCGTGGTGTGGAGGATAAGATTGTGACTTTCTTGGGTCGTATCACATTCCAAAAGGGTCCAGACTATTTTGTGGAGGCTGCGGCTAAGGTGTTGCAACGAGTTCCAAACGTTCGATTTGTGATGGCAGGTTCGGGTGATATGATGAATCATGTTATTCGTCGTGTGGCAAGATTGGGTATTGCCGACAGATTCCACTTCACTGGTTTTTTGAAGGGTGATGATGTACATAAGATGTTCCAACTCTCAGACGTCTATGTTATGCCATCTGTTTCGGAGCCATTCGGAATTTCGCCTTTGGAGGCTATGAGGTCAAACGTGCCTGTTATCATCTCTAAGCAGAGTGGTGTAGCAGAGGTTTTGGACTATGCTGTGAAGGTTGATTACTGGAATGTGGATGCTATGGCAGATGCAATATATGGACTTGTGAAGTATCCAGCTCTAAACAAAATGTTTGCACAAAAGGGACTCGAGGAGGTTACAGGTCTCAAATGGACAGACGCCGCAGCTAAGGTCAAAGCTGTGTACGAAAGCGCAATTAACGAATCTAAGACTAAATAAAATACAACCAAAAATATGAAAACAATCTGTTTTTACTTCCAAGTACACCAACCTTGGCGTTTGAAAAGCTACCGCTTTTTTAACATGGGTAAGGATCACAACTATCTTGATGACCTACTCAACCGTTCTATTATGCAAAAGATTGCTCGTGAGTGCTATCTTCCAATGAACGCATTGTTGCTTAACCTTATTAAATCTACAAATGGCGCATTTAAGTGCTCATTCTCGATTACAGGTAGTGCAATTGAGCAATTCAAGGCTTATGCACCCGAGGTGTTGGAGTCATTCAAGGAGTTGGCAGCAACAGGCTCTGTGGAGTTCCTAGCTGAGACATACTCTCACTCGCTTTCGGCTCTTACCTCAGCAGAGGAGTTTGAGCGTGAGGTGAAGTTACATGCTGCAACTATCAAGGAGACTTTTGGTGTTAAACCAACTGCATTCCGCAACACGGAGCTTATCTATAACGACCAAATTGGTGAGATGGTTGCGAAACTAGGCTTCAAGACTATGTTGGCCGAGGGAGCTCGTCACGTCATGGGTTGGAAATCTCCAAACTTTGTATATGCAAACTCTATCAACTCTAAGCTTAGATTGTTGCTTCGCAACTACAAGTTCTCTGATGATATCGCGTTCCGTTTCTCTAACCAAGGATGGGATGAGTATCCACTCACAGCTGAGAAGTACGTTGATTGGTTGATGACATCTGAGGAGGCATCAGGCGAGGTTATCAACTTGTTTATGGATTATGAGACATTTGGTGAGCACCAAAAGTCTACAACTGGAATCTTCGACTTTATGAAGGGTCTTCCTGCTGCAATTCTTTCAACTGGCGAATTGAAGTTCGCAACAGTAAGCGAGGCAGCTAAGAAGTTGCAACCAGTATCAGTTTTGCACTGTCCACACGCAATGTCTTGGGCAGATGAGGAGCGTGATGTTACTGCATGGTTGGGTAATGACCTTCAAAATGAGGCATTCTCTAAGATCTATGGCTTGCGCGACAAGGTTGTGGCGTTGAAGAGTGTAGATTACGAATATGTATGGCGTTTTATGCAAACTTCGGATCACTTCTACTATATGGCTACAAAGTGGTTGTCGGATGGTGATGTTCACTCTTACTTCAACCCTTATGATTCAGCTTATGATGCGTTTATCAACTACATGAATATCCTTTCGGATTTCGAGATTGAGTTGGATAAAGCTCTTGCAGCTAAGAAAAAATAGTTCATCACGAACTTTTTATAGGATGGGTTTCTCGTGAGAGGAACCCATCTTCTTTGTGTAGTACTCCTGTGTGTTGGGGTGTAATATTAATAGAACGTTCCTCGGGGTGCAAATATAGAGTATCCGAAGTTGAAAGTAATATAGAAATTATCCTTGTTGGCGAGTCCGTATTTAGAGAATGATAGACTCAAAGGAGCTATTCGAGTGTGATATACGAGCGAAAAATCAGATATAAATTGCATGCTATATTGGTTGCCAATCGGAAATGGAACTTCGCCGTCTTTACCTTCGTATCTCTCTCTGAACATGGTGAATACGCCTGCTTTGGCATAGAAATTTTCGAGGATAGTAAATTGAGGCATCAGACCTCCAGCGGCGTAGTATCGTGCAGAATATTCGGGCATAAATAGCATTTGGGTGTGCAGCGTGGGTTGATACGCAGGCAGAATCATGCTTGAGGCTGTAGATGTGGCGAAATCATCGACATTGGTGTATACACCATCAAGGTTTATGCCCATTGAGAACCACGCATTCGATTTTGTCGAGGTTATATATTTGTCGTACCTTAGGCGCACGCCATACCAATTATGCGTGAATTTAGGTATTGTCTCAAATGTTGCGTTGTCTGCTGAGTTGCTCTCCTCACGAAAAGTACTCTCAATGCCATGAAGAAATATAGATGATATTGTGAGTTTCGATCCTTTGGTTGGGAATAGTGGCTTGTCGAATGTTATTCGCTCTAATTCACCCTTTGCAGTTGCAAATCTAAGCTTTGTTTGGTCTATGGCCTCCTCTACGTCGAGAATTGAGGGGTTGGCAGTTACTGGTGTATATTTGAAATTTTCGACTCCAACGTTTGAACGAACGGTGAACATCATGCGTTTGGATATGGGCATACCCAGACCCAATGATAAGTAGCTGTCATTGCTTTTTACAGCTAAGGTGTTTGTTGCGGAGGTGAGAAGTCCGAAGTTTCCGTGGTCTAGGTTTTTGTATGATACGCATACGTATGTGTCAAAAAATATGGGAAATTTTCGGTATAAGTCTATGCGCCCACCCATGATGCCTGTGTTGTAGACTGGTCCTAGATATGCCTCGGCGTATGCGGTCTTTGCAACAGAGCCGATGTGTTTATAATCTGCACTGAAGTATATTTGGTTGAATGCCGTAGATGAAATATTGCCTCCTAGGGATAGTTTCAACTGAGGTTTGTTGGTTAGGTTTATTGCAAATTTATATCTGTCGGTCTCGTCGTTGTATGTGATTTGAGGAAACTCGGTCGAGAAGTCATTGGATGAGAGGATGCTGTAAAGGTTGTCTCTTAGCTCATCAAACGACATCTCTCTTTGTCGCAAAGAGTGATCTTTGCGTTTGGTTGCCATATATCCATGCACATACTCCAACTGGTTGGAATCTAGTCCTTTGACTTCGTAGTTATCGAATATTAGGGTGGGTGATTTATCTCTAAATGCTTTGCGTCTAACGGCAAATTCTTGTGGGGTAGTGCGACGTGTGATACGCAGTTTTATGGAATCTATCATCTGCTTGGTATCGTCGTATCCTATCTTTATGATGTTTGCAGCTTGCGAAAAATCGAGTGTGCCGACTGGGACATCACGCTCTATCTTTACGCCCAACTCCTCGGGTATGTCGTAGTCCGTGCGGTTCATTGTGAGCAGTAATATGTGGTCTATAACCGATATATCGTCGCTTAACTCTACGTTCTGGGAACTGCACGATACTCCGATTACGAACTCCATATCGTCGAATGCCTCTCTGGCTGGTTTCCATGGGAAGTTGTCTGAAATTCCACCATCATATAGAATCATGCTATCCTGCAAAATAGGATTAAATGCTACGGGTAGAGCCATAGATGCACGCACAGCAATTCCCAAATCGCCACTACGGAACACAACTCCTTTGCGCTCCGCGATGTCACTCGCAACGCACAAAAACGGCACCATGAGGTTGTCGAAATCTTCTTCGCACGCCACATTGGCTGGGGCAAGATAGCTGCTTAGAGCCATATCGACCTGTGTGGATTGGATTATTCCTCGTGGGATGTGTAGTATTTTGTTGGGGGTGTCGGTATCTATGCGAATCGATAAAATTGGGTCGTCACGGCGAAATTGGTTGTGCTCACGAAAGTATGCGCCGTAGTTGTTGTCTATGCGTCCGCTCATCCACTCTATCATTTTGCCCGATGTGGCTATCTCCGCAATCTCTTGGGGTGAGTATCCTGCGGCGTAGAATCCACCAACTATTGCACCCATGGAAGTGCCTGCTACATAATCTATTGGAATTGAATTTTCCTCTAATGCTTGGAGCACACCAATGTGGTAGAGCCCTTTAGCTCCACCTCCACTCATCACTACTCCCACCTTTTGTGCTAGTGCCATCGGCATCAAAATCGTAAGAGTGATAATAAAAGAGAGTAAAAACCTATACATTCTGCAACTTTTTTGTAACTTTGCCAAAGTTAATAAGAAAAAACATATAAAGCTATACTAAATCAATGATTAACGAAAAAATAGATGCTTTGTTGCATCGCATCGAGGAGTTTAAGCCAAAGGCAGCAGCCGAGGTCGAGGAGTTGCGCATAAAGCTATTGGGTAAGAAGGGCGAAATCAGTGCTCTTATGGATGAGTTTAAGAGTGTGGCACCTGAGCTCAAAAGAGAGTTGGGTCAGCGTCTAAACCTACTAAAGAATCGTGCCTTGGAGCGTATAAACACCCTCAAGGAGGAGTTGGAGTCGTCGGCGCAGGGTGAGGCATCGGCTATTGGTGATATGTCTCGACCAGGTTCTGCGGAGCCATTGGCATCTCGTCACCCTATCTCAATTGTTAAGAATCGTATTGTCGAGGTATTCTCTAGACTAGGATATACCGTGGCAGAGGGTCCCGAGATTGAGGATGATTGGCATGTGTTCTCGGCACTTAACTTTCCGCCCGAGCACCCAGCACGTGATATGCAGGATACATTCTTTATAGCTCAAAATCCAGATATTTTGTTGCGTACCCACACATCTTCAATTCAGGTGCGCACTATGGAGCGTGAGAATCCTCCAATTCGCGTGATATGTCCTGGGCGTGTGTTCCGCAACGAAGCTATATCGTATCGTGCACACTGCATATTCCACCAAATCGAGGGTCTGTACATAGATGAGAATGTGTCGTTTGCCGACATGAAACAATCTATCCTATATTTCGCGAAGGAGATTTTTGGCGAGAGTGCAACAATCCGTATGCGTCCGTCGTATTTCCCATTCACGGAGCCTTCGGCCGAAGTGGATGTGTCGTGCAATTTGTGCGGTGGTAAGGGTTGTAACGTATGCAAGGGTACAGGTTGGCTGGAGATTATGGGTTGCGGAATGGTTGATCCTAATGTATTGGAGGCTAACGGTATAGACTCTACGAAATATAGCGGTTTTGCATTCGGTATGGGTGTGGAGCGTATCACAATGTTGTTGTATGGTGTGAAGGATTTGCGCCTATACTTCGAAAATGATGTGCGATTCCTTAACCAATTCGACAAGGCTTTATAATATTTATTCGCCCTTGGGCGTTCGATAGAGTATGAAAAGAGCACTATCTGCACTACTACTATTACTTGCCGCAACCATGCTTTATGGTCGAGGTGGGGGCGATGTTGTGTCGCCTTCGGGGGACTCTTTGCGCCTAGATAGAGTTGTGGAATTGACTTCGGATGGTGTTATGCAGCGTGACTTGATGGGTGATACACTCAAGGCTAGAGAGCTCTTTGAGGAGGCTTTGCGCATAGATTCCATGTCGATGGCGGCAAATTTTCAGATGTCAATATTGCTTTACGAAAACGATGATAAGCGTGCTTTGATATATGCCAAAAGGGCATTGGATAGAGACACAACAAACAAATGGAGTCAGGAGCAATACACCCAAACTCTATTGATGAATGGGATGTATAACGAGGCTAAAGCATTGTATCGTAAGATGATAAAGCGTGACCCGAACAACCCAGATTATTATCGAATATTGGCACTACTGTGTCAATACACCTCTCAACCATACTCGGCAATCGAGGTGCTAGACTCCGCAGAGCTTCGGATTGGGCGCAATCCATATTTGAGCAATATAAAGCAGAATTTGTTACTCTCTACTCGCCAAGAGCAGAGGGCACTAGAGGAGGCGTTGGATGTCGTGGCAAATACTCCGTTGGATATCTCGGCTCGGTTATCTTTGGCTGTGGTATATGACGCCATGAAGCGTGATTCGTTGGCGGAGGCGGAGTATCAGGCGGCACTTGATATTGATGGTTCGTCACGTGAAGCGTTGGTCGCAATGAGTGAGTTCTACGAGAAGAGAAATCGAATAGAGGAGTATTTCGGAGTACTTAAGCGTCTATTCGAAAATGATGAATATTCATTGTCTGAGTTGCTTAGCACGATTGGGAGATTGACTGCGGACAAAACATTTTATGGTGCTAATTACGTTAGAATCACAGAGTTGATATCTATTTTGGCGGTGAGGTATCCCGATGAACTTCGTGTTGTAGAGCTCAGGGCCAATCACCTTATTGCATTTGGATTGTTGGACGAGGCGTTGGCTCTATATAAATCACACCTCACGGATTCGATACCTCACATAGAGTATTTCCAATCGGTAATCGAGATTGAGAGTTACAAGAAACGTGCTGACTCCGTGGATTTGTATCTAAGTCGTGCGATTGAGCAATTTCCGCAGAGTGACGACCTATACATCATGCGAGCAAGCATGAAGGCGTATGCTAAGGATTATGAGGGTGCAATTGAGAGTTATCACGATGCCTTGGCTCTCATAAAAAATGATACGATATCTTCTAAAATATGGGGGTATATAGGTGATGTGGAGTATCAAATATCGGAGATTCAGAGCAAATCTTCGCAAGCCAAAAAGGCTATGAAGAGGTGTTATGCAGCCTATGAGAAGTCTCTTAAACTAGATGCCGATAATATCATGGTACTCAACAACTACGCATATTTCATAAGCGAGGAGGAGTCGGGGGATTTGGACTTTGCCCTGGGGATGTCGTCCAGAGCAATTGCACTAGATGATAAAAACCCAACACACCTCGATACTCATGCTTGGATATTATTTAAGCTAGGGCGTCTGGAAGAGGCATCGAAATATATGCGTGTGGCAATATCCCTAGATTCGTCTAAGAGCCCCGAGTTGCCATTGCACTACGGCGATATTTTGGCAGCCCAAGGCAATGCGTTTATGGCTGAGGTCTACTGGAAACGGGCCGAGGCTTTGGGCTACTCCGCAGAGGAGATTCAAAAGAGAATCGACAAGCTAAAGGAGGAGGCGAAATGAGAGTAATCATAACTTGCATTATGCTCCTAATCTTGGGCGTAGGATATGCCCAGAACGACAAAGTAGCAGCCCAAAAGCAGGTGGTCGAAACCCTCAAAAAACAGGTTGCCGCAGGCGAAAAAGAGGTGGCATCACTCCGCAAAGGCAAAGCCGCCAAAGAGAAACAGGTACGTACGCTTGCCACCCAAATCCAAAATCGAAATCGCCTGCTCAAGGAGCAAGGCAAACAGGTGGAGCTGCTTAATGGACAGATGTTGCAGAGTGATAAACGACACGAAGAACTTTGTCGTGAGTTGAATATGGAGAGGACACTATATGCCGAAATGGTGCGTGAGGCGTATCGTAACTATCGAAATAACAATCTAATGAGCTACCTATTCACATCGGATGATTTTGTGGATGTAGCGCGCAAAATAGTCAATCTCAGGGCAGTGTCGCAACTTAGAGAGGAGCGTATGGTAAGGATTGAGAATTTGACGGCAGAGGTAGCTAAACAGCGCAAAATATTGGCTGAAAATAAAGAGTCGCTGGATGCAACAGTCAAAGATTTAGAGACACAAAAGGGTAAACTTCAAAGCGACCAACGCTCAGCTAGAAGCTCAATAGCATCAATGAGCACCAAAGAGAAACAGCTCCTGCGAGAGCAACAACTCCAAAAAAGGAGGTTAGAGGCGGCAGTTAGTGAACTGCGCAAACTCTCGAAGGGTAACACCACAGGAGCATCGTTCACTGCCAAGACATCGAATTTGAACCTCCCAGTAGTGGGCGGTCGAGTCAAGCGATATATGGATAATATGGCCGAAATTTTGGGTTCGCCAAATGCTAATGTCGTGTCAATATATGAAGGTAAAGTTGTGGATATTACGCAAAACAGAATAACTGGAAAATATGATGCTTATATTGCTCATGGAGAGTATATTACATCATACGCAGGGTTGTCGAGCGTGGCAGTGACTAAGAGTGCTAAGGTCTCCAAAAATCAAAAGATTGGGGTCATTGGCGAGTCGGTAGATATCATCACAATGAATAGCGAATATAAGCTTGTTTTTGGAATATACCCACCCAATCCATCGCAGAAGATGCGAGCATCAGATTGTTTTAAAAAGTAGATAAAATGGCTGTTAGGTACTATACGGACGACACGAATTATAAATTTAAGCAGCGTCGCATAATCTCGTCGTGGCTGCGTGAAGTGGCTCGTAGCGAAGGGTATGAATTGGTAGATGTCGGGGTGATATTTTGCTCTGGTAGGCGTCTGCGCGAAATGAATGTTGAGTTTCTGCAACACGACTATTTCACAGATATTATCACCTTCGACGATAGTGATTTGAGCGCAGGGTATATCTCGGGCGAGCTGTACATAGATGTAGATACTGTGGCGGACAATGCCAGATTATATGACACCTCACCCCTGCGCGAAATGCACAGGGTGGTGGTTCACGGGGTACTCCACCTATGCGGTCAAGGCGACAAAAACGATGCAGACGCTTTAGAGATGCGAGCGAAGGAGGATAAATATCTCCAGCTTTTACAACTCCCATAACACTCTTTAAAACACACCAACAACGATTTTACCCCACTTAAAGCGTAAAACCTCTTGCACAAAAGAAAAAAAATATCTATATTTGCACTCCCTTTAAGCCCAGAAGGCACAAAGGAGCTACGTTTCGGGATGTAGCTCAGCCCGGTTAGAGTACACGTCTGGGGGGCGTGTGGTCGCAAGTTCGAATCTTGTCACCCCGACTACTGAAAATCAGCGAGTTAGATGTTTAATCTACTCGCTGATTTTTTCGTTACTGACGGATTACTGACGTTTCGCAAACAAAAGAATGAAACATTCTACAACCTCCAAAACCCCTCCACACGCTCTATATCGCTATATTTGTCTATATTGTTTTAGGAATGTTTTAGGAAAACGCCAATTCACCGCCACAAAACCGCCCAATCTCACCCACCAACACCCAAAGAGAGATATTCGAAGATTACACCTAATGTCCTAAGTTTGTCTTGTTAATCAATCAAGATCATTTTTTACTAACGCAGAGAAGTGTAAACCTTTATATTTCTCAACTCTTTGTTTAATAACCCAATCTCTAAAGTAGTCATCCAATTCTCCAGACAAAGCTTTGCGCATTCGTTCTTCAGAATCATAATACCCTGTTCGCTGCTTAAATTCTATATATTTTTTGACCTCCTTAACTGAATTAAAGAAACAATATGTATTACTTTCGTCACTTAAGTAGGGATTAAATATAGGATATTCTTGTTTGTATCTTGTTTTGTACGCATTTTGCACTAATGCAAAAACATCATCACCTATCGATATGTTAGAGACATCTCTTGTTGATTCAAATCGTACAATAATATTTTCGTCGATAAATACATCATATACAGTCTTTAAATTAAATTCATCGTCATACACACTCTCTTCCTCTATATCTGTCACTTTACCTCTTGTTAGTAATACATTTTCCCCAAAACGGTGTTTATATTTAGCTGGATTGCCTTTTCTTAGGTCGTACAGTTTTTGTGTAGACCAAACATACTTATTATCCTTTTTTTGTTGGACTATATCTTTAATGCTGTTCGTTATTATTTGAGGGAATGTTCCGACATTAACACCTTTTACCCAATGTCCATCAATCTCAATTCGTGATCCATCATTAACATCATCTGTAATATAAACAGCAACAATAGTACCTTTAATAGGAAGTCCATTTTTAAATTCACCAACATAATTTAAGTCAACCTGAGTAGGAGTTTCCCCCTCGTATTTCTCAACTAATTTCTCAAATTCTTTTTTTAGTCGAGAATTTGAAGAGGCATTTAGCGGTTTGTCGAAAACTCCTGTTACTGTGCTCAAATCGCCAACAAAATGAGTATTATAAGGTATTATCCATTGATTATTATAATCCGCAGCACCATATTTAATTCGTACAGAATCTGTCGCCATAAACTCTTTGTTGATAATATCTCTTATATCTTGCGATGGGTTATAGAAATGAATCTTACCATCTTTGGGGTGTCCATTTGCAAATCCTCCTATATAAAGAGTATCACGTACTCTCTCAGTATCAAAAATATTTGAAACCTTTATATTGTCTTCATACAAACAACCAAATAAAGGCATTAAGTTCAATACACTCCCTTTGAAAAGGTTGCCATACAATGCAATAGGTTTATCTGTAACAAGGACGATAGAGTCATTTTGCCAGTAACCTGAAATTTCATCGAATGGAGTCGATGTAGATATTGATTTAGCATTGTATAAAGTACCTTTACCATGACGTAGAGGTTTAATTTCAGCGTTTCCCGATATGATTGTCTCTCCTTTGTAATAGCATTTTTTAGGATAATCTGTAATAGATTCATATTCTATTGTGTTTGAGCAACTGTACAATATTAAACTATGTAAAATAACCGATAATCTTAGTAATGTATTTTTCATATATTTAAATAAGGTCTTATATGCACATCCCTCGACTCGGCTTAAATTAAACAAAAAAAGGCGCAAGCAACTTTTTCTCAGTACAGAGGTACGACCAAGCACCCACAACCCTGAATAAGTATGCTTACGCCAAGCGTAAGCATCTACTTATTGCGAGAGGGTCGTTAAAAATTGGTCGTTTTCTGTACCTCCAAAACAATAGCAAACGCTATATCAATATTTCGTTAACAGCCTTTTCTGGTCTGTTCGACAACAAATATAGTAATTATTATCCAATATGAGTAATGATCGAGTAAATTTCAGTATAGAACCACTATATTTTCAATTCAATAGCAAAAAATCTCATCTCCAATAGTACTCTTAAAAACACACCAATAATTATTTTACCCTACTTAAGTTAAGCAACGCTTTACAAAATATACCACGCAACAAAAATCCGAGTCGCATATAGTGACTCGGATTTTGTGTTATGTAGAGCTACGTAGCTCTCTGTTTTGTTGGATATAAAGCCTATTTTCTGAGCACCTCCATGTAGAATGCTCCGCATATTGGATTACCATCTTTGTCGTGGAATACGCCCTCAATGGTGGTTTGTCCCTTCTCTAGGTGCAACTCAAATGTTGCCACCGTGTCGGTTGCCGATGTGGTGATTGTTTTGTTGTAGTCGCCCAAAATCAATTGTGCTTTGGCGATTGGTTTGGCAGCTAGTGATGGGTCTACGGGTTTCATGTATATGTTGTCACTAGGGCGAATTAGCTCTGGGTCATAGCCGCAAAGTGCTATACCTGAGTCAAATTGCCATCTGCTCATTTTGATTTGGTAGTCGCCAGCTTGATCCACATATATGTTGTGATATCCACGCTCCTTGCCTGCATACAAGCGATTCATATTGTCGCAATATCCGCCATTCCAATCATTTGCGAGTAGCTCCGTGGGGTTCGACTCATTTGACCCTACGATTATCACTCTATCCTTTTTGTATAGCTCCGCAGCCTCGGCATGCCATGCGTCGTAGTGTGCATTCATAGCCTTCACTACCTCTGGGTTCTCTTGGGCAATATTTGTCGCTTGATATGGATCTTTGCTCACGTCGAATAGCTTGTTGGGGGCTGTGAGTCGCCATTTATCCCACATCACTACTGCATTATCCCACTTGCCATCTTTGAGTTTGTAGCGATAGTGTACCACCTCCATGCGGTCGTCCAACTTAGCCTTTTTGGATGTGAGAATCTTCTTTAGGCTCACGCCATCGAAGTTGCCATCTGCGAGCCCACACATATCCACCAACGTAGGCAAAATATCTTGAATAACAGTCAATTGATCTACATCTTCGCCATGCAACAATCCGCCATCTGCCCAGCGAATGAAGCAAGGCACACGGTGTCCACCCTCAAACACGCTACACTTTTGACCCTTCATGCCAGCGTTGTACAACTGCATAGCTAGTTTGTTTTGAGTACCATTGTCGGATGTGTAGATTATGATTGTGTTATCCTTTATTCCCTTCTCCTCCAAGAACTTATCTAGCTTAGCCATGTTCTCGTCCAAGTTAGCAATCATGCCATAGAAGTTTGCAGGTACAGTTTTGCCATTGTGCTCACCAATTTGAGCATAGGGTGCCGAGTACTCCTCCGCTACATACTCTGGTGCGTGAGGGGTGTTGGATGCTATGTATGTGAACGAGGGTATACCCTTAGCGTTTTGTTCGCCAATCCACTTCATCGCCTCCTCGAATATCACATCCGCAGAGTAGCCCGTGGTTTGCACAGTCTGGTCATTGAGTTTGAGCTTAGGGTCGAAGTAGCTGTTGTGGAAGAAGTCGGGTAGTGATGAAATACCCCATCCTGGCAGGTGCAGAGATATGTCAAATCCTCTGTCGTGAGGTCTGTATGGATAGCTATCTCCCAAGTGCCATTTGCCGAAGTGACCTGTTGCGTAGCCTGACCCCCTGAAAAATTGTGGCATCATTGGCAACTCTGCATCGGGCATTGAGCGACCTTCGCACACGGCAGTACACCCGTTGCGCATTGCGTCCACGCCAGTCATAAGTTGCCCACGTGTGGGTGATGACATTGGAGCAACGTGAAAATCTGTTAGGCGCACACTCTCGCCATGAAGCTTGTCGAGGTGTGGAGTTTTGATTACGGGGTTTCCGTGCACCGAAAAATCTCCATATCCTTGGTCGTCGGCCAAAATAACAATAACATTTGGGGCTTTCCCCTTTGCGTCGGCAGCACCACAGCACGAAGCTGCAGATGCAACAACTGCGGCAGCAGAACCGACCATCATTAGGTCTCTTTTCTTAAGCATATTTATATTAGTTTTTAGTCCATACGCAAAGATAACAAAAATAATATAATACTCAATAGCATATTTTTATTATCTTTGTGGCTAATAATTATGCGGCTATATATGAGTGACTTACACCAATCATCTCAACCTGTGCTTTCGGCTCTTTCTGTGGAGGATGCCGCTAGGGAATTTGGTGTCTCTAAGTCTACCATTCGTAATTGGATTAGGCTGGGTCATATCGACTCCGTAGGGCGTTCTGGGGTGGATTATGACTCATTGATGCGTTTTCGCCGAGATGTCATAGGCGACAAAAAGCTAAACCATCGAGCCAACAAACAACACAAGAAAAGTCAAGATTCACGCACTCCATACAACCCTTTGCAGTGGCAGAGCTACGAACCGTCGCTTGACGAATCACACCGCAACAAGGAGGGAATATACTACACCCCCGAAAATATAGTCGAGGATTTATGCTCACTAATTGCCCCGTGTGATTTTAGCGACAAGCTCTTTTTAGACCCCTGCTGTGGCAGTGGAAATTTCTTGATTCAAGCTCTCAAAATGGGATTTTTGCCCCAAAACATATACGGATTCGACACCGATGCCCAAGCCGTAGCAATCACTAGGCAACGAATTAAAGAGTTCACGGGCGTGAGTAGCCGAAATATCAAATGTGCAGATTTCTTAGATATAGCCGACTCTCTACCCCTGCGTGCCGACTACATATTCACAAATCCACCTTGGGGCAAAAAAATCGACAGAGCTGTTCGACAGCAACTCTTTAACCGATACTCCGCAGGTCGAAGTGCAGATAGTAGCTCTCTATTTATATACGCTTCGTTGATGTTGCTCAAGCGTGGCGGTAGTATTGGATTTCTGTTGCAGGAGGCGTTTTTTAATGTTGCGGCATATAGCCATATTCGAGAGCGTCTGTTTGGTATGAATGTGGATTATTTGATAGATTATGGCAGACCCTTCAAATCTATACTTACCAAGGCACAGGCGATTGTTGCCACAGATGTCGAGGGAGCGTTCTCTCCGATAATATGCCGATATGGTGGGGTAGAGTACATCCGCAGCAGAGCCTCGTTTGGGTGTAATCCTCAGCTGATATTCAATATGACAGTCACCCCAGCCGATAGCGAATTGATTGAGAGGATATTGAAATCTGATGGAAGCATAACTCTTGGTGGTAATGCGCAATGGGGTATGGGGATTGTCACGGGTGACAACAGTAGATATTGTAGCCCTAAGCCCCGAGTAGGGTATAGAGAGGTGTGGCGTGGTGCGGAGGTTGTGCAGGGTGGGTTCAAACCAGCAGTTTTGTATATAGACCCAAATCTTTCGCAATATCAACAAGTTGCACCTATTGAAGCGTATGAGTCACCGTGCAAAATAGTCTACAAATTTATCTCTTCTCGCTTGTGCTTTGCGTGCGACACAGAGCAGAGGTTTATACTCAATAGTGCAAATTTCTTGATTTTGGCAGATGATTTTCCGATTTCGGCTGAGGAGTTGGTGAAGTTCCTCAATTGCGACTTTACGAATTGGTTGTTCCAAAAGATATTCTCCACACGCAAAATCCTTAGGAGTAACCTCGAAATGTTGCCCATATTTCTGGAGTGTTTCGACAATGGGCGATTTTGTGAGGCAACATATCTCGACCGCCTACATGTCAAAAAAGTTGAATCTGGTGGTTTTGTAACTACTTAGTAACATCAAAAATGAGCAATTATTAACTAAAAATTAAAATCAGGGAGAAAATAGAACTCCCCTTAACTTTGTGCCATATTATTAATGCGAATTAAGGTTTGAAATATCAGACCTTAATTCGCATTATTAAATGTTATTAAATATGAAGCGACTTTTTCGGTTATCGTCAAGGTTTAGAGTTGATTCTGCTCATCTCTTTTATCGTGGTTCTGGTGTTGTTTGCAGGGGTCATGAGGGCGAAGGCGGCACTATCGTTTTTGTTTTCGGCACTTCCCTCGCCCCTTAAATCCTCACGTACTTTTAGTACGCTGTGGTTTGAGTGACTTCACGAAGCCCCAAAACTCATCCTTGTAAATCAAACTCTACCAAGAGGGGGTGTTGTTAGTTTCGCTCTTGCAAATAATCCTACATACAAGCCTTAAATATCTCGGCAACAACATCTCCTGTGATATTCTCACCTTCGCCAAGTCGAGTACCACGCTCGTTGAATCGACGCACGATTTCGGATGTAACATCCTCGCCCACGCCATTTTCGCTGAGTCGAGTCTTAAGACCCAAAGAGCGGAAGAATTCTTCGGTTGCAGCAATTGCCGCTGTTACGCGCTCGTCACGTGTGCCCTCACAAATGCCGAAAACTCGCTCGCCATACTGCAAAATCTTGTCGCCCTTTTGCTCTCTTAACACCTGCATAACACCAGGCATAACGATTGATAGCGTGTGCCCGTGGGTGATACCTGTGAGTGCAGTGAGCTCATGTCCAATCATGTGTGTAGCCCAATCCTGAGGCACACCCATAGACACAAAGCCGTTGAGTCCCATCGTTGCACACAACATATAGTTCGACATCTGCTCATAATTCTCTTGGTCGGCTTGCACCTTGGGAGCAACCTCACGAAGAGTTTGGAGTACACCTTCGGCCCATCTATCCATGAGTGGAGATACATTTGGCACGGTCAAGTATTGCTCCATGACGTGAATGTATGTGTCGGTGATGCCACATGCAATTTGATATGCGGGTAGGGTGAATGTGGTCGTAGGGTCAAGAATCGAGAACTTGGGATTGCGGTTGTGGATAGCGAATTTTTCGCCCGTTGCGGTGTTCGAAATCACAGCTGCATTGTTCATCTCCGAACCAGTTGCAGGGAGTGTCATCACAGATGCAAACTCTACGCAATCGCCAAATGGAGCTGTTCCAATCACAAGTTCCCAGCCATCAGCCTCCACAGGAATGGCTGCTGCTATGAGCTTAGTGCCATCCAATACCGAACCACCACCCACTGCGAGCAGGAAGTTCACACCCTCACGTTTGCCAATCTCGATAGCTTTGCGTAGGGTCTCGATGCGAGGATTGGGTTCTATGCCCCAAAATTCGATGTAGTCAAATCCTTTGAGAGCCTCGGTGACTTGGTCGTATACGCCATTGCGCTTAACACTGCCGCCACCAAAAGTAACCATAATCTTTGCTCCCGCAGGCATCTCCTTTGCTAGCCTTGAAATCATACCCTTGCCGAAGATGAGCTTCGTGGGATTTTGAAATTGAAAATTGTTCATTATCTATTGTTTATAAAGATGCTATATCCTCGTTAGAGAGTGTCTCGATACTCTTGTTTTCAGCAATTTCTAGAGCCTTGTCGGTGTCGCTCACACGCATAATCATTACAGCTTTCTCGCCAATCGAGAAGCAGTACATATACTCGATAACAACACCCTCGGCATAGAATTTTTGCAACTCATCATAGAATGAGCCAGCCAGCGAACCACACGACAAAGCTATAACTTCGCTCTTGTTAGTGTTCTTGTGAGCCTCACGAAGTAGGTTGTAAGCACGTTCGTTGTCGGAGGTTATAAGTCGCAATATTCCAAACTCTGTAGTGTCTGCCACAGTAGCTGCAATGATGCGGATATCTGCTTTGCTCAGGATATCCATAGTCTCGTGTAGGCTACCAATCTTATTCTCCAAGAAGATTGAGAGTTGTTGAAGTGTAGTTTTCATAGTTTTATGGTTTTAAGGGGAGTTCTATTTTCTCCCTGATTTTAATTTTTAGTTAATAATTGTCCATTTTTAATTTTACAAAAGTGGGTTGTAGTGACTCCTACTACCGATTTTTGTAAAATCGAAAAGGGATAGTTAGTAGCTGGAAAGTATTTTAGGGAGAAATTAGAACTCCCCTTAAGGTTTTTATTTATTCTGTTGTGCAAATGTGATTTATAAGGATGAGTTTTGGGGCTTCGTGAAGTGCCAAAAATCGCCTTGTGAATTACATTTACTTTGCTCGTTTGTCGATTACACGCACAGCCTTACCCTCTCCTTGAGGAAGCGATCCACTCTCCACGAGTTTGATTTTGGGCGTTACCAAAATCTCATCACGCAAAGCACGTGTCATCGAACGGCTCAACTCCTGAAGTTGCGCATAGTCGTCCGTGAAGGCGTCGTTGCCAAGCTCCACTTCGATGATTATCTCATCATTTATGCCAACCGTGTCGATTGTGATGAGATAATTTGTGCCGACCTGCTCAAACTGCATAAGAATCTTCTCAATCTGCATAGGGAATATATTTACACCCTTCACGATAAACATATCGTCGCTGCGACCTTTGAGCCTATCCAATCGGCGGTGTGTACGACCACAAGGGCACTCGCCAACCAACACTCTGGTGAGGTCACGTGTGCGGTAGCGAATAAGTGGCATAGCCTCTCTGTCCAATGTAGTGATTACCAACTCACCTACCTCTCCATCTGGAAGTGGCTCTAGGGTGTCGGGGTCTACAATCTCAAACAAATATGAATCCTCCCATATATGAAGTCCATTCTGCTCTTGGCACTCAAACGCTACACCTGGACCACTCATCTCGGACATTCCGAAGCAGTTGTATGCCTTGACTCCGAGCAGCTCCTCGATTCTTTGGCGTTGCTCCTCTGTGTGAGGCTCTGCGCCAATAATTAGGCATTTGAGTTGTGTATCACGAGGGTTTACCCCCTGCTCTTTGAACACCTCTGCTAGGCGGATAGCGTACGACGGTATGGCGTGAATTGCTGTGGTTCCGAAGTCGGTGATGAATTTGATTTGGCGAGGGCTATTTCCAGTGGCGGCAGGCACCATGAGTGCTCCGAGTCTTTCGGCTCCGTTGTGTATGCCCAAGCCTCCCGTGAACATTCCATATCCCGATGTGTTTTGGAATACGTCGGTGTTGCGAAGTCCCACCATATACATACATCTAGCTACACGGTCAGCCCACACATCCAAATCTTTTTGTGAGTGGCAAATAACTGTAGGGTTGCCTGTGGTGCCACTCGATGAGTGTAGGCGCACAACTTCGCTTTGGGGCACAGCGTTGAGCCCAAAGGGGTAGTTGTTACGTAGGTCATCCTTCACGGTGAATGGTAATTTGCGCAGGTCGTCTAGTGACGATATTGTGTCGGCAGATATACCTTGCTGGGCAAAAACCTTAGAGTAAAATGGTGATTTTGCAGCTTGGGTGATTGTGCTTTTCAATCTTTCGATTTGTAGTTTTGTTAGCTCCTCTCGACTTATAGTCTCAATTTCGGGATGTAAATAGTTCTGGTTCATCTATTTTGAATATTGATTTGTCTATCACAAAGATAACATTTTTGATTTGTTTATCCAAGAAAATGAGCATTAATCATTGCCTATTATTGCTAAATATAAAATTAAATGTATAAATAAAATATTAGATAACTTGCCATATAATTACTATATTTGTACTCGCTGAAGCGTATGTATTAATTTATTGTTATGGTTTATGAATTTTAATCAATGTGCAATTTGTATGATTTTTGGAGTTACACTTATTTTTGTGTCATTAGTGATTATGGGTATTGTTGCTATAAGAATGTTGCGTGAAAGAGTACGATACGATAGAGGAGAGTATCGTTATAGAGATGAGTATGAAATTGTGATTGGGCAACTGCGACCCAATATATCATTTTGTAGCATACCGCTATTCATAGGGCTGCTACTGGTGATGGGAGGGTATATATTCTCTTTGTAGGTAGTATTCACACTAAAGAGGCGAACTTCGAAAAAGTCCGCCTCTTTGTGTTGTATATTGCTTGCTTAATAATCTATGTGTTAAGCCTTCAATTTCTTCTTCTCCTCCTTTATCATTGAGTCGTAAGCAACAGGTGTTGCGATGAAGATTGAAGAGTATGTACCAACTACGATACCAATAACCATTGCGAATACAAATCCACGGATAGTCTCACCTCCGAAGAAGAAGATAGCAAGCAATGTAACCATTGTTGTACCCGATGTATTCATCGTACGAGCCATTGTAGAGTTGATTGCGGCGTTGATATTCTCCTTCAAATCACGCTTAGGGTGAATCTCGACATACTCACGGATACGGTCGAAGATAATCACAGTATCGTTGATTGAGTAACCGATGATTGTGAGGATTGCAGCGATGAATGCTTGGTTCACCTCCAAGTTGAATGGCAAGATACCATAGAACATAGAGAATAGCCCCACAACAATCAACGTATCGTGCGCAAGAGCTGCCGTAGCACCCGATGCCCATTGCCATCCCTTGAATCGAAGGGTGATGTACAAGCTAATAGCTATGAGCGAGAACAATATAGCCCAGATTGCATTCCATGTCATATCGCTAGCGATAGATGGACCAATCTTCTCAGCCGACACAATTCCGTTCACATCCTCTTGAGTGTTGCTAAATCCGTCGAAAGTAATGCCATAGCCATAGAATCCAGATACTGCATCGTAGATTATGCGGTTCACCTCCTCGGTTGTAGACTCCGAAGTGTCGTCAAATTTGTATTGTGTGAGGATACGCATTTGGTTGTCGTTACCATATTGCTTAACCTCGAAGCTCACGTTTGCAGCATCTGCATCTGTGAATTGACCCTCCAATGACTCGCGGATGTCGTCAGCCGAAACAGGCTTGTCGAAACGCACAACATACGAGCGACCACCTGTGAACTCAGTTCCCAAGTTAAGACCACGTACTGCGAACGATATAATCGAAAGTCCGATAACTACAGCCGAGATGATATATGTCTTTTTGCGAGCATCAATAAAGTTGAACTTCACATTTGCAAGCCATGACTCAGACCATGTTCTAGAGAATGCCACCTTGCCAAACGTAGAGTTAGCCCACTCGATAAGCAGACGAGTGATGAAGATAGAGCAGAATAGTGAAGTGATGATACCGATGATAAGTGTAGTAGCAAAACCTTGAACTGGACCAGTTCCGAAGATTGCAAGTACGATACCAGTGATAAGTGTAGTTACGTTACCGTCAATGATTGCCGAGTATGCGTTAGAGAAACCATCTGCAATAGCTGCCGAGATGCCCTTGCCTGAGCGCAACTCCTCTTTGATACGCTCATATATAATAACGTTAGCATCCACAGCCATACCCAATGTGAGCACGATACCCGCAATTCCAGGGAGTGTCAATACTGCACCAAACGATACAAGTACACCCATCAAGAAGAATACGTTAGCGAGCAATGCAATGTCAGCCAACCAACCTGCAGTTTTGTAGAATACGCCCATGTAAAGAAGTACCAAGCAGAATGCAATAGCGAACGAAAGCAAACCAGCACGGATAGATTCTTGACCAAGTGAAGGACCAACTACAGTGTCTTGGATAATGCGAGCTGGAGCAGGCACCTTACCCGATTTAAGCACATTAGCCAAATCCTTAGCCTCTTGGATTGTGAAGCTACCCGAAATTGAAGAGTTACCACCCTCAATCTTAGAGTTTACAACTGGAGCAGAGTATACATAACCATCAAGTACGATAGCTACACACTTGCCGATATTGTCCCCCGTAAGACGTGCCCACTCAACAACACCCTCAGCGTTCATAGACATCGAAACTTCAGCCGTAGCACCCTGTTGAGAGTACATCTCACGAGCATCTGTAACCACGCTACCGTCGAGTGGAGCTTTGCCATCAGCACGCTCTACACGGATTGCATACAAGAAATATCTATCCTCAACATCCTCGTTGCCCTTGATGCTCCACATGAACTTCACGTCGCTTGGAAGTAGGTCACGAACTGCTGGTTGTGCCAAAAGAGCGTCGATAGCTGTGATATCTGTTTTGATTGCACCACCCACAACTGCACCACCCGAGTAGTCAGGGCTAAGCAGCGCGAATAGAGGGTTCTCTGCGCGAGTGTAGCGAGAAGTTGGTGCAGCGGTAGTTGTTGATTCTGTAGCTCCAACCTCATCTAGTAGAGTGCTCTCTGTGTTAGCCTCTGTTGCTGCTGCCTCTACCTCTGTTGCAGTAGCAGTCTCTTTGTTTTGGTCACGGAGCATGCGGTCTGCACGTGCCAAAGCTGGCAACAATGAACGACCGTCGTAAGTAGTCCAGAACTCCAAAGATGCAGCACCTTGAAGAAGTTTGCGCACACGCTCTGGCTCCTTCACACCTGGCAACTCCACCAATATTCTGTGCGAATTTGGCAAACGTTGAATGTTAGGTTGAGTCACACCAAAGTGGTCGATACGACTTCTAAGGATGTTGAATGAAGCACTAATTGCAGCCTCAGTCTCGGTACGAAGGATAGCCTCCACCTCCGAGTCGGTGCTGTTAGGCATGATATCTTTGCGCTCTGGGCTCACAAATATTGTAGCCAAAGATGCACCATTTGAAGCTGTTTTGTACTCCTCGACAAACGAAGATATGTAATCGCTTTTCTCACCCGAGTTGAACTTTTGACCAGCAGACTCTACGGCTACGATAAATGCAGGGTCGTTTGCACTGCTGCCAGCCAACGCCTTGATTACATCAGCAACCTGAATCTCCAACATTACGTTCATACCGCCCTTGAGGTCGAGACCCAAGTTGAGCTCCTTCTCTTTGACTTGTTTGTAGGTAAAACTTGCGAATCCTAAGTTGTATACCGTGAGGTTTTGAACCGAGTCGATGTAGTGTTGCTCTTGTGAGCCGACCTCTTCAGCACTGAATTGTGCGGCGTACTCTGCCGCTGCATTCTCTACGCTACGTGCTTTGAACGTAAACGAGAGCTGGTAGATACAGGCTAACGCTAGAAGAGCCGCCAGTAGCTTAATTGCACCTTTACTTTGCATTTGATGATAGGTTTTTGTTAATTTATATTATTGTTTTTCTTTTTAATTTAATCCATTCAATTTATCATTTAAATAGAATAAGCGTGCAAAAGTAGTAATTTTCTTTCGGATTTCCTATGCTATTTATATAATTTTTTCACACGAAGATACAAATAAAAAATAAGAGAGGCTATATTTTTTGTTTTTTATGCAAAAAATATAGCCTCAAAATTATATGTAGGTATCCTTACACTAATTTTTCTAGTTGCTCGACAGTCTTAGCAATTTCGGCATCCGAAGGTGAAAAATCTTTTAACACGCCATTGAAATATTGCTCATAAGCGAATAGGTCGTTGAGTCCGTGTCCCGACAAGTTGAATACGATGTTTTTGCTCACACCCTCCTCCTTAGCTTTGTTTGCCTCGCGAATAGCCACTGCGATTGCGTGGTTTGACTCTGGAGCTGGGATTATACCCTCGGTCTTAGCAAACAACACTCCTGCTGCGATTGTCTCTATTTGATCTACCGATTGACTCTCGATGAGTCCATCTTTGTGTAGTTGGCTCACAACCGAACCTGCTCCGTGGTAGCGCAAACCTCCTGCGTGTATGTCTGATGGGTGAAAATTGTGACCCAAAGTGTACATTGGAATAAGTGGCGTGTATCCTGCAACATCACCAAAGTCATATTGGAACTCTCCACGTGTGAGCTTAGGGCAGCTTGCTGGCTCAGATGCTATGATGCGAGTTTTCTTGCCCTCGTTGAAGTTCTTTTGCAAGAATGGGATACCAATACCCGCAAAGTTACTTCCTCCACCAAAGCAGCCGATTACGATATCTGCCTCTACGTCAGCCATCTCCAGCTGTGCAATAGTCTCTTGACCAATCACTGTTTGGTGCAAAATCACGTGGTTCATCACACTACCCAAGCAGTAGCGAGTGTCGGCGTTGTTTTTGATTGCAACCTCTACAGCCTCCGAAATAGCGAGTCCAAGGCTACCCGAATCATTGGGGTCGAGTGCCAAAGCTGCACGCCCCGAGTCGGTGAGTGTACTAGGTGATGCAATAACCTCTGCACCCCAAGTGTTCATCATCATTTTGCGGTATGGCTTCTGCTCGTAGCTCACCTTCACCATATATACTTGAACATCCAATCCGAAGTGTTGTGCTGCGAATGCTATAGATGAACCCCATTGACCAGCACCTGTCTCGGTGGTGAGGTGCTTGATGCCCTGTTTGTAGTTGTAGAATGCTTGAGGCACAGCGGTATTTGGTTTGTGTGAACCAGCTGGCGAAACGCTCTCATTCTTAAAGAAAATCTTGGCTGGAGTACCTAGTGCACGCTCCAGACCGTAAGCACGTACGAGTGGGGTAGCACGCCAAATTTTGTATATGTCTTGTACCTCCTCTGGGATATCGAAATATCTCTCGGTCGAAAACTCTTGCTTCACGAGCTCCGATGCGAAGAGTGCCTCCATCATTGCAGCCTCCACGGGTTGTTTGGTACCAGGGTGTAGCATTGGGAGTGGTTTTGTTGGCATATCAGCCACTACGTTGTACCATCTTGTGGGGAGCATATTCTCCTCCAACATAAATTTCTTCTGTTTCATTATTTAAGTTTTTTAAGTTGTAATTGCACGAAAAAGGGCGACTGATAAGCCACCCTCCTATCTACACAAAGATAGATAATATTTTTTAATAATCCAATAGTTATTTGTTAAAAATTATACTGCGCCATGAGACTTGCTCGATTTGCATAATTTTGCACACTATTAGCATTCTCGCGCGAACCCCACAAATATTCACACGCCACCTGCATACGAGGAGTCACACGATAGAATATATTACCAAATATATATTGACCACACTTATACTCGTCGTCGGAGTAGTATCCGCCATTTTTGTTTTCAACCTTCACGGTGGAGTATCCGCCCGACATCCATGTGCGTTTGGTGAAGTTGATTTGTGCGGCAGCTTGCCATGCATACATCGGAGTGGCTTGAATCTCGGTTGAGTCGTTTGGCTTAGGTGTGAAATCTAGACCCGAACCAGTGAGGTCTTGTATGTATTGGGTGATACCTGCGCCATATACGCCATTAAACATAACCTTAAACCAGCGTGCGAGTGCAATTTGTCCGCTCAACTGTGTTCCCCATCCAAATAGAGTTTCGTTGTCGTTGGATGAGTTGTCGTGCATATACATATTGCGAACTACACCTGCCATGCGAATGTGATGATCTTTGCGCTCTCCGAAACTGAACTGTATGTACATCGGAATGTCGGGTATGCGTTGAGGGATATATGAGTATGATGAGCCATAAGTTCCATATACTTTGGGGTACTCTGCTGCTATTGCTGCCGAAAATACTTTGTTGCAACTCTCGTACTTATATCTAATCATAGTCGCATAGTTGAAGTTGTAGGCATTTGGACCTTGGAAATCCACAGTTGTGGGAGCAGCTTCGGTGTCGCAAAATGTGGTGACATCACGTCCGATAGTGAGCCCTAAGAATGATACATAACCTCTGCGCACACGTGGCAAATAACTACCCTCGTCACCGCCTCTGAAATCCATGTCGGCAAATATGCGAACCTGCCCAAGAGCACGAGTGTTTGCCACACCATTGAAGAATATGCGAGATGTTGAGGCATCCATAATTAGCTGTTGCTGATTGGCGTATGTGCTCTGCGTGGGTATGTCGTAGGGTATGAAATCAATATTATCGACTATGCCCTTGAAGTCGTAACTCGTGCGCAGATTTACAAATCCACCCACCGAGAATGAGTATTTATTATCTTTTTGAGCCAATACCAACAGGGGTGGCATAGCGGATTGGAATCCTTGGTCTGTGCATTTAGCGTGGTCGTCGGCAGCGCATGCCATAATTATCTCTTTTTTCTCTTTGCGCTCTTTGAGGTGGCGTTTTAGTTGTTCGGGGCTCTCGAACTCGTAGATTTGTTCACCGTCAGGGGTGGTCATCACGTAGACCGTCGCCGCTCTATCTTTTGAGCGGTGTTGTGCCATCGCCGAAGATGCGATTAGGAGTGCGGCAACCAAAAGTTTAATTGTTTTCATAAATTGATGTTTTTGTTGTGATAAATTTGTCGTTGTGTTTATTTGGTGAATATTTGTGCAAGTTGTGTGCCAAATGCTTTTTTTTGTGCTAACTTTGCCATTGTACAAAATAAATACAGTTATGAGCGTAACTCTTTCGGTAGCCACTTCGGCTGATGGATATATTGATGATATGACACCCGAGCGTTTGGTGCTTTCGACCCCCGAAGATTGGGATGCGGTATATGAGCTGCGTGCCCAAGCGGATGCAATAGTTATAGGTGCGCAGACTCTGCGCCGAGACAATCCGACGCTAAGAGTGAAGCGTCCCGAACTCATTGATTGGCGACTCTCCATGAATCGTCCAGCGGAGCCTGCACGTGTGGTTGTTAGTGGGCGGGGAGTTATTTCGCCTGCGCACAGATTGTTTTGCGAGGGGGAGGGTCGAGTTATTGTGTTCTCTAATATTGAGCGTCCCGAATTGGTTGGCGTAGAGGTTATTGTGTGCGAGGATATAGATGCCGCATATATAGTCACCACACTCGAAAAGATGGGACTTGTGGATATTTATGTTGAGGGGGGTGCTAAGATTTTGGATATGTTTATGACCCAAGGCGTGGTCGATACACTGCGTGTGGCTCGCAACCGCTCTGTGGTGGTGGATGACCCATTGGCACCTATGTTTGTGGCTCCAGATTGGATATTGTCGTCGCCAGGCGTGTGCGAAAATTTGGGAGGTATGGATGTTCAAACATACGATGTGAGTGACACCGATGATATGCGAGATGAAGAGTATATGGAGCTTGCGTTGGATGTGAGTCGCCAATCTCCACCATCGCCGAGTTGTTATAGGGTAGGGGCTGTGGTGGTTACTGCCCAGGGCGAAGTTTTTGATGGCTACACACTCGAAACATCGCCTACGCACCACGCCGAGCAGGCGGCAATACACAAAGCCAAAGAGTCGGGCGCAGAGCTTCGAGGAGCTACAATCTACGCCACCATGGAGCCATGCTCTAAGCGCAGTAGCGAACCTGTGAGTTGCTCGCAGCTAATCATAGAGAATGGATTTAGTAGGGCTCTGTTTGCCCTATATGAACCTAGCCACTTTGTTGTGTGTGAGGGTGCATACAACATGCGCAAATCGGGTGTGGAGGTGAAGTATATGCCGCAGTATAGCAAAAAAGTGCGCAAGATAAATGTGCATATTTTGGGGTAACTAATTATTAGTTCTGCGGTATAAAAATATATGTAATCTCTCCTACGTGCTTGGCAGGTGCGGAGCTATTTCTGTCGAATGTGGATGCTTTGGCAGCACTCAGTGCGGTTTCGCGCATGCAGTCATCGCCTCCTTTTATAACCTTGGCGGCTATCACCTTGCCCGAATTATCAACCGTTATAGATACCTTTACTTCGCCTCCACCTTGGCATCTGTATGCAGGTACAACTAGGTGTCGAGCATGGCGCAGCGGATTGTTGAGCGAGAATGATACTGTGACATTGCCCTGCACTTTGCTATCTTGAGATTTGTCGTTTTGTCCGTTATTACCTTTGCGTGTGCGCAGAGCCTCCGCTTCGGCTAATCCTTGTTCATACTCCTTGCGGTTCGCCTCCATCTGTCGTTTGTTCTCGGCTGCGGAGTTATCCATGTCGGAGGAGTTATGGCGGTTTTTTATCTCTTTGAGCTCTGCATTTTCGTTGGATGTGGTGTTCTTTACCGACTTCCAATCAAATTGCTGTTTGGCTGAGACCTCCTCTTGTAGCCTGTCGCGCAGAGTCTCCAGTTCGGCAAGCTCTTGTAGGTCAATATACATGCCTTGCTGGTGGGGGATGTTGCTAACGACAATTTTGGCACTCACAAATATTATTGCCACCACCAAATATACAATAAGCGTAACACACAACCCCACACGGTGAACGTAAGCCCACTCTCCAATATCCATCTTGCGGCTCTCGAATGGGAGTCTAACGCGTGGATTTTTATTACTTTTTGTACTATTTTGTGTCGGCATTTATAAATCATTGTAATTTTACACCCACAAAAGTAGCGTTTTTTGCCGAAAAGTTAGTATCTTTGTCACCAAAATAATTAACCTTATTTTGATATGTCAACAAAACAACATACCTTAAAATCACCTATTTGCTTCAGTGGCAAAGGTTTGCACACAGGCGCAGAGGTCGTAATGAACGTTACTCCAGCACCAATCGACTACGGAATCGTATTCAAACGAGTTGATGTTGAGGGCGCACCCGAAATTCCAGCTCTATGTGATTTTGTCACAGACACCTCTCGAGGCACAACTATCGAGCGAGGTGGAGTCAGAGTCTCGACTATCGAGCATATACTCTCGGCACTATGGACTATGGGCGTCGATAATGCAATTATCGAAATAGATGCTCCTGAGACCCCAATTATGGATGGTTCGGCTCGTCAATATGCAGCTTCTATTTTGGAAATTGGCGTTGAGGAGCAGGCAAAAGAGCGCGTGTACTACAACCTCAGCGAGAAAAAAACTTTCCGTATAGAGGATAAAGGAGTCGAGATTACAATATATCCAGATGATTGCTTCTCGGCATCAGTACTTGTAGATTTTAACTCCAAGGTGATTGGTAATCAATATGCTACTTATGTTCCTGGGGATGATTACGCAGCCAAAGTTGCGTCGTGCCGCACATTTGTATTTGCTCACGAATTGGAGCCTCTGCTCAATGCCAACCTCATAAAGGGTGGCGATTTGGACAACGCTATTGTGATTGTGGAGCAAGAGATGACCACAGAGCAACTAGATCGCTTGAAGAGCGTGTTCAAAAAGGATAATATAGAGGTTACGGGTGGCTACATCAACAACCTAGAGCTAAGGTATCCTAACGAAATTGCACGCCACAAACTCCTAGACCTGCTTGGAGACTTTGCACTTTTGGGCATGAGAATTAATGGTCGAGTGTGTGCATCACGCCCAGGTCACTACGCCAACAGTCAATTCATGTCGCAAATACGTCAAGAGATGCGTAAGGGTGGCGAGCGTCCTAGGTTCAAATACAATGTTAATAAAGCACCTATATATGATGTGAACGATATCCGCAAGATGTTGCCTCATCGTCCTCCATTTTTGTTGGTAGACAAGGTTGTGCACGTGGACGACAACTCGATTGTGGGAATCAAAAACGTTACGATGAATGAGCCATTCTTCGTGGGTCACTTCCCCGAGGAGCCAGTTATGCCAGGTGTTTTGATGGTGGAGGCTATGGCTCAATGTAGCGGAATATTGGTGCTTTCGAGAGTAGATGAGCCTTCGAGCTACTCCACATACTTTATGAAAATTGATAACGTAAGATTCAAAAAGAAGGTAGTTCCTGGTGACACACTTCAATTTGAGTTGCGTTTCACAGAGCATGTGCGCCGCGGAATCGCTGTGGTCGAGGGTAAAGCATTTGTGGGAGAGAGTTTGGTGTGCGAGGCAGAGATGATGGCGCAGATTGTAAAGAATAAAAAGTAACTAAACTATACTATAAACTATGATAAGCGATAGAGCCTATATACACCCCGACGCAAAGTTGGGAAACAACGTTACGGTAGAACCATTTGCATATATTGCAGGCGATGTAGTTATCGGTGATGACTGCTGGATAGGTCCCAGTGTGGCTATTTATGATGGAGCACGCATAGGTAAGGGTTGCAAAATCCACACCGCAGCAGCTATTTCGTGCTTGCCCCAAGATTTGAAGTTTGCAGGCGAGGTTACCACAGCCGAAATTGGTGACTACAACGACATTCGCGAATATGTGACAATCAGCCGCGGTACAGCATCAAAGGGCAAAACAGTTGTGGGAAGTCACAATTTGTTGATGGCGTATGTGCACATTGCGCACGACGATGTTGTGGGTAGCCACTGCGTATTTGCTAACCGTGTATCATTGGCTGGAGAGGTCGAGGTGGGTGATTGGGCAATCGTCGGAGGTCATGCAGCAATTCACCAATGGGTGCGCATAGGTGCTCACTCAATGATTCAGGGAGGCTCTCTTGTGGGCAAGGATATTCCTCCGTATGCTACCGTGGGAGGTGAGCCAGTGCGTTTCTTCCTTGTTAATCGCATAGGTCTTGGTCGTCGCGGATTTACTCCAGAGCAGATTAGTGAAATCGGCGATATGTCACGCATAATGTTCCAAAGCGGTTTGGATTATTTGTCGGCATGTGACCAAATCGACGAGAAGTTCCCACAAAGCGAGCACCGTGACACCCTCGTGGGGTTTGTGCGTGGGTCACAACGTGGAGTTTGTAAACCAGCAGCGGTTTAGGAGAGTACCTATTTTAATATTATCGAGCGGTTGTGTAGTTACATTTTGGTAATTACACAGCCGCTTGATTTTCAAGCCTAGTGCTGATAAGCCGAAAACCCTATCGCTCAAAAATATATAGTGTTTTATTTTGTGAAATAATAAATTTTATATACCTTTGCACAACTAAGGAATAGGGGGACGGAGGGTCTCCCTAATTTCGTAGTTATAAGAGTCTGATTAGTAGGTAATTAGGCGGATTTAAGGAGAAAAAGTATGATTGATTGCAAAAATATAATAGCTTCGGCAGAGCAGAAATTAGAGGGTACGGATATGTTTGTTGTGGGGTGTACATGCTCTGCGAGTAACGATGTGGAGCTCACGGTGGATAGTGACACGCACGTCTCTATTGACACATGTATTATGTTGAGCAAAGCTATCGAGAGTGAGTATGACCGCGATGTGGAGGATTTCTCATTGACGGTGGCATCTGCTGGTATTGGTTCGGAGCTAAAGTTGCTTAGACAGTATCAAAAGTTGGTGGGTGGCTCTGTGGAGGTTCTGCTGTATAGCGGAATCAAGATTGTGGCTAAGCTAACCTCCGCTACCGAAGAGGGCATTTCGGTGGAGTACACGCAGCGTCAAAGTGTAGAGACACCATCGGGCAAGAAGAAAAAGCAGGATGTGACAATCGAGGAGAGCTACACTTTTGAGCAAATCAAATCGACTTGCGAGTATATTGATTTTAAATAACGTGAGTTCGATAACTCGGACTCACACCTCTTAGGGAGCATCAGCGACAAAGCCCCATCCCAAAGGGAGGGGGTTGGGGGAGGGGTAAAATATAATTAACGAAGGGCGAAAATAAGAAAAACCCTTTAAAAGCAACAATGGTACGAAGAAAAGGTGGGTTTTCTTATTTTCGAACTCACGTTAAATAAAACAAAATAATAAATATTTTATAATGGAAAATATTAATCTGATAAGCAATTTTGCAGAGTTCAAGGAGCTAAAGAATATCGACAAGACCACTATGATTGGTGTTTTGGAGGATGTCTTTCGTCACGCATTGCAAAAGCAATATGAGAGCGACGAGAACTTCGATGTAATCATCAATATCGAAAAGGGTGACTTGGAGATTTGGCGCAACCGTATGGTTGTTGAGGATGGAGCGATTGAGAATCCTAATACCGAGATTTCACTCACAGAGGTGAAGAGTATCGACCCCACGTATGAGGTTGGCGATGAGTATTCGGATCAAATCACAATGGCTCAATTTGGTCGTCGTGCGGTGTTGTCTCTGCGTCAGAATTTGGCATCTCGTATTCTCGATTTGGAGAAGGCAGCACTCTACGAGAAGTACTCGGAGAGGGTTGGTGAGATTATCACAGGCGAGGTTTATCAGGTGTGGAAAAAGGAGGTCTTGATTTTGGACGACGACGAGAATGAGTTGATTTTGCCTAAAAGTGAGCAGATTCCAAGCGATTTCTATCGCAAGGGTGACGCTATAAAGGCTATCATCAAGAGCGTGGAGATGAACAACAATCAACCTCGTATCATATTGTCTCGTACGGCAAACCAATTCCTAGCACGTTTGTTTGAGCAGGAGGTTCCCGAGATTTTTGATGGACTTATCACAATCAAGAGCATTGTGCGTATACCAGGCGAGAGAGCAAAGGTTGCAGTGGAGTCTTACGACGAGCGCATCGACCCAGTAGGAGCTTGCGTGGGAATGAAGGGTTCACGTATATACACTGTGGTTAAGGAGCTTAAAAATGAGAATATAGATGTTGTGAACTTCACAACCAACACTTCGCTTATGATTCAACGTTCGCTCAACCCAGCTAAGGTGTCGAACATCATAATAGACGAGGAGAAAAAGACCGCTGCGGTATATCTCAAGTCAGATCAAGTGTCGTTGGCTATTGGTAAGGGAGGACTCAATATCCGCCTTTCGAAGATGCTTACGGGCTACGATATTGATGTCTATCGCGAGTTAGACGAGGAGGATGTGGCACTAAAGGAGTTCTCGGACGAGATAGAGCCATGGATTATCGAGGCTTTGGGAGCTGCAGGTTGCGACACAGCCAAAAGCGTATTGGATCTTAGCGTAGAGGAGGTTGCAACGCGTGCTGATTTGGAGATTGAGCAGGCTCAAAAGGTCGTGGAGATTCTTAAGGCGGAGTTCGAGTAGTAGATAATCTGCTTTTTGCGACACAAGGTGGATATTGGTCGCCACCAAACAAAAATAGGTTCGGAACTACCGTAAATGTGAGTTCCGTTTACACATAAAACGAGATAGAAGATAAATATGAGTAATGAGAGGAAATTAAGACTAATCCAGGTTGCTAAGGAGTTTAAGGTGGGAATGAATACCATCACAGACTTTCTGCACAAGAAGGGTATAAATAGTGATGGTTCGCACAATTCGTTGGTCGAGCCAGAGGTCTATGCAATACTCGAAAAGGAGTTTGGTGCAAGTCGAGGCAGTAGCAACGAAAGAGCTTCTGTGAGAGAACGTATAGCGCACAAACAGGTTTCGGTGAGCATAGAGTCAGAGACTGAGCCTAAGGCTAAACCCGCAGCTTCGGAGCAAGAAGTTGTTGTTAAGAGCAATGTGGCTGAGCCTAAGAGTACTACCCCCTCACCTCAATTCCCCAAGATTTTGGGTAGAATAGATTTGTCCTCTACTCATAAATCTACTAAACACAAGAGCAAAGAGCAACAAAAACCCAAGGAGCAACCCAAGGTTGCGCCAGTAAAGGTGGAAGCTCCAAAGCCAGCAGTTGTGGAAACCCCAAAACCAGTGGTTGCGGAGAGTCCCAAGCAAGTGGTTGTAGAGACTCCCAAGCCAGCCGAGGAGGTTGTAAAACCAAAGCAGACTACATTGTTCCGCGCTACAGACCACACATTGACAGGACCTCAAGTGTTGGGTACTATGGATGTGTCGGCATTCTCGCCAGGTGGCAAGCACAAGCGCAAGCGTTTGGGCAAGGAGAAGGTCGATGTAAACAAACCTGGAGCAAACAAAACTGCTGGAGGTGGTGCATCGCAACAAGGTCAAGGAGCCAAAGGCGGCAACCGCAATCAACAAGGCGGCGGCAATCAACAAGGTGGTAACCGCAATCAACAAGGCGGAGGCAACCAAGGAGGTAACCAACAAGGCGGAGGTCGTCGCAACCAACAAGGCGGAGGCAACCAACAAGGCGGAGGTCGTCGCAACCAACAAGGCGGAGGCAACCAAAACAAAGGCAAGAATAATCGTCCAAACACAAAACCAGTAGTTAAGGCAGAGGTTAGCGACGAGGAGGTTTCAAAGCAAGTAAAAGATACTTTGGCTCGCCTAACAGCTAAGGGCTCAAAGGGCAAAGGAGCGAAATATCGCAAGGATAAACGTGATGCTTTTGTGGAGCGCACACAAAAGGAGACAGCACGCGAAGCTGCGGAGCGTTCAACGCTTAAGGTCACAGAGTTTGTGACCGTGAGTGAGTTGGCAACGATGATGGATGTGTCGGCTACGGAGGTTATCATGGCGTGTATGAACTTGGGTCTTATGGTATCTATCAACCAGCGTTTGGATGCTGAGGCTTTGGTCGTTGTGGCAGAAGAGTTTGGCTACAAAGTTGAGTTTGTGTCGGTCGAGATTCAAGAGGCTATATCTGACGAGGAGGAGGATACGGACGAGAATATGGTTACACGTCCACCAATCGTTACGGTTATGGGTCACGTAGACCACGGTAAGACTTCGCTGCTGGATAATATCCGTAAGGCGAACGTTATTGAGGGCGAGGCTGGAGGAATCACCCAACACATCGGAGCATACTCTGTGGAGTTGAATGGTCAAAAAATCACCTTCCTCGACACCCCAGGTCACGAGGCGTTTACGGCGATGCGTGCACGTGGAGCAAAGGTTACCGATGTTGCAATCATCATCGTGGCGGCAGACGACAGTGTGATGCCACAAACCACAGAGGCTATCAACCACGCCCAAGCGGCAGGTGTGCCTATGGTATTTGCAATCAACAAGTGCGATAAACCAGCGGCAAATCCAGAGCACATTAAGGAGCAATTGGCACAGATGAACTACCTCGTGGAGGATTGGGGCGGAAAGTACCAGAGCCAAGATGTGTCGGCTAAGATGGGTCTCAACCTCGACAAACTCCTCGAGAAGGTGTTGTTGGAGTCGGAGATGTTGGATTTGAAGGCTAATCCCGACAAGAAAGCTACGGGTACAGTCATAGAGTCTACTCTGGATAAGGGTCGTGGTTATGTATCGACTATCCTAGTTCAAAACGGAACTTTGAAGGTGGGAGATGTAATCCTATCTGGAACATATACAGGTCGTGTGAAGGCGATGTTCAACGAAAATGGTCGCAATCTAGAGTCTGCAGGTCCATCAACTCCAGTACAGGTGTTGGGACTCAACGGAGCTCCACAGGCGGGTGACACATTCAATGTGATGGATGATGATCGTTCGGCACGTGATGTGGCTAACAAGCGTGAGCAGTTGCAACGCATGCAAGGTCTTATGACTCAAAAGCATATCACCCTAGACGAGATTGGTCGTCGTATCGCAATTGGTTCGTTCAAGGAGCTTAACATCATCATCAAGGGTGATGTGGATGGTTCTATCGAGGCTATGTCTGGTTCGCTCATCAAACTCTCTAAGGAGGAGGTTCAGGTGAATGTAATCCACGCTGCGGTGGGTCAAATCTCGGAGTCGGATGTGTTGTTGGCGGCAGCGTCGAACGCTATTATCGTCGGATTCCAAGTTCGTCCATCTGCTGCGGCACGCAAGGTTGCCGAAAAGGAGGAGATTGAGATTCGCTTGTACTCTATCATCTATGACGCTATCAACGACATCAAGGATGCAATCGAGGGTATGTTGGAGCCAATCATGAAGGAGGAGATAGTATGTTCTGTGGAGGTGTTGGAGACATTCAAAATCTCGAAGGTTGGAACAATCGCAGGATGTATGGTGCGTGAGGGTAAAATCACTCGTAACACTCCAATCCGTGTGATTAGGGATGGTATCGTAATCCACACAGGTAAGCTTGGTTCGCTCAAACGATACAAGGATGATGCGAAGGAGGTATTGGCAGGATTTGACTGCGGACTTAACATTGAATCGTTCAATGATATCAAGATTGGCGATATTGTAGAAGGCTACGAGCAGGTGGAGGTTAAGCGTACCTCGAAATAGTTTGGAGTCCAACTTCCAAGGCGATTTTTGGCACATCCTTGCGCTTTTTAATCCTCACGTACTTTTAGTACGCTGCGGTTAAAAATGCTCACGATGCCCCAAAACTCATCCTTGGAAGCCGAACTCCTACCGCTTAGGAAATATATTATAAAATTAAATTAAATATAAAAGATTATGTCAGCAATTAAGTTTGTGACTGCTGCGGAGGCAGTAAAGTCTATTAAGTCGGGTGACCATATCCACCTCAGCTCGGTGGCTTCAGCACCTCAATGTTTGATTAACGCAATGTGCGAAAGAGGAGCTGCTGGTGAGCTTCGTGATGTACATATTCACCACCTACACACCGAGGGTCCAGCACCCTATGCAGATGCTAAGTTCGAGGGTGTGTTCCAATTAGATTCATTCTTCGTGGGTGCAAATGTGCGCCGTGAGACTCAAGCAGGTTATGCAGATTATATTCCAGTATTTTTGAGTGAGACCCAAAAGTTGTATCGTTCGGGCGCAGTGCCTTGTAATGTTGCGATGATTCAAGTCTCTACTCCCGATAAGCATGGTTATGTGTCACTCGGAACTTCGGTAGATGCTACTTTGGCTGCTGTGGAGTGTGCAGAGACTGTGATTGCGGTGGTTAATAAATATGTGCCTCGTTCGTTTGGTGATGCTATGATTCACTCGTCACGTATCAACTTGTTTGTGGAGGAGGATATGCCACTCGAAGAGGCTCACTTCTCTACTCCTTCGGATGTGGAGGTAGCGATTGGTAAGCACTGTGCTGCACTTATCGAGGATGGTGCAACTTTGCAAATGGGTATTGGAGCTATTCCTAATGCTGTACTTTCGCAACTTGGGGGTCACAAAAACTTGGGTATCCACACCGAGATGTTTGCCGATGGTGTACTTCCACTTGTGGAGTCGGGCGTAATCAATGGTGAGGCTAAGAATATCGACAAGGGTATGATGGTATCTACATTCCTCATGGGTTCACAAAAGGTGTATGACTTTATTGATGACAACCCAGGTGTGCGTATGATGGATGTGGGTTACACTAACGATCCATATATCATCGCTAAGAATGATAGGGTTACAGCTATCAACTCTGCACTTCAAGTAGACCTTACAGGTCAAGTTTGTGCTGACTCTTTGGGTACTAAGTTCTACTCGGGCGTGGGTGGTCAAGTCGATTTCGTGTATGGTGCATCACTCTCTAAGGGTGGTAAAGCTATGATTGCTATGCCTTCTGTCACCAACAAGGGGTTGTCGAAGATTGCTCCAGTACTTACTTCGGGAGCTGGTGTTGTGACTACTCGTTCGCACATCCACTACTTCGTTACGGAGTTCGGTTCTGTGGATTTGTATGGTAAGAGTATGCAGGAGCGTGCACGCCTATTAATCTCTATCGCTCACCCATCGGCTCAAGAGGAGTTGGATCGTGCAGCGTTTGAGAGATTTGGTAGTCATCACCACTATGTAAAGGGTTATATGAAGTAGTAGATAGTTCGAGTAACAAGGCGATTTTCGGCACTTCCCTCGCCTCTCAAATCCTCACGTACTTTTAGTACGCTGCTATTTTGAAAGACTTCACGAAGCCCCAAAACTCATCCTTGTTACTCAAACTATACAAATAAGCCCGACTAACTGTCAAAGTTAGTCGGGCTTATTTGTATTCCTATCTTTATGGGAATAATCTCCTCTTAATCCATCTTAAGCACCGCCAAGAATGCAGTTTGAGGCACCTCGACAGAGCCAATTTGGCGCATACGTTTCTTTCCTGCCTTTTGCTTTTCGAGGAGTTTGCGCTTGCGCGAAATATCACCTCCGTAGCACTTTGCAGTCACATCCTTGCGCACAGCCTTTACAGTCTCACGAGCTATGATTTTAGCACCTATGGCAGCTTGAATCGCAATGTCGAACTGCTGGCGAGGGATTAGCTCCTTGAGTTTCTCGCACATCTTGCGACCGAAGTCGTAGGCGTTGTCGGCAAATATTAGTGACGACAAGGCATCCACAGGCTCGGAGTTGAGCAGAATATCGAGCTTGGCAAGTTTACTAGACTTATATCCCGAGCGATGGTAGTCAAACGAAGCGTAACCCTTGGATGTGCTCTTGAGCTTGTCGTAGAAGTCAAATACAATCTCCGAAAGTGGCATTTCGAAATTCACCTCCACACGGTCTTGGGTTATAAACGTTTGATTAGTAAGTACTCCACGCTTGTCAATACACAATTTTATGACATTGCCCAAGAACTCTGCCTTGGTGATGACCTGTGCTTTGATGTATGGCTCCTCAATCTTCGCAATCTTTGTGACCTCGGGCAATCCCGATGGGTTGTGCACCTCTGTTGTTGTGCCCGAAGTGTCTGTTATTAAGTATGATACGTTGGGTACAGTAGTGATTACATCCATGTCGAATTCACGGTACAAACGCTCTTGGATAATCTCCATGTGCAGAAGTCCCAAGAATCCGCAGCGGAAACCAAAGCCTAGAGCCAGAGAGCTTTCGGGCTCAAACGTAAGCGACGCATCGTTGAGCTGCAACTTGTCGAGCGAAGCACGCAAATCCTCATATTTATCCGCCTCCACGGGGTATACTCCCGCAAAAACCATCGGCTTAACATCCTCAAATCCTGAGATAGCCTCGGCACATGGGCGGTCGAATGATGTGATTGTGTCGCCCACCTTGATGTCCCTAGAGTTCTTGATTCCCGAACATATATATCCTACATCGCCCACCGTAATTTTGTCTTTGGGGTGCATTTTGAGCTTTAGGACTCCGATTTCGTTGGCGTCGTAGTCGCTCTCGGTGTTGAAGAACTTTACGTGTTCACCCTTGCGAATAGAACCATTCATCACCTTGAAATATGCAATGATACCCCTAAATGGGTTGAATACCGAGTCGAAAATCAGAGCTTGCAGCGGAGCATTCTCATCACCCTCAGGGGCAGGAATACGCTCAATGATAGCCTCCAAAATCTCGGGTACACCCTGCCCAGTTTTGCCCGAAGCCAACAAAATATCCTCCTCTTTGCAACCTATGAGGTCTATGATTTGGTCTTTCACCTCATCTATCATAGCCGATTCTACGTCGATTTTGTTCATCACGGGGATGATTTCTAGGTCGCTACCCACGGCCAAGTATAGGTTCGAAATTGTCTGAGCCTGAATACCTTGTGTCGCATCAACCACCAATAATGCACCCTCGCATGACGCTATGGCACGTGACACCTCGTAGGAGAAATCCACGTGCCCAGGGGTGTCGATGAGGTTTAGCGTGTACTCCTCGCCACTCTTTGCCTTGTAGTCCATTTGGATTGCGTGGCTCTTGATTGTGATTCCTTTTTCACGTTCAAGATCCATGTCGTCAAGCACTTGCGCTTGCATATCTCTCTCCCCGAGAGTGTTTGTTGTCTCCAATAGACGGTCTGCCAAGGTACTCTTACCGTGGTCGATATGGGCTATAATACAGAAGTTGCGAATGTTTTTCATACGTTACAATAAATCTTAAAGCACAAAGATACGATAATTATCACAAAAATTTATACCTTTCCTTTATAAATAAAATTCGATTCATCGAATTTACCTATCTCGGAGCGTCAGCGACTAAGCCCACTCCCATGGGAGGGGGTTTGGGGGTGGGGTAAAATATTTTTATCATACACGCTTATTATTTGGAAAATTTTATATAAGTTTGCTTAACAACTAATACTTTACATTCATGATACTATTCAAATTCAGAATGCTCAGCGACGAGAACGACCATTTCGTCAGAGATTATGAGGTGCCGTCGGAGATGACACTCTTGGAGTTGCACGACTTTATAATCGAAAGTTTGGAGTACGAGCCCTGCATAGCATCGTTCTATACCGCCGACGAAAAATGGGAACGATTAGCGGAGTTTACAGCCGAAGATATGGGACTCAACCCACTGGGCGAAAGCGAGATACCTACACTTCCGATGGATAGTGTGAAGCTCTCCGAAGTGCTTACCCACATGCACGACAGACTCATATACCTGTTCGATATGTTTGGCAACAGAGCATACTACATGGAACTTGTCGAGGCTTCTCAAGTGGCAGATGGCGGAAATTATCCACGTGAATCATTTGCCCACGCCACACCTCCCGACCAATATGACCCAAGCGAAAATGTGGAGGATTCCTCGATTTTCGAAGAGATGATGGGCGACTTTGGGGAGTATGACGACGATGGCGACGATGAGTGGTAGGGAGCTTATAGTTGTCGTTGGCGCAACTGGCTCTGGCAAAACTTCGCTTAGCGTGGAGCTTGCTCGCCACTTCTCGGCACCTATTATATCGACCGACTCTCGGCAGTTTTATCGCGGAATTCCAATCGGCACGGCGCAACCCACCGTAGAGGAGCTGTCCGCAGCGGAGCATCACTTCATAGCGTGCAGAGATTTGAGTGACGAATACAATGCTGGGGCTTATGAGGCGGAGGCTTTGGAGTTGCTTGGTCAGTTATTCGAAAAGCATAATAGAATAGTGGCTGTGGGTGGTAGTGGATTGTATATCAAAGCCTTATGCGAGGGGTTGGACTCTCTGCCTGATTGCGATTCTGCTCTGCGTGATTCTATTCGTGAGCGTTACAACAATGATGGATTAGAGCCTCTTTTAGTACAGCTTAAGGAGTTAGACCCAGACTATTGGGCAAAGGTTGATAGGTGTAATCCTGCGCGAGTAATGCGAGGTTTGGAGTTGTGTTTGACTAGTGGCGTTCCCTGCTCTTCGCTTCGCACAGGCGAGAGTAAGGTGCGTGATTTCAGGATTACAAAGGTGGGGATAGATATGAATCGCGAGGAGTTGTACGACCGCATAAATCGTCGAGTGGACATGATGGTGGCAGATGGTTTGGAGGCGGAGGCTTTAGCAGTATATCCTTTTCGTGAGTTAAACTCCTTGCAGACCGTTGGTTACAGAGAGATGTTTGACTATATGGATGGTTCTGTGTCGTTCGCAGAAGCGGTGGAACTCATCAAGCGCAACAGCCGTAGATATGCCAAACGTCAAATGACATGGTTTCGCAGAGATGCTGACATAGAGTGGTTTAACTCTGCGGAGAGTCACCCCGTAATAGAATATATAGAGTCGAAAAGGTAAAAATATATGTAATTGACGGCATTAAATTTTGCAAAGGTGAAATATTTTCTTACCTTTGTCCTCCGCTAAGAGTAGCCTTTGCACAATTCGCACGAAGCTACTCCTAGCCATAAAGGATAATAAATATCCACAGGGCTCGGATGGTGAAATAGGTAGACACGCCGGACTTAAAATCCTGTGGGCAGCAACGCCCGTGCGGGTTCGATTCCCGCTCCGAGTACTTTTTAGAACGCTAATAGCTTATTTGTCAAGCTGTTAGCGTTTTTCTTTTGCTCTTTTTGCCGATAAAATGCCGATAATTATTTTTGGCGATTTGGTTTCTTTGTGTGGTTTTGCATCTTTTTTGTTGTAGAGTTTCCTAAATTGGAAACAAATTTATATCTTTGCAAATATCAAAGGAGGTAGTTATGGATATTAATAAAATCGGTTTGCTCATCAGGGAGGAGCGACTTCGCAGAGGAATGACCCAAGAGGAGCTTGGCGCACGTGTTGGCGTGGGCAAGGCGCAGATCTCGAAGGTGGAGAGTGGCAACGCTATGACCATTCGCACGGTCGCAAAGGTTGTCGAGGCTCTCGATATGTCGGCTGAGGTTCAGCTGAAGGCGGAGCGTGTGGTTAGTCGCAAGGTGGCTGGCTTTGTGGTCGCTTGCGTGAGTGAGTTTGCTCGTGCGTATAGCCTTACGATTAAGGAGGCGAGTAACTATCTGAAACGATATAAGGGGTTGGAGTTCTTGACTTTGCATTACGAGGCGCAACACCTACTCTCGATCGAGGATAGCGTGCAGGACTTGGCTCGCGTGTGTCACAATAATGGTGGAGGGCTTAGATAATGATACTATTTCACGAATCAAATACCGCAATCGAGACGATAGATTTTGAGCGTTGCCGACCCTATAAGGACTTCGGCAAAGGTTTCTACCTGACCGAGATTGAGGAGCAGGCTGTGCAGATGGCTCGCAGGACTTCGACTATCTTTGGTGGGGATGCTGTTGTTACTCGCTTTGCCTTTGACGAGGGTGCAGCAATAGCCGATACAACGCTCAATATCAAGCGATTTGACGAGCCTAACAAAGAGTGGGCACTCTTCATTATGGAGAACCGCAACCGCCAATCTCAGCACCCTACACACTCCTACGACATCGTTATAGGACCCGTTGCAGACGACACGATAGCGACCCTACTGCGCAACTTCGACGATGGCATCATCGACCTCGATATGTTAGTCAGCGGTCTGAAATACAGGAAAATATCATCACAATACTTGTTTCACACCCCCGTTTCACTCAAATACCTCACACGACTATGAACGGCAAATTCAGATACTTGGTAGAGGGCATCACTAAAGACATCGCCATCTACATAATGCAGGACGACGAGACGATCGACCTACCTACGGCACTCAATATGTTTCACAACTCGGAGGCGTTCAATAAACTGATGCTTGAGGAGTCGGGGTTGCACGTCGAGAGTTCTGCTTATGTCTATGAGTTGTATCTCTCGGAGGTGCAGCGTGGGCGGTTAAAATTATAGTCTGTAAGTAAGACCATCTCATTATACTAAGTAGGGTAAAATAATTATTGGTGTGTTTTTAAGAGTGCTATTGGAGATGAGATTTTTTGCTATTGAATTGAAAATATAAGTAGGGTAAAATAATTATTGGTGTGTTTTTAAGAGTACTATTGGAGATGAGATTTTTTGCTATTGAATTGAAAATATAGTGGTTCTATACTGAAATTTAATAGTGAAAAATATCGCTTCAAGAGTGCTTTTAAAAATATGGCAATAATTGTTTTACACTACTTAAATACCCATTGGCGTAGCTGCATTATTTGAGTATATGTCACACAGCTCTTGGGTGAGCTGTCATTTAACAACATTAACTATTGTAGTCCGTGATGCGGTTCAGATCGGGCGAGTGGCGGAAGTAGCAGTTGCCTGTTCTGCCGTTGCGCTGCTTGGCTATGGTAAGGACTCCGATGCCTTGGGTCGAGATTGTGCCGTGGCGGTGGGTGTCGAGGTTTTCGATGCCGTACATCGCTGGGCGGTTAATGAAGAGTACCATATCTGCATCCTGCTCGATTGCTCCACTCTCGCGGAGGTCGGACAACAGAGGAGTCTTGTCGGCTCGTTCCTCTACCTTTCGGCTCAACTGAGAGAGTAGTATTATGGGCACATCTAATTCGGCTGCCATTACTTTGGCTTGGCGTGTGGTCTCCGATATTTCACGTTCACGGTTGGCATTGCGGTTGGAGCTTCTGGTGTCGAGCAGTTGCAAGTAGTCGATGATGACCATTGAGCAACGACCCTTGGCTTTGAGCTGTTGGCACTGCGCCTTGATAGCCTGTATTGTCACGTTGGAGGAGTCGGCTATGTGTAGCGGTAATCGACACAGCGAAGTGTTAGCTATCTCGATGCTTCGCCACTCCTCGCCTGATATGCTGCCAATCTTGTAGCCGTTATTATTGACTTCGGACTCTCCTAACAATAGCCTATCGCCAAGCTCTCTGCCCTGCATCTCCAATGAGAATATAACTGTTGGAGTACCTCGATCAGCCGCCTCACGTGCGAAGTGCAACATCACGGCACTCTTGCCCATTGCTGGTCGCCCTGCGAGGACTATGAGCTGCCCGCCCTTGAACCCTCCTGTTGCCTCGTCTAAAGCCTTTAAACCTGTTAAGACACCTACTGGCTCGCCATTGTTGTATGCTTTTGTGCGTAGCTCTATCTCGGCAAGGGTCTCTCGCAGAACATCACCCACGTGGCGAGGAGAGTGGCTCGTTGTGACCACTCCCATTGTCTCGTCTATCGTCTGCTGTGCCCACTTCATCACCTCGCCCACATCGTCGCTTGCCTCGGCTTTGGCGGTGAGTTCTGAGCCGAATGACTGCAACTTACGGCGCATATATAGCTCGCACAGTATACGTGCGTACTCCACGCTATTAGCTCCGTGGGCGAGGTTTTGGGTCAGCCCTACGATGTATGCCGCCTTGCCTTTGAGCGAGGGTTGCTGTGAGAGTGTGAATAGATCTATACTCTCTCCGTTTTGATACATCTTGCGTATCTCCGAAAAGATTGTTCGGTTCACTTCATCGGTGAATGGGTCGTTGTGTGCGATGGTCGCCATCACATCGGGTACATATATCGGTTCGAGGAGCATAGCCCCCAAGAGCGTCTGCTCCATATTTGTGTTACAAATCATTGCTTAGTGTTCTTTGTTGGTTATTGTTCCCTTGTTCTGTCTTGCGACTCCAGTTGCGGAGTGCTGCACGCCAATCTACCATCGGGTTCTTGCCCATCATCCAGCCGTTGGAGGTGTAGTAGTCGTAGAAGTTCTCTGCACTCACCGATAATCTACCCTCTGATACATACCCCTCAATATCACTCAAAGTAGGTGGTGTAAACTCATCGTATATATTATCATTCTCTTTAAGATTGTGATTCTCATTTACATTAGGTTGTTCTTTGGTTGTTTTAGGTTGTTTCTTGGTTGTTTTTACAGCGTTTGTGTTACCCACAGGTGCGCCTCCTTTGCACCCCTTATCGTACTTTCGCCAATTCGCGTCTAACTGAGGCTTTACGAGTAACCACATTAGCTTTGTTGTACCCTCCAACTCTGGTTCCTCACGATTGAGAGCGTAGGAGGCTATCGAGCGGTAGATGATTAATTGCTCCACCTCCGAGAGCTCGTTAATCCCCTCTTGAAAGCTTCGATAGAAGATGAAGCTATCACGATGCTCCTTACTCATTCGCACCTCCTTTTGCATTGATTATGTCGTCAATCTGCGATTTGCGGTAGCGCACCGAGTCACCCACCTTGATGCCGCACAGATAGTCGATCTTGCCCCATCGCCATAGTGTCGATTTGTCGATACTCAATATCTCGCACACCTGCTTGGGGGTGTAGAGTATGTCTTGTGGTTTGGTCGTCACCTCTCGTTTGTAGCGATCGATTGCATCCTCCACGATGTCTGCGAATGTCGCCTTTAGCTCCGATGCCTTGACGGTGATGCTTAGATTTGGATTATTTATTAAACTATTTAACTCATTCATACTTCATTTTATTTAACCATTCAAGTGTGAATACAACCCATTCTGCGCAGTAATGTCGCTGAATCACGTTGCAAATATACAACATCGACACCCCCTTTGTCAAGTAAAATCGAATAAAAGTTAAAATATTTACATTATAAGTAAATAGAGTGCAAAATGATTAAAACGAACGCTCAAAATGGGCGAGTTTTTATCTTTCGTGAAGCAAACTGAGTAAGAATGGAGAAAGTAACAGTAAGATAGTGTAAGGTTTTGCCCCCAAATGATAGCCTATGATACAAAAAAAAGAGGTGAATAATCACCCCTTCTGATCTCGTTGGATACGCCTTAAGAATCGCTCCAACTTCGCTGATAGGCTTGGGTTCACTCTCGCCTGTGAGGGTATTGCGCACCTGTACTATGCGGTCTATTCCCGATAGCTCGAATATGCGCTTGTATTTTGCAGTGTCGCAGAGGGAGTGTTCATTCTCGATGAATTTGTAGATGTCACGTATCGTCTCGTCAGTTGCTGTGTCGATGTCGAGGGGTTGATCCTTGTAGATCTCGTAGCGTTGGAGGGTGCGGTACAGAACCCTAAAGTTCTTCTCGCGAACAACCGACAGCTTGCGAGCTTCAAGGAACTCATCGAATAGCTCAAAGAATGTCTGCCTCTGCACCTCCTCCTTTACAACATACTTCTCAGGGAAGTGGAATCGGTCGATCACCTCGTTTATCCACTCCTTGCTAACCTCCTCTTTGGGGGTGATAGTGTATGTGTCGAGGATCGTATCGCAAAGGGCGTTCAAACTCTTCTTGATCTTCGCCTCCTCAGCTCCGAATGTTGCGGTCTTTAACTCTTTCTTCTCCTCGCTCCACATCTTGGGGTTGATGAAGATGCCACTCTTTACACTACTTAAGTAGTGTAAAACAATTATTGCCATATTTTTAAAAGCACTCTTGAAGCGATATTTTTCACTATTAAATTTCAATGTAGATCCACTATATTTTCAATTCAATAGCAAAAAATCTCATCTCCAATAGTACTCTTAAAAACACACCAATAATTATTTTACACTACTTAATAATGATTAAGGGCGTTTAAACCTCATATAAGTAGTGTAAAATAATTATTATTAGCATTCGTCATATATTTTAACTACATTTGTCTATGCGTGTGGCAATGTTTTTGCTAGCGAGTATAACTTTATATTAATATAACAAAATTATGAAAAAACTATTTTTCGTAGCTGCTGCTATGTTCTGTGCCGTATCTGCATCAGCACAAGAGAAGATGATTGAGGTGAGCCAACTTCCGCAAACTGCTAAAACATTTATTTCGACACACTACAAATCCGACAAGGTTAATATTGCCACAACCGAGCGCAAGGAGTATAAGGTGCTCTTTGATAGCGGAACAAAGGTGGAGTTTAACGCAAAGGGCGAATGGAAAGAGGTGGAGAATAAGCGCAAAGTCGCAGTTCCCAACGCCATTGTGCCAGCTAATATAGCAAAGATGGTGAAGGCTAAATTCCCCAAAAACATAATTGTTGCCATAGAGAAGGATGGCAAATTCGTGGATGTTGAGTTGGATAATGGAGTGGAGTTGAAATTTAATAGCAAAGGCGAATTAGTGGAGTTGGATAGCTAGTTAGCTCGCATGATTTCAAACATTAATTCGCATTTTAAACCATTATTATAATTAAGCCCGATTAACTTTTGAAGTTAATCGGGCTTATATTTTGCACACGATATCGCGTACGTCTACACAACTCTACGCCATACCCACGTTGTTGTAGCAAACCCCCGTAGGTGTCTGCGTGGGCTGGGTGTCGCTGCCTATGTCGCTGCGTTTGAGATATCTGCTACACTGTGCCAATCTATCATATCCGAGCATTATGCCCAGTATGAAATCCTGCTCCACAGAGAGGTGGTTAAGCGGAATATTTCCGAACGAACGCACCACATCCACACACTCTTTTTTGCCAAAGAATATATTGATATTGCCATTCGACAGCTCCGTAATCATATACTCAACCTCATATTTGGCGAGTTTCTTCTCGGCTGCTGCCCTATCCGATGACTTCATTGTGTGTAGAACCAAGTGACGAAGTCCCTTTTGATACTCATATATGTGATGACACAAAACCTGCATACGCCTAGTTTATTATAGTTGAGAACTAATCTCTGCTGCCCAAGCTGCAATTTTGCTGCTATTGTCCGAACCATTGTCGTCGATAGCCAAACCTACCAATGCTCCATCTACTTCGGCACGAGACGATGTGTAGCCATATCCTGCGGTGTCGGTCGAGCCCACAACGACAGCTCCTGCCTCGGTTGCAGCCTCATATATGATACCCATAGCATCCACAAATGTGTCGCAGTACGACGAAGCGTCACCGCATCCAAACAGAGCAACCTTCTTGCCCGATAAGCTAGCCGACTTCAGAGTGTCGATAGCCATCTCCCAATCATCCTGCAAATCGCCCAATCCCCAAGTCGATGAGCCCAAAATCAATGCCTCGGCACCCTCGAAATCTGCTGCCGAAGCATTAGACACATCTAGGATTGTTACGTTGTGTGCAGTTAGTGCTGCAGCGATATCCTCTGCTACGCTTTGAGTGTTGCCCATTGTTGAGCCATAAATAATTGTAATTGCTGACATAATATAATATTTATTAAAAATTTACCTCTTTTGCAAAATTACTCCATTATGTGATATTACACAATAACAACAAATAGCTAAAAATAGTAGTAATTATAGCTATATATTGCCTATGTACCACACAATAAATTGAGATATTACCTACATTGTACCAATATGTCATATTATTTTACCTACTTATTGCTATTGTTTAAAAAATTTAAAATTCGGACTTTTGTCATCAGCAATAAACACATCTATTATTATATGAAGAAAGTTTTACTTTTATTGTTGTGCGTGGCAACATTCACCACGCAAGCACAGACAAAGTCGGATTATGAGAAACTCCTCGAAAGGGTAGCATCATTGGAGTTAGAGGTCGAAAAAACCAAATCCGCAGAGACCAAAGAGGAGGAGACAAAGAAAAAATCAAGACTTACATTTGGTGGCTACGGCGAAGTAACCATGTCTCGCCACTTCTATAGCGACTCATTCAAACGATATTCAGCACCTACATTATATGCCGACGACGACAGCTATGGTCGTTTCGATATTCCTCACGCAGTATTCTTTGTGGGCTTTGATTTTGGTCGAGGTTGGACCTTTGGTGCGGAGATTGAGTTCGAGCACGGAGGTTTGGAGGTAGCAATCGAAATCGAAGAGGAGGAGACTGGAGAGTACGAAACCGAAGTGGAGAATGGAGGTGAAGTAGCCCTTGAGCAATTCTGGATAAATAAAGAGTGGAGTAAATCTGCAAACCTCAAGATGGGACACATTATACTTCCCGTGGGTCAAACCAACAAATATCACATGCCCAACGAGTACTTCGGAGTTTTCCGCCCCGAGGGAGAGTCTACGATTCTGCCCTGCGCTTGGCACGAAACAGGAGTTAGTTTCTGGGGTTCGGCGGGAGATTGGGACTACGAGGTGTTGTTCACCGCAGGTCTCGACTCGGAGCGTTTCAATAGTCAAAACTGGATTGGCGGTAGTTCGGGTACACCCTACGAATTCAAGATTGCTAATAGCTACGCTGGAGCATTCCGAGTGGACAACCATAGCATCAAAAACCTCACCATCGGTGTGAGTGGTTACTATGGCAATAGCGCAGCCAACTCTTTGAAAGCTATGTATTCGGACGATGTAAAGGGTACTGTTATGATTATTTCGGCCGATGCCGACTACCGTACAGACAACTTCATAGCACGTGCCAACTTCTTGTACGGAACACTTGGCGACTCATACGAAATCACTACGGGCAACAATCAATCATCCATATACTCCATATCTGCTCGTCAGCCAGTGGCATCGTCGGCTATCGTGTATGGTGGAGAGGTGGGCTACAACCTATTTGGATTCTCTAATAAGCTCACACAAAAGAGCCAAAAACTATTTGCCTTTGGTCGCTACGAGTATTACGACTCTATGCACACCACCGAAGATGGAGTTAAGGATTTGGCATATTGCGCAAGCACCTGCATATCGGGTGGTATAAACTACTCTCCTATGAAGGAGATTATCATCAAAGCAGAGTATCAATCACGCAGATTTGTTGCTCCATACAACAACGAAAATACACTCTCATTGGGTGTGACATACGTAGGACTATTTAAACGTTAAAATAATCAATAATTTAAAACAAAAAAAGTATGAAAAATCTATTCAAATTAACCTTTGCACTCTGCGCTTTTGCAGTTGCAGTAACCGCTACATCTTGTGGCGACGACGATAGCAATAGTGTGTCAGGAACTGTCGTAACATTCACTGCTGATGGCTCTATTGATGGCTCGGATGTATTGGAAGATTATGCCGACAATGTTGTGACGGCTCGCTATGCAACTCTTGCAGCTAAATCTAAGGCTTTGTATGAGGCTGTGCAAGCTATTGACAATGATGGTGTATCGGAGGTTACAACTATGAGTGCTGCGTGCGATGCTTGGAAGGCTGCACGTGTGGCTTGGGAGCGTACGGAGGCATATCTCTTTGGTCCAGTAGATGATTATGGTATCGATCCAGGTATCGACTCTTGGCCATTGGATTTGGCATCTATTGCTGAGTCTATCGTTGATTACTCTAGTGGTTCGGTAAGTGAGGATGATATTCAATCAGATGGTGGTGACCTAAAGGGATTCCACGCTATTGAGTTCTTGTTGTTTAACGATGGTAGCGACAAAACATCTCTTACTGATTGGGACACAACATACACCACTGATTATGGTTTGTCGGCTCTTTCAAAGGATCAAGTAAAGACATATTTGACAGCTATCACCAAGGAGCTTTATCGTTGTACTACACTTCTTGTTGCTGAGTGGGGTAATGTAACTCTTGCAGTAGATTATATTGATGTTTCATCTTACGTGTCGGATGGTGACTACTACACCACATTCACCACTGCTGGAGATAGCTCAAACAGCAATTTCAAGAGTGTTGAGGTTGCACTTAGCACAATCATCGAGGCTGCTGGTGGTATCGCAGATGAGGTAGGTTCTGTAAAGATTGCAGACCCAATCAAATCGGGTAATGTACTCGACGTAGAGTCTTGGTTCTCGCACAACTCTGTTACGGACTTCACCAACAATATCGTAGGTATCAAGGAGGCATACTATGGTGTGCAATATGCGGATGATTACTTCAGCGATGCAACTCGTTACGATGAGCCTGCTGCAAACTCAATTAGCGCATATATCAAATCGGGTGACTCAAACTTGGATCTTATCATCAAATCGGCTATCGACTACGCTATTGCAAGTGTAAACAATATGCAAGCTCCATTTAGAGATAACCTCACTTGGACAACCGAGAACACAGCTGCTGCTGCTGCTTGTGCTGCACTTTTAGAGGCTTTGGAGACTGCACAAGGTGCAATCAACGATGGTTTCTATATCATGTACTAATCAATTCATATTTAATACTTTAACAAACACACAATGAGGAAAATATTAAATTCAAAAATTTCTCTACTTATCGTCAGCGCACTACTAGTTGTGGGGTGTGCTGATGATTCGTCAGAGGGGTGGAGCCTAGAGGATGAAGTAAATCCACTGGGCAAAGCCGAGGAGTACTTCGCAGGAGGTTATTTGGGCACAACAACAATCAATGGTCCATTCTGCTTTGAGCAACCTACCTATTCGGTATCGTCACAAGGCTTGGATGATGACTTCTTGCACGGGGAGGCGTTCTTCGAGGATTACTTCTCGTCGGAGAAAAACGCTGGTATGCCAATGTCGGGTCGTGGACCTTTGTACATACGTCAAGCTTGTATTGATTGCCACCCTGGTTATGGTCACGGCAAGCGTATGGGTAACTTGGGTTCAAATGTCACATTCGACACCTCGAACAATGGTAATGGCTACCTACTCGTAGTCTACAACAGCGGAGCAGATGGCGACTTTGGCGATGCTAGCGCAGCCATAACAGATGGTCGCATCACAGGTCCCACGTGGACAGATGCAACCACAGACAACGCCTACGTAGCGGAGCTTACGGGTATGCCCCAAACCAAGAGTGCTTCGCCATTCCCTGCGCCACTTGATGAGTCAAAAATCACAATCGAGTGGAAGAGCTACACCGATGAGTGGAATAACCAATATGCAGATGGCACATCATACGAGCTTATATACCCCGAAGTGTCGATACCTTCGGATGCTATATACTACAAAGATAGTGAGTACTTTGCCAACATCAACGACCCCTCGAAGTATGAGGTTCGTGTGGAGGCTACTATCGGAATCTACGGCACAGGACTCATCGACGCAATCACCGAAGAGGACATAGACGCCGAGGCAGAGTATCAATCTACAATGTCGTGGGGAGGGCGTCGTGGTGCGTCTATCGTGCAGCTTGATGGGTCGTATCGCAAGGGTCGCTACACCTATGGTCTAACTCGTGGAACTTTGCAACATGGCCCAGGTTCGAATGCGCTATGGAACATCACCAATGTGACTCGTGAGACCTCTAATTCGCTATATCGCACTAATTACTGTACCACAGCCTATGCTAATGCTACGGCGGAGGATGCAGCGGTACGTGCAGCATTGGCAGCCGATTCGTACTACAATTTCTTGATTGTGGATCACAACGCAGATGGCACACTATCCGACGAGGAGATAAACTCTACATACACTAAGTACAGAATCTACAACTACTTGATGTGGAACAATACCCAATACGATCGCAAGCTTTCGAGCTATGCCGAAGCTCGCACAACGTCGCAAATGGATGCAGAGCTAGGATTGGAGGAGTACACTCAATTCATGGTGTGGCATAGAGGTTTGGCTGTACCATCGGTTCGTAACATAGACACTGACGAATACAAGCGTGGTAAGGAGCTATTCTATAGCGACGAATTGGCGTGTACTGCGTGCCACCGTCCATCGTGGACTACGGGTTCGGACAACTACGTGGGCGATGCGGATATGGAGGGTAAGCTACCTAAATATGCCAACCAAAAGATATGGCCATATTCGGACCTCTTGCAACACAACTTGGGTATGGTCAATAACATCCGCACTGGATGGTGTCGTACCACTCCGCTTTGGGGTCGCTACCTAAACCTCACCGCCAATGGCGAGAGCAGCCACTTGCACGATATGCGAGCTCGTGACTACTACGAGGCAATCATGTGGCACAAGGGTCAAGCGAAATACTCTTCTGACGCATTCCGACTTTTGGACAAGAGTGACCGTGATGCAATAGTGAAATTCTTGCAGTCAATTTAATTGCGGTCTTATATAATGACAAGGGTTCGACTAATTGTAGTATTAGTCGAACCCTTGCCTGTTCCTAATCATTGGTTACCCCTTTGCCTTTCTCTGTCCCTTTTTCGCAATTCGGGTTTTGTAGCTGGCACGCATCTTTGCAGCACCAGATACCACTTCGCCCTTTTGGCGATAACGTTTTTTGGTTCGGATTAATACGTCGCCCTCTTCGGGTTTGCGCTTTTTGAAATTTACCGAATACTCTCCAATAGATTTTGTTGGCTTCTCATTTTCACTCATACTCTCGTTTATCTTAGCATTTTACGGCTCAAAGATAGTGAAAAAAGTTGATATACCAACGCACCCCTACACCAAAGAGTTGATACTCAAAATAGCCTCTGTGTGTATTTGTGCTATTGTCTCTCTGCCTGTGTTGCTCATTATAAACCTACAATCCCTCTCTGTGTCCATAAACAGATTCTCGGTTAGTATGGCAGCGCATGTGCTTTTGCGGAGTATGTAGAACCCACTCTCCTTGTCCGAGTCGCCATCCGTGTAGCAGCTGCGTATAGGGAAATCTCTAAGGTGCGCTCTGGCTTTGTCGTATAGTATCTCGGCGTATGTGTCGCTCAAACTCTCGCCCACGCTTGTGAATGCCTCCCATCCTGTGCCACCCCCAGCGTTGGCGTGTATGCTTAAGAGGTATGAACTTCTATCTTCGGCGTGTATAGCGTTTGCTCTGCGTACCCTCTCGGGGAGTGGTATATCCTCCCTCTCGGGGGTGATTATGTTGTAGTTTATGCCCAGAGAGTTGAGGCTGTGGGCTATTCTGCTAACTATATCTCTATTGAACTCCCACTCAAGTAGTTGTGAGCCATCTGCCCATGTGGGGCTTCTCTTGCCAGCTGTATCTATGCCGTGTCCAGCATCTAAAATTACTCTTTTCATTTTTTATGCGAATTAAGGTTTGAAATATTTTAGGTCGTTTTTTTGAAAATATGATTCGTTTTTAAGTAGGGTAAAATAATTATTGGTGTGTTTTTAAGAGTACTATTGGAGATGAGATTTTTTGCTATTGAATTGAAAATATAGTGGTTCTATACTGAGATTTAATAGTGAAAAATATCGCTCCAAGAGTGCTTTTAAAAATATGGCAATAATTGTTTTACACTACTTACACTACTTAATTCGCATTATTTGTGTTAAAAACTAAGCAGCGAGTATTGCGCCGTGATTGCAACACCGCTACTTCCATCCATCCCCATAACGTAATCACCACTTATGCTCCATCTGTTTTTCCTGTACTCCACCCCAGCGCGCAGTGATATATCTGCGGAGCCTATGTTTGTGTAACTTGCCACGCCTGCATTTATGTGCCATAGTTTTGGCGTGTATTGCAGAGTTGTGTTGCTGCGATATATCTCCATGGATTTGAGTGCAACTTCATATCCGCTAATTTCGGCTCTGTATGTCGAGTCTCCAAACACGTATGTCGATATGGGTAGATAGACCAATACGGAGTCTACCTTAGTAACCTCCACGGTGTCTGTTGTGGTGAGATAGGTTGTTATATATTTGGTTTGAATTATAGTGTCGGGGCGAGTATCGACTATGTGGATTGTATCTATCTTTGTTATGACCTCAATTTCGGGCGGTGGGGTAGAGGAGCGTCCCCACACGAACGCCCCTACTAATACCACAATTGCCGCTAAGGTCGATATGATGCTATTCATTGTCGATGCTTAGCTTTCGATTCTCCCTACGGTGGCAGTGTCTATAAAACTACATGTCGAGTTATACATGGATCCCACATTCTCACCTATGCAATTACTCATAAATTGACAATTCGAAAACAATGGAGCTGATGCATACCCTTTGATATGGCAGTTTGTTATGCGCATTGAGTTCCCAATTATATATGCAGACATATCTGAGTCGATTATATTTACAAGTTCAATATATGTGTTAGATAGTGACTTAAATCCCGAAAACAGACCATCCCAAACGCTGTAACCATTACCTGCTGGGGCTGTAAATGTAAATTCGCAACCGTCGCAATAGTTTATTGTCGATGGTTTGTAGCAAGGATCCATAGGATTTGTTGCATCTATTGTACACGTAATAGAGCTGTCAGTTAATCTATTAGCGTTCAATATAGGGATAGTATATATTGCGGAGCTTGCGATGTTTATATTGCAAGAAAAAAAGTCTGCATATAGATTCAATCCTATTTGTGATGTGTTATAATCAACGTAGTCGGCGTAAGATACATCTTTGCATATTGATATTGCGAGATTAAAAATCTTAACCAAACTATTTCCGCTATTTTCCACTGCGCTAAATCCAGTGGTGGAGTCATAAACGTACGTTTGTACTACATATATTTCAGCCCCATTAAAACCATATATTTCTCGGATATTATCTGGCACAACAATATTTGTATCTCCAGTTTGTGTGAACTTCAGCGTTCCCCCATCGCCCACAAATGCCACACTCGTAGCACCTAGCCACGTGTCGCTAGCGATGAGTGTTTCGAACTCCTCTTGTGTGCGGATGATTTGGTCATATACGATGTCGTGTATGTTTGCTTTGTTGTCCAATGCGCTTTTAACTCCTCCCGATGTCACAGCGTTGGTGGATTCATCTGTGGGGGTAGTGTCAAGGATTGGAGTTGTTCCATCTGAACCCTTTAGGGATTGTAGCCACTCTGCCTCTGTGCCTACGAAACCATTACGTAGGGCAGTTTGATATGCTGATTCGCCATCGGTACCATTGGTACCATTGGTGCCATCCGTACCATCCGTACCATCCGTACCATCCGTGCCATCCGTGCCATCCGTGCCCTTTAGTACTAATGCCGATATTGTGATTGTTTGCGACTCACTTTTTGGGCAGTCAAAATATGTAATGCTGAAATCCAACTTGCCGTGACAAGCTCTTTGCAGCGGCTCATATATGCCCTCCACCTCGTATGACTCATACTGTGAGTAATATATATATGTGGGTTTGAATGTGTATTTATCAATTATGAAATACAACTCCCCATCAATCACCACATTGTTCACTCGATTTTCGCCATCGTATGATATTATATATTTGCCTTCGTCCGAAATCTCGCTCTCTGCTGGCTTATCTTTCACTATCTCTTTGCCATAGAGCTCAACCCTAAATTCATATAGTTCAGCATCAATAGCTGCCCCTGTAATATCTGTTATATTAACCCTCAACAAACCATCTGCGCCAACTGCCAATCTGTTGTATTTATCTGTCTTTATCATATCTAATTATTATTTTCCACTTCGATTCGTCTGTTTTGTTCGAAGTGATATTTTTTTCTCTTTTCAACTAAAAATAACCTGTAATTTACCTCTTTTTTGTCTATCCCGCCCTACCTTAAGTAGGGTAAAATAATTATTGGTGTGTTTTTAAGAGTACTATTGGAGATGAGATTTTTTGCTATTGAATTGAAAATATAGTGGTTCTATACTGAAATTTAATAGTGAAAAATATCGCTCCAAGAGTGCTTTTAAAAATATGGCAATAATTGTTTTACCCTACTTATTTACCCTCTTTCATCAACCACCGAATCATATCGCCACTCTTTTGATTTCACCATATTTTCTCACCATTTTTTATATTGTAATATTTTTATTACTTTTGTAAACCATTGCTTTAAACAGTACAAATATAAAGCATTGCTTTGCGAAATGCAATAATTTAAAGCATTATTTTAATATAAAAATAGGGTCTGATATGGAAACCACTGTAAAAGAGAGACTTATAAAGTATCTTAATTTCATAAATATGAGTAAAACAGAGTTTGGTAGGCGCATAGGCGTCTCGTCAGCCTTTATTACATCTATGCGACAATCGTTACAACCCGACAAAATTCAAAGCATTGCTACCGAATTCGAGGGGCTCAATATCACCTGGCTGCTCACGGGCGAAGGTTCAATGCTCAAAAAAACAGATGAGCCCACAAAGATTATGAACCATGCCACACCACCCACAGATGTGGTGATGAGTAGAGAGGTGTTTGCCCAAATTTCGAAGCTCACTGATACAATCTTGTCGCAGCAACAGCTTATTGCTGCCCAGCAGCAAACCATTGATAAGCTTTTGTGTCAGATTTCTCAAAATGATATAAAGTTATAACGATAGTACTTGAATTAGACGATATCTAATCTCTTCGATTTAAATATTTAATTGTGTCGTAGTTCTTATATTTAAATGACTAATTGCAATTTCGCTGCTCTCTTATCTGTGTAATTTTCTTACAACACATGCTTGTGTGTCGAACTTGTGTGTCGAAATCTCGCTTATTGCCCTGAAGTGCCTATTTATCGTTCTTTTACCCCCTATAATACATTGTTAATCAACAAGTTGTAGTAATCTTTATTTGGGGTTAATACTCCAAACCATATAGCGAAAATATTTATTTTTCATAAAAATAAAACAAAAATAACTATTTTTTTAATCCCTTTCAATGGTGTTTAAAGCTTTTTTTTATGCGCAAATACAATAATTTGAGTCGAATAAACTAATTTGAATTGTAAAAAATATTGTATTAATTTGGAGGTAATAACAAAATTATTTAGATTTGCCGCAGATTACATATTTGCACATGTATAAATATGTGATTGAATAGACCATATGCCAATATCCCACATATTGAGTATGCACTTAAAATAAAATTTAAACATATGAGAAGAGCCTGCATTACGCTATCTCTACTGATGCTCTGTCTGTATGCCTATGGTCAAACGGAGCAGAAGTCCGAGAGCCTCGAGATCTATTTCGAGCGCAATAAAACTGCTATCGACCCCAATTTCGGTAGCAATAAATCGACGCTTGATGATTTGTCGTCACTCGTCACCAAGCTCAACAGCGACACACTACTCTCTCTATCCAAGGTCGAGGTAGATAGCTATGCCTCGCCAGAGGGTGGTGTTACATACAACAATAAACTCACCGCCAAGCGTAGCCACTCACTCTACACACACCTCACCCAAACTCTCTCTATTCCAGATAGTCTCATCTTTAGCAAATCGTCGGGTGTGGATTGGTCGGGTCTGCGAAGTGGTGTTGCGGCATCCAATATGGAGTATCGTGACGAAGTGCTAGATGTCATCGACCGTGTGCCCGAAGAGAGTTGGGAGCGAGTTAAACCCGATGATGAATGGCTCACTATGGTCGATAGTCGCAACAAACACCTCATGGATTTGGGAGGTGGTCGCCCATTCAACTACATGTTCGAGCACATATACCCCAAACTTCGCCGAGGTTCAGTTGTGACGATATACTTCCAAACCACTGCACCCTCTATCGCCAAGGAGGAGGTCGTGGAGATGCCATTTATACACAAAGAGCAGATTGTTACTACGGAGCCAACGCCAATCACCGACACCGCAGATTCAAACTTTAAACCGCTGCTAGCCATCAAAACAAATCTGCTGTTTGATGCCTTGACAGCTATAAATTTAGAGTTTGAGGTGCCATTAAAAAAATGTTGGAGTATAGCCGCAGAGTGGATATTCCCATGGTGGACATCGTGCGGTAGCAGTCGCAACGACTGGCACTCCGACTCGGATAGCTCACGCAATACATTCCAACTGCTGCACGGCAATATCGAGGGTAAGTATTGGTTTGGCAATCGAGACTCTCGCCCAGTAATGACGGGTTGGCACCTAGGCATATACGCTGGAGGCGGACTCTACGACATGGAGCGCAAAGCGGATGGTTATCAAGGCGAGTTCTTTATTGCGGCAGGTTTGAGTGGAGGTTACGCCCACACGATTTTTGCCGACAAGATTACCAATGGCAACCTGCGCATGGAGTACTCTCTGGGCGTTGGCTACCTCAAAACAAACTATCAGCACTACACCGAGCACTGGGGTATAGACAACACTTGGCACACGGTGCACGATTATAGCGGAAACTACACATGGTTTGGTCCCACCCGAGCAAGAGTATCACTCGTGTGGTTATTTTTCAATCGCAACGCTAAATAGGGGGAGGAGAAAAGATGAAAAGAATGATAAGAAATATCTCTTTATTGCTGCTAGCACTGCTGTTTGTAGTATCGTGCAAGCGAAAACCACTGTCGGATGATTGTCTGTGTGTCTCGACTATTGCGATTCCTATCTCTGTGGATTGGTCTACGAGTGGTGTGGATGTGCAGAATGTCACGCTTTTGGTATACAATGCGGATGATGGTTCTCTGTTTTATGAGCACTGGTTCGAGCATAGTACCGATGCTATACAATCCTATGTGAGCCTACCTGTGGGTTCATACACAGCAGTGGTGTTCAACGAGCTGCGCAAGAGCGGACAAATTGACTATGTGACATGCGTAGACCACGAAAATATATCGACTCTCAAATTCGAGAGCTTTGATGCCACACCTCTGCGTTCGCGTGCCGATACCCGTGCCTATGTCCAAGAGCCAGGCGATTTGGCACTCTCAATTGTGGAGGATATCGTTATCACGGACGACATGATTTTGGAGGCTGCCGAGATAGCCGCCCTAGCCAATGGCACCAAGAGCCTTTCGACCTCTACACGCACCGCCGTGGAGTCACTCACGGGAATTGTGCCGCTCAAAAAGAATACCACTATAACTATTACGGCGTATGTCAAAAACATATACTACGCCCTGATGCCAGCGTTGGTAGATATCACCAACCTTGCGGATGGTTACTACGTATATGGAGACCAAAACAGCACCACACCCTCGACCTTGCAAGTCGCCATGTACAAAGCCTATGCGGTCGATTTCTTCGATGGCACAATCTCTGCTACCATGTCCACATTTGGTACTTTGGGCGACAGAAGTTCCACCTCCGAGCACGACTCCGACACCCCAATCGAGGTAGATGCACTATTCAAGTTGGTGGACAACACCACCGAGGAGTCACTATACATGGATGTTACCCAATATGTCACCCACTCCGAGCAAGCGGATGGTTCGTACCACATCACCATTGACTTCGCCTTTGATGGGGAGTTGTCTGTGGTTCAACCCTCCGATTCGGGTGGAGACTCGGGATTTGGTAGCTCTCTCGAAGATTGGGAGGAGGGCGAAAGTGTAGATCTTAACAACTAATGCCCACAATTATAAACAATTATATTTTAACAGATTTTAACACATTTAACTAATTTAAGTAGTGTAAAACAATTATTGTCATATTTTTAAAAGCACTCTTAAAAACACACCAATAATTATTTTACCCTACTTACAACCCATTTTTGCAAAAACAAAAATGGATAATTATTAATCAAAAATTAAAATCAGGGAGAAATTAGAACTCCCCTATAATAGTTATGAGCAAAATTAATATATTCCAGATGTTGTTTCTCTTGGCGATGGTGAGCAGCTGCGCCAAGGATGATGTGTCGCCAGCCGCAAATGTGGATGACGACTCAGGGTGCGTAAAATTCTCCACCTATGCCGATTGGACTAAGGGTGCCGAGGTGGACGACATAGCGGATGTGTCGGAACTGACAGTCTACTCATACTATTTGTGTGGCGATGGCGTCAATGATTTGTTGTGGGACGATGCCGAGGCTAGCCAACTGCTAAACTTCTTCACCACCGACATATACACTCCATTTACCCTCACCCAAACCTCTAAGGATGGTTCGGCGTGGAGCTACGATGGTGCGCAATATTGGCCTGTGGACGAAACCAGACAACTATCGTTTTTTGCCTACTATCCTGCGTCGGAGCTCACCTGCATAGAGGAGGATGGCGAAAAACCACAATTCTCATATACGATGAACGCCTTTGCGGGCAACAACGACGATTTGGTGTGCGATGCACTCTATGACTTGTCGTACTCCGACACCACCAACGGCAAAGTGAGCTTCGATTTGGAGCATCCACTAGCCAAACTCACGCTCAAAGTTAGAGTCAAGGGGGCATTAGATTCCGATGTGTCATACGATGGCAAAGAGTACTTCACCGTGCAGGGTATAACATTCCACGGGTTGTCGGCCGATGCACTCCTAGCCATAGATACTTCGGGCGATATGACCTGGACGATAGAGTCCTCAAAGGCAACTATCGACCTCACAGCTACGCAGGGTGTGACTCTACTCTCTACACCGCAGGAGGTGGACGGGGAGTTGAGTGCTGCATACAACTTGCTAGACCACGAGACCTCTACCGCAGGCGTATATGAATATGTAAATGTCATGCTCAATGACGACACGGCGATGTTTGTTCTTCCGCAACTCCTAAGCACATATCGCACAGATGGCACGACGGCTCCAATGGTGAGTGTCCGTATATTGCGCTCGTACTACGCCCCCGACACGGAGGATTCCACTCTCAAAGGCAAGCTAATGGAGATTGTATACGAGAGCGAAGAGATTACTATCCCTCCAGCTACAAATGCCACAGGTTGGGCGCAAGGTGTGCACAATCAACTGTCGTTTACTTTCGACCTCGACAACTTGAACTCATATCACACGCCACTTACGCTATATTCGACCATATATGATTGGACAGATACCACAGTTGATGTGTCGGTGAACCCCAACATATACATATATGCAAGCGATAGCGATATGTCGATTGGCAAGAATGATAAATATGCAGATTTCTACATATACACCAACTACGAGTATGATTTGAGATTCATAAGGAGCAAAACCGAACTAGATTACTCCGCAACCACAGCAAATGGATTTACATACTATCCTTTCGTCAGTGGCGTGTACTCTACAACATCATTCACGCCAACATTGATAAATCCAGCGACTGGTGCCGAGATTACAACAACATACTCCGATGGTACGCTATACATGAATGGCGTGGCGGTAAGTGCATACCAAAGCGATGGTGGAGAGTCATTTTATAATGTGTCGTCGGACTATTTTCTTGAAACTTATCCAGATGGATTTACGGATGTTCCCTGCTACTCGTATGGTGTCGATTCGGGCGATATGGAGTCTAATTTGGAGTGGTTGAAATTCAAGGTTACGATGGGCACAAACTATTTCTATTACTACCTAGCCCTCTCCACTCGCAGCCAATTAGGACTATACACCAACACTTCGGTGGGTGATGACCAGTATTACGGAATTAACAAGGATGGTAACGATGCAGTCTATGTACTGCGTATAGAGGTGGATGATACGCACTTGACTAAAGAGGATGGTTCGACTCTCTTAACCTCCGACGAAGTAGGCTACCTAATCGGAAAGGTAGGAGTCGAGATGTTGTCCAATGCGGGCGGTATGATTACCAAGAAGTTTGATATGAAATTGGCAAAGAGTTTAACAGCGACAGAAAATTAAGAGGTTATGAAAATATATAAGTATATACTATTGATGTTGGCAGCCGTGCTGGTGTGTGGATGCCAAAACTTCGACGACACCGACGTAGAGCCTACGAGCGGTGCGGTGGTGAACTCCATAGAGAAGATGGAGAATGGTAGATTCAAAGTAATCGGAACATTGGGTAGTAAAAGTCTCACATCTTTGGAGAGTCGTGCCTCGTCCACTTCGTGCGAAGATGTGATATATGATGGCTGGTGTTTGGTGTTTGGAGAGGATGCAGAGCAGCATGCTATCACAGGCTCAAATGTCTACACCGACGACTCGCCACTTATTCAAATTGAGCCACTCACCATCAATGCCGATGGAACATTCTTTATGATATTCGACGAGTACCCCAATGCGTCGTTTATGCGTATTGTGGTAAATCTCACCACTCGTGAGAATACTACGCTCTCTGCGCTGAACTCGTGGCGCAAGACGGTCTACGAAAACGAAGATTCAAAGGGTGATTTCACGGTGTATGAGGATGATGAGCAGATAATTAAAACGGCATTCCTAACCCCTCCAACAGTGGCGGAGGTTGGTAAGTACGGCATCGCTACATTTGGTCAATATCGCTACCAATCGGTGGGCTTGGATGGTATATACTCCGTGACATACTCTACCATGGCGGTGCTAACTGAGGGTATGACCCCATACTACGATTTGGATAATAATTTAGTCGATTATGGAATTGTGTACACCACTGATGGCTCTGCCAACACGGGCACAAGTACTATACATGGCTTAGCGGAGACATACAACAATAACGCTCCCAACCCTGCCAGTGTACGAGATAGATTTCCGATGTCGTCATACGGATTTGTTATGGATGCTATCAATGAGGAGTGGTTGCAGGCGATGTTTGGTACGGAGGTAGATATGATTCGTGTATGCTCTAAGGTGCAGGTTCAAAACGATGACTCTAGTTTCACGATGTCGGATATTTATATGTGTGATGCGGCTCAAGAGTCTCGTGTTCGTAGTACGGTGATGTCCTCGGTGTCTATGGATGATGAGGGGGTCTCAACCACATCTACGGAGTTTGTTGTGCCCGAGGATTTGGGAGGAACTATCACATATTTGCCTTTGGCGGTGACCTCTACGGGAGCTACAACTTCCGACCCCATATATTTTTACCCTAACTCTGGCGGTGACTACGTGTCGGATGATGTGGTGAATCAAGATACTAATCCACAATATATCATAATCAAGGGTCAAGCCTCGGGTTACGACACCCCAGGTTACTACAAAGTGGCACTCAAAGCGCAATACCCACTAACTGTAGATGCTGCCGATTACCCCAAAACCAATACCGAACACTGGTCTGCATTGACATACGATATATTGCGTAACACCAACTTCACTGTGGTAATCGACAATATCGACAAACCAGGCTACAAAACTTTCGACGATGCTGCCGATGAGAACTCTCCTGCCAACAATATCAGCTACTCCTTAGTGATTGATAGCTCCAACAATCGCTACGAGGTGTTGGTGAGCAAGGGTACATATTACGCCGAGTTGGAGACAAGCCGTGTATATGTCAAAGGATATATGGACTCAGGACTTGAGGATTGCTACGTAGATTTCTCTATGACTCCCTCGGCGGAGGGAAACTACGTGCCTACGGTATATGTCCAAGCAAGTGATTTCGATGATGTGTACAACACCAATGCTGTCGAGGTTCAACGCTGCGAAGTGTTGAGAGGAGGTTCGGGCGATTGGACTACTGAGACACCCACTATATATACCCCAGCGGATAATGAAACTGGCGATGGTCTTTCGTCCACGATTACCACTATTCCATCGAGCGATGACGTGACCTATGTGCGTGTATACTTCACCGCTAATGATTCGGGTCGTCTGCGCCTGCGTATTGGCGATATGTTGAAGTTTATACCCGTGACCTACGACAATGCGCCAATCAGCTACAAGGGCACTGGCGAGGGCAATAGCGTAGTGGTAAATGGTGACCACGGAGTGACGTGGAGCGACTTTTCATACACGAACGATGACGACATAACCTACGACACAACCTACGCAACAGATAGCGCACACTACTACGACGAAGATTTTAAGATAAACCCCGATGGCTCTGTGACCTACGATAATTCAGGTAGATACACAGTCAAACCAGAACTTCGTGCCAGAATATCACCCTCGAATGCAGGAGATGGAAATGCCGTGCTTTATTTGCGTCAGTCTAGTGATTTTAAGCTGGTAGGTGATAGTGGCGATATTCTTTCTGATGACGATGAAGATACGCCTGATTATGAGGTTATATTTCACTCTCAATCTTACGTTGTGGAGAATAATACGAACGGTCTATTCTCGGGAGATGTGAATGACAAGAGTATTACATTTAGTATTGATGATTTAGCCTCGGAGTCTGTTGATTCATTGACGATAGATGTTAAAACAGTGGTAACAACCGTGGATAAAGATGGAAATGATCCAGGTTGGGCTAGTTATTTTGATGAATCTAATGATGGTAAAACAATCACATTGTCGGCTACAACAATTCCGTATGATTTTGAGGGGTGTAATTTAACTGGCGTTGAGAGTGCAAACCACAAATCTACACGCCAAGCGTACGTTGCTGCGGTAGAACCCACATTGGTGTTGTATAATAATACTGCAACCTCCGTGATAACGATCTCTAATGTGGCGGGTGATACCAAGACATATACCGTAAAGCAGATTCAATATCCACCAGTATATTTGGTTGATGCCTCGGGTCAAAGTGTAAAAACTTTTAATATTAAAAATTCTGGTACCGATGGAGCTTGTGTATTTGCTCTAAATGTTTGGAATTATGATTTAGTGAGTAACATTACTACCGAATACTCGGTGGAGAGTTTTACTATAAGTGGTACTACTTATAGCCTAGAAAATGGTAAAACAACAGCTGCTGGTTCAACAGTCTATGCGTCGGACAAAATGAAACAAGCAGTAGTGAAGTGTGAATTTGATAGTGATTTTATTTCTGCTTATGATTGGGATAGCGATACCTATTCTACAACTATCAATGGAGAGAATCTTAATGGAAGTACTACTTCTGTAACTCCAAAGGAGGTGATGAATATTGGAGGTTATGAAGCGGCTGATTTTATTTATGGATTGGTGCGAAAGAACTTCAGTTATACTCTAGGTCTGCTATATGATTTACAAGCACCTGTAATTTTTATTATAACCATAACCGATAAGTATGGTTATACATATACCACTACTAAATATCTGTATGGTACAGCATGACAATAAAAGTAGTAGAAACGACCTGTTTGTTACCTTGTTAATTGTGAGAGTGTCGAAAAAATAGCTATCTTTGTGCTCTAAGTAGTGTAAAACAATTATTGTCATATTTTTAAAAGCACTCTTGAAGCGATATTTTTCACTATTAAATTTCATTATAGAACCACTATATTTTCAATTCAATAGCAAAAAATCTCATCTCCAATAGTACTCTTAAAAACACACCAATAATTATTTTACCCTACTTATTTTAAAAATGAAATTTATGAGCATAGATAGTAGAGGTCAATTTGGTAGTAGGGTAGGTGCTGTATTGGTGGCGGCGGGTAGCTCCGTGGGGCTAGGTAATATTTGGCGATTTCCGTATGTTATGGGCGAAAATGGTGGAGCGGCGTTTCTGCTGGTCTATGTCTGTTGCATATTGCTTATTGGTCTGCCGATTATGCTTGGCGAATTTGCTATTGGGCGTGCTACGGGCAAAAATGCTGTGGGTGCATATAAGGCACTTAGCCCTAAGTGGACAGCTCTGGGGTATTGCGGTATGTTGGCGTCGTTTTTTATTATGGGGTTCTACTTTGTGGTGGCTAGTTGGACGGCAGATTATTTCGTCTGTTCGGTGTCGGGGGAGTTGGCCAAATACTCTTCGGCCGAAGAGTACGCTAGCTTGTTTCACAACTTCATAAATACTCCGTGGAAGCTAATAGGGTACACGTGGCTATTTATTTTGGCTACGCACGTAATCATACACATGGGGGTGAACAAGGGCATTGAGCGAATATCCAAGATATTGATGCCTGTGTTGTTTGTTATACTTATTGTGATGGCTGCCAAATCATTGACTATGTCGAATAGCCGTGAGGGTTTGGAGTTTATGTTTAATCCCGATTTCTCGAAGATTACCCCCCAGGTTATTATTCAAGCCCTTGGTCAAGCGTTTTTCTCGTTGTCGGTGGCTTCGGGGTGTTTGATTACCTATGCTTCGTACTTCAACAAGACAACTAATTTGCGTACTGCGGCTTTTCAGGTCACCTTGCTAGATACCTTTGTGGCTATATTGTCGGGCGTTATTATATTTCCAGCTTGCTTTAGCGTGGGTGTCACGGTGGGTGCAGGCGAGGGTTTGGTGTTTGTTACGCTGCCTGGTATCTTCAATCAAATGGCTGGTGGCGTGGTGTGGTCATCGGTGTTTTTCTTGTTGCTGGTGATTGCAGCACTCACATCTACTATTGCGCAACATGAGGTTGCAACATCCTACATTATAGATGAATGGAAGCTGTCGAGGGGTAAGGCGGCTGTGGTCACTACGCTGCTTGTGGGTGTGTTGGCTACGGTGGCGGCATTGTCGCTTAGCGTGTGGTCGGGGTATAGATTGTTTGATATGAGGGTGTTTGATTTGCTCGACAAATGTACTGCCAATTTGCTAATTCCTCTGGGTGGATTCTTCACCACCATATTTGTGGGGTGGCGCATGGAACGAGCAATGTTTGTGGGGCAGCTTACCAACTATGGTGAGTTGAAGCCTACATTTGTGAAGAGCATAATATTTCTGCTGAAATATGTATGCCCTATAATTATGATGATTATATTCCTCGACAATATCGGGGTTATGTAGTCGCTCTATTTTGTTCGCTGAAATGCTACTCGGCGTGTGCCGTTGTAGACTATGATTTCGCCACACTCGGTATATCCATTTTGGCGCAGTGTGTGCAGCATTGGCGCATTGTCGGTGTGGGTGTCGATGCGTATATTGGGGTGTTGTTCGAAGCACCAATCCAGGCATATTTTGGCTACACCTCCTCTCTCTGCGCTGCTTGCTATGCGGTGCACTACGCCGTATGAGTTGTCGTTTAACCACTCTCCGTCGATGTATGCGTAGGTGGGGTCGTCACCCACGTAGAAGCAAAATTGTGCGATGATGTGTGAATTGTCGTCTATGAGTAGATACAGCCTGCCTAGGTCGATATCCTCAGCCACGGTTTCACGAAAGGGGTATCCTCCCTGCCACTGTGTGGGATTACCATTGGATTGCATATATTTCACGGCAATGGCGTATATCTCCATTACCCTCTCTAACTCGGCGTGTGTTGCTTTTATAATTTTCATTTTGCAAACATACAAAAAAAAAGAAGAATATATCGAAGTTGCATTTTTGATAAAAAGGTGTTACCTTTACAAATAAAATTTGTGAGATGAAAGGAATTGTACTTGCAGGAGGTTCGGGCACACGCCTTTACCCTATAACCAAGGGAGTTAGTAAACAGCTACTGCCTATATATGACAAACCTATGGTTTACTACCCAATTTCGGTGTTGATGTTGGCTGGTATCCGCGAAATACTTATAATATCTACACCCCAAGATTTGCCGGGATTCAAAAGACTCTTGGGTGATGGTTCGGATTATGGCGTGGAGTTTACTTATGCCGAGCAACCCTCGCCAGATGGTTTGGCGCAGGCGTTTATTATTGGCGATGAGTTTATTGGTGACGACTCGGCGTGTTTGGTCTTGGGTGACAATATATTCTATGGCTCAGGTTTTTCGAGGAGGTTGGCAGAGTCGGTGAGATGTGCTGACGAGGAGAATAAAGCTACCGTGTTTGGATATTGGGTCTCAGACCCCGAAAGATATGGCGTAGCGGAGTTTGACGAGGGTGGCAACTGCCTCTCGATTGAGGAGAAGCCCGAGAAACCAAAGTCGCATTACGCCGTTGTAGGGCTATATTTCTATCCTAATAGGGTGGTTGAGGTGGCTAAAAACATAAAACCTTCGGCACGTGGAGAGTTGGAGATTACTACCGTAAACCAAGAGTTTTTGAAATCAGGAGAGTTGAAGGTACAAACTTTGGGTCGAGGATTTGCGTGGTTGGATACGGGCACACACGATTCTCTGTCGGAAGCATCCACATTTGTGGAGGTTATCGAGAAGCGTCAAGGACTCAAAATAGCCTGCTTGGAGGGTATAGCATATCGCAATGGATGGATTGACGAGCACAAAATGAGAGAGTTGGCAGCCCCAATGCTCAAAAATCAATATGGTCAATACCTCCTAAAGGTAATAGACGAATTAAAGGCAGCAAGATAATGGAGGTTATAAAGACGGACATAGAGGGGGTTGTGATTATCGAACCCAGAGTTTTTGGCGACGAGAGAGGTTACTTCTACGAGTCGTTTTCGCAGAGAGAATTCGAAGAGAAGGTTTGCCGAACAACCTTTATTCAGGATAATCAAAGCTACTCTAAGTATGGAGTGTTGAGGGGTTTGCACTTCCAAAAAGCACCCTATGCACAGAGTAAGTTGGTGCGTGTGACAAAGGGCAAAGTGTTAGATGTGGCTGTAGATATTCGCAAAGGGTCACCCACTTATGGCAAACATGTGGCTGTGGAGCTAAGCGAAGATAACCACCGACAACTATTTATCCCACGAGGTTTTGCTCACGGATTTGTGGTGCTTAGCGAGGAGGTAATTTTTCAATATAAGTGCGACAATTTCTACAACAAAGAGTCCGAAGGGGCAATTATGTGGAACGACGTGGGTGTAGAGTGGGGAATAGACTCTAAGGATGCAATACTCTCGGGCAAGGATATGGAAAATTCACGATTTGCAGATTTTGACTCACCATTTTCATACGACGTAAACTACTATGAGTAAGATAATTTTGGTAACAGGAGCTAATGGACAGTTGGGCAGTGAGATGCGAAGAGTCTCTGCGCAGAGCACCGATAGATATATATTTACCGATGTTGCGGAGTTGGATATCACTGCCTATGACGCTATATATAATATGGTGTCAAGCGAGAATGTTGATGTGATTGTTAATTGCGCAGCATACACCAATGTCGATAAGGCGGAGGATGACGAGGCGACAGCAAACCTGCTAAACAACACCGCAGTATCACACTTGGCTAGGGCGGCAAAGGAGTCGGGTGCAACCCTAATTCATATCTCGACAGACTATGTGTTTGACGGTTCGGCACACGTACCCTACACCGAGGAGTGCGAAACAACCCCCATTGGAGTATATGGAGCGACAAAACTTGCTGGGGAGCAGAGCGTGAGAGAGTCTGGATGCAGGTATATAATAATCCGCACGTCGTGGTTGTACTCTGTGTATGGTGCAAACTTCGTAAAGACTATGCAGCGACTCACTGCCGAAAGAGACGCGCTAAATGTAATCTTCGACCAAGTGGGGACTCCCACCAATGCGGCGGATTTGGCAGATGCCGTAACTCATATTATTGAGACTAATCAGCTCGATAAGTGTGGTGTGTATCACTTTAGTAATGAAGGTGTTTGCTCGTGGTATGACTTCGCTAAACATATCTCTAGCATGAGCGAAAATAGTTGTAATATCCGCCCAATACACTCCGATGAATACCCTGCAAAGGTGACTCGTCCACACTATTCAGTATTAGACAAAACAAAGATAAAAGCGACTTTCGGTGTCGAAATTCCATATTGGACGGAGAGCCTCAAAAAGTGTATAGCAGAATTAAAAGATTAATAGATATGTCATTCAAAAGAAATATAATCATCACAGGTGGAGCTGGATTTATTGGCTCGCACGTAGTACGTTTATTCGTCACGCAATATCCTGAGTATCACATTATTAACGTCGATAAATTGACCTATGCAGGTAATATAGCAAATCTCAAAGATATTGAGAATGAGCCCAATTACACATTCATTAAGGCGGATATCTGCGACTTCGAAAAGATGGTTGAGCTTTTTGCCGAGTACAAAGTCGATGGAGTGATTCACCTCGCAGCCGAGAGCCACGTAGATCGCTCAATCAAAGACCCTTTTACATTTGCGCAAACCAATGTTATGGGAACTTTATCGCTACTTCAAGCTGCTAAAAATGAGTGGAATGGCGACTACGAAGGCAAAAGATTCTACCACATATCGACCGATGAGGTTTATGGGACTTTGGAGGCGGATGGTACATTCTTTACAGAGCAAACTGCCTACGACCCCCACTCTCCATATTCGGCATCTAAGGCATCGAGTGACCACTTTGTGCGTGCCTTTGCCGACACTTATGGAATGCCTACGGTGGTGACTAACTGTTCGAATAATTATGGTCCATATCAATTCCCAGAGAAGTTGATACCGCTGTTTATAAATAATATACGTCACTCAAAACCACTTCCTGTGTATGGGGCAGGCGAAAACGTGAGAGATTGGTTGTATGTGGTGGATCACGCTAGAGCAATAGATTTGATATTCCACGAGGGTAAACTCTCCGACACATATAATATAGGTGGATTCAATGAGTGGAAAAATATAGACCTTATAAAGGTAATTATTGCAACTGTGGATAGACTTCTGGGAAATCCCGAAGGTCACAGCCTGGGTCTGATAACATACGTAACCGACCGTGCAGGTCACGACCTGCGTTACGCAATAGATTCCAATAAGTTGAAGTCGGAACTCGGATGGGAACCATCTCTGCAATTCGAAGAAGGCATAGAAAAAACCGTGGCATGGTATCTCGATAACCAAGAGTGGATGGACAATATTACATCTGGAGAATATGAAAAATACTACGAAAGTATGTATAAATGTTAGGTGGGGTATTTAGAGTAAATACAATTTATAATTGTGCTAATATGTTGCTCTAATTTGCCTTGAATCTTTATTTAGACTAAATGATACAATCTTTTATACAATATGGTTGATATTCAATAATTAATAATTATCTTTGCCGCGACTTTATCAAGTTGATATAGTTTTGGATTAAAAATAAGATGTTTATGAAGAAAATCAGCCAAGTAGTATTATTGTTATTTCTTATGTTGAATTTGAGTTGTACGGCGTATAAAAAGATTCCCTATTTGCAGGATTCTGAATTGTTGCAGAGCACAACATCTTCGGAGATTTATGCAGCTCGTATTGTTGCAAATGATATTCTTTCGATATTTGTAAACTCCACAGATCCTATTGCCGCAGAGTCGTTTAATTTGATGAAGCCTACAAGTTCAACTGGTTCTTCATCTTCGACTCAATATATAGATTATGTGGTCGATGAGAAGGGGAGTATTGATTTTCCAGTGTTGGGCGAAATCGAGGTTTTGAATTTGACTTGCCGAGAGCTGGAGGAGGATATAAAGAAAAAGTTGGAACCATACTTGGTTGAGCCGCCAGTTGTGTCGGTTACGATGACCAATTTCAAGATTTCGGTGCTGGGTGAGGTTGCATCTCCAGGTGTTCAGCTCATAAGCTCGGCGAAGGTAAACATATATGAAGCGTTGGCTATGGCGGGGGATTTGACCATATATGGGCAACGAAACAATGTGAAGTTGGTTAGAGAGGGTAAGGATGGCGACCGAAAGGTTATAACTATCGACCTGAATGATGCAAACTTAGTGACTTCGGAGTACTACTATCTCACTCAAAACGATGTGGTATATGTTGCCCCTAACAAACCTAAGGGTAACACTTCGGCTATAAGTTCGAGCACCACGATTTGGATAACATTTGTATCAACATTTATGTCTATTGCGAGTTTCGTAATGGCACTAACTCTTTAGTATAATAATATTATGAAAGAATATATGAATACCGATAGTATCGTGAAGGAGGAGGGTGTAGATTTTAAGGAGTTGCTATTTACCTATTTGGGGTATTGGTATTGGTTTGTGCTTTCTGTTGTTGTATGTTTTGCTGGAGCGTGGGTTTATCTTCGCTACACTACTCCTGTCTACCAAGTGAACTCCTCTATTGTCATAAACATAGGCAAGGAGAGTTCGGGTCTGGAGGCTCAATTGGAGAGTATGGGTGTAACCCAAACATCGTCGAGCAACTTCGATAATGAGTTGTTGATATTGCGCTCTAGGTCGCTAATCAAAAGTGTAGTTTCGGAGTTAGATTTATACATAAACTACTATATGTCGGGTCGATTTAGCGATGTGGAGCTATACAATAGTGGACCTATAAAGGTGTGGATTTCGCCCGAAGAGGCATCTATTATCAATGGATATACTAAGCTCACCTTTAACAAGTTGGAGAGTGGTAACGTGGCGGTTTCAACCATCATGAATGGAGAGACCCTAACCAAAGAGTTTGACTCGTTTCCTGCGCAGCTCACAACTCCATCGGTGACTTACAACTTCGACATTAGGGATAGTTATAGTTTCAATAGCTGGGACTCATCCAAAGATTTTTATGCCACTATAGCTTCGCCAGGAGCTGTTGCTGGTGGCTATAAAGCAAATCTATCGTTGTATCCAGTCTCTAAAACCACAACGGTGGTGAATCTATATTTCACAACTACGCAGCGTCAGCGAGGAGTCGATTTTGTGAATAAGCTAATTGAGGTCTACAATCGCGAATCGGCAGATGCCAAGAATGAGGTGTCGCGCATGACTTCGGAGTTCATTAACGACCGAATTTTGATTATCGACCGAGAGTTGAACTCTACGGAGCAGAAACTTGAGTCGTATAAACAAAACGCAGGAATCGTGAGTGTGGAGAGTGATGCAGGGTTGGCAGTGTCGGAAAATGTGGAGTATAAGCAACGTATTTCGGATAATGCTACGCAGCTTCGCTTGGTTCGTTTCCTAAAGGAGTATGTCAATAAAACGGAGAATAAGTATGAGATTTTGCCTGCAAACGTGGGGCTTATAGATGTTAGTTTGTCGGGTATAATAGGTAATTACAACGACTTGTTGTTGGCTCGCAAGCGACTCCTCAAGAGTTCGTCGCCAAATAATCCAGCGGTGAAGAATCTCAATGCCAATATAGACGAGCTCCGTAACACAATCTCAGTCACAATCGAGAGTGTGGAGCAAACCTTGGTTTTCACCCAAAGGGAGTTGGAGCGCAAATCTAGAGCTTCATCAGGTCGCATATACGATGCCCCAACTCGTGAGCGTGAGTTGATAGGTATCATGCGCCAACAGGAGATTAAATCGGGTCTATACCTCATGTTGCTCCAAAAACGAGAGGAGAATGCTATGGCGTTGGCGACCACTGCCAATAATGCTCGAATATTTGAAGAGACGGTATCTTCGGGTGTGCCAATATCGCCCAATAGGCGTATGATATATATGGTGGCTTTGATTTTCGGATTTGCATTGCCTATGTGTGTCATTATACTTATTGAGTTCTTGAAGTTCAGAATCGAGAGCATCAAAGATGTGGAGAAGATTACAAGTGTGCCAGTAGTTGGAGCTATTCCATACATCAAGACGATGCCAAATGTGGGCAATAGTATTGTTGTCGCAGAGAATAAGAACGATGTCATGGTGGAAGGGTTTAGACACTTGAGGACTAACCTGTTGTATATGCTACCGAAGGGTGCCAACACCATACTCGTGACCTCTACTCACCCAACCGAGGGTAAGAGTTATGTGTCGATGAATTTGGCTATAAGCCTTGCTCTTATGGGCAAAAAGGTAGTTGTTGTGGGACTTGATATCCGTAAATCTGGACTCGACAAAATTTTGGGTACAACTACTCCACGCGCAGGTATAACTTCATATCTGTCGGGGCAAACCACAGATTTGATGGGGCTAGTGGAGGAGATTCAACCCAATCTGCATGTTTTGTATGGAGGAGCGATACCTCCAAATCCTACGGAGCTTCTGTCTCGAGAAACGACAGCAGATGCAATTAATATTTTGAAACGCAATTTCGATTACGTTATCCTAGATACAGCACCTGTTGGAATGGTGACCGACACGTTCCAATTTAGCTCTCTCGCCGACATTTCGCTATATGTATGTAGGGCTAATGTCACCTCTAAGAGTGATTATTCGCTAATAAACGAGATGCAGGCGAGTGAGAAGTTGCCAGCTCTTTGCACTGTGGTGGTTGGAGTCAAGGCATCTAGAAAAGGGTATGGCTATGGTGGCTATGGTCGAAAATATGGTTATGGTTATGGTCAATCGTCGTCAGATAAATAGAGTGTGATGGGTAATTAATTTGTATATATTAATATTAAATGAAAATAATACTTCTTTCGGGTGGTTCGGGTAAGCGTTTGTGGCCATTGTCCAATGATGCTCGTTCCAAACAATTCCTAAAACTCCTCAAATCTCCTACTGGAGAGTTGGAGTCTATGGTGCAACGTATTGCTCGCCAAATAGGTGAGTCGGAGATAGATGCAGATATCATAGTTGCAACGAGTGAGTCGCAATATGACTCTATACTCAATCAATTGGATTGTAGCGTGGATGTTGTGACTGAGCCCGAACGTCGTGACACATTCCCAGCAATTGCGCTCTCGGCATCCTATCTCATAAAGGGTAAGGGGTGTGATTTGGACGAGGTAGTTGTGGTTATGCCAAGTGATTCGTACGTCGCAGATGGTTACCTTGAAGCTATATCAAAGATGGTGCAGACGGTCGAAAACAACGATGTAGATATGGTGCTTATGGGTATTACGCCCACAGAGCCATCCACGAAGTTTGGTTATATTGTCCCCAATCAAGAGTCACACTCCGATGAGTTTGTGACCGTAAATCGCTTCACCGAGAAACCCGACATGGCTAGAGCCAAAGAGCTGATAGATGAAGGTGCAGTGTGGAATGGTGGTGTTTTCGCTTTTCGTTTGAGATATATTTCGGAGATTATAGATAAATATATCCAAGCTGATACCTTTCTCGATGTTCGCTCTCGATATTCGGAGTTTCCCAAGATTAGCTTCGACTACGAGGTTGTTGAGAAGGCGGACTCCATAGCTTTAGTTCCATATAGCGGCGAGTGGAGTGACCTTGGAACATGGAACTCTTTGTCTGAGAAGATTGAGGATGCTGCCATTGGAGCAGTTGTTTTGGGTGAGGGTTGCCAGAATAATCATGTTATCAATGAGTTGAATATACCTATTGTTTGTCTTGGAGTCAAAGATTTGATTGTTGCAACTAGCCCAGATGGTGTTTTGGTTAGCTCCAAGGATGCGAGTGTGAACCTCAAATCGTATGCCGACACATTTCAAGCACGCCCCATGTATGAGGAGCGTAGATGGGGTAGCTACAAGGTTATGGGGTATGAGAATCTTGCCGATGGTCACAAAGCTCTCACCAAGCTCCTATGTCTCAAAGCGGGTAAGCACATAAGCTATCAATATCACAATTTTAGAGAAGAGATTTGGACATTCTTGGATGGCGAAGGTGAGTTGGTAGTGGATGGTGTGGTTACGCGCGTGGGTCGTGGCTCTGTGGCTCACATCAAAGTGGGTCAGCTGCACTCAGTTAGGGCATTGACCGACCTCCAAATCATAGAGGTGCAGTCGGGCACGAAACTCATAGAGGAGGATATTATTCGTTTGGAGTGGAAGTGGTAATTTTTGGATTATGACAATCGCAGTAGATTTTGATGGTACGATAGTCGAGCATCGCTATCCCCAAATCGGCGCAGAGAGAGCTTTTGCTACGGATACATTGAAACTCCTACAATCGGAGCACCATCGCTTGATATTGTGGAGTGTTCGTGAGGGCGAACTTCTGGAGGAGGCTGTGGCGTGGTGTCGTGAGCGAGGCGTGGAGTTTTATGCCGTGAATCGAGACTATCCAGAGGAGAGCGTCAAGGATGATAACTTCTCGCGAAAACTCAAAGCCGATCTATTTATAGATGATCGCAATCTGGGCGGAATCCCCGATTGGGGCACTATATACTCTATGATAAAGCGTCGTGAGCACCTAAAACCTATCCCCACAGATGCCGCAATCCCGACTCAACCACGCAAGCTCTCCATGTCGGAGCGACTCAGCGGATGGACTAATAAGTAGAGTCCATTTTAAGTAATTTCTTGCTATCCTCAAAAAATATCTTAGCCTCCTCACGTTGCGATGGCTCTTTGATTATGGAGTCAATCATATCTTCGGGTATGCAGTAGTATCGTGGAGTATCTCCGAGCGGAGCTTTATACACAAAGTGTGGTAGTTTGGTTATTTCGTAGCTACACTCTCCGCTTCGCAGATTGCGCACAATATCCAATTTCACTAGCAATCCACCATTTGTGTATCTTTTGCGCTGGTTCGAAATCAAATTTCCGAGCGAATATATCGTTACCCCCGTACTATCTATATCGACGGGCTGTATCACGTGAGGGTGTGACCCCACTATAATATCTACCCCTTGGCTGCGTAACCACCTCTCTAGCCGTTTCTGCTCCGTGGAGGGGGTTGATTGATATTCATTGCCCCAATGTAGGAATACGATGATGTTGGTTGCGTATTGTCGTTGTGCTAGGCGTATATCCTCTGCCATTTGTGCGGTATCTAATTTGGGTATAACCATCCCTTTCGGTGTGGGTATTCCATTTGTGCCGTATGTGTAGTTTAGTACGGCAATCTTCAATCCATCTCGTCTAATAAATAGAGGTGTCTGCTCTCTCCATGCTATTGAATCCACGTAGCTTCCTGCGCTCTCTATGCCTGCTTCCCTCACAAATTTTATAGTGTTGCGTATGCCGCTGGCATATCTGTCGCAGGTGTGGTTATTTGCCAACATTAGGTGCGTAACTCCGCAATCTCGTAGGTTTTGAGCTATCTCCTTGGGTGTAGCAAATTGTGGATAGCCGCTGTAATTCTCCTCGGTGAGTGTGGTTTCGAGGTTGAATATTACGGCATCGCATTCGCTCCAGCTATTTTTTATGTATTGAAATGAATCACTAAAATCGTAGCTACCATCAGAAGTCAATGCGGCATCTATTTGTGGTTGATGAAACATAACGTCACCACCCAACATAATAGATATTTCGCTTTGGAAGTTGGGTTGCAGAGTTGGAATTATACTCCCAATACTCAACTCTTCGGCATGGGATGTTATGCCAAAGAGTAGTAGGAATGTTAGTGCGGAGTATTTCAGCTTCATAGAGGTCGTGGCGAATTAAGAGGTCTGAGCTCGAAAATCCGAACTCACTTTTATACTTAATAGCAAAGATATAAAAAAAAATGAGGTTCATTATATTTTATGCTAAATTTGGTTCTATTATTAATCATGATTGTTATTATACATAACATCAATTGTCGTTATGCTAATACTATATATTTACTATTAATTTGTATGTACGTTAAATAGAGTATAAAACCTCTGTGGATTAACAATGATTTTGTATTTAATTTATTGTATAAGAGTTGTTTGGAAGTTGTATTGTTGTGATATATTGATAGTTAGTTGTCTCGGAAATGGTAAATAATTGGTTATTTAAATATAAATAACTATCTTTGCAGTGGGTATTTAAAGGTAAATAAAAGTAGTGTTTTAGCCTCTTGTTAAATCTGGATTTATTGATTTTTGGTCGGTGTTAAATCCAAATGGAGGTAAGAGTTTAGGAATTGATTTATGGTAGATTATTCTCATCAAAATAGTGCGTGGTATGCTATGAAAACCACCTTTAAACGAGAGTTTAAAGCTAAGGCTATGTTGGATGCTCGTTCGATAGAGAATTTTATTGCTATGACCCGCAAGTCGATTACTGTTGGAGGTAGGCGACGCATGGTGACTGCTCCTGCAATTCACAATCTGATATTTGTGAAGGTCGATAGAGCGCAGTTGCAACAGATAAAAAAGGATATAAATTTTCTCCATAATACGCTAACTAAGGTTGATGGGGTGTTATCTCCAATTATTATTCCAAGCAAGGATATGGAACAATTTATCGGAGTGACAACAAAATCGTTGGAGCAACTTATATATTTGGATAGTTTAGAAACCAACCTATCAAAGGGTACTCGTGTGAGAATCACGGGAGGTGAATTTGCTGGATATGAGGGGGTGTTAATGAGGGTGAAGGGTGCCAGAGATAGGCGAGTCGTATTGAGTATAGATGGTGTTGTCGCAGTGGCAATGGCAGCTATTGATGCAGATATGATTGAAAAAATGTAGGTTTATAAATTTCAAAATATTAGGTTTTTTATGTCACAAGTCGAGAAGACAAATAAAATCATATCGCTAACAGTCGTGGCGATAGATTTGATAGTAATTAACATCTATTTTCTGCTTTTTGAGCTGTTTTGGCAGAATACGTTTCACGAATCAATGTTCTGGGGTAATATCTACATCATAAACACTCTGTTGAGCATAAGCTATATTGTGGGTCTGTATTTTAGCGATATTGTGCTCTATCACAGGCGTGTGAGGATGGATCAGGTGGCGTTGATGTCGCTCAAAAACATGGTTGCGTTTTTTGTGGTGTGGCTTGCTTTGTCGTCAATTGCAGCCCCTTCGGTCAATCTCTCCGAGCCATTTATATACTTTTTTATATTTGCAACATTTGGTATTAGCTGAATTCAACCTGCAAATGCAACTGAATTCATAGTTAATATTTGTTTGAATTTTTCATTTGGCGTGAGGTATCCGAGCCTTTTACGAGGTCGATTATTT
>JBCQUV010000008.1:0-59497 GCA_047173765.1 Rikenellaceae bacterium
AAGAACTCGATGTTTGCAGGGAGTATGCGGGGTGCGAAGCGAATGGCGTTGATTTATTCGCTGGCAATCTCGTGCCGGCTCAATGGCGTGAATAGCTTTGCATATTTTTGTGATGTGATAAATCGACTTGCTGAACTCTCGCCATCAACGCCACAAGAAAAATTGCGTGAACTACTGCCTGACAAATGGAAATCATCTGAAATGTAGCAGAAAACCGCCGAGCATCATAGATGAATCGGCGGTTTCTTTACTTCATTGCGGAGACGGTTACACACTTTTTAATCCTGTGCAAAATTATGGCTATTGGGTGTGCAAGTCAATGCGTTTTCGTGGAGACGGTTACTATTTTTCTAAGGGAAAGTAGTTTTTTGACGATGGGGGTTTTGGGGAGATTTAATCTCCCCAAAACCCCCATCGTCAAATTACCATTTCAACCCCTCTGGGGTTGCGCCCTCCTATGCACTTTTTATTTTAAAAAGTGCTTTTTAGGAGTGGAGGGCGATAGTGTCTGGACTGACTCCGTCGGGCGGGGTGCTCCCCGCTGAGCTGGAAGATGCTGGCGCATCTTTGACCTCGAGATGAGGCAGTCCAGACATTATCAATTAAAAGAACACCTGATTAAGATGAGTCCAAGGCATACGCACTTCGTTAGCCTGCAATTCACCCTCGGTACTACGTCCGTCAGCGATGATTTTGCGTAGGATTTCGAACATCTCCTTCACCTTTTCGGGGTGTTGATCTTGTACGTTATTCTTCTCTCCTGGGTCGTTTTTCATATTGTATAGCTGCACCGATGGGAGTCCCTCGAGAGTCTTTTTGTTGCTTGGACGTGGGAAGCTCCAACCTCCAGATGATGGGCTTGCTAGGAGTTTCCAATCGCCACAACGCACTGTGAACTCGCCAGTTATGGAGTGGTGTACAGTAGCTTTGCGGATTTGCTCTGTGTAGCTAGTGTCGTCAAACACTCGTTTTAGGCTAAAGCTATCCTCACCCTCGTTGTCGGCAACCTCAAGTCCTGCAATTTCGGCAAATGTCGAGAAGAAGTCGGTCATACATATTGTTTGATCTAGGCGTGACCCAGCCTTGATACCTGCTGGCCACTGCACCAAGCATGGCACACGGTGACCGCCATCATACAAATCGGCTTTGTTGCCTCGGAATATGTAGCTAGGGTAGTGCCCTAGAGCGTGCAACTCATCAAACTTAGCTGTTGTAGAGCATCCATTATCTGTGGTGAATACGACGATTGTATTTTCATCAACACCTATCTGCTCCAATGCTGTGAGTAGGCGACCCACCTCATGATCGAGGAACATCACGAAGTCACCATATTGGTTGGTCTTGGATTTTCCTAACCACTCCTCGGTAGGAAGTATTGGCGTGTGTGGTGCAGGGTAGGGTAGATATAGGAAGAATGGATCTTTCTTTTTGCTGCTCTCCTTCACGAAATCTATAGCTTTGTCGGTGAGCGTAGGCAACACTTGGTCGTGCACGAAGTCGGGGCCAGTAGGTCCTTTGCGCCACCAACTCTTTTTGTCTTGAGTCTCGTGGTCGGGAGCTGCCGAGACCATATCGTTGTGCATCCACACATAAGGAGGCATATCTAGTGAGCCTGCAATTCCCCAGAAGTAGTCGAATCCCAAATCCACGGGGCCATTGGTGATAGGCTTAGTATAGTCAATAACTCCCTTGCCTTCAGCCGATAGGTTGTCAATATTTGTGGGTTGCTCCGAGAAGTTCCAATCCCATCCCAAGTGCCACTTACCGACGCATCCTGTGGTGTAGTCGGCACGCTTGAGTAGTGACGCCATAGTTGTGCGAGATGTGGGTATTAGGTGTCGAGAGTATCCACTTAGTACACCTTGCTTTAGGCGGCTGCGCCAGTTGTAACGACCTGTGAGGATTGAGTAGCGAGAGGGCGTACTCACAGATGAGCTGGTGTGTGCATCCGAAAAGTATGCACCTTGCGAAATCATTTTATCGAGATTTGGAGTGTGAATTTTCGAGTTTTCGTTTAGACCCGACACATCGCCATAGCCCATATCATCTGCTAGGATGAAGATGATATTTGGTTTTTGAGGGGCTTTGCTTTTAGCCTCCACAGAACCGATACCTGCCGCAATAGCAGGGAGTGTCAAAAAGAGTAGTTCTTTTTTCATAGGTTTGGTTTATTTAGGTTATGTAGGGGAGAAATTAGAACTCCCCTATAATACAAAGGTAATAAAAAAAGTTCGACGTCTAATTAAAACATCGAACTTTTATATGTGTAGTGTAGTATAGCCTATTTTTTATTCTTAGGTGCAAGAATCATATTCATCTTCTTACCCTCAAGCTTTGGCATCGCCTCCACCTTAGCAATCTCCTCTAGGTCGGTTGCGAATCTGAGCAACAATATTTCACCCTGCTCCTTGAACACAATAGAACGACCTCTGAAGAATACATAAGCCTTCACCTTTGCTCCATCCTTAATGAAATTCTCGGCGTGCTTAAGTTTGAAATTGTAGTCGTGGTCGTCGGTTTGAGGTCCAAATCTAATCTCCTTGAGTACAACCTTAGTCTGGTTTGCCTTCAACTCCTTAGCCTTCTTCTTTTGTTGGTAGAGGAACTTAGAGTAGTCTGCAATACGACACACTGGAGGGTCAGCCTTAGGTGAAATTTCGATTAGGTCTAGCTCCATCTCATCTGCGAGCTTTATGGCATCGCGAATTGAGAGTACCTTTGACTCTTCGATATTGTCACCCACCAAGCGAACTTGTGGTGCGCTGATTTCATTGTTGATGCGGTGTGGATTCTCCTTTTCTGGTAATCTACGTCCACGCATTCCTCCCGCTGGCTTTGGGCGTGCTGTGTTATTCCCCGAGAATGCAGGTCTCGACTGGAATGGTTTTGGTGCTGCTATAGCTTTGTCCTCCTATGTTTAGTTATACTTAAAATCATCTCGTGCTTAGAGATTTTTGCAAAGATATAAACTTTTCTCAAATATTGTGCAAATTTTTTCGATTTTTTCTGTTGTTTGTGGTTGTATTGCGGTGTGCTTAGTTGCTTTTAGCTCCCTGAGTGGTGCGAGTTCGAAAATCAACACTCGTTAAAATTACATTTCCCAAACAGAAGTTTATTACCTTTTATTAAAAATACGTGCATACTTGAGTCTCAATTTTTCCCACACTCTTTTCCCAAAATCTTTGCGATCTAAGAAAAAGCGTTTTAGTAGTGGTCTTTCCAATCTTTCACAACGTTGTGTAAGATTGATTAGGACTGGCATAACTGCCTGTATTACATCTGCTACGCTTGGTTCTTCATTTATGTCTACCACCTCTTTGGGCATCTTGTCGTTGAATAACTTGCCATCTTCGCAGCCAAAGTACTCCCTTGCCACAGCGGCATTATCCTCTGCGTATTGTGCCATAATCTTCATTCTATCCTCCGCCGAGAAGAGCCCTTGGTTACTGGTGCTGTATGAAAATGAGGAGTTCATCTTTAGGATTTTGCTTTGTGTGGATATTGCGCTGTATGGAAATTTTTGTTGGTCAATACCTCTTAAATAATCATACATGTACGTAATGTAGGCACTCCTTGAAATCACTCCATTTTTGTACTGATTCTCAACATGCTCCACCTTGGACTCTATCTCTGCCTCATTTAATGCGTATTGCTGATTGTTTATTGCAGCAATGCGGCACGCTTTAGGAGCGAGAGATGAGTTTACGGTTTTACCCTTTTTTTTCTTGTAATCATCTATTAGTTCCTCTAGCCCAATAATCTGCAAAAAGTCTGTTACGACATCACTCTGATATAGAGCCCCCTGCTCATACTTGCGCACTATCACCTCGCCGCCGAATAGCTCCGAACACTTATCTAGCAACTCCTTATAGTAGAACTTAGTGTTGTCGTATGTGGTGTAGCGTCCGCTCTTGAAATGTTGGTTTATGAGCGATTCAATGAGAATATCTTGTCTGCGGATATATATTATTATCTTGATATTATAATCTTTAAACGCCGTGGCTAATGCTGGCAATAAATCAACTCGAACTCCCTTGTATTTGTTGTCGAATACAGCAGCGATATGTTCGCTACTATAAATCACATTTTTCGCTCCGATTTTGCTATGTTTTCGAATTTTTTTGTGTGTCTGCTCAGCGAAGAACTCTACGTCTCCAGTATATGAAAGGTGGTGTATGTTTCTTGATATATTTGACGAGTGAAACTGCATATCAAATTTATCTAGTTTTCCTTCACGAAAGAATCTTTGTAGGGTCGATTGTATTGCGCTTGTTCCTGTTTTTGGCATACCGACATGTATGTATGCTGTTTTTTTCATATCTTCATTTTGTTTTGGAGTTGTATCTGTTTTTGTAATTGTCACCAAAATAATATATAACAAATTAATGAATAAAAAGGTGACCTACCATTAAAAGGTAAGTCACCAATTTTATTTATTCATCATCCTTAGTCAGCCTATTAGCCTCGAAGTCCGATTTCACGATTCCGTTTACGTAGTCGCAGAATTCTTGACGAGACATTTGCCCCTTGTCGCCCTCGCCTTGTGCACGAACCGAAACAAGTCCATCTGCCTCCTCCTTCTCGCCCACGATAAGCAAGAATGGTGTACGTTTCAACTCATTATCGCGAATCTTGCGTCCAATCTTCTCGTTGCGGTCATCCACTGTGGTGCGAACGTCACGGCGATTCAAGAATCTCGAGACCTTCTCTGCATACTCATTATACTTCTCCGAAATTGGCAATACAACGGCTTGGTCGGGCGACAACCACAATGGGAATTTACCACCTGTGTGCTCCAACAATACAGCCACGAAACGCTCCATAGAGCCAAATGGCGCACGGTGAATCATGATTGGGCGGTGAAGTTTATCATCTGCACCCTTATATGTGAGGTCGAAACGCTCTGGGAGGTTGTAATCCACCTGGATTGTTCCAAGTTGCCACTTGCGTCCGATTGCATCCTTGACCATAAAGTCTAGCTTAGGACCATAGAATGCTGCCTCACCCAACTCTACGGTTGTGTTAAGACCCTTCTCTGCTGCCGCTGTGATGATTGCCTGCTCTGCCTTAGCCCAGTTTTCGTCCGAGCCAATATACTTCTCGGTGTTGTTGGGGTCACGAAGTGAGATTTGAGCTGTGTAGTTGTCGAACTTCAATGTCTTGAATATGTACAACACAATGTCAATCACACTCTTGAACTCATCCAAAAGTTGGTCTGGGCGCACAAACATGTGAGCATCATCTTGAGTAAATCCACGCACACGAGTTAGTCCGTGCAACTCACCAGTCTGCTCATAACGATACACATTACCAAACTCCGCCAAACGGATTGGAAGATCTTTGTATGAACGAGGCTTAAATTTATAAATCTCGCAGTGGTGAGGGCAGTTCATTGGGCGCAACAAAAACTCCTCACCCTCATCTGGAGTGTGGATTGGTTGGAATGAATCCTTGCCATATTTTGCGTAGTGACCCGAAGTCACGTACAACTCCTTGTTACCAATAACTGGAGTCATAACTTGTTGATAGCCATACTCTTTTTGTACGCTACGAAGGAATCCCTCCAAGCGATCACGAAGTGCAGCTCCCTTAGGCAACCATAGTGGCAAACCTTGACCCACACGTTGCGAGAATGCGAACAACTCCAACTCCTTACCCAACTTACGGTGGTCACGCTTTTTAGCCTCCTCCATCATTGCAAGGTACTCATCTAACATAGATTTCTTGGGGAACGAGATACCATAGATACGTGTGAGCATCTTGTTCTTCTCGTTTCCACGCCAGTAAGCACCCGCTACCGAAGTTAGCTTAATAGCCTTTATGTGACCCGTGTGAGGAATGTGAGGTCCACGACAAAGGTCTGTGAATGAGCCATTGGTGTAGAACGATATTGTTCCATCCTCCAACTCCGAAATAAGTTCTGTTTTGTAGATTTCGCCCTTGTCGCCAAAGATTTTGAGAGCATCGCACTTCGACACCTCGGTGCGTGTGAGTGACTCTTTCTTGCGAGCGAGCTCTGTCATTTTAGCCTCGATTTTCGCCAAATCTTCCTCCTTGATAGTTACGGGAGAGTCCACGTCGTAGTAGAATCCGCTCTCAATAGCTGGGCCAATTCCGAACTTGATGCCAGGGTAAAGCTCCGTGAGAGCCTCCGCCAACAAGTGCGACGAGGTGTGCCAAAATGCGTGTTTACCCTCCGCATCATCCCACTTGAAGAATTTGATAGAGGCATCACTGTTGATTGGGTAAGACATATCTACAGTCTCACCATTGATTGATGCAGCGAGGCAGTCCGCAGCTAAACGAGGGCTGATACTCTCCGCAACACCAAATGCTGTTGTTCCCGCTTCGAACTCACGCACGGAGCCATCGGGAAAGGTTACTTTAATCATTGTTTTGTTTTTATAATTAAATTTTCCACCCACCTAAAAATCTCTTCCACAATTACGAGACGAAATAAAATTTAGTAGTTGAGTGAATTAAAAATTTCTAAGTAGGGTAAAATAATTATTGGTGTGTTTTTAAGAGTGCTATTGGAGATGAGATTTTTTGCTATTGAATTGAAAATATAGTGGTTCTATACTGAAATTTAATAGTGAAAAATATCGCTCCAAGAGTGCTTTTAAAAATATGACAATAATTGTTTTACACTACTTAATGTTCTGACTTCGGTAGGTTCATATCCTTCACCGACATATCTCTGTGCGATTTCTCTCTCTCGGCACGTTGCAGAGGGTTCATCGACATTTTGGCGTAGCGACGACGTGACTCCACGATATCTATTGCCATATACAACGCCGAACGCATAGATTGTGTGTCGGCCATATTTTTGCCTGCAATATCATACGCCACACCATGGTCGGGCGACGTGCGCACTGCTGATAGTCCTGCCGTGAAATTCACTCCATCGGGCGAAAGAGTTTTGAATGGAATTAAGCCTTGGTCGTGATACATTGCAAGCACAGCGTCGAACTTTTTGTAGCCTCCATTAGCGAATAATCCATCGGCTGCGTAGGGTCCAAATGCCATAACACCCTCAGCGAAAGCCTCCTTGATTGCAGGGATTACGGTGTTTATCTCATCGTCACCCAGCAGTCCGCCATCCCCCGAATGAGGGTTGAGTGCCATGACGCCTATGCGTGGTTCCACAATCGAAAAATCCTTGATTAGGGTTTGGCGTAGGTGTTTCAAATCCTCGACAATCATATCCTTGGTGATTGCTGTGCTAACTTGCGAGAGTGGAATATGTTTGGTCACAAGTCCCACACGAAGCAAATCGCTGCACATCATCATCATATCTTCGCCCTCGAACATTGAGTTCATAAACTCCGTGTGCCCAGTGTGTTGGAATCCTTCGCCTTGCACTGTCTCCTTGTTGAATGGTGCTGTGACAATAGCGTCCAATAATCCAACCTTCAAATCCTCGGCTGCCTTGGTGAGTGCATCCACAGCCTCCATTCCAGCTGCTGGGGTTGGCACGCCGACTTTGATTTCTAGATTGGGGTTGCCTACCTCAATTAGGTTTACCTTTCCCTTTTGAGCATCACGAGCTGAAGTTATGGTGTTGAATTTGATAGACTCCACATCCGAAAGCCCACGTTTGTAGAACTCCGCAGCTTTGGAGTTACCATAAATAACTGGTGTGCAAAGCTCCGCAATTCGTGTGTCCGAGAATATTTTTAGAATCAGCTCCCAGCCAATTCCATTGGTATCACCTTGGGTAATACCTATCTTTAGTTTGTGTTCTGCCATTGTGTGTGTTATAAATATTCAGCGAAGTTAATATTTTTTTGGTGTAACTCCTAGTTAATAACTAGAATTTTTCATCTCTATAGTTGTAGTTATTGCGCAGAGTTTCGAAATCGGCTATATGGTTTTTGAGGGTTCGACTCTCCGCCGCAATATCTATGTGGTTAATAATCGACTCTGTAACCTCCTGCCATGACACATTTTGTGGCGTTATCTGCTCCACGTCGGGGTACCAATTGTCAATAGGTAATCCAAAGCGTTGTGCTACGTCTCTAACCACAATAGCCGAGCCATTTGCTTTGCCCTGCTTGGAGTATCCAGCTATGTGATATGTGGCGAGTAGTGATTTTTCGAGTAGTTCGGAATCAATATGTGGCTCATTCTCCCACACATCCAACACGCAATCCACCCCCGATACTTTGAGTGCCTCACTATCTATGACCTCACCTCTTGATGCGTTTATTACAACTGCTCCTTTTGGTAACAGCTCCAATATCTCTTTGTTTATGAAGTGGTATGTCGAAGAGTTTAGGGGTGTATGTAGGGTTAGTATATCGGCTACTGATGCCACCTCCTCCAAGCTCTTGAACTCAGCAATTCCCTCCTCTTGCGCACGTGGAGGGTCAGAGCATATAACTTTGAATCCCCACGCCTCTAGGTACTCTTTGATTAGTCGCCCCACGTTTCCTACTCCCACAATTCCCACTCTCTTTTGCTCGGGAGTCCACCCTTGCGTTTGGCTTAGGTGTGCCAACACGCCAGCCATCCAGTGCAGTACAGCTCTGGCGTTGCACCCTGCAGCTGATGTCACCTCTATATTGTTTGTTGCGCAATATTCCAAGTCTATGTGGTCGAAACCAATAGTTGCGGTAGCTATATGTTTTACCGCCGACCCCTCAAGCAATGCCTTATTGCATTTGGTGCGTGTACGAATAATCAAAGCATCTGCATCCACCACCATATCGTGTGTAATATCTGCACCAAGGCAATATACAACCTCGGCAAATGGCTCAAAAACACCATTAATATATGGTATGGCACTATCAATAACTATCTTCACTTTCTATCCGTTTTGATTTTAAACGTGGCAAAGATACCATTAATATCTTATGCTAGTGTATGTAATCCTATTTATTTTTGTTACATTTGCAGTATAAATATACTTTTGTGATGAACTTAAAAGATTTTGACCCCAATGGCGTGGGGGTAGACAATGGCTCATACTTCGGGCTTCCGTGCGAGGTGTCAGACTCCAAAGTTGTTTTAATTTCTGCACCGTGGGATGTTACGGTATCTTATGGCGCAGGTACAGCTTTTGCCCCTGATGCGATAATCGAAGCATCCACACAGTTAGACTTATACGACCCCTCAGCTCCCGATGCATGGCGTGAGGGTATAGCCACTGCGGATGTTGATTACTCGATTCAAGAGATGTCGCAATCGTTGAGGTCAGATGCCAAACGAGTTATAGACCACTTGGAGGAGGGTGGTAGCGTCACAGATTTTATGGTTTCGCGAAGAGTAAAACGTGTGAATGATGGCTCTGCGCAGTTGAACACCAAAATATATAATCAAAGTCGCAAATATCTACTCCAAGGTAAAATAGTAGGTTTGGTAGGCGGAGACCACTCTACGCCTTATGGATTAATAAAGGCATTGGGTGAGCGTTGCCTAGATTTCGGAATCTTGCACATAGATGCCCATTGCGATCTGCGTGAGGCATACGAGGGTTTTGAGTTTTCGCACGCCTCGATTATGCACAACGTGTTGCGTGATGTGGATAGTGTAACAAAAATCGTAGAGGTCGGAGTTCGTGACTTCTGTGATGAGGAGCTATCCGTGGCTAAATCTTCGCCTAGAGTCGAGATGTTTGATGACGTAACTCTCTCTCGTCAAAGATTTGAGGGTGTGACGTGGGCTGCGCAGTGCAAACTCATAGTCGATGCTCTGCCTCAAAACGTATATGTGAGCTTCGATATAGATGGACTTTCGATGAATTGTTGTCCACACACGGGTACTCCTGTTCCAGGTGGTATGTCGTTCAATGAGGCGGTATATTTGTTGGAGAGGGTCGTGGAGTCAGGTAGGCGCATCATAGGTTTTGATGTGGTGGAGGTGACCCCATCGCCCAAGGAGCGTATAGATGCAATCGTGGGGGCTAGAATCCTCTACAAGCTTTGCGGAGTGTCAATAGTGTCGAATAGATAATAAAACTAAGATATGATTTCAAAAATTAAGACCGCAATTTTATTGTTGGTGGCAGTGAGCGCAGTGGCGTGTGGTGGCTCAAATAGCTCGAAGAGCAAAAGATTGGAGGCTCCCACTGCAGTATTAACCTCCGAGAGCGACTCGTTGGCGTATATCATAGGCATGAGTGTGGCGCAAAACCTACTGAAGATGGACTCTTTGATAGACCTCAATGTCGTGGGTGCCGCAATAGCGCACAGTGGCAGTGGTAAATTATTGTTTACCCCCGAGGATGCTCGCTCGTCGTACCTCAAATACAAACTCTACATAGAGCCAGAGCGTAGGAGAGCCTACGAGGAGGAGTATCTAATGGAGCTCTCACTCAAAGATAGAGATTACACCCGTTCTAAGTCGGGCATGATTTACAATATCAAAGTTATTGGCGACCAAAATTTAATATCTCGCAACAATGGCGACTGGGTGGAGTTGCACTACACTATTTCACGCCTAGAGAGTGGCGAAGAGTTGTTCACCACTCACTCAGGAGAGGATATTCCACTCATGGGAGGGCTTTCTACACTCCCTTCGGGGCTTCAAGAGTGTGTGAAGTTGATAGGTAAGGGCGGCAAAGTCACAGCACTTTTACCCTCAAAACTAGCATACGGAGAGGTTGGGGACGAAACCCTAGGCATAGCACCTTATGAAACATTGCGCTACGATGTCGAGGTTGTGAATGTGGAGCGCAATGGCGCAAACAGACGTGAGGCAATTAATAAGCGTAAGGCTAATTCAGTCTCTAAATAGAAAGATATGACACAAAATCAAGTAGCTTCTAGCGAGTGGGACGGTGTGGCTATGCCCAATCGGTTTTGGGCGATTTTGGCTGCTTTGTTTGCTGTGTCGTTGGGTGTGTTGGATGGTGTGATAGCCAATTTGGCTCTGCCCACTATCGCTGCCGATTTGGGGGTTTCGCCCTCGGAATCTATATGGATTGTTAATAGTTACCAAATTTCGATTGTCGTGTCACTGCTTTTGTTTGCAGCTTTGGGCGATTTTTGGGGTTATAAGAGAGTCTATCTTTCGGGCTTGGTGGTGTTTATGGTCACTTCGGTGGGGTGTGCAATGTCGTGGAGCTTAGAATCTCTCATATTCTTTAGGGTTCTTCAAGGTGTGGGTGCAAGTGCGGTTATGAGCATAAACACTTCGGTTGTGAGGATTATATATCCACGCAAAATGTTGGGTCGAGGTTTGGGTATCAACTCCACGGTGGTATCTGTCACAGCAGCTCTGGGCCCTACGGTTGCAGGTGCTATTTTGGCTGTTGCCGATTGGTCGTGGTTGTTTTTGGTAAATATCCCGCTCGGAATCGTGGCGGTGTCGTTGGGGTGGAAGTATATCCCCCAGAATCCTATTTTGCAGAGTAAACTTTCGTTTGGGTGGCGAGATGCGGCGTTGTATGTGGCATCCTTTGGTCTGTTCTTTGCGGTGGTCACATCGCTGTCGCATGGTGTGTCGTGGGGTGTTATATCTTTGCTAGCGGTGGTGTTTGGCGTGGTGGGTTATATCTTTGTGAGGAGTCAGCTCAGGCGAGAGTTTCCGATTATGCCATTCGATTTGTTGCGTATACCTATATTTTCACTCTCTATATTCACCTCCGTGTTGTCGTTCGTGGCGCACATGTCCACTATGGTTGCCCTGCCATTCTTCTTGCAGGTGCAGCTGGGGTGTAGTGCTGTGGAGACTGGTCTGCTGATTGCAGCGTGGCCAGCACTCAATATTATTACAGCTCCGATTGCAGGTTTTTTGGTGGAGCGCGTGCATGCAGGTATATTAGGCGGTGTGGGTCTCACACTGCTCACCATTGGACTCTTTTCGTTGGGGGCAATCTCGGCGGATAACTTTTCGTCGGCAGATATCGTGTGGCGACTTGCTCTGTGTGGCGTAGGCTTTGGTATATTTCAGCCACCCAACAATAGCGTGATTATGGCATCTTCGCCCCTGCATCGTAGTGGCTCGGCGAGTGGAATAATGGCTACATCAAGGTTGGTGGGGCAGACTCTTGGCGCATCATTGGTGGCGCTGCTATTCTATTTCATTCCTCAAGAGAGTGCAAATCAGATTTTATATATTAGTGGATGTTTTGCAGCTGCGGCAACTTTATTGTCAATTTCTCGCTTGTCGCTGCCATTGCCTAAATCTCTTCAGAGAGAGCCAGTTGAAGAATTACCGTAAAATTCAGTGTAAAAAATTATAATAAATTTCGTCAAAATATTTGGTAGAACCGAAAATCCTCCTTATATTTGCATCGCTTTAGAGCACCGGATTGAGCTATGGTGTAATGGTAACACAGCTGATTTTGGTTCAGTCGTTCAAGGTTCGAATCCTTGTAGCTCAACATTAGGAAGGTGTTTATGACACCTTCCTTTTTTTATTTGGAAATATATAGTATTAAAAAAAGCGGTCGATATTTACCGCCGCAAAAAGTTCTGAAATATGTTAAGTAGACGTTTACTTCGAATCAAGGTGCTCAAAGCACTCTATGCACACCTCCAAAGTGAGGGTGACAATCTCATCGCCTCTGAAAAGACGCTAATGAGTGCTATTGACAAATCCTATGATTTATATTTTCAACTGATGCTTCTCCCTGCCGAGATAGCGCAATATGTTGAGGAGCGACAAGAGTTAGCTCGCAAGAAACATCTCACAACATACGAGGACTTAAATCCCAATACCAAACTCCAAAATAGTGCGTTTATCCAACTGCTCAACAATGCAGACTCTATTAACGACTATGTAGCATCACGTAAACTCACATGGAAACTTTTTCCTGAGCTTATCAAAACCTTATATGCGCAACTCTCCGAGAGCGACCATTTCAAGAAATATATGTCATCGCCAGACAACTCCATGAAGGAGGATGTAGAGATGTGGTCGCAATTCTTCTTGGTGGAGGTTCAGAACTGCGAATTATTGGACGATGTGTTGGAGGAGCAATCTTTGATGTGGAGCTCCGATTTGAGCTTTGTATTGCCACTTGTGTTGCGTACACTCACCTCTATTCGCCCTTCGCACATCGACATTAAGGTTATGAAGAAGTTTAAGAATGATGATGATCGTGATTTCGTAAAGACTCTATTCCAAAAATCCCTAGTGAATTTTAGTCGCAACCAAGAGTATGTCGAGAAGTTTACCGCCAATTGGGATGTGGAGCGTATCGTATATATGGACAATCTAATTATGATTATCGCAATGTCGGAGCTTGTGTCATTCCCCGAAATCCCTGTGAAGGTGACCATGGATGAATATATCGAAATTTCGAAGTTCTATTCCACTCCAGGTAGTAGCACCTTTATCAATGGAATTCTCGACAAAATGGCGATTGCACTTACCGAGGAGGGGGCTCTTATTAAGGTGGGACGAGGTTTGCTCTAAATGCAAATCGCCTTGTAAATCAATTTCGAGGTCGCAATAAAAAATCTCTTTTCAGCGTGATGCCGAAAAGAGATTTTTTTTGTGTAGGATTACAACCAAATCTATTTTGCAGGAGCAGGTGAATAGTGCACATGCACCAATCTCCATTCGCCATTCTCCTTGGCAAATATTAGTGATTCACGACCTCTGCCTTGGTTCTTCTTGCCCTTGGCATCTATGGTGTCGAACATCCAGTAAAGTTGGATATTTGCAGAGTCGCCATACACGTTTATCACCTCACTAAGGCTTGATAGTTTGCGATATTGGAACTTCGAGAATGTCTTTTTCAGAAAGTCGTTCATTATGCTCTTTGTGCCGAAGAAGTGTCCACGTGGTGTGATGATAGATACCTCACCACTCTTAGCCCACAACCCTTCAGCGATTGTCTCGTCTAGGTTGGATACCATATTCAAGTAATCATTCATCCTCTCTCGCAAAGCCTCTTTTTCGGGGTTTGCAACTTCGTTGGGGTAGAGTGCCTTAGCCACTGCTTTTATGTTCTCTGCGCCCGTAGCCGCTGGGAACGCTACGATTAGTCGCTGTCCAAACATGTCGGCTGATTTACACTGCTTAAGAAGTTTTTTGACGGTGTTGTAGTACTTGATTTGGAACGCAACCTCCTTTTGTGTAGCTGGTGCTCCGTGTGAACCTACCACATACTCCGCACCCGATGCCTTTATGGCTTGAAGCTCCGCAAGAATTGCATTTATGCTCTCACGTGAACGTACCTGAAGTGGCGAAGCGTGCGAAATGGAGGGCGAAAAGTGAGTGTAGTATGCCTTGCCATCAATGAGGATACTCGCCGCTGGGAAGTCCGATTTTGCACCTGGGGTGAATTTCATCTCTACACCAGCCCAAGTTTGGGTCGAGGGCACATCGAAACCCTTAGCCTTTTTGTGTGGACGGAAGTCGGCAGCCTCGCCAAATCCCTTCTCGAACTTCGCAATCATACCCTTTGCCATGTCGCTCTTGCCAAACTCAACCATTGCAGATGGCATCATCACCTTGCTTTGTGGGTAATCTGCCAATCCCAGTGAGTGGTAGTTCGCCACAACCTTGTCGATAGGTTTGTTGAGGGATTTCACGTAGGTGTTAAACTCCTTGATATTCTCCCAAAATAGGGGTTGCTCGAGTATTACTAGTGATTTGTCACCTTCGATGATAAAGCTCACATCACCCATTGCATCCATCGTTTGATATACGTGCAACTTGCTGTTGTTAAGCGAGTAAGTCGTAAAGCTTTGGGCATTGACTGCCACCAATGCTGCAAGAGATAGTGCAGCGGTTAAAAATAGTTTTTTCATTTTTATATATGTTTTTTGGGTTTATTTACTCTGCGCGTAGTTCGTTGGCTACAGTGTTATAGAAATTGCGACCTGTGGCAGTTATGAGGTTGTCGGCAAGTCCATTCATGGCGTCGGCTTTGATGAGCTTGAACTCCTTATTGGTAGGCTCTAAAGCAATCAATCTGTCCGAAAGCTCTGCTGCCCATTGATAATCACCCTCTGTGAGTGCTGTGCGAGCTGCTGATTCCACTTTGTCTATGCCTCCTGCTAGCTTTGCAAATCGCTCTGCCTCAGCCTTTACTGGAAGTGGTCGAAGTGATGTTGGGTTACCATCGAACCAACCCATATATCCGCTGAATATATTGCGTACTGCCCACTCCACACGTCCGTAGTACTCCGTGAGTATTGGGTTTTTAGCTAGGTGCTCAGGCAAAACCACATACTCCACCAACTCATCGGGGGTCATATTTTTGTTGATTCCCTCAATAGTCTTGTCGAACACGAACTTCACAGCCTCGTGGTAAGCACCTACTGCCGCCTTCACATTCTCCTTGCCAATGATTGGGCGAGTGTGACCTTGGGCAATAATATCTGCATCGTAGCTAAGCACCACCTCCAATGCCTCAATCCATTTTAGTACATCACGATACTCCGTGCCACGAATTGCATATAGGTTGGGGAACGATTTGTAGAATTGGTCGCCTGGGAAGATTATGCGCTTATCCTCATACCATATCACTAGGTGGTCGGCAGTCTCGCCATAGGTGCGTGTGAGTTCCAATGTAATGCCCGAAATTGTGATGGTCTGCTTTGGCTCACTCACGAAATTGGTGATTGCACTGCGGTTGAATGGCTTGTATTGCGCAAACGCTAGGTCACGTTGAGCACCCGAACCATTATACTTGCCACCAGGGTATACGAGTGGAGCAACGCCATTGTTTATGCGTACTTCGGGAGCAAGAGTCATTCCATTTTGGCGGTGACCACGTGGGTTTACTAGTCCAGCTGCTGTGGGGAACACATTTTCACGTCCGAAGCTCTCGGCTGCCCAAATCTGTGGGGTGTTATCCTTCAAGAATACTGGAACTCCTTGTGTGTGGTCGCCATGCCCGTGGGTGAAGATTATGCCTGTGATTGGCTTGTCGGTGATTTTGCGGAACTCTGCGTATACCTCCTCTATGAGTTCGGGGACTTTGCCTGTGTCTATGAGCACTACGCCGTCGTCGCCTATAATCATTGTGATGTTCGAAGCGTCGTATCCGCTAGCGGTGTATACGTTGTCAGCGAGCTGGATAATCTCCTTGCGGAACTCCTTGTTGCGCTCTATGAGCTGCTTGGTTTTGGGGGTCTGCTTTGCCGAGAGTTGAACTACCGAAAGTAGAGCAATGGATAGAATTAAAAGTAACTTTTTCATAGCTTATTGTTTTTGAAGTTTATAATTTATTTTCGTACTGCAAATATAAAACCTTATTTGCTGAAAAACAATAAGTTACGTGTGAGTAAGGCGGTTACCTCGAGGTAAGTAAAACTGAAAACCAACGTGTTACAATTGCAAAAAAAATGAACTTTTTTTGATTTTTTTTGCCAATCAAAAAAAGTTCACTATTTTTGGATAATTAACAACCCCAAACAAGAGTGAGCATGAAAAATGAGAGCGCAACTTTTTGCCCAATTAGAGATATCCTTTCACGAGTAGGTGACAAGTGGTCGATGTTGGTGATGATGACAATCTACCACAACGAAACTATCCGATTCAAGGAGCTAAGCCGTGAGATTCCCGAGCTATCACAAAAGGTGCTCACCTCGACTCTGCGTACCCTGGAAGCAGATGGTTACATCACTCGCAAGATGTATGTGCAGATTCCGCCCAAGGTGGAGTATAGCCTTTCGGATTTGGGCCATTCGCTTGTTCCGCACCTCGAAGGTCTGGTTTCGTGGGCACTAGACAATGGTCGTGGAATTATTGATTCTCGCAAAGCGATGTAGCTATTCGCATAGGTCGCACAGAAAAACCACTTGTTTTGAAATATAACCAATCTCCATCCACATCTCCCTCTTCGATACTAAGCAGGTGTGAAGGAACGTATGTGTAGGATGTTAGCCACAAATCAATCTCCGTGACATCATCGGGCGTAGCACTCCAATAATATCCATTTGATCCACTTTGGTATATATCCCCATCGTTGAGGTAGTGCCTCGTTCCACAATAAGGGAAGCTATTGCCATTGTAGACTCCGCACGAATTACCAGCACTGAAGTTGCCACTATCAAATCCACTCCAACTACTCCCACTCGGCACTCGCCACCCCTCGGGGCAGGGGTCATATATGGTCTTGTCGTTTTCGAAAGGTGTCGAAGATATCGAATTTTCGCATCCTCCCCAGCGATTGTAGTCGTAGTTGTTGCCTATGTCATCGCCCGATGAGTAGTAGGGGTCGTTGGGGTAAACCAATGTGTAGTAGAATATTGTGGGGTTGTAGAAGCAATTTAGCACAGATCCATCTTTTGCAATTTCAACTGTCGTGGATACCTCTGGTGATGCGGAGCAATCTCCATTATAATAGTATCCATAGCTATAAAATGGATCCTTGCGCCCCCACTGATAATACAACCCATAAGAGCTACTACTGCTCCCCTCACAGCTCATGGCTCCCAAGTTTCTATCCATAATCTCACGACCATAGTTGTAGAATCCATTAACCTCATAATCTGGTAGATATACCCTCTCATCTGGGTTGTCGGGGTCGTAATCGGTAATCCAAATGTGCCAGCTCCACAAGTAATTGTCGCCACCTCGTTTCTTGAGTCCAATCAATATATTACCCATCGCTTGGGTGGTGAGTGTGAATTTTGCGAGCTCCTTGCCAACGCCATAGCAACCCTCTGATTGTTCAAACTCTATGAGGTTCTTGACATTAAATTCGCTCCATATAAGTTCTAAATACCACTCGCAGTTATCCCCAATAGCGTTGTCGTTACACCCCAGAGCGATATATCCTGCGCCATCTGCCACAACACTTGGGTGTTCTCCATCGACGCCTCCCGAAGAACTGTCGCCCCAATATTGATTTACTCTGCACACAGCATCGAATTTATAACTAAGTGATTCGTAGGGGTTTATTATATAACAATTCTCTACGCTCGATAGTTTCATAAATCCATCATCTTCGGCTATTTCGTAGTTGTATATCTTGCCTGCCACCCAACTATCCATAGGCATTGAGTAGCTGGTTGCCTCACCATTGTAATACAAAGTAACAGTAGCCGAAGAACTTAATGATTGTGGAACAGCCATTATTAGATAGCCATCTGCGCTTTGATAATCGGTGATTTTTATGGTGAACTCATCTGTTGTTGGGTTCTCAATATTACTCCATGTGGCTACTTCCATATCGAGTTCTCCACTCGTTGCTATGCCACTCAACATCAAACTATCTGCTCGATCTATGGTTTTGAAATTCACAGCTGCCAAAGCGTGAGAGAAGTGTAGATTTACATATCCAGTAGCACTATTTATGGTGTAATTGGCAACCATCAGGTCGGGTTGTATGGCTGTCTGCGTAGGCATATCATACCTAATAATAAGGCTCTCGGAGGTTACACTAATTCCATTTTTGAGGGTTGCAAAGGGTGCGTAGGCGGCAAATTTAAGAGTTGTAAAACCATCCGTGCCCCAACTCTGCTCGGGCGAATATACCCACTCATTGTCGCTCCTTACGACCTCGATGTTGTCCATTACAAATTCAGCGTCATTGTATGCATAGACCCCAAATTCAGAGAGTTCATCTCTGTTTTGGGTTAATGCTCCACGAGTGAGAATTTCTGTCGTGAAGGTTATGGTTTCGGCATCTTGCAACTCATCAAGGGTGGTTGTGACGCACGAATATAATACTACTACAACTATGCTCAATATGGTCGTTAGCTTCATAAGGCTACAAAAAAAGAGAGGTTAAATTAAGTAGTGTAAAACAATTATTGCCATATTTTTAAAAGCACTCTTGAAGCGATATTTTTCACTATTAAATTTCAGTATAGAACCACTATATTTTCAATTCAATAGCAAAAAATCTCATCTCCAATAGTACTCTTAAAAACACACCAATAATTATTTTACCCTACTTAATAACCTCTCTCGTACAAAAAATAAGCCAAATTATTTTTTGCGTATAAGTGTCAATCCATCACGGATAGGTAAAATCACACACTCCACGCGCTCATCTTCGACCACCATTTTATTGAACTCTAATAGAGCCTTGGTGTGTTTGTCATTGTGTTGCAGAGGCTCTACAACTTTGCCCGACCACAATATGTTGTCGGCAATAATCACCGAGCCACTCCTAAGCAATTCGCTATTCATCAGCATGTTATAATATGCAGGGTACTCCCTCTTGTCGCCATCCATAAACACCATGTCGAACACCTCACCCAGCCCAGGTGCATCATCCAGCGCGGAGCCAATGTGTTGCGAAATCTTAGTAGAGTGCTCACTCCTAGCGAAAAACTCCGCCGCGATACTTTCCAATTCATCATCCACCTCGAATGTGTGTAGCATCGCCCCATTGTCCAACCCTGCGGCTATGCAGAGTGCCGAGTAGCCTGTGAATGTTCCAATCTCCAACACTCTTTTGGGCTGCATCATCCTAACCAACATCGTGAGCAACTTGCCCTGCACATGCCCCGACAACATGCGAGGTTGCACCACACGTAGGTGAGTTTGCCTATCTAGCTCACGTAGCAAATCATCTTCGGGCGATGTGTGTTCTTGTATATATTTGTCTAATTGTGTCATATTACTTATAAATTAACATTGAACGTTGAGCAAAAATTTCGGTTGCCACCTCCATTATATCTTCGGCGGTGAGTGCTGCGACTTTGCGATATATCTCCTCTGTGGTGTCTACATCTCCGTGCACCAAGAAACTTTTGCCTGCCCCCAACATATAGCCTTCGTTGCTCTCCATTGAGATTGCAAGTTGAGCTATAAATTGTCGTTTTGCAATAGATAATTGTCGTTTTGTTAAGGGTTTTGCGCATAGTTTATCCATCTCTGCATGGATTAATTCCAACGCTTTCTCTCTCGAATTGCTATCTGTGCCGAAGTATATATTCCAAATTCCATTGTCGGTGTATGGGGTGTAGGATGCTTCAATATTGTATGTGAGCCCATACTTCTCGCGCACAATCATATTGAGCAGCGAATTAGCACTTGGTCCTCCAAGGATATTTATAAGTAGCGACAGCGGTAATCTTTTTGGATTTTTGATTCCATACGCCACTCCGCCCAACATCGAGTGGGTTTGGTGTGTACGCTTATTCACTTCACGTGAGAATGGCTCTACTACCTTCGATTCCTCACGCACAAAGTCTCTAGTTGAGGGCATTATCTCCCCTAAATATTTATGTGCAATAGCCTCAATTCGCTTAGGGCTAACGTTGCCTATGGACGAAAACACCATCTCATCGGTGGTGTAGCATCTGTGAGTGAAGTTGCGTATTGTGTCTCCCGAGAATCGTTTAATATCTTTTTTTATGCCTAAGATATTATGCCCCAGTTCACTACCTTCGAACATCATCTCTTCGAAAGTGTCGTATATCAGCTCCGAGGGTGTGTCTTTGTATGTGTTAATCTCCTCATATATCACCTCCTTTTCGCGCTCCATATCTGCATCGGGGTATGTAGAATTAAAGGCTACATCGGCAATCAACTCTACTGCTTTCATGAAATCTCCACGCAAAGTTGTGGCGTGAATTGTGGTATCCTCTTTGGTGGTGAATGCGTTAAGCTCGCCGCCTAGGTTTTCGAGTCGGCAATTTATGTGGTATGCTTTGCGGTGTGTAGTACCCTTAAATAGAGCATGTTCTGTGTAGTGAGCCAATCCAAACTCACCTGCTCTTTCGTCGCGCGTGCCTGCATTTATGAGTAGCCCACAGTGAGTCACACTTCCCTTTGTTTGGCGGTGAATTCCTCTGATTCCGTTGGGTAGGCAGTATGTGTAAAATTCCATTATTTAACGTTGTGCTTCTTCAAAAAATATCCTGTGTGGCTGCTCTCGACCTTTGTCAATCCCTCTGGTGAGCCTTCATATATTATGTGCCCGCCCTCTGCGCCACCCTCCGTGCCTATCTCTATGATGTTGTCGGCGCACTTTATTACATCCATGTTGTGCTCCACAACAACTATCGTGTGACCTCGCTCAATGAGTGCCGAGAATGCTGTGAGTAGTTTGTTTATGTCGTGGAAATGGAGTCCTGTGGTGGGCTCATCAAACAAGAACATTATGTGCCCCACACCGCTATCCTTGCTTAGGAACGATGCCAACTTCACACGCTGTGCCTCACCTCCCGATAGGGTAGATGATGATTGCCCCAGCTTAATGTATCCTAGACCCACATTTTGTAGTGGCAGCAACCTCTCTACTATCTTTTTGGATATTGCGCCGCCCTCCGCCCCGAAGAACTCTATGGCGGCATCCACTGTCATATCCAGCACATCGCTAATTGATTTGCCTCGATACTTAGCCTCCAGCACTTCGGCCTTGAATCTTTTGCCTTTGCAAGACTCGCACAGCAGTTCGACATCTGCCATAAACTGCATGCTGACCTTGATTATACCCTCACCTTGACACTCGTCGCATCTGCCACCTGCAATATTGAACGAGAATGCCGAAGCACTCAATCCCATATTGCGAGAATAAGCCAAGTCGGAGTATAGCTTGCGGATTTCGTCATACGCCTTGATGTATGTCACTGGATTCGACCTCGACGACTTGCCGATAGGGGATTGATCGACCATCTCTATGGAGGAAATATTATAAACGTCACCCTCCAGAGAATCAAAATCACCAGGTCTATCCCCACTCTCCATGATTGCACGCCTAAGTGCAGGGTATAAAATTCCTCTCACCAATGACGATTTACCCGAGCCACTAACCCCCGTAACGCAGCTCATAACCCCCAGAGGAATAGTTACATCGCCACCCTTGAGGTTGTTTTCGCGCACTCCACGCAGCACAATATTACCGCTCGAGGCTCTGCGTACCGATGGTATATTTATCTTCTTTCTGCCTGTCAGATAGTCCGAAGTTAAAGATTCTGTGCACTTTAGCAGCCCCTTAGGTTCGCCACTATATACAATCTCACCGCCCAAATAACCAGCCTTGCGACCCACATCTACTATATAATCTGCCGCACGTATCATCTCCTCCTCATGCTCCACGACAATCACCGTGTTGCCCAAATCTCGGAGTTGTTTTAGTACTCCAATGAGCCTGTGTGTGTCACGTGGGTGGAGTCCAATGCTTGGTTCATCCAATATGTATAACGACCCTGTGAGGTTGCTACCCAACGACGTAGATAGGTTTATGCGTTGCGACTCTCCGCCCGAAAGGGTAGATGACAATCTATCCAAAGATAGGTATCCAAGTCCCACATCACGCATATATCCAAGTCGTGTAGTCACCTCCGTGAGAACACGTTTGGCCATCTGCGAATCATACTCATCGAGGCTAATTTCCTTAAAAAAGCTGTGCAGTGAATCTATGGTCATCGCCACCAAATCGGCTATGGTGTGACCATCTATTTTGACATACAGAGCCTCCTTGCGCAATCTACTTCCGCCGCACGATGGGCATGTTGTTTTGCCTGTGTATCGAGCTTTGAGTACTCTGTATTGTATTTTTCTGCGTTCCGACTCTAAGTATTTGAAGAAGTCGTTTAGCCCCTCGAAGTATTCGTTACCACTCCACAGCAGCAATCTCTGCTCACGTGTGAGGTCGTAGTATGGGGTGTGAATCGGAAAGTCGAATTTATAGGCATTCTCCACCAATGCATTGCGCCATTGCCCTATTGTTTCGCCTCGCCAACACGCTATCGCATTTTCGTATATCGTTTTGCTCTTGTCGGGCACAACTAGGTCTTCATCTATGCCCGTGACCTTGCCGTAGCCCTCGCACTGGGGGCATGCACCTAGTGGGTTGTTGAAACTGAATAGGTGCTCGGTGGGCTCTTCGAACGTGATTCCATCCGCCTCAAACCGTGCCGAAAAGTTATGTTTCTCGCCACCAATAACCACTCCGCACAGACCCTCACCATAAGACAATGCTCTGGATACGGAGTCCCTAGCACGTGATACGCTCTCATCATCTGTGCTGACTTTGAATCTATCGACTACAATATCTATGAGTGATGAATCTTGGACGCTATCCACCTTGGGCATAAAATCCTCTAGGAGCATCACTTCGCCATCATACCTCACTCTCTGGAATCCATCGCCCATGAGTGCCAGCAACTTATCAATCACTCCTTGTCCTTCATACAAACACAGCGGAGCGGTTATAATAACTCTCTCAGCGAGTGGTTGCGACACTATAAAATCCGTAACATCGTCTACACTATGGCACCTAACCTCTGCGCCCGACACTGGAGAATATGTGTGTCCTATGCGTGCAAAGAGCAATTTGAGGTAGTCGTATATCTCGGTTGTGGTACCCACCGTAGAGCGTGGATTGCGGCTATTGACCTTCTGTTCTATGGCTATGGCTGGGGCTATACCCTCGATTATATCCACATCGGGTTTGGATACTCGACCCAAGAATTGGCGAGCATAAGATGACAAAGACTCCACATATCGGCGTTGTCCCTCCGCAAAAATCGTATCAAATGCCAATGTAGATTTGCCCGAGCCCGAGAGTCCAGTTATCACCACTAGTTGATTGTGCGGAATCGAAACCTCGATGTTTTTGAGGTTGTGAACTCTCGCCCCTTTTATATATATGTGTCTTTGCTCCTCTTTCATTCCTTGATTTACTCCTCTATCACCTCCAATATGCACCCCTCGACCTTTTCTAGCTTATTTATCATCATCTCGCTTTGGCTCTCGCGGATTGCGAGTTCCATAGTGCACAAATTATCAAATTCTTGCCTCTTTATCTTGGGTTGCAGCTCCTTGACCACCTTCATCACGCCATTCATCACAACGTACGAAAATGATATGCGAACCGTGACATCCACTGTGAGTTCCACGATATCCGCCTCATCCAACACCTCGGCAGTAGAGTCTCTGTAAGCCTCTATAAGCCCCGATACCCCGAGTTTAGTGCCACCAAAGTACCTCACCACCACCACCAAACAATCTGTCACCTCACGCGAAAGCAACTGCCCAAGTATCGGCTTACCTGCTGTGCTCGACGGCTCACCATCGTCATTTGCACGAGACTTCTCGCCATTTGCTCCCAGTCTCCACGCATAGCAGTGGTGGGTGGCGTCGTAGTGCTCTTTGCGCAGTGCTTCTAGGTGAATGGCAATCTCCTCCTCGCATGTCACAGGGTATGCGTAGGTGAGGAACTTGCTGCTCTTCTCCTTATATATAATCTGCGCAGGTGCAGAGATTGTGAAGTAACTGTCGCTTGCCACCGTTTATCTAACCTTTTTGAATACTCTATTCCAACGTATATTGCCGGGGAATGACCCTTCGGTATCTAGCGACATCCACACAAATGATGCCTTGCCAACTATGTGATCCTCGGGCACAAAACCCCAAAAGCGAGAGTCTGCAGAGTTGTGGCGATTGTCGCCCATCATCCAGTAGTAATCCATTTGGAATGTGTACTCCGTAACCTCCTCGCCATTTATGTATATCGTGTTGTCATCGACTCTCAAATCATTACCCTCATACAGGGTTATAACTCGCTCATACATAGGGAGTGTTTGAGAATTAAGAGCTATTGTTGCTCCACGTTTAGGAATCCAAATATCGCCCAAATTATCCACATTCCATGGGTATAGATTCGTGTAACTTGGGTATATATCGGGAGTTACGCCATCGCTAATGTATTGAGTCACAGATACTACATTTGGCAACTCTCTCAACGCCTGGGCACTCTCCACAGTGAGTGGCATTTGGTATATCGAACCATTGCCCATGGCCTCGGTTATGTTGAGCTTGCGAAGTGTGTAGTTGCTAAGAGGAGAGGTGCACTGCACGATATATACATATTGTTTTTCGACTGGAGAGGGCTCCTCCACGCCATTCACATATAGCTTAGAACCAACAAGTTTCACGGTGTCTCCTGCCACTGCCACGCATCGCTTGATGTAGTTTTCGCGCTTATCCACAGGGCGAGTAATCACCGTATATTCGTTGAACAGCCTGCGGCGACCCTCCTCTTTGCCAAATGATGATTGGTAGCTGCGCAACACATCGTAGTATGTAACCGATTGGTTTTCGAGCAATACCGTGTCTCCAGCTGGGAAGTTAAATACCACCACATCGCCACGCTTAATCTGCTTAGGTCCCCAAAGTCGTTTGTAGCCCCACTTCACAGCGTCCGAAAATGATTGCTTGGTGGTGGAGAATGGTAGAGTGTGGTGCACAAAAGGGAACGAAAGTGGGGTGTTGGGCATCTTGGGTCCGTAGCTCACTTTGCTCACATACAAGTAATCACCCACCAACAAACTCTTCTCCATAGACGATGTGGGAATCACATACAACTGAAAAATATAGGTGTGAATAAGCGTAGCCACCACAGTAGCAAAAATCAATGCGTTTACCCACTCATAAACCATTTTGTAGAGTTCGCTCTTTTTGCAAAGCCTCTCGTTCGGCTCGCCCAAAAAACGGTATATAAATTTCGAAATGTAGATGTCATAAATCACCACCACTCCAAAAATCATCCACCACGCCCCGCTCCACACCACAAACCATAGGATGTAGAGTAGGGTGGCTCCCCCGAAGCCAACCCATTTGTTGGCAAAAAATGCCTTTATTTTATTCATGATAATCTACTTCAACATATCCTCCATAGAGTAGACACCCTCCTTGCCACACAAAAACTCTGCGGCGATGACTGCTCCATAAGCCAACGTACTGCGATTCTTAATCGTATGTTTAAGCTCCAAAATATCATCTGGCGACTCATACGTCACGGTGTGTGTACCTGGAACCTCACCTTCGCGCACGGAACGGATATTGATTTCGCCCTCGGCAGGAGTTTGGTCATTTACCCAGCCGCTTTTTGAATCGAGACCCTCTATGAGACCCTCGGCAATGGTGATGGCTGTGCCACTTGGAGCATCTACTTTGTGTATGTGGTGAATCTCCTCCACCTCGACAGAGTAGCCGTTAAACTTGTTCATTAGCTCTGCTAACTGCTTGTTAATCCTGAACATAAGATTTACTCCAAGGCTGTAGTTAGATGCGTAGAACAATCCTCCGCCGCACTTAGCGCAGAGTGCCTTAAGCTCCTCGAATTTGTCTAACCAACCTGTTGTACCACTCACTACTGGGGTCTTAGCCTCGATGCACTTCACAAGGTTTGCGTATGCTGTTGAGGGGGTTGTGAATTCGATTGCGACATCTACGCCTGCCAAATTTTCGGCGTTCAAATCTGCGGCATTATCCATATCTATGATTAGTGGCACGCTGTGTCCTCGTTGGATTAAAATCTTCTCAATCTCGCGACCCATTTTGCCATATCCTATTATTGCTACTCTCATTATTTTTGAATTTTTAATTTGTGATTCTTATATCTCGACAAAGATAGAATTTTTTTATTACTTTTGCAATATGAGATACTTTATAGAGCTACGTTACAAAGGTACAAATTATTGTGGTTGGCAGCGTCAAAACGACCAACCAACCGTGCAAGCCGCAATAGAGCAGGGTCTTGCCACACTCCTCAAATCCCCGACTCCAATAACTGGAGCGGGGCGAACAGACACGGGAGTACACGCATCGCATTATGTGGCGCACTTCGATATCGATACCGATATTGCCGACACCGATTTTTTGTGCCACAAACTTAATATTATTTTGCCCGAGGATATCTCAATTTTTAATATTTACAGGGTTGCAGATGATGCTCATGCACGATTTGATGCCAAGATGCGTGAATATACATACTTCATAGAGCGGAATAAAAACCCCTTTACACGCCAGTCGTCGTGGCAATATTATGTGGATTTGGATGTGGAGGCTATGAACCTTGCTGCCACACGACTGCTCGCCCATTCGGATTTCACATCCTTTGCCAAGCTCAACTCCAACAACAAAACAAATATCTGCAAGGTTTCGCATGCCGAGTGGCACCTCTCTCCCACAGGTGAGTTGATATTTACGATTAGAGCTGACAGATTTCTGCGCAATATGGTGCGCGCGATTGTTGGTACACTTGTGGATGTGGGGCGTGGTAAGTATACGGTGGAGCAGTTCGATGCAATAATCTCGGCACGTGACCTATCCAAGTGTAGTGCTGGAGCACCTGCGCAGGGGTTGTTTTTGAGTGATATCGAATATTAAAGGGACTCTGGTTTTTGCCAAAGCCCCCTAGTGTGATTTATCGTCTTATGCGACCTTTCTCATACAGATAGAGTCTCTCGCCTCCCTCTCTTTCACGAGCTTTGATTCGCTCGTGGTGGCGGCGCACTCTGTACTTCTCCCTCATCTTGCAATCTTCCCAATCCAAAGGTGTAGTCGATGTGTTTACTATCATACCTGCTGGATCCTCATCCACAATCACGAAGTAGTTGTTTATGGTGTTTTGCACCACTTGACTTCTGCCGCTCTGAGCCTTTTTGTTCGGCGTGCGACTCTCGACAATCTTCCACGAATTATACTTCACGCATAGCTCTACGCAGCGGAATTGAGGTAGAATATTCTTTGTTAGATAACTCCACGCTTGCGGCATCGTTTTGAGTTTTTTCTCGATTGCCGAGGCTGTCATGTCGCTATTTACGACATCCAAAACAGCAGCTTTTTGAGGGATATCAGATGCTTTTATAGCCTCCGTAGTCTCTCGCCACCTATACACCTCTGCCCTTGTCGAACCACCATATTTGCTCATATCGTAGTTCTGATTTAGATATTTGCGGAAATCTTGAGCACGATCCATTGCCAAATCTTCGTTGATGTTGATAGTGCCATCGGGCGATGCGTAGCCCATGATATTCACCGCTGTAATCTTCTTGAGAGTGTCTTGTTGCAGACCATCTATAAAGGTGTGCAGCCCCTTAAGCTCCTCGGAATTGGAACTGTAGGTGGTGATTAAGCGAGAGAGGTTGATTTTGTACTTAACCGAGAATTCATCATTGTCTGAGGAGCTCTCCTTGACAAGGTAGCGTTTCACGGTGCAGCCACTTTCGGTAGTTGTCGATAGGAGCTTAGCATCTGCTCCCATCTCTGCTGGGCAACTATTTTGTTGAGCGAAAGTTACGCCCCCCAAACTTAGAGCCATGAGTAGTGTAGTAATCTTTTTTTTCACGTCTTAAAAGTATTAAATGTTTATTCAATACTCCCTAGACGCAATTACCGTACCGCTTTAAAATTTATACCCCAAAGTTATAGCAAACGAGTGGTTGGTGGTGCTAAATTCTTTGTCGTAGTCATCATCGTCTGGTTTGTCAAATGTGTTGAGCACACCCACGGTGTATCGAGCCTCGACACTCCAATGTTTGTTGAGATTGTATGATAGACCAACGGGAATCCCGAGGTCGAACATATAGTAATCATCGTTGATGTCGGTGTAGTCGAATTCGTAGTCGGTGTCATTTTTCCACACCTCTTTGTTGCCCTCGCTATCTCGCCACACAGTTTTGCTGCTTCCCGACACTCTAAACCCTGGTTGTATACCTATTTTGAAGAATATGTCGAAATTCTCAGATACTCTGCATCCAAAAAGTATAGGGAGGTTTATATATCCAAATTTATATACCACCGTGCAATCCTCGTAGTAGTCCGAAATATCTGTGTCGTCGAATGCGTAATTAGTCGGATATTTATACCTTGAACCCTGCATAGAGTACAATAGCTCCGCACCTAGCGAGAATTTGTCATTGAAGAAGTACTCTCCCGTGAGACCCGCCACTCCTGCAAATCGCGATCTATTATATTGATCCTTGCCATCAGTGTTTTCGCCATGGTGCGATATATTTGCGACGTTGAGTCCGCCTTTCAATCCCCACACCCACTCTTGAGCCGATGCAGTTGTCACCGCCATTGCAGCACACACAGCTGCGATAAATGATATGTATCTATTCATTATTTTCTGTTTTAATTCTCTAACGTATGTTTTATCTCTAAAATTATGAGTTGCCTCCAGATATTATGCATCTTTTAGCACATCGGCAACATTACTGTCATGGTATATATACCCCAGCCTGCTAAATTCATCATGGTATTGGGTGGCGATAACTCGGTCGTATTCATTTTCGAGTTCTCCTGCCTTATATAACTTATAGAAATATCTCCAATGTCGAGCAACACTCTCCTTGGGATTTTTCTCTATTTGCTCTCCACCGTTCACCATCTTTTCGATGAATAGTTTTTTGCCCATGACATTGTAATGATATATAGTTATATCGCTGTTCATTTGGCGTTTAAACAACATGTTCACCTTGTGATTACCCATAGAAATACGTAGATATCTCGCTGCCGAGTGAGCTACTTTGTATGTGTATCGTCTAAATATGGTGTAGTTTGATAGGTCGTATTGTTTGACTTCGGGGATAGGGCGAACGACTTTGTCCCATTTCCAAAAATCGACACCATCCTCAGGTAGTACTCCTACAACTCTGCATTTTAGCACATTAGCCCAGCCGCACATTTCAGCTTTGAGATTTCCATCCATAGAGTACCAAAATTCATCGGCATCGGCATTGATAATCCAATCAGCTTTGTGCACCTTCTTGGCACTCCATATCATTCTATCGACCCACTTTTTTTGGTCGTAATTTGTCCCCTCCTCTTTGATTGACTCAACAATCCACCCCTTCTCTACATATCGTTGGATAATTTCTGGTGTGGAGTCTGTGGAGTTGTTGTCCGTAATTATAAAGGCATCTACTCCCATTTTGCGATGGAAGATAAGGTTTTTCTCTAGCAGTAGCTCCTCATTCTTGACGAGTAGGGTCATAATGAGTTTAGGATTTTGTCCCTTATACCCACCCTTTAAGATGTCGAGTGCAGCGGTATAAAATTTATCTATAGTGTGTAGCCAGCCCATAATATTATTGCTTTATTCCCATTATACGTCTATACTTATTTATCACCTTCGACCACGAGCGGTTGTTTTGGAGTGGTCCTCCTAACTCTCGCTCAAAAAACTCTGCGTGGCGGCGGTTGAGTATATCGGTCACGTGTTGTTTGAGTTTGCGACCTCTGATGCGCTTTGACCCTGCACGTCTGCGATAGTAGAACGTAACTTTGGTGAGTCTTACAACTTTTCCGCCATCTTTGAGCATCGAAATCCAAAAATCCCAATCTTCACGTGTCATAAGTTCGTCGCAATACCCTCCAATTCGCACCCAATCAGCTTTGCGGTATAGAGCCGTAGTATCCATCAAATTCTTGCGAGCCAATAGGTTAAGCGAAAATTTTGGGAGTATCCACTCGCCAGTTTTGTCACCTATGAAAAATGCACGTGGGCACACCACCTTCACTTCGTTATCCTTCTGTATCTCGGCTACTGCCAACGACACAAAGTCTGGGGTTATGAGGTTATCACCATCCACGGGTAGTATAAACTCACCCTTAGCAACTCTCACAGCGTGGTTGCGTGCAGCGCAAGCTCCACTATTTGGTTGTGTGAATATATGTAGTCGAGAGTCACGAGTGGCATACTCCTCAGCAATTTTTAGTGATGAATCTGTCGATCCATCATCCACTAATACCACCTCCAACGCTGGGTACTCCGTAGCCAACACAGAGTCTAGGCTCTCGGCTAGGAATGCCTCCATGTTGTATATGGGCATTATTATCGAAACTAATGGTTGATTGCTCATTATTGTTAAATTTTATCAAGTCCTTTGGTATATTTCAACCAGTAGTATTTCAGAGGGTTGGTATATTTCAGCTGTTTCCAAGGGCGGCTGCCATGTGGTCGGTGCACAACGGGGAGGTTTACGAATAGATAATTTTCGCAACCTACCTCTAGTGATTTGTGCGAAATAGTCACATCGTGCCAATTTTTCTCGGGGTCGAGCGTCATGAAATTAAAGGCATTGAGCAACTTAAGGGTGAGCAGTGAGCAGCAAAAACTTAGGTGCTTAGGCTCTTTATACACATCTGTTTTGCGCCCCTTGGCATACAAATATGGGTAGTTTATCTCTCCATTATCATCCACCGTAACCGATGCTGCAATACCGCAATTGGCTCTCGCCAACGCTCCATCGAACAGAGATTGAAGAGTGTGCTTCTCTACTATCACATCCGACTCCACAATCAACAACCCAGCCTCCGCTGCTATAGCTCTTTGCTGCGCACGTTGCAATACAAGTAGGTAGTTTGGCGACGGGTGGTCTGTGATGTCGGACAGATTCACTAGTTCAAACCCGAACTCAATGGCAGCCTCTTCCAATCGTTTCGTATTTTCGGGGGTGCTAAAGTCGTTGTATATGGTGTATGTAAATGGGGCAGAGAGCTCCGAACTCATTATGGCTCGTGCACTCTCTAGGGTTGAATCTATGGAGTCCTTTACGGGGGTTATTATATGTAGCGATTTCATTTGTTGCGCATTTATTTATGCAAAGATATATAAATTTTATGATATTTTTTCTATTTTTGTAACAATTAAACAGCAATTATGAGACGAGTTTTAGTTACTTACAATATGTTTAAGGAGGGATACTCCGAACTGTGTAAACACTACGATGTTACATTTCCGCCCGAGGGAGTCGAGAGCTTCACTTATGATGAGGTTCTATCTATGATTGGGGAGTATGATGCTTTGCAATCAATGTTTAACTTTCCAGTGGATAAGCATCTGCTGGATGCCGCAGGTGACCGCTTGCGCATAGTGTCGAACTATGCTGTGGGGTACGACAACGTGGATGTGGAGTATGCCACCCAAAGAGGTGTGCAGGTGACCAATACCCCCGACCCTGTGACAGAGCCCACTGCCGACCAAGCTTTGGGTTTGATGTTGGCTGTTGCACGTCGCATATCGGAGCTCGATCGCAGACTGCGCACGGGAGATGTTGAGGTGGCTCTGCTCAATAATCTAGGGCACTCACTTAGTGGTGCTACGCTCGGAATAGTTGGCATGGGGCGCATAGGCGAAGCGTTGGCTAGGCGTGCTGTAGCGTGTGGTATGAAGGTTATCTATCACAATCGTAGAGCTTTGTCGCCCGAAAAGGAGGCTACGTATGGTGCGAAGTATGTGTCTTTGGAGGAGTTGTTACGAGAGTCGGATGTGGTATCTATAAATGCTCCTCACACCCCTGATACGCACCACCTAATGAGCTCAGAGCAGTTCAAGATGATGAAATCTTCGGCTATTTTAATCAATACAGCACGAGGCCCTTTGGTGGACGAAAAGGCACTTGTAGTGGCTCTGCAACAGGGCGAAATTTGGGGGGCTGGGCTCGATGTATTTGAGTTTGGCAACTACCCCTCACAGGAGCTTACACTCATGGATAATGTTGTGCTCAATCCGCATACTGGCACGCAGACAATCGAGGTGCGTCACGAAATGGCTCGTCATGTATCCCGCAATATTATCAATTTTTTTGAGGGTGGGGATATAGATAGGGTTAATGTTATATAGTGTGGTGTATCGTCGAAAAATAAAGTGCCCTCGAAAAGTTTTTGTCTAACTTTTCGAGGGCACTTTATTTATTCAAAACTTAGGTCACTAATATCCAATCTTTCGTTTAGGCGTTTTAGGCGTAGTCTCAAAATTAGCTACTACTTTGGCTGGAATCTCCTTATCAACTTCGCCACTTGTCGATGCTATGTTGTATAGTGCTGTAGCTAACTCACTCATAGTGCGAGCGTTCGTTTCGTGTGCATTGCGTCCCAAATTCATTATGTAATTTCGCATTATAGATGAAGCCTCCTCGCTAAGGTGCATCTCGTATTGACCTAATTGTTGTGCCAAAATTGCCATGAGCTCCTCTGTGGTGTAGTCCTCAAATATTAGCGTGTGGTCGAAATTGCTAATTCCAATTTGGTTGAGACTCTTAGCCAGAGCGATACGTGGTGACTCGTGCTCAGCTATAACTACGGCGAATTTACCATGTATCTCGTTGGTATTCACAGCCAAACACATGCGCAAATAGTCGGGGTTGAAGTTCGAATTTGCAGCACGGAATTGAGGTGCATCACCATCAACAAACAAAAGCCCTTGTAGAGACTCCCTCATTCTTTGTTGTATGAGTTCGTCGGCTTTGTAGGTCGCTACACCATACAACTCTTCGGCTTGAACCTCTACGGTGTGACCCTTGCCAAGGAGGTGCATAGCCTTTAGGATTGCAGATAATATCTCCGCAACAGATGACTTTCCTGTACCCGTATTACCCACAAAGCTCCACTTCAAAGGATATCTGTCGATTTGAGCAGGATCTTTGAGGTTGAGATTTCTTGCGAACTCTACAAATTGATGGATTCCAGCTTTCACCTTTGTGAGTCCCACCATGCTATCTAGTCGCTCCAATGCTGCCTCTATTGCCTCCTCGTCGAATAGATTTTCGTTTATAAGTTTAACCTCACGAAGCTCAATAGGAATGTCTTGTTGTTGAATTTCGCTCAATTTTGACAAATCAGTTTCACCCTCCAAGCGTGTTGCCATATTGGGGAGCACCTGTGTTGTGATTAGGCGCACCACAAAGCGGGCATTGCTGAAGTTGCTATCCTTGATTTTGCACTCCCTGCGTATCACAGCCTTTAGAGCTTGAGCAGCTTCTTCGTTGAGGGTTAGGTTGTTGCGTTTAACCACACTCTCTGCAATCTCGAATAGCTCCTCCTCGTCGTAATCTTCGAAGTTGAATGTGTATGGGAAACGACCCTTTAGACCAGGGTTCATGCTCAACAAATCCTCCATCTCTTTGGGGTATCCAGCAAGTATCACAATCATGTCGGAGTTCTCCTTGCCGAGTGCATCGAGAAGAACCTCCACAGCGTTTTTACCAAAATCAACGCCATGTTTTTCGAATAGGGTATATGCCTCATCTATAAATAGAATGCTGCCACGTGCTGCCGCAAGTAGATTTTTCATCTTCTCCTCGGTACCGCCCACGATATTGTCAATCATATCTGCGCGTGTCACCTTTATGACATTACCCACAGACAAGATTCCTAGTGAGCGATATATGTCGCCTAGGTACTCTGCTACGCTGGTTTTTCCAGTACCAGGGTTACCCGTAAACACCATGTGGAGCGGTGGAATTGAGGTGCTGATTTTGTGGTCTCTACGAGCTTGTACAAATCTAATATAGCTCAAGTGGCTACGTATTTGGCTCTTGAGGCTATTTAGTCCAACCATATTGTCCAACTTTGCGATTGCCTCCATGGCACCCTCCTGCTCGGCGTTGTAGTTTGGTATGTCGCACGCTTCGATTGTGGTGAGTTGGCTCATTGAAGAGTCTAGCAAATCTTCGGACATAATTCGCTCTGCCATAGCTGGTTGTATTTCATTTTCGAGCAGGTTGTATACATATCGTGCATTTCCGAAATTCTCATCTCTAGACATATACGCCGTTGTGAGTATACCCTCCAAGTGTTTGCGAGCATCGGGTGACAGGCTATAGCAATTCTTACCCAACCAGAAGTCCGCTATTTGCATCATCTCGGCTGCTGTATAGTCCTCAAAATGCATGCGTGTAAGTCGAGAGATTAGACCTTGGTTTTTGTTGAAAAGTCGCTCCATAGGCATTGTGTAACCTGCAAATATAACCATTAGGTCTCTCTCTTTCTCATCCGCCATAGCTGATAGTAGAGCCGATATAATCAACTTGCCTGGGTCTGATTTGTGCTCCGTAACAAGGTCATACGCCTCATCTATGAATAAGATTCCACCCTTAGCCTCTTTCACTGCTTGAGCTACCAATTCGCCCTCGCTGCCCCAGTTTTGGTTTAGTAGAGTTGTGCGATCTCTGACTACTACATGCCCTTTGCTAAGCACACCAATATTTTTGTATATGCGTCCTAGGAGTTTGGCAATAGTGGTTTTTCCAGTACCAGGATTTCCCAAAAATGCCATGTGTAGTTGTTGCGATTTGATGGGCAGACCCTGCTCTTGGCGAAGTTTGTCGAGTTTGATTTTGGCAAGGGATGTCTTGATCTGCTTCTTTACACCCTCAAGTCCAATCATTGATTGTAGCTCAGCCATTGGGTCTTTGCTCTTTTTGACTGTTGATCGCTTAGCACCCGATGCAGGTAGCTTAATATCTTCTAAGTCGAAGGTTGCTTCTATGTCGCTCTGCCCAACAGAGAAATCAAACGCTAAAATATCGGTGTCGTAGAACTCTACGCACGCCGTGTAGTTGCCTGTGGGGCACACTGTGCCAATGGCATTGGCAATCAGAGCATACTCCTCCGAGGGGTTCAATGTGCCTTGGAGCCTACTCTCGAACACTCTCTGTCCCTCCTCATTTTCAACGTATATAGTGAAGTGATAGGTTAGAGGGGTTTCGCAGATGTTTGTTGCAACAGTGCCGATTAATATTCCAGCTAAATTGTCATAGCAAAAGCACTCTTGCTTGTCTCCATTTGTTATTGCGTCAAAATCATCTTTATCGTCGTTTATACCTATACGATATAGTCCAAATCCATCAATATTGAGATACTTAGTGTAATCCTTCTCTATATTTACGAATGTGATTTTTTGTTTGTATATGCACTCCTTATCCTCTTTTACGATAAACCACACATCTTCATTACACATAGATGTTATATCCATATATACAGTTTGCCTATTCGTTTCGTATAGGTATCCGCCATCTTTGGCAATCTCGGTGCCACTTTCGGTTTGCAATATATATTTGTAGAATGTACTTTTTTGTGGATGTCCCTCAACCTCAAACTCCACACCTAACATACCTCCATTTTCGGGCATGCGAAACATAGTTGTCTCTGATAACTTCATATCCTCCGCAGATTTGGAGTCATTCACTACAACTCCAAATTTGACATTTTTGAGAGAAACATTCGACTCTTTATTCTCCTCCTCGCTCTCCGTTTTTGGACTCTCCGTTTTGGGGCTATCTTCACTATCTTTTTCGCTTTTTTGCCATTCATCAAATTCTGATGTTTTGGAGCGAGATGGTTTGCTTACATATTTAGCACTGTTTTCGAATTGAAGAGGTTGGTCGGAATTGATAAGTTCTACAAAAAAGTCGTATGATATAACCCCCGTACTGCCCCATTTTGAGTACTCTTCGTCTGCGTTTATGATATATGTACAAGGCATCAATACCACAATCTTCTTTAGAGGTGCTTGGCTTTTGCCTTCAGCCTCTAATCGTTGGTTGTATTGCTCAACGTGTTCCGAAAGCTTGAATATTGGAGACACGACGTTGCTACTACTCGTGAACCACAAAGGATCTCCATCTTTGAATGGTTTTTCGTCGGCCAAATAAGCACCAGATTTTTCGTCACTGAAAAACAGATTTAGCATGTAACTAAGATCTCCTTTGTTAATCCTTAGGAAACCACTCGATAATGCATCTGTTTCTAATTTCCAACCACTCTTTTCGAGTGTGGCTTTTAGCTCCATTATTATGTTTTGAGCTGATGAGTTACTGCTATTTTTTTGTACCATCGTTTTATAGGTTTATTGTTTTATGATTTATGGTATTGAGTCTTTTGCGTTCTTGATCCAGGTCGAATTTGGTTTGAAGTATCATAAAATACTCTTCGTCAATATTCAGCGCACGTCCTATGCGAATCGAAAGCGACGGGTTCATTTTGCGTTTGCCTAAAGTTACATCACCCAATAATTGAGGGTATTCCCCTATAGCTTGGGCTAATTCTCGTTTGGACAGACCTCGCTCTTCCAATATTTGATTAAGTGTTATTCCTGGATGTTCAATGTTGTTCATGTAGATTTGGTTGTTTTATTTGCAAATATAAACAAATCGGTTTACATTTGCAAATAAAATAACTGTAAATAGTTTATTATATTTAATCTATTTGCAGTCAATTTTTGATTTGACACAATATTGTGAGGCTCAATTCACGGATAAAAGAGAATGATTGCAACTCACTCCATAGCAGACAACCCTAGGGTTATGCCCATGATTAAAGCAACTGCGGCAGCCATGATATGAATGCGTACATTGTGCTCGTCTCGTAACCAGAGCCACCAATCCTTGCCACGCGTAACGAAAGCTATTGGCACGTTTGCGAAGTGAAAAAGTACTGTTCTTCATATTTTTTTTAATTTTTATACTCATTAAATATAAATACTTTTTATTTCATAAACAAATATGTTTACGAATATTTTGATGAACCATTTTTTATACTTATATTTGTATAAAGTGTAATATTTCGTAAGTATAAGTAGTGTAAAACAATTATTGTCATATTTTTAAAAGCACTCTTGGAGCGATATTTTTCGCTATTAAATTTCAATGTAGATCCACTATATTTTCAATTCAATAGCAAAAAATCTCATCTCCAATAGCACTCTTAAAAACACACAAATAATTATTTTACCCTACTTAAACATAATAAAATGGCAAAATTATGAAAGAGTTGGAGTATAAGGTAATAGGTATCGTAGCTGAGCATTTGGGTTTCGAGCAGTCTAGAATTACCCTGGCATCAAATTTCGTAGACGATTTAGGAGCAGATTCATTGGACATAGTTGAATTGGTTATGGCTATAGAAGAGGAGTATGGAGTGGAGATATCAGACGAAGATGCTGAGAAGATGCTCACGGTCGGAGATGTTGTGTTTTATCTAGAAAATAGTGGGTGTTGATATGAAAGCGAAATATACACATAGTTTTTTTTGTGGGCACATATCTATTAGTGCCGAGACAATAGCAATTCTGCAACGTCAAACATTGTGGGGTGATGTGATGCTTTCGGAGAGGGAGTATCTGCAATATTGCAATATATTCTATGAGGGTTTTGTGGACTCTATGTTGCCTGTGGAGGATCGCAAAGCCAATAGCGTGTATGGTAAATTATCACACATGGAACTCTCCCTAAACAAAAGCTTCTCTCTTGATTTGAATCCGTCGGGGGATAGGCGAATAGAGTTCATGCTTAAAAATATACACCTTTTTATACTTCCGTTTAATGTCACTTTGTTTGCAATCGAGATTGAGAGTGATGAGGTTGAGCTAAACGATTTGACTTTGGCGCATTTTAAATTGCGCAATGTTATGCAGTATCATTGTGACAAACAAATTCAGGACTCTGGCTATTTAACTCTCATAAAGCCTCTGACGAATTTGTGTAGCAAGGATATCAATGGCGAAGTTAATTTTTCGGATTTGGGGCACACGGGCAACAAACTTAAGATATATCAAATCATAAATTGTGAGGATATATCGGATAACACCCTCTATGAAGTTGGAACATTGTCGCCCATAGGCTCTGTCGCAGACCACACAAACATAAACTCTCCGTCGGACGAATATTTTAAGAATGCTATCGAAACATATCGAATCTCGGTATTTAGGAATTGGAAGGTTCTAAACCTATTCGACACCACAACCATATTGAGAATGGGGGATAGACCTGCCGAGGGTGTTTTTGACCAATGGTCGAGTAGCTATTTTAGGCTCGTATATCTACACTGTCTATACCAAAAGACCCTTCTATTTGGTATAAATCAACAATTTAGGGCAGCCTCCGTGAATCGCAAAAGAATTGGCGACCTGGTGCAGTTGATGAAAGAGCAGGAGTCCTATTACGCATTTTCGAAAATATCATACAACTTCCTACCCCAAATGATGTATGATGGTATATTACAAGGATTCGATGTTGAGGGCGAACGCCAGCAGCTCAAATATTATTTAGACCAAGAGATGGAAAAGCAGCGAGAGAGTTCCAATGACATGCTCAATATTATCTTGACATTTATAGCTCTTCTTTCGGTATTTTCTGCTATATATGACACCTCGTCACTCATCAAAGAGACATTTGAACTGGACGCTGCAACATTATCATACCGATATATCGTGTTTAGCTGTGGTGGCGTTGTTCTGTTGTCATTTCTATTGTTTATGTTATATAAATTTATGCGAAAACTATGGGACAAATAATAGAGTGCACACCCCACACCATATTTCACACCCTTGCTCATTTCTCGGCTATATCGACCGAGTGCGAGAGTTTGTTACTTGGGAGTGGATATACCACAAGACAGATTGCGGAACAACTAGCGGTGGTTGGCTCTAAGTTTTATGCGTCGTTTGCCGACTCTCCTCAATTAGTGATTGATAATTTGAGTGCTAAATTTGGCGATATATTAGTCGCCGCAAAGTGGGATGATGATTGTCGTTGCCGCATGTCGTTTGATTTGGGTTGTGTTGTGGGTAGTCGAAATGTGGTGAATGTAAGTGAACTTTCTCAGACTGAGTTGGCAACTATTCGCAATGAGCAAAGAGGAGATTTTACGATTCGAGTGGCGAGCTCCTTGCGAACGTTTGAGAGCTCGATGTGCAACCTTGTCGTTGGAGGTGGGTGTCAAACGCCACAACTTATCACCATGTTCCCTGGGTTAATGGCTCCTCCTCTCACCGCCAACATTATGGAGGATATATTTTGGAGTAAACATGTTTTTGTTCAGTAGTAAATATAATTAACGTATATAATGAAGAGTGTAACCATACTAAATGATATTCCTAGTGTAGAGAAGCAGAGATACGATGAGCTCCTGAATTATACACGAGCAAACTTGCCATACACCCTCGCTCACCCTTTCGTGCAGTACGAAGAGTCGCTGTCGGTGGGGAATTATAGTAGTGCGATGAACCACGCAATAGATTTTTGCGAAATTTCGGCTCAATATCTGTCATTGGTTTTGTTGGGCATGATGTGTGACTCGTGTAGTGCTGAACAGCTTGCGCAGTTGTCACCTATTGTGAATCGTATAGATACTAAGCGTCCTCTATCTTTTGGTGACTGGGTGAACGATATATTTATTCCGCTGTTGAGGTTCTCCGAATCTCTAATCCCAGACAGTGATATTGCAGAGTCGTTGCGAGCCAACATATTGATAAAGAAGCAAAATATCATAACAGGAAATAAGCAGATGCCGAGTTTCGTGCAGATTAGAAACGAATATAAGGGGCACGGCACAACTCTCTCGCAGGAGATTTACAAAGGAGTGGTATTCACGATGGAGAGTAGATTGTGGCGATTGCTGGAGTCGATTTCTCCCCTGGGCGAATATCTGCTGTTTGCTCCCACGGCTAAGGTTTCGCAGAGTGTTTACCAAATCAAAATATGTAATGGTGACAGCGATAGTCGAACTGCGCAAGCCACCACGCAAACCACCGAACTAAATATTGGTAACTACTACATAGCACACAAGGGGTACGATACGGAGTCGCTAGATAGCGCAAAGATTATAAATCTTTCACCATTGGTGTGGTGTAGCGACAGAGGGTATGTATATGTTTTTCAAACCCTAAAGGATGACTCTATAGCTTACATATCTTCGAACGAGAGTGCTGTGACACTCAATACCGATATATTTAATGATAACTTTGATAGTTATCTGCAACAAATTTTGCCTTCGTTCGACATCAGCAAAGATTACAACTGGAAGGAGTATACGCAACTCATAGGCTCCGAAACCAAGCGTTTTATGACAAATGCCTATGGAGAGAAGAAGTATAATAAGGAGTTGTTTGTGGATCGCACCGAGCTGTCGAGCTATTTCGAGGAGTTTAAGAGAAGCGACAAAATGTTGTTCCCAATTCTGGGTGAGGCAGGTCAGGGTAAGACTAACCAGTTGTGCTATTGGAGCGAATCGCTGCTTAGGGATGAGGAGTGTGTTGCAACGTTCAGTAGTAATAACTTCTCGAACTACACTCTCGAATCTAAGATTAGGGATATATTTTCGTATAACTCTCGTCGTCCAATCAAAAGATTGCTGGATAGATTGCACTCCACGGCTGTGATGTCGGGGAAATATGTATATCTGATATTCGACGCCATAAATGAGTGTTTGACATATAAGGACTCCCCAAATGCTGGTGAGGGAGCTTTGGATTTGTATAGAGACATTAGGAGGTTGTTTGTGGAAAGTGGCTATACAAATTTTAAGATTATATTTACTTGTCGTAGTTTTACATGGAAGCACCTGATTAAGAGTGAATTAGTGGCTGATAACCCAGTCATGTTTATGCAGGAAGATGAGGAGTTTTCGATAAAGGGATTCACCGATGAGGAGCTAGAGAGGGCGTATGCGGCGTATCAAGATTTGTATCAAATAGAGGATAGATTCGAAGATATTGATCGCTCAATAGTTTTGCGACTCAAAGATCCTTTGATGCTTAAGATTGCTTGTACCAACTTTTTGGGGCAGAATCTTCCCATCGATATGTCGCAATACTCATCTATATCTCTGTTTGATAAGATGATGTTGGATATATCCAAGTCGTATGCTGGGCGTAGGCAGTGTTTGATACTCGACAAAATATCTTCGGTTTTGTTTAATCAATATAGGGTTGGTATACCCTCGGATAGCATAGATGTAGGGGAGTTAAAGCAAGCCTACACCAATTCTACGGCAGAGCTATATTCGGTGGCAAAAGATATATTTACGGCCGAGGGGCAGACGGTAGCATACGGTGAGTTGCTCAACAAACCAGAGCGACCCGTACTGAGAGTTGTTGAGACAGAGTCTATGGGTGGCGGAGGTAAGCATCAGCAGATTCAATTTATATATGAGCGATTTTTGGAGTATATTCTTGCTAGAACTTTTTTGCAACGACACAGGGCAGGTATACCCGAGGGGCAGCCTATTGCGGCATCGGTATATATTGAGACGCTAAGTAGTGCCAATGCCAATGTAGTGTTTATGGGATGTATGCGCAATGCCATATTGATAGATTATATGGCGACCAAAAACTGTTCTACCATAATCGAATTGGCAGAGAATAAAGCGGATGTGTATGAGATATCGCTGCTCATAAGTGATGTGCTAAATATTATGGTGCGTGAAAATTTTGAGGCGGATATATTCTCTGTTATCCGTCAATTGATGCGCCACAAAAAGATAGAGTCCAAGCCCACAGTTGATAAGTACAACGCCATAAAAAAGGCTATCGACAAGAATCAAATCGAGGATAATACATTCGAGGAACTTAGAGCTGTTCAACCTCAAATAGCTCCAATTGTGAAACTCAGGCAGCTGGCATCTATCACAATCATAAATGGAGTATTTCAGTCGGACTACTTCAATGAGCAACTATACAAAGCCCCCAATGACCCATATTCGTTGCTGTGGGAGATTATGTGCGACCCAGTGGATGATGTGCGCAGTGGTGCTTGCCTATACATATACTATCTGTCGAACCTGAAACACACGCTGGGATTTCTACCCATAAAGGATAACTTGACCGAGCGAATAGTTATAAAGATATATGATATAATTTGCCAAACGTCTATAGCCTCTATGGCTCTGTCCAAAAGTGTTAGGGAGCGTTCTGTCACATTCCTAGAGGCGGCAACCAGGTTGTGTGTGATATTGATTATAGATAGCGTGCTCACACAGCCCAATCCTAATTATGAGCGAGTTAGTTCGCTTATGCAGCAGATAGAACGAGTATTTAAACACTTCTCGGGGCGATTCTACCTTATTCGTGTGGTTATGCCATTCTTCCAAATCATTATGCGCAGGCAGATTACATTCCAAGCTACCTATGTGAACAATGCCTTGGAGTATCAAATGTTCTGGGATGACACAATCGTAAAGCAAGATGGCACAAATCAATCGTGGGGGCGTAGTATCATAAATGATATTATGCCATTCATAACACATTACAACAAATATTACAAGGATGGTAATGTGCCCACCGACATGGAGCAGTTCGAAAATTATCATGCCGCAGTTTTAGATGCCTACAAGAGTGGTGATAGTCTAAGCTACTTTATTTTGGAGCGCATTCTTGTGGTGCAGGGTATATGTTCGTGGAGTAATGTTCGACACATATACGATAGATTCTTCACCGCAGAGTATCGAGGTAGTGAGTGGTTCGACTATTCGCAGATGTCTATGATATATTCGCTGTTCCAAATAGCCATAAATTCTCCTGAGCCTAATAGAGAAACTTTCGATATTTTGTATAGAGAGTGCGAGGATTGGACTCTGAGGTGCAAGGGTGTGTTTGTGGCACGCAATAGCCATAAAGCAAATCCATATAAACATTACAAACGAAATGTAATGAGTTGGTATGCGGCGGCGTATTGTTGCCAAAGCGGCGGCGACAATATAGCGGTGGAGGGCGACGAGCGTTGTGTTCCAGCTTTTTATAGTATGATTAAGCATGCGTTTGATAGTCGAGACAAAGAGTTGTTGTACAACTGCATAGAGAATATCACGGAGCTCGTGTGTGACTATGGTTATATTGACACAGGGCTTGATTTGATAAGATACACCTTTGCACTGTTTGATTCTCAGCCGCTCATAGATGAGTTTGATGCAATAAAGATAGAACATCGGGCAGATTATCACAAAGGTCTGGTGACCTATATGGGTGAGTCGTTGGCTGCTGCCAAAAAATATTTCCCTATAAATGTAGACAATTTTATAAAGAAAGAGCTTGTGGGGTTGAACTTCCCTGGGGTGGATAAATACAAGGAGGATGTGTTGAATTATAATACTGGAGGTGAAAATATTGCCGATTTTATAACCCATAAATTTGGTAAATTCCTGATATGGTCTCTTATCCACGAAGATGCTATTGGCAACTTCGCGGTCGATGCAATGAACTCTGCCGTGGATGCCAAGAGCTGCTTCGAGTGGTATGATAGGGTAGTGCGTATATTGTTTAAGCAGCTATTTAAAGTGAAAATATAATATGGTTGCTAAAGAGTCGATATTATGAAAAAAAATATAATCTATATATTATTTACGCTACTATTTGGGTATCTTTGTGTATCTGCAATCACTAACACATTTGCTAAAAACATAGACAACATGAACTTCACCATCACTGGACATAGAGGAGCTGCAGGTTTAGCCCCAGAGAACACATTACTGGCAATGCAACGAGGATTAGAGGCTGGTGCAGATTACCTAGAGTGTGATATTCACCTCACCCGAGATGGCGAAGTTGTGGTGTGCCACGACACAACCATCAATAGAACAACTACGGGCAAGGGCAAAATCGAAGATATGACTTTGCAGGAGATTCTGTCATACAATATAGTCGATAAATATGGTAATGAGACAGAATTCAAAATACCTACGCTCGATGAATTATTAGGCTTTGTAGCGGGTAGAACAAAAGTATTAATTGAGATAAAACGTCGCAAAAATCAATACCCAGGGTTGGAAGAAGCGATGATTGAACTCATTAAAAAACATAATGCTCAAGAGTGGGTTACGGTGCAGTCGTTCAACGATAGTGCCTTGGAAAATACGCACTCATTGATGCCCGAGATTGCTCTTGAGAAACTTTTTGTATTTAGGTTGTGCGGCTTGCCATATATCTTTGATGGAACGTTCGCTGGCTTTAGTGCCGATAAATACAAACATATCGACTCCTTCAATATATATTATCGTTCGGCATCAAAAAGATTGGTCGAGTCTATCCATAAAATGGGAAAAAAGGTGAAGTTATGGAGTATAAAAGATAACAACACCAAAATCCCAGATGTAGGTGCAGATGGGATAATAACGGATAGACCCGACCAATGGTAAATAGCTTTGGGCAAGCACTAATTGCCTCCGCCCAAAGCTTTATAAAGATCTATTTGTGCAATAGCACTTGCATAGTTTATCGCAGCACCACTCAGCTGAGCCGTTAGGTAGCTGTTTTGAGCCACTAGAACCTCTAAGTAGTTGCTCTTGCCTCCTGCCATCAGCTCTCGTGAAATCTCCACAGCCGACTGCAAACTCTTGATTTGGGATGCACTTAATGACTCCTTATCTTTGGCGTTTTGAATCTCTATGAGTGCGTCGTTCACCTCCTTGCCTGCTGTGAGTAGGCTCTTTTCGAATGTTATGAGTTGTTGCTCATATCTATCCTTTGCGTTTTGAAGATTTGCACGATTTGCACCTCCAGCAAATATGGGCTGCGTGAGTGAGCCAATAGCCGATAGCAGGAACTCCGCAGGGTCTAATATCACACCAAAATAGTTTGTCCAACCCACACTTCCGCCAAGCGATATAGAGGGGTACATAGCCGAACGTGCGTAATTCTCGCTATAAAAACTTTGAGCCAAAAGCATCTCGGCATATCTCACATCGGGTCTGTTCGAAAGAGCCGACAATGATATAGCCCCCTCTATGGGTGCTGCGTATGAGAATCCCTTGGCACGCGCAAGGTGTCTGGGGGTTATGTTTAGGAGCATGCACAAATTACTTTCGAGCAAAGATATATTTTTCTCTATATCTTTGATTGTGAGCTTAAAGCTGTCGAGGGATGCCTTGGTTTGCTCCACGGATAGTTGAGTCTGCATACCCACCTCCTTAAGGCTCTCTTGTGCCGAAAGTGTCTCTTGCAAAATCTCTAAGCTTCTGTTTGATATGCGGAGTTGCTCATCTGCTAGGATTAGAGCGTAGTAGGAAGTCGCTACACCTGCCACAAGTTGTGTTTTGACCAATCTCTCTTGTTCTTTGCTCTGAGCGAGTACCGACAACGCTTGGTGCTTGGTGTTGTATTTTCTACCAAACAGGTCTAGTTCCCAACCAGCAGTAATGGGTATAGTGTAGCTCTTTATGGATGTACCACCAGCTAACCCAGATATCGAACCTTCGGGCGAAAAGGCAATCGTGGGGAGGTATGCTAGGCGAGATGTGCGTACACCACGCTCTGCTTGCGACACATTGAGTTGGGTGATTTGCAAATCGGAATTTGACTCCAACGCCATTGTAATATATTCACGCAACTGAGCATCCGTGAAGTACTCCTCCCACGAGGGTAGAGCTACTAATGCAGAGTCCGGAAGCTCCACACCCTCGCCAGCAAGGTTCTCCACCTTGGTCTCGGGCGTTGTGAATTTGGTGTATATGCCGCAGCTGCTTAGTGTAACAGCTGCTGTTATGATATATATGTACTTTTTCATAATCTTATTTTTGGTCTCTCTTCTTGGTGTACTCCTCAATCAATCGTAGCTCCTCGATAATCATCGGGTCGGTAGGCTCTTGGAACTCCTTTATTGGGCTAAATTTCTCCTGCAGGGTTTGGAATATCACGAACAGCGAAGGGACAATAAAGAGTAGTGCCAATGTTCCGACCAACATGCCACCCACAGTTCCCGAACCAATAGTCCTGTTACCCACAGCACCTACGCCCGTAGCTACCATGAGTGGAATCATACCAAACACCATTGTGAGCGCAGTCATCAATATCGGGCGCATACGCATCTTAGCCGAGAAGAATGCAGCTTGTTTGATACTAAGTCCTGCCTGGCGACATTGCGACGCATATTCGGTGAGCAGAATCGCAGTCTTGGACAATAGACCAATAAGCATAATAAGACCCACTTGCAAATATATATTATTCTCTAATCCCATCATCTTGGCAAACAAGAAACTACCCAACAATCCAAATGGGATTGAGAGAATCACCGCCATTGGAATAAAGTAACTTTCGTACAACATACTCATTAGTATGAATATAAATACGAAACATATGGCGAACACCAATCCAGTGGTGTTTCCTCCGCCCTCCTCCTCACGAGTCATACCACTAAAATCAACTCCATAACCTGCTGGAAGCTCCTCTGCGGCAACCTCTTTGATTGCACGGATAGCATCCTGAGAGCTATATCCAGCCGATATATTACCATTCACGCCAATGCTCGAATACATATTGAAACGAGACAACTCCACAGGGTCGTATACCTTTCTGAGGGTGACAAAGTGTGACACGGGAGCCATCTCCGTGCCAATGCGAACATATACGTTGTCTAGCGATTTAAGGTCACCACGACTATCAAACTCCGATTGTATCCTGACACGATAAACCTTCGAAAATAGATTGAAATTCGATGCGTATATACCTCCATAATATCCACCAATCACCGACAAAACCTCCTTAGGTGACACTCCTGCCATCTTTGCCTTGGCTGCATCCACATCCACTATGTACTGGGGGTAATTCACATTGTAGCTACTAAATGCCATCGCAATTTCGGGGCGAGCATTGAGTTTGGCCAAATATTTTTGAGTTGTAGCGTGCAAATCCTTAATGTCGCCACCTCGCCTATCTTGAACGTGGAACTCGAAACCTCCACCCTCGCCATATCCTGGAATCATACCTGGAGTCACAGCAAATATGCGACCATCTGTAATGTGTGCCGTGCGCTTATAAATCTCTGCCACAACTGCATCCACCGAATTTTCGGCACCTTTGCGCTCATCCCAATTCTTGAGACTGATGAACAGTGATGCAGCGTTGGAGCTATTACCCGACATTAGACCAAAGCCCGTAACGTGTGCCACGGTTTGGAATTGCGGAATATCCTTTATGGCATCGTATACCCTCTCAACCACCATGTTCGTCTCGTCCGAGGTGCTACCCGATGCGGTTGATATATCGACAAACACAAGCGACAAATCCTCCGTAGGCACAAATCCCTGCTTGGTGGTGTTCATCATATACATGAGTCCCGAAACCGTAGCTATGAGAATCAATATCACCATCCATTTGCGGCGGATGAAAAACATCGCACCTTTGGTGTATTGTTTCAGCATAGCGTTGTATGTTTTGTTATATGCCTTGCGTACGCTGCGAGCAATCTTGTTTCCTTCGCCCTCGGCAGGGTTTGGTCGCAGGAGCAGAGCACACAAAACAGGTGAAAGCGTGAGAGCATTAACAAACGAAATACCTACCGCTACGGCCATCGTAAGTCCAAATTGAGTGTAGAAAATACCTGTCGTACCACCCATGAAACTCACGGGGATAAACACCGCCATAAACACCAATGTGGTGGTGAATAGCGCAGCAATAAGACCCTTCATAGCATCCACGGTAGCCTCGTATGGCGACGTGTAACCACTATCGAAACGAGCCTGCACGGCTTCCACGACGACAATCGCATTATCCACAACAGTACCAATCACCAGCACCAATCCAAACAGCGTGAGCAGGTTGAGCGAAAATCCTGCAACTTGCAAAAACACAAATGTTCCAATTAGCGACACCATAATCGAGATGGTAGGAATCAATGTAGCCTTGAAATCCTGCAAGAAGAAGTAAACCACCAAGAATACCAAAATAATAGCTAAAAATAGCGATATAACCACCGCCTCAATAGATGCAAACAAGAAGTCGTTGGTGTTCTGTATGGGGGCAATCTCTAAATCTGGAGGGAAATTAGGCTCTAGCTCGGCAAAGAGCTTGTCTATTTCGAGGTTGATCTGCGTGGCGTTTGACCCTGCGGTCTGCTTCACCAACACCAAACATCCATTGCTACCATTAGCGGTAGAGTTGTATGAGTAGTCATCCTTGCCCATCTCTATGCGTGCGATGTCGCCCAAGCGGAGAATCTCGCCATCAGCCGAAGCTATAACTACCAAATTTTCGAACTCCGCAATGCTCTGCTTTCTGCCCGAATACTTCATAGTGTATTGGAATGTCTGCCCAGAGTTCTCGCCGATTGTACCTGTTGCAATCTCAATGTTCTGCTCAGCAAGAACTGCCGTGAGGTCGCTCGGAATCAATCCATATTGAGCCATCACCGATGGATCTAGCCATATACGTATAGAGTATGTTGGGCCAAACACCGTAACATCTGCAACTCCCGCAATACGCTGAATTTCGGGGCGTAGATTGATAGACACGTAGTTGCCTATGAAATTTTCGTCATAGGTATTGTTGGGGCTCATGACCGAGAATATGCGCAGATTGGAGGGTTGCTGCTTTTGGGTTGTAACACCTATTTGGAGCACCTCCGAAGGTAGTGTCGCCGAACCAATAGCCACGCGGTTTTGTACATTCACAGCGGCCATGTCGGGGTCTGTGCCTTGGTTGAAGTATATTGTGATTTGTGCACTTCCGCTGTTGCTGGCTGTGGATGTCATATACATCATGCCCTCCACACCATTGATTGCCTCCTCCAAGGGGGCAATTACACTCTTTTGTATGGCGTCGGCACTAGCACCCGAGTATGTCGTGGTGACGTTTACTGCTGGGGGCGCAATATTGGGGTACTGTTCGATTGGAAGCGTAAACAAGGCAATGAGTCCAAGCAACACAGTGAAGATTGAGATACCTATGGATAGGATAGGTCTATCAATAAATGTTTTGATATTCATCGTATTCTTTTTTTGCGTTTGAAACTTATTGCATTACTGCTGCGCCATCACGCACGAGACCTGCACCAGATGCGATTATAACTTCGCCCAAGTTGAGACCCGAAGTGACTATATACTCCGTAGAGCTCATAGATTTGGATACCTCAATAGGTGTAGATTTTGCCACTCCATCTACCACTCTGTATACAAATATTTTATCTTGAAGATCAAAAGTCGCTGCCTTAGGTATCACAATAGCATTGTCGTAATTCTCGGGGATTATGACGCTAGCCGTAGTGCCACTGAGCAATCTGCGCTCTGGGTTGTCAAACATGGCACGCAAACTCACAGCTCCAGTGGTGCTATCAATCACACCGCTTATGCTCTCTAGCTCTCCCTTGTGTTGGTATACGGTTCCATTGCTTAGTTTTAGCTCCAAATCAGACATTGCCGCAATAGCTTTGTCTATGGAACCATAAGTGTCTAGGAGGTTGTATATTTGGTTCTCGTTCATCGAGAAGTATACATACATCTGCGAATTGTCGGATACAACCGTGAGTGGTTGTGCCGATGATGCAGACACCAAAGTTCCTTGGCGATATGGTAGTTTGCCTACAACGCCATTTGATGGGCTTTTGATAACCGTGAAATCGAGATTGACCTTTGCACTCGCCTCTTGTGCTATAGCGAGGCTTAGTTGAGCTTCGGCACTGCTTAGTGAATTTTTGGTAGATTGTAGCTCCGAATCTGAAATTATACCTTTTTTGTTGAGAGACAATGAGTTTTTGTAGTTTAGCTTAGCTGTTGCCACTCCTGCCTTTGCCATATCTACACTCGCTTTGGCAGCTTGGTATGCGGCTTGGTATGGAGATTGCTCTATTACGAAAAGAACGTCGCCTTTGGTTACGGTTGCACCCTCGGTAACTTTAATCTCGGCAAGGTAGCCGCTAACTTGTGGCACTATACTAATGTCTTGTTTACCTCTGACGGCTGCCGAGTAACTGCTCGATACGGAGAATGTGCTACTCTCGATAGAGATTAAATCATACTTTGTAGCTTGTTTTTGTGGGGCTTCGCTTACGCCACAGCTGGTAGCGAAGAGTATTGTCGCAGATAGTGCTGCGGCAATAAAACTTTTTCTATTCATATTTTAGTCTGTTTATATACTTCATGTTTTGTATTGATATATCGTGCGAAGATATAACAAATAAACGAACGTAACATATAAATATTGGATATAAGAAAAAAAAGAGGACTAAAATATATAATATTGGTCTAAACGTATATAATAGCAACAAGCGAAAGTATAGAAATCACCATCCATAACCCCACACCAAGCAATATGGGTTTGAATCCCGTGTGTTTAATAGACTCCACAGATATGTTAGAACCTATCAAAAATAGCGTCACCACCAACATACTCTTAGATGCTCTGTATACGTATGATGCCCATGGCTCAATATCCACAAAGCTATTGAGTATCATCGCCCCCACAAACAGAAATATAAACCACGGAATAGATATCTTTTTGCTCTGCGATTTGAACAATACGAGTGAAAGTAGCGATACAGGTATAATCCACAATGCTCTAGTTAGCTTAACGGTAGTAGCTACCTTTAAAGCCTCCTCACCATAAGTTGCCGCAGCACCCACCACAGAGCTGGTGTCGTGAATGGCTATAGCACTCCACAATCCAAATTGGTGTTGCGTGAGATTGAGAGCATGCCCCATAATCGGGAATATAATCAGCGCAATAGAGTTGAGCAGGAATATAACACCCAGAGATATGGATATCTGCTCCTCCTTAGCCTCTATCGTGGGAGCTACTGCCGCTACTGCGCTACCTCCGCATATAGCTGTACCCGAAGATATTAGATGAGCCATACGCCTATCTATACCCATCCATTTGCCGAGCAGATAACCCACACTCAACACAACAGTTATAGAGCACACCGTCAGCCACGCACCCTCACGACCTGCCACTATAGCCTCCTGTACATTCATTCCAAATCCAATACCCACAACCGAAGCTTTGAGTAGCCACGATGTTGTGTGAGATGCAAACTTAGGCATCGGATGACCAAATATGGCGGTGAATATAAATCCAGCGACGAGTGCCGCAGGTGCTGGAACGAATGATGTGGTGCACACAGCAGCCAATGCAATAAATATAATACCCTTGATCTTCATAATTTTGTTTAATGTTGGTGCAAAGGTATATTATTGATATTACAAAAACAAGATAGAAAATGTTTTGCGCTATAACTAAAAGTTATAAGTACTCCTCGCAAAATGATTTGAATATGGTTGGAAGTCGTCCGCTTTGCCCATGCAGGGTGGCGAATCTGAATTTGCGAGTTATGCGCAAATCTTCCACTTCGTTTATGGTTAGCTCTCCACGCTCGATGTGTTCTTTGACTACTAGGATAGATAGAAATGCGTAGTCCGTCGATGCTTTTAGGTATCTAATTATAGCCTCGCTGCTGCCTAGTTGCATCTTGATGTTCAGCTCTTTGCGTGATATGCCTTTGGCTCTTAGGGCGGATAAAATAACAGATAGCGTACCCGAACCCTCTTCTCTTATGATGATTGGTATTTTGGTTATATCCTCGATGCGAAGCCTCTGTTTTGTGGCTTGGGACGACACCAGTACAACTTCGTCGTCGGTGAATTCTGTGTAGTGCACCGCACTGCTGATATTGTCGCCTTCGATGAGTGCAATCTCTATCTCCTTGCGCTGCAACATCGCTATCACTTCGTCGCTATTGGCACTTATGACTGATATGTGTATGCGAGGATATTGCGTGTTGAATTTTGCTAGGATTGCTGGTAGCATGTATTGAGATATTGTGGTCGATGCTCCGATGTGAAGTAACCCTTCGAAGTTGTTGTGCTCAGACGATATTGTGTCGCTCAGGGCGTTGTACCCCTCTATTATGTGTTGAATCAGGGGTAGTATCTCTTTGGCTTTGGGGGTGAGGGATATGCGGTTGCCTTGGCGGTCGAATAGGGACTCTCCAAACTCAGCCTCCAGCTCTTTGATGTGTTTGGATATGGCAGGTTGTGACACATTGAGAATTGCCGCAGCTTTGGTGAAACTAAGCGTGCGAGCCACCGTCATAAATACATTAAGTCTAAAATCTAACAACATACTTTTCTACTCCATATAAATATTAAACGTCATGCGTGCAATCTCCACACCATCGAGATATGTCACAAGTTCCCAATCTCCACACTTATCCTCCACGGGCAACCATACCGTGTCGCCTAGGAAGAAGTGCCACTCATTGGAGTTCACAAACTCTTCGCCCACGAAATCGGGGTGTGGTACACCGTGGTCGTCACAAAACGGAGGGTGCTTCATCACAAAGGTTATCTTGCGACCCTTTGCACCACGAAGTAGTAGAGTGTACCCAAACTCTATATCGACACGCGCTGGTATATCCTGCGTGTGTTTTATAATTTTTGGCAGACTTTTTGACCCACGAACCCACTCGGTATAGATTCCGTAGCTCACCATCTTAATATCAGCTTTTTTCTTTGCCATTTTAATCTTTGCGACTATATTTTGTCCAAAGGTAAATATAAATTTTGTATCTTTGGACATTCAAACAGAACATCATAATGGAAAAATGTATTTTTTTAGAATCATTCATCTACTGCCCTAAATGTGGAGGTGAGTTTAGGGACAACAACGTGAAATCTAAAGCGTGCGTCAAGTGTGGATTTATATACTACTTCAACCCCTCGTCGGCTGTGGTGGCTATAATCAAAAATCCTAAGGGTGAAATTTTGGTGGCGACTCGTGATAGAGAGCCGGCTAAGGGTACATTCGACCTGCCTGGTGGCTTCGTGGATAGTTTCGAGAGTGGAGAGCAGAGCGTATGCCGTGAGGTGAAAGAGGAGTGTGGGGTAGATGTAATATCGACAAAGTATCTCTTTTCGTTGCCTAATTTGTATGTGTATAGCGGTTTTGAGGTGCATACTTTGGATATGTTTTTTGAGTGCGAGGTTGCTGATTTTGAACATATAAAGGCGGAGGATGATGTTGCGGAGTTGCAATTTATACCTATTTCGGAGATTGATATATCGAAATTTGGATTGCAGTCGGTTCGCCGTGGGTTGGAGCGTTATATTAAAGAACTGCAGGGAGATGATTGCGCTAATATCTCCTGCTAAAATTATGCGCTCGAAGGGCGGCTCAGTGGCTGAGGATGTGGCACTTAGTGAGCCTAGATTCCTATGTCATGCGGATAGTATAATGTCGATGATGAGTGCGTATTCGTCGCTGGAACTATCTGATATATTTAGAATTAGCACTTCGCTGGGTCGAGAGTTAAAGGGATATATTGCAGATTTCTACAATCCAGACGTAGCCCCAATTTCGGCAGTAGATAGTTTTGATGGCGTGGTATATAAGCACATCAAAAGCGGTGAGGTATTTAGCGGAGAGGAGTGTGATTACCTGCAACATCACCTTCGCATTAACTCACTGGTGTATGGATTGTTGCGCCCATTGGATGCAATAAAACAGCATCGTATGGAGGGTTTCGTGCACCTGAGCGATGGCGACCAAAGGGTCGATAAATTTTGGCAGGAGCAACACACCCAAACTCTAATTGATGATGTGTTATCAAGTGACGGAGAGCTACTATATTTGGCAGCCAAGGAGGAGCAAAATTCATTTAGATGGTCAGAGGTGTGCCGCCAAGTGAAAGTCATAGATTTTAGATTTCTGCAACCCAAGGGCGATAAGCTACGGCAGGTTGTGATATACACCAAAATGGCACGTGGCGAGATGGTTCGCTATATGATGCAAAACAACATAACCAATTCAAAGGATTTAAAGAGGTTTGAGTGGGGAGGCTACAGATTTAGGGCGGAGCTATCGACCAATAATCTTTGGACATGGGTGATGGATTAAAAACAAAAAATATAGCAATGTAGTTGTTATTGTGCTTTTTTTTTATTATAATTGCATATAAGTAGCGTAAAACAATTATTGTCATATTTTTAAAAGCACTCTTGGAGCGATATTTTTCACTATTAAATTTCAGTATAGAACCACTATATTTTCAATTCAATAGCAAAAAATCTCATCTCCAATAGCACTCTTAAAAACACACCAATAATTATTTTACCCTACATATAAACTAAAAGTTACCAATTTAAAACTATATGACCACTATAACCAAAGATAGCATCATAGACGATATGCGCTATTTGGAGTTGCTTTCGTCGCAATTTCCTACGATTGCCGATGCCAGTACCGAGATTATAAATTTGGAGGCAATCCTCAATTTGCCCAAGGGAACGGAGCACTTTATGACCGATATTCATGGCGAGTATGAGGCTTTTTTGCATGCGCTAAAGAACGGCTCAGGCTCTATTAAGCGCAAAATAGAGGAGGTCTTTGATTACTCTATCAGCTCATCCACCAAAAAAGATCTATGCACTTTGATTTACTACCCCGAAGAGAAACTCAAAATCATCATGCAAAAAGATGATGAGGAGCTCACGGAGTGGTATCGTACGACTCTGAATCACTTGGTGAAGTTGCTTCAAAGTGTATCGTCGAAGTACACTCGTTCGAAGGTGCGTAAAGCTATGCCCAAGCAGTTTTCATATATCATCGAGGAGTTGATTCACAACACATCGCCAATGCCCAATAAGCATACGTATGTCAATGCAATCTTCAACACCATAATATCTACGGGGCGCGCTAGTAACTTCATAATCACCATGTGTAACCTCATACAGCGATTAACTATCGACTCGTTGCACATCGTGGGTGACATATACGATCGTGGTCCTGGTGCGCATATCATTATGGAGAGGTTATGTTCGTATCACAATTTCGATATTCAGTGGGGTAACCACGATTTGTTGTGGATGGCGGCGGCAGCGGGCAACAAAGCGGCTATAGCTAATGTACTTAGAATATCGCTCAGATATGCCAACACCAATACCCTAGAGGATGGATATGGCATAAATCTGCTGCCTCTGGCGACATTTGCCCTAGACACATACAGTGACGACCCCTGCACGCAGTTCTACCCCAAAGAGCAATTCTTTGCAAAGAACAAGAGCGGTAAGGAGCGCAGACTCATAGCGCAGATGCACAAAGCTATAGCGATTATACAGTTTAAGTTGGAGGCAGAGATTATAGATCGCCACCCAGAGTATAATATGGATAGCCGCAAGTTGCTACACCTGCTGGATATAGATAGAAATGTCATAACAATAGATGGTAAGGATTACGAACTTCGTGACAACTACTTCCCCACAGTAGACCCCAAAACTCCTTACGCTCTAAGCGAGGAGGAGCAAGAGGTTGTGGGGCGTATATGTTACTCATTTGCGAGCAGTGATAAATTGCGTCGTGATATGCAGTGCATATACTCCAAGGGCGGAATGTATAAGGTGTGTAACAATAATTTGTTGTTCCACGCATCTATGCCGCTCACCAAGGAGGGTGAATTTAAGGTTGTGGAGTTGCAAGGCAAAAAATATAGTGGTCGTGCATATTTCGAGAAGTGCGAGGAGTTGGTGCGCCAGGGATACTTTGGTGATGATGATTTTGAGCAGACTCACTACGCTCGAGACTTTATGTGGTATATGTGGTGCGGAGCAGATTCACCTCTGTTTGATAAGAGCAAGATGGCAACGTTTGAGTGCTACTTCCTCACCGACAAGGGTGTGCGTGAGGAGAAGAAGGGTAACTACTACATCCTATGCGACAATGTGGATATATGCGACAAGATACTTAATGAGTTTGGAATTGATTCGGAGCGTTCGCACATCATAAATGGTCACGTGCCAGTAAAAACCACCAAGGGCGAGAAACCCATAAAGGCTGGGGGTAAGCTGCTGGTGATTGACGGTGGATTCTCCAAGGCGTATCAGCCCGAAACGGGTATTGCAGGTTACACTTTGGTATATCACTCGCACGGATTGCAGCTCGCTCAGCATGAGCCGTTCCTATCGCAACAGAAGGCTATCGAGGAGGGTGCAGATATCAAATCAGCAACTTTTGTGGTGGAGTACAATCTGGAGCGTGTGTTGGTGAAGGATACGGATATAGGTGTGCAACTTAGGGGGCAGATTTGTGAGCTCGAGAAGTTGTTGGTGGCTTATCAGATGGGACTTATAAACGAGCGTTAAGGGGGTATAATATAATAATATAGGGTGGCATTCTCGAAAACAGAATGCCACCCTTTGTATTATATATGTACTACGCTCTATTGCTCAGAGTACTCCGCCAATTCGCGTTCCTCAGATGAAGCTACGAAGCCGCCATATTGCTCATCGTGTTGGCTAAGGTCGAGACCCATCTTTTCGCTCTTCTCGGATACACGCATTGGAATCATCTTGTTGGTAATCCAATATAGCGCATAGGTCACGATAAATGTGTATACGCAGACTAATATCACAGCCAATATGTGAATAAAGAACATCTTGACGTTGCCATCCAACAAACCATCTACGAATACTCCCGTGAGGATTGTACCAAAGATACCACCCACACCGTGCGTAGGGAACACATCGAGTGCATCATCCACATTGGTTTGGTTTTTCCAGTGTACAGCAGTGTTACAAACGATAGTTGTGAGGAATGCGATAAAGATACTCTCACCCACAGTGACATATCCAGCCGAAGGTGTGATAGCAACCATACCTACTACAGCACCAATTGCAGCACCCATAGCCGAAGGTTTGCGTCCGCGTAAGCAGTCGAAGAAAATCCACACTAGCATAGCTGTAGCCGATGCAGTATTAGTGTTAAGGAACGCCTTCACAGCGACTCCATCAGCTGCTAAAGATGAACCAGCATTGAATCCAAACCATCCCAACCACAACAGCGATGCGCCCAAGATTACGAGCACAATATTTGCAGGTGTGTGAGGCTTGCTAGCATCCTTTCTGCGACCTAGGAACAGCGCACCAGCCAATGCAGCAACACCCGACGATGCGTGCACCACGATACCTCCCGCAAAGTCAATTACTCCCATTTGGCGCAAGAATCCATCTGGATGCCAAGTCCAGTGAGCAAGTGGGCAATACACAAAGATACAGAACAAGATCATAAATACCAAATATCCCGAAAAGCGAACACGCTCAGCAAAAGATCCAGTGATAAGCGAAGGTGTGATAATCGCAAACTTCATCTGGAATAGAGCATAAAGTGCCAAAGGAATAGTTGGAGCTAGGAATTCGTTCACCTTGCCACCCACATTATTGAACATAAAGAATGTTCGAGGGTCGCCCACAAAACTACCAATAGAGTCGCCAAATGCAAGCGAAAAACCAAACACCACCCATATCACACTCACCACACCCATTGCAATAATACTCTGCAACACCGTAGAAATCACATTCTTTTGACCCACCTACCGCCATAGAAGAACGACAAACCTGGGGTCATCATAAGCACGAAGATTGTAGCGGTAATCATCCACGCCACATCGGCCATATTAACCCCCTCGCTCATAACCCATAGCTCGGAACTTTCGGGTGCCAACACACCCAAGATGCTGATGATGACCATTATCGCCATCAAGATAATCCATCTCTTTTTTGTCTTCATAAATTTAATTGTATTTTGGTTGAATTAGTTTATTTGTCGCTTAATGCTATAGCCAGTTGGTCGGGGCATGATGTTCCTCGACCTCTGCAATCCACGCCTTTGAGTAGTTTTGAAACGTCGCTTGGCTTTTGTCCTATCACCAATCTAGATATTCCTTGTAGGTTACCATCACAGCCACCATGAAATTTGACGCTTTTGATTGTGTTGCCATCTATCTCTATGTCAATTAGTTTGCAGCATACGCCGCTGGGTCTAAACGAGAATTTTTCCATTGTATTAAATATTTGCCCAGCAAAGATAATAAAAATTACTACCTTTACACACTATGAAAGGGGATAAAAAGCTTATTTGGTTAGATATTAATTCATCATATTCGCATTCGTCATTGGCTCTACCAGCTATTGAGGCGTGTAGGGAGAGGGATGATTATGAGTGGGGGAGAGTCTCGGCTACTATAAATTCGGAGTTGTATCCTATTGTGTGTGAATTGTATGCTAAGAGTCCAGATGTTGTGGCATCCACGTTGTGGTTGTTTAACCATGAGGTGGTTGTGAAGCTGTGCCAGCGCATCAAAGCTTTGCGCCCCGAGACAGTGATTATACTTGGAGGCCCTGAGTTTAATGGCGACAATGAGGAGTTTTTGCGTCGTAATAACTTCGTTGATTTTGTGTTTCGAGGCGAAGGCGAGGTGGAGTTTCATAGGTTTTTGAGAGGTGAGGATTTGGACTCTATCGTTGGACTATGTCATATAGATAGTAGTGGAAAATATTGCGACAATGGTAAAGCTAGAGTTGCAGATTTTGCTAATATACCATCGCCCGAGAGTAGCGAATTTTTCTGCTACTCGTCGCCATTTGTTCAGCTGGAGAGCTCTAGGGGGTGTTTTAATAACTGCGCATTCTGTGTTAGTGGCGGGGACAAGCCGTTGCGAAGTCGCTCGTTGGAGGATATTAAACTTAGGATTGATAATATACGTGACCATAATATCAGGGATGTGCGGATGTTGGATAGGACCTTCAACTATTCACCTTCACGTGCTAGGGATATGTTGGCTCTGTTTGCAGAGTACCCCGATATGAACTTTCATCTCGAAATTCACCCTGCTCTGCTTACGGACTCTCTGTGCGAGGTGTTAAGTGAAGTGCCCAAAGGTGTGTTACACATAGAGGCTGGAATGCAGAGTCTAAGCGACAGGGTGATTGAGGCGTGCGCAAGAGTTGGTTCAAATGCCGATGCTTTGCGTGGTCTTAGTCGGTTGTGTCGGATGGATAATTTCGAGACTCATACAGATCTCATCGCAGGTTTGCCACACTACACTTTCCCTCAAATATTTAGCGATGTTAGGCAACTTTCGGCTCTTGGGGCAGGTGAGATTCAGCTCGAACTTCTCAAACTTCTGCCAGGAACCAAAATGCGCCAAGATGCAGATATGTGGGGCATAAAATATAACCCAGCTCCCCCTTATGAAGTGTTGCAAAGTGCAGCGATATCCGTCGAGGAGCTTAATCGGGCACGACTTTTGTCGAAACTCATAGATAGATTCTACAACGCCAAGATGTGGCAGGGGGTGACTAGGCGAATAATAAATGAGACGACAGATTTTCTGGAGCATTTTCTCGACTATTTAATCCCTACGGAGTTGCTCGAAAAACCTATTGGTGCAGCAAAATGCGGTGCTTTGTTGTTTGATTTTTGTAGGGAGTACAGGGGTGGAGAGTATCTGGACGATATATCTTTGGCGTGGATAAGCAATGGCTTTTCGCTGCGAGCGGTGGAGGCTGGTCAAGTGACTAAGGCTGTAACACTCCCCGCTGGGGTTACACGTCAGCACAACGTACATTATTATATGTGGCAGGGCCGAAGTCGCAGGTGCATAATATGTTTTGATCGCTCCAAAGAGCACTCATACCCTTCGGAGGTGGTGGAATTATAATTCATCTGCAAAAAGTATTTAAATTAACTCGTCCAGGGCAAACGCACGAAAAAAATTAATCAACCTCCATTCCCATCATAGCGATCAAGTGTTTATCTGACCAACCGCCGACATTGCGTTTACGTTTAATGCTAATATCT
>JBCQUV010000047.1:0-9894 GCA_047173765.1 Rikenellaceae bacterium
TTTGTGGCTCTTGGAGTGACTGCTCTATTGTCAATATACTCTCTTTGGAATGCCTCTTTTACGAGAGTCTACAACGTTGATATTACACTCCCAAATCTTGCCCAACCACTGCGTATAGCTCACGTTAGTGATACCCATTTCGGACACTTTTGGGGCGAGCGTAAAGCTAAGGAGTTAGCGAAGTTGATCGCAGGGGAAGATGTCGATGCAGTGGTAATTACGGGCGATATGTTCGATGGACGTGTGCGCCTTTCATCCGATGTCGTCAGACCATTTACCGAGCTTGGCGTACCAGTATATTTCTCTGAGGGCAACCACGATGGCTACTCTGGAAGCAGGGATATTAAGCAACTCCTTGAAGAGAATGGCGTGATAGTTTTGGAGAATGAAAAGGCGGAGTTTGGTGGGCTACAAATCGTTGGTCTCGATTACTTAATGCCCGATAATGAGACATTCAATCTACACGGCTCACACAATAGCAACACTATCAAGAGCATCCTTCCGACTCTTGAAATCGACAAGGATAGAGCCTCAATCCTCCTACACCACAATCCTGTTGGTGCTGAGTACGCTGCTGAGAATGGAGTAAATCTATACTTGGCAGGACACACCCACGCAGGGCAACTATTCCCTGCAACTCTCGTAGCAAAGATGATGTTCGAGTATAACAAAGGACTTTATGAGTACGATGAAAATATGCAGATTTACGTTTCTCAAGGCACAGGTACTTTTGGTCCTCCAATGCGACTTGGTACTCATAGCGAGCTGACAATCATAAATCTTCAAAAGTGAAACATAGTAATGCTACGAGTGGCTGCCACAATTTAGAATCTGCGAAAATTCCTAAAATGAATAACTGGTAATTCATTATTGACAAAATGCTGCAACTTACTATCTGATATTGGGTTGGGGTATGTCATCACTGCCAAATCTACAAATTGATCTTGTCGCTGTTTGAATGACGGCTGACGGTATGGGTGGTCATTAAGCACAAACCCCATGCGCTCGTAGAACCCTATGCGCCTACGGCATATCTCATCTTCGGGATGTTCAACCTCTAAAAGTATTGGTTTTTTGCTCGTCGATATAAGTTCATTAAGAATTTGATTACCATAACCTTTGCCCCTTGCCGCTGAGCTTGTGGCGAGATGCTCCACAAATGTAAAATTGCTCAAATCCCACCAAAAGAGTATCCCAATCGGCTCGTCGGAGTCAAGCACGACATCGCAATGGAACTGCTCTTTACTCATAGTTTCTGTGTGATAATCGAGACTCCTACGCTCATTTTCGGGAAACGCCGAGAGGTACAACTCCCAACAGAATGGGAATAACGGATCACTTATGGTAGATAGGTTTTTACGATGTATCATATTCATGCAAATTATTGGTTAAAAATAGAGAGAGGATTTTCTAAGCGTAAAGATAGAATTTTTTTGTAACTTTACCACAGCTCAACGGAATAATATTTGTACGACGCTAAATAAAAAACATTATGGATATTCTTGGCATAGCCACACAGTGGGCAAAGGATGAGATCTTCTCATCGAAACTTTTTATCGTTGCAGGGGTGATATTTCTAATCATCTCTATAGGCTTCTGGTATTTAGGTAAAACCGAGATTGCAAGGGCTTATATTGTGCCTTTTGCAATCTGTGGAGGTTTGCTACTCATCATCGGTGGCGGACTCACCTACAATAACTACTCTCGACTAAAGGCATTTCCTGTGGCATACAACGAAAGCCACACAGAGTTTATTGAAACGGAAATTGAGCGAACCGCAAGCACCATTACAAGCACCGAAAGCACAATCTTTCGGTGGATTCCGATACTTATTGTCATCGCAGCACTGCTAATTATATTCATAGATAAACCTACGTGGCGAGCTGCCTCGATAACCACAATTGCCTTTTTAATAACTCTACTTGTAGTAGACAGCAACTCTCACAGTCGCATAGTGAGCTACGACAAGGCTCTCAAAGAGGTACAAAACTTAACCGACAAACAGTAATATTATGACACTACTATACTTCACAGCAACAGGCAATAGCCTACATATAGCAAAATCACTTGGCGGAAACCTCATCTCAATTCCAGAGATGGTAAAGACTGGTACGTTAGAGTTTGCCGATGATAAAATCGGCATTATATTCCCAATCTATTCAAATAAGGTAATGCCATATATTGAGGAGTTTTTGATGAAGGCGAACATCAAATGTGATTATCTGTTTGGGGTGATGACATACGGCATCCTTGCAGCTGGAGCGGTTAATCACTTGCAGGAGATTGGCACGAAAGCAGGGCTTGATTTTGCTTATATCAACACAATTCGTATGGTCGATAATTGGATTCCTGGATTTAAGATGGACAATCAGATTAAAAACGAGTATAAAAAAGAGATTGAGAAACATTTAGCGGTGATTGCGGGTGATGTTAAAGCATCGAAAAAGATGATCCGCAAAAGCTCTGGACTTAGCAGATTACTCACTCGCTATCAAGTTAAATCAGCTGCCAAACCGAACCCCAAAGGAGGAGTATTTGGCTTGGCGACAGGTCTCGGTATCAAGAACTTTATTAAGCTCGAAGACACCTGCATTAGTTGCGGAGTGTGTGCCAGCGTATGCCCTATGAACAACATAACAGTGAATAAAGTAGCGAAAACCATAGAGTTAGGCGACACTTGCCTATCTTGTTTCGCCTGCACACATAACTGCCCTACAAACTCAATCCGTTTAAAGCAAGAGAGAAGCAGGGCAAGATACCGCAATAGCAATATCAGCCTTAATGAGATTATTGAGGCAAATGATAATTAATAGTTGAGCATCCCACATTACTTCCCACAATAAAACATAGAGAAGTTGCCAACACAAGAAAACGACAAAATTTCCATTTCCTCGACACAAAAAGAAATTAACAAATCGGCACTTGGAAAATAACTAATTTTTCTTTATATTTGTTGCACAATAAGTTACAGCGATAGAAAAATTTTCATTTGTACCGCAAAAAATATTTTCGAGCAAAACCACCTTTGCAACACGCTGAATATCAACAAAATACATTTTCTCGGACGCTATTTGTATCGAATAAATCGCAAATGACTGATTATTAGACAGATGTATTTTCTGCATTGGCAAATAATAGGTTGACACTAAAGTAGATACAAATACCACAAATGGTTAATTAGCACTCTTTTAGGGTGCTTTTTTTGTGTACCTATGTTCGCTGTTGTTCGCTGTTGTTCACCGTTGTTGGAGGCGATTTTGTCCCTGAATTGTCCTATGGCTACAAGGCAGTTGCTCTTTGTGGTTATTTCGCCCGTTATGGCACCGAGAATCTCGTTTTTGTAGACGAGGGCGGACGAGCGTAGACGAAAATTTACACATTAAAAACTATATATTATTATGAGTAGCAATACAAATTATCCAAAGGTGTGTGTTCAATGTGGCGCCCACTTTACAGCAAAAAAACTATCAACTCAATTCTGTTCTCATAGGTGTTCTTCACTTGCGTACAAGCAGAAGAAGAGAAAGCAGAAGATAACAATTGCTAAAGTCGATGTAAAGAATCACTCCCTACCACCTATAAAACATCAAAAAATTAGTAACCAAATCAGACCATCTGCAAACAATCTCTCTACTCTTAATGAGAGGGAGTATTTATCGGTTGTAGAGACAGCGACTTTAATGGGAGTTTGCAAGTCTACAATAAACAAATACTGCGCACTCGAAAAATTAAAATGTATAAAGATGAACAGAAAGATTTTCATCAGGCGGAGCGACATCGAGGAGCTATTCAATGCTGCGCCACGTTATGAGGTGATTCCCCGAAACAGGGAGTCATCGGGAGTTGTAGTTGTCGAAACACAAATGGAGGAGAGACAAGAGCAAACGACCACCCCAATCACCGACTATATCTCGGCACGTGAGGCGGCTGAGCTATTCGGTGAGACCAAAGATGCGATTCACTCACGGGCTCGTACCAACAAGGTGCCAAGCGTGACCAGACACACAACACTCTCACCCAGTGGTACTCAGTCGATGATATCGTGGAGCAATACAAGATGAGCCGCAACCAAGTCTACGGATTTGTGAGCCAACGAATAATCTCGCTGGGCAATGAGGAGTTCGGCTTCCTCGACAAGTATAAGATGGAGCAGGACTTCTTGGAGTACTACCTTAAAGTCGCCAAAACCAAGCACTCGAAGTGGATTATGGTCTATAAACATTTCCACCACTTCGCACACGGCAAGTGTCAATTTATAGTCTTTAAATTAGCATAACTAAACGAAAATCCGCCAATTATCAATAGCGTATTAGGCAAGACGGCCTCCTCTAAAACATTTTCGCACCACTCAAATGTCGTATGCATAGCTCTTATGCCATTGGGCAATATCAGTTGCTTCAATCTGCTATTTGCACTTCTGGGATAACAGCTCCACAAACAAATGTTAGATAGACACCGCCCCATATCAAGTGATGTTAATCCAATGTCATCCCCCATAATGTCTATGTCGCACAACATTGCATAATCAGAGTCAGTAATAATTCCAGAAAAAGCTAATATGTCTATATCCATATTCTCTCTAAGCCACTCTTTTAATAGCTCAGAACCTAGTCGAAACTCCTTCTTGATTAACACTTTTTCCATTATAAGGGGAGAAATTAGAACTCCCCTATAGTATGCCAATCCCCTTAATCTTAGGCCTAAATTCATCCTAGTGTTTAGCAGCCTAGAGGGTATTCCATATTAGCCTAACAACATTAGATTTTGATAGGATTCTCAGACTGTCTAACTCCCGCTAGAATCCAAGCCCAGCCGTTTTCTCGACTGCCCCCGTTGCTGCCCATTCGGTGCCTCGGAGTATGGTTACGGGGAAGCTTGGGTTTTCGTGGGCTTTGCATGCCTGCGCTTGTGTGTGACCTAGTACGGTGTGGAATATGCGTCCTTTACCGTAGTTTATTGTCATCATCACGGGTTCTTCACGTCCTGAGCCGCCTGTCTCTAGAGTTGAAAATGCTGTGGCTAGCACCTCCATATTCTCTGCGTGACCACGAAGTAGTCCATATAGTTCGTCGTCGTATTGAGTCCACACTTGGGGTAGACCCTTCATTATTGGGTGATTTTCGCTGCGAACGTTGATGTCGAATGGCACTCGGCGACCATGTTTGCCTGCTATGCCTGGTGTGTCGTCGGTGATGAATTTGCCATCCAACCAGTAGTAGTAGGTGCCCATATTTTCGTTGCGCCCTGCCCAGCCGTTGATACCCATCATGCGATTGTAGGCATCCCACTCTGGAAATGCACTTGCCCCCTCGTGAACAGCCACAACACCACCTCCCGATGACACATAATCCTCGAAGCGGCTCTTGATGTCGTCGCTCCACACCGCAAGGCTAACTGTCATAACAACTGCGTCGTACTCCGAGAAGTTGGGGTTGAATTCATCGCCAAGCTCACTCATAAGCATCACTTCGGCATCAAAAGCGTCGCATCCGCCATATATACCCTCAAGGCTCTTAGCCATCACCTCCCAGCAGTGGCCATTGCCCGTTTGCCCAGAAATCACAAGAACTTTGAGAGGTTGTTCGCCGCAAGATATTAGACTAAGTAGTGCGATAATCGAAAGTAGAGATAGTTTTAGGTTTTTCATAGTTTGTATGTTTTGTGCCAAAAGTGAGTTATATATCAAAGGTACAACTTTTTTTGGGAGATACAAACCACTCGCATCTTAAAAAATGAATTGTGCTGAATTTGTATTAGTTACTTTGTTTTTATGGTTTAATAGTATAACTTTGTCTATAAAACATCTAAATTTTAATATATGAAATCAATTAGACACTATCTATTCGCTGCCATCTGTTGTGCGGCAATCCTATCTGCGCAGGTGGCGGGAGCCAAAACGACCTCTGCGGCGGAGTCCAAAAAGTATGAATTCGATTTCTATGGATTTGTGCGAGCCGACTTCTACTACAACGACCGAGCAAATGTGGCATCAGTAAATGAGCTATTCTACCTCTATCCTATGGATGAGAGTTTGGATGCCAATGGTGAGGATTTGAACGATGTGTCGAGCAGTAGCATATACTCGTTTGTCACTCGCATGGGGCTCGACATCAAGGGTCCAAGTGTGGGCAAGGCTGCTGCGAGTGCCAAGATTGAGATAGATTTTGGAGGGTATGACAGCTTCAACACCCTGCTACGTATTCGTCAAGCATACCTAAATTTGGATTGGGAGGGCGGCAGCTCGCTGCTTGTGGGTCAAACGTGGCATCCGCTATTTGGGTCGGTTATGCCATCCATCGCCAATCTATCTACGGGTTCGCCATTTCAACCCTTCAACCGCTCTCCGATGCTCAGGTATCAATACAAAACCGATGAGGGGCTGAAGCTCACGGCGGCGGCTGTGTATCAACTTCAATATACATCGTCGGGTGAGAACACTACGTCGAATGAGTATTTGGTGCATAGCTGCATCCCCGAACTATACGTAGGCTTGGATTACTCGTCGGGCGGCTTGCTCGTGGGAGGAGGTGTAAATATGCTAAACCTCACACCTCGCACACAGTCGGAGTTGGGAGGTGTGACCTACAAAGTCGATGAGCATCTAACCGCAATATCGGGCGAGGTGCATGTGAAATACACCAAAGATAAATTTAGCGTAGCAGCCAAGAGCCTCTACGCCTCGGCTCTAGACCACACACTTCTGCTTGGTGGATATGCCGCAACAACTGTATCGACCCAGACAGGTGAGATGGAGTACACCCCCATACGCAACTCAACATCGTGGTTGAATGTGTCGTATGGCAAAAAGTGGATACCCTATGTGTTTGTGGGCTACACCAAAAACTTGGGCACTTCGGAGGCTATCGACGACTCGGCGGTGATGTATGGTAGGGGGCTAAACATAGACCAATTGTTGGGTGCGTATTGCGGTTTGAAATATGCCATGCCACACTGGTCGGTGGCTTTTGAGTACTCATCTACCACGGCGTGGTATGGCGACATAAACTTACAGTCGGGCAGAGTGGAGAACACTCACCCCATATCTAACAACCGATTGGTGGGTGTGGTGACATATCTGTTCTAATGAACGCATGGCTCTATAACACCCCCGCCTCGTAGTGCAAAATAATCTGTTCGATGATTTTATCCTCGTCCGTCGAGCCATATTCGCTTTTGAGGTCTTGACCAAATATGCGACCTATGCCTTGCCAAAATGATGCTACGAATGTGCCTCTGAAATCTCGTACTATATCATAGGCCGTGAACTCTGTTTCGCGGTCTATGAGTCGTACGAGTATGCGACCTTGGGTGCGAGTCATGCTCCTAAGCACGGGGGTGTACTCCTCTATTAGCTCCTTGTACACCTGCTTTATGTACTCTCTTTGGGCACTTTTGGTGGGTAGTGACACTAGCTCTTGCTCCATGGAGGACATCTTCTCACGTGCGATTTTGGCTATGGGGTATGTCTTTTTCACGGCAAGCACCAACCTTGCATAGCGGCGCATGTCTACTCCCCGAGCTCGGCATCGCACGGGTGTGAGGTGTATGTTTGCTATACGTTCCCCATTCTCTATTGTCCACTCCTGCTTCGTGTACGCCGATGATTTGGACGATGAGCGAGTTGAGCGAGCCGACACGCATAGTGTGGATAGGGTCATAAGTAGCAGATGTATGGTGTGTAGTGGTTTCATCGCTTTGCCTAGTGATTGTAAAGATAGTAAGAAATTTGCATTTTGAAACTTTTTACCATAACTTTGGAGCTCAATATTATACATTAAAAATAAAAAACTATGTTTGCAAAGAACGAATATTTTGACGGAAAAGTTGCATCGTTGGCATTTGAGGGTAACGATGGAAAGGCTACAGCTGGAGTTATGGCTGCTGGCGAATATGTGTTTGGAACATCTACAATCGAGATTATGACAGTTGTGTCGGGCGAGATGGATGTGAAGTTGCCAGGTGAGACTGAGTACACTACATACAAGCAATTCGAGAGCTTCGAGGTGGCTAAGGATACTAAGTTTGGTGTGCGCGTGAGTGCCGATACTGCTTACTTGTGTCTGTACAAATAGTCCTGATTTTATGAAAAATAGGTGTTTTTCGGATGGTTGAAGTTCTGAGTTTCAAGCCACGAAAAACACCTATATTTTTTTTGAATAGTAGGGTATTAAGTAGGGTAAAATAATTATTGATTATGAATATCGAAGAGTATAGAGAGTATTGTTTGTCGCTGCCGTGCGCGGAGGAGACGTTGCCGTTTGATGATGTTACTTTGGTTTATAAGATTGGGGGTAAGGTCTTTACGCTGGCAACTATGGAGGGGTTCGACCACTTTGCTGTGAAGTGTGACCCCGACGAGGCAATCGAGCTTCGTGAGCGATATTCAGCCATTACGCCTGCCTTTCACCTCAACAAGAAGCACTGGAACGACATCTATGTCGATCAAGGTTTGGACGATGATTTTATGCGCCAGCAGATCTTGAACGCCTATCTATTAGTGGCTCGCAAGAGTGTCACACCTAAGGCGTTGAGGGTTGAGTTGTTGGAGATTATCGAGCGGGAGTTGGGATTGTAACCGTTCTCCTATTTTTGATGATACCGAAAACAATCTGAAGCGTGGTTGTTCATTACTCCGATTGCCTCCAAATATGAATAGGTGGTGACGGTGCCCATAAACTTGAAACCTCGTCGTTTGAGATCCTTTGCCACCCTGTCGGAGAGTGCATTTCGGGTGATGCCGAGGTTGAAATCGCCATAAGTCACTTCGCCATTGGTGAATGACCAGATGTAGTCAGTGAATGAGCTAAATTCACGCTGCACCTCGATGAATGCACGAGCATTAGCCACCGCAGCGACAATCTTTGCACGGTTGCGGACAATGGCAGCGTTCTGCATCAGCTCCTCGATCTTCGCCTCGTCATATTCAGCCACACGCTCCACCTCGAAGCTATCGAATGCACTGCGAAACGCCTCACGTTTCCCCAGAATCAGTAGCCACGATAGTCCACAATGGAACGACTCCAAAATAAGCATCTCGAAGAGGTGACGATCATCACGAGACACCACGCCCCACTCTGTGTCGTGATACTCGATATAGATGGGACTCGTATCTAAATTTTTCCATTTGCAGCGGTTCATAACACTATATGTTAGGATTAAAAAGATTAAACCTCATACGAGCAACCTCCTTGCCATCGAGCATCGTGATAAGCTCCCACTCGCCACATTTATCCTCGATGGGTGCCCACACGGTGTCGCCTAAGAAGAAGTGCCACTCATTGGAGTTCACCATCTCCTCGCCCACAAAGTCGGGACGAACACGCCCCTGCACGTCGCAGAATGGAGGGTGCTCCATCACAAAGGTGATTTTCGCCCCCTTAGCCCTCAGGATACGGAGGATGTAGCCGAACTCAATATCGAGCTCGGAGGGTATCTCCTTGGTATGTTTGCGAATCTTCGGCAGCTGCTTCTGCTCACGCTCCCACTGCGTGTAAATCCCGTAGCTCGTCATCTCGACCTCAATCTTTTTCTTTGGCATAAATTTGTCTATTCTAAATCTATCTGCAATAATAACAAGGCAAAAATAGTGATATTATGACATATCTCCTATAAGTAGTGTAAAACAATTATTGTCATATTTTTAAAAGCACTCTTGGAGCGATATTTTTCACTATTAAATTTCAGTATAGAACCACTATATTTTCAATTCAATAGCAAAAAATCTCATCTCCAATAGCACTCTTAAAAACACACCAATAATTATTTTACCCTACTTAAAGATTGACGATATGAAAAAAATAGCTGAATTCAACCTGCAAATGCAACTGAATTGAGGTCAAGAAACTATAGGGACATAAGAAAAGGCGAAACAAATCGGAGCCAGGCTCAAATTTA
>JBCQUV010000002.1:0-153432 GCA_047173765.1 Rikenellaceae bacterium
TAAAAAATTACCTTAAATGAAACACGTTTCATTTAAGGTAATCAATCTTTTTGTATATCAATGTGTTACAGCGGTTTTACCAACCATTTTTGTCCACATTGCCTTTTTGCGTATAGGTGTGTAAGGTATAATTTACCATTGTCATCCTGAACTTGATTCAGGATGACAGCGTTGGAGTTTTATCGGACAACAATACTTATTTATCTCGCCTATTAATCTCACACGCCACAATCTCGGCCGCCATAGCGACTAACTCCGCACAGGGGCGTTTTTTGGGTTGTTCGGCGGCGGTATCCACCCCCTTTATGGGGCTCAATCCCAGCAATTCACGGCATATTATAGAGCGGTTTTGAGTGCGGAACTCATCAGCTAACTTCTGCACTAACTTGTAATTTTCGCTCTTGGCTCCATTTTGCGAGGGGTCAAATGCTGGAGCTACAACCCCTGCAATCATCACCATGCCACTCACCGCACCACACACCTCACGCATGCGACCCATGCCGCCCCCAAATGGAGCAGAGAGTGTTGCGAGAGTCTGACTCTCAACCCCCATAATATCGCTATAAGCCAAAACTACTGCTTGTGCACAGTTGTATCCTTGGTCAAAAAAGTTGCGTGCAGCTGACACGCGCTCTTCAATATTAACTGTCATAAGTAATTTGAATTAAGGTTTGAAATATTTTCGGTCGTTTTTATACATATGTACTTCACCCCACCCCTAAATCCCCTCCCTTTGGGTGGGGACTTAGTCACAAAACCAAGGTTTTGTTCCCTCAAGCGGTCCGAATTAAGGTTTGAAATTTCAAACCTTAATTCGTATTAGTATAGATAAAATATTATTGCGACGAAGTGCATCACCACCGCAATGTTTATAAATAGGTGCCACACAAGGTGATGATACCTAAATCCCTTGCGAGCATAGAACCACGCACCAATAGAGTAAAATACTCCGCCGCCACCAATCAGTGCGAGCAGAGGCGTAGATGCATTGCGCAGGAACACAGGCATAAACAGCACTATTGTCCACCCCATAACCAAATATATGGTGAGACTTATGGCAGGTATCGACTTGCGGGATAGCGACTTGTAGAATATGCCAAATATAACCATCAGCCACTGCAACACCACAATTAGAACCCCTTGCCACCCACCGATTACGCACAGAGCCACGGGTGTGTATGTGCCAGCTATGGCTACATATATAAATATGTGGTCTAGGATGTGGAACACATCTTTGTGCTGCGAATTGGGCGACATGGAGTGGTAGAGCGTCGATACGAGAGTCATGCAGAATATAGAGATGATGTATAGCGACACACTAGCCGATTCCAACACTCCGCCATGCAGAAATGACCATACCGCCGCAAAGGGCAACGTGAGCAGGAGCAGGAGCGACATCACTCCGTGAGAGATGGTGTTTGCAATCTCTTCACCAAAAGTTGGGATGTAGAGTTTCATAAGAAGAATGTTTTGTCAAATGTAGTGAATAAAATTGAAAATACAACTCTTCGTGGGGGTGATATTTGTGCGCGCCAATCATTTTTGAATATGGCAAACATCCCAAGGATACTACGCAGGAGAGCCGTTTTAATAAATAAGTAGGGTAAAATAATTATTGGTGTGTTTTTAAGAGTGCTATTGGAGATGAGATTTTTTGCTATTGAATTGAAAATATAGTTATTCTATATTGAGATTTAATAGTGAAAAATATCGCTCCAAGAGTGCTTTTAAAAATATGGCAATAATTGTTTTACACTACTTAAGTGGGTGAATTTTGAAAAAAAATATTAATAATCTATATAATATGGTGTAAACTAAAAAAAAAAGTGTACTTTTGACCCACTATGTTATTAACACGTTACGATAATCTGCGTGGTTTGGTTGAGAAAAGTTTCTCTGTAGAGAGCCGAGCCCTCGTTGATAAAGCGTTGGAATTTGCCGCAGAGCGACTATCGGGTCTCTCTCGTTATGATGGCTCTCCAATGCTTGATCACGCTGTTAATGTGGCATATATAGTACTCCAAGAGGTGGGTCTGGGGCGCAAATCTACCCTCGCCACCATCCTTCACGACACAATCCGAATAGCACATAAACATGGCTCCGAAGAGGAGTTTTTGGCACTAAGCGAGCAAATCCGCACCATATTTGGCGACGAGGTGCTAGGCATCGCTATGGGTCTAAGCAGCATATCCGAAATCAAACTCAACACCGAAAGCGAGCAGGCCGAGAGCTTCAAGGAGCTAATCATATCCTACTCTGCCGACCCTAGGGTCATACTCATCAAACTAGCCGACAGGTTGGAGGTGATGAGGTGCCTAAGCATATTCCCACCCGACAAGTGGCAAAAGAAGAGCTGGGAGAGTTTGAACCTATATGCGCAAATAGCCCACAAATTGGGATTGTATCGCATAAAGAGCGAGTTGGAGGATTTGGCACTCAAGTACTTAGACCCCGAAGGATACGCCGACCTAGTGAAAAAACTCAAAGATGGAGAGGCGGAGCGCATGGCGTTCATAGCCAAATTCATAGAGCCACTCACAGCCAAGTTGGACGCCACGGGCATAAAATACCACATCAAGAGCCGCACCAAAACGATATTTTCGATTTGGAACAAAATCAGAAACAACAATGTCCCCTTCGAGGGCATATACGACATATTCGCAATCCGCATAATCATAGAGTGCAAGGAGGCAGACGAGAAATTGCAGTGCTGGATGGCATACTCCATGGTGAGCGATTGCTACACCCCTAACCCTGAGCGACTAAAGGATTGGATTACAATCCCCAAATCCAACGGCTACGAATCGTTGCACACCACTGTGGCATCGGGCGATGGACGGTGGGTGGAGATTCAAATCCGCACGGAGCGCATGGATTTGGTGGCGGAGCGTGGAATCGCAGCGCACTGGAGGTATAAGGGGCTCAACCAAGGAGCTGTGAGTTCGGAAATGTGGTTGAGTAGACTCCGTGAACTTATGGAGGATACCACCGAGTCGATAGCCGACAGGTTCGACGCCAAGCCAACTTCGAGCGAGATATTTGCATTTACCCCAAATGGAGACATCCGCAAATTGCGCAAGGGGGCAACGATACTCGACTTCGCATTCGATATACACTCCAACATCGGAGCTACATGCGTGGGAGGCAGGGTCAATGGTCGTGCAGTATCCATTCGTGAGGAGTTGCATAGCGGCGATGTGGTTGAGATTCAGACCCAAAAGAACCAGAGCCCTAAGGCGGATTGGCTGAATATAGCGGTTACCACCAAGGCTCGCAACCGCATAAAGAGTTTCCTAAGGGAGGCAGAGGCAAAGAGTGCCAGAATAGGTCGTGAGGAGTTGGAGCGCAAGATTAAGAATTGGAAGCTCGCAATCTCGATAGATGACGCTGTGGTATTTTTGACTAAGCATTATAAAATGCGCACGGGTCTTGAACTATATGAGTTCATAGCTAAGCAGGAGGTCGAAATGGGCGTGGTCAAGGATCTGCTCACGAGGTTCATATCGGGCGAGATAGATGACCAGCGACGAGCTGCGGCAGCGGAGCTAGAGCGTCAAAAGCTGGAGAGCAAGGTGCATCGTGAGGCGACAACCCCCAAAAAGAGCGAGGATGCACTATACATAAACGATGGACTATCCAACATAGATTACAAATTGGCGAAGTGCTGTAACCCCATCAAGGGCGACGACGTCTTTGGATTTGTAACCATATCGGCAGGAATAACAATTCACCGCAACGACTGCCCCAATGCCAAGCGGCTCAAAGAGCAATATCCATACAGAGTAATGGAGGCGAAGTGGAGAGCCGAGGCAGGTGGAGCATTCAAGGTGAGCATAGCGATTGTGGCGAAGGATACCCCAGGGATTATGAACCAAATAACGGAGGTGTTGAGCAGGGAACTGAAACTCAACATTCGGGAGTTTAGCTTCAGCTCACGCGGCGATGGTTCGGCCACGGGAGTGGTGACACTGGAGGTGTCGAGTGCAGGAATCGTAGACACCATAACCCACTCAATCCTCAGAGTCAAAGGGGTACAGAGGGCTTATCGCACAGCAAAGTAACATTTACGGAATACAATAATATAATACATTTTCAACGAAGTGAAAAACGGAAGTACACACGTTGATGTCAGATTTGCAAAGGCATCTGACACCCAGTACGCAGAACTAATCTGCAAACTTATATATGAATCTGCGCTCCAAAGAGGCACAGGCATTGCGAAGCGTTCGCCAGAGTATATAGCCGACAAAATCACTAGCGGCAAAGCCGTTGTGGCTATTTGTGGCGAGAAACTAGTAGGCTTTAGCTACGTGGAGACTTGGGGGCATGGCGACTATGTCGCAACCTCGGGACTCATAGTAGACCCAGAGTACCGCCACTTGGGGCTTGCGGCACGTATCAAGGCTAAGACATTTGATTTGGCGAGGAAGAAATATCCACGCGCTAAGTTGTTTAGTATCACCACATCACTCCCCGTGATGAAGCTCAATTCGAAGTTGGGCTACACACCCGTGACATTCTCGGAACTAACCGACGACGAGGAGTTTTGGAAGGGTTGCGAGGGGTGCAAGAACTACGACATATTGCAGCGCAATCAGAGACGTATGTGTCTGTGTACAGGTATGTTGTATGACCCCAAATCAGCTAAGAACAAGCAACATACAAGGCTTGCACCATACACAATGTTACTAAAGAATAAGATTCAAAAAATATTTAACCTAAAATAATCCACCTCTCTATGACCTACAAAACCTCAGTCCTAACCCTGCTTGGTGCAGCGGCAATGGTTTCGACCCATGCGGCAGAGCGTCCAAATGTCATATTTATAATGGCCGACGACTTGGGATATGGCGACACAGGATGCTACGGAGCAACCCTTGTATCGACTCCCAATATCGACCGCTTGGCTGCTCAAGGTCGCCGATTCACAGATGCACACTCTGCCTCGGCAGTATCTACGGCATCACGCTACTCACTGCTCACGGGTGAGTACCCATTTCGTGGCGACGACAAGCGCAGCGATAAGGGTGGAATCTGGGGTCCTTTGCAGAGAGAGTCGTTCCAACTAATACGCCCCAATACCCAAACCGTGGCGAGTATGATGCAGGAGCAAGGCTACAAAACCGCAGGATTCGGAAAGTGGCACTTGGGATTTGGCGACAAGAAGGGCACCAACTGGAACAAGGAGCTAGAGCGAGGACCCAACGATGTGGGATTTGACTACTTCTTCGGACTGCCATTTGTGTCGAGTGCACCTCCCTATGTACTCTTCCGCAACAACAAAGTGTTAGGTCTAGACCCCGCAGACCCAATCACCCCAATCAAAAAGGGTGAGACACCAACCGCTACACCTGAGTACCCCAACAAGAGCAACAACACATACAAGGGAGGTGAGGCAGCTCACGCCTTGTATAAAGATGATGAGTTAGCAGAGGTGTTTGTGGAGGATGCCAAGAAGTGGATAAATGAGAACAAGGATAACCCATTCTTCGTATACTTTGCTTCACCGCATATTCACCACCCATTTACTCCAAACAAGAGATTTCAAGGTACGAGCAAGTGCGGTGTGTATGGAGACTTTATCCACGAATTTGACTGGATGGTGGGTGAGCTCATAAAGAGCTTAGAGGAGGCAGGAGTAGCTGACAATACACTCATAGTACTCACTAGCGACAATGGCGCAATGTTCAACGTCGGAGCGCAGGGTGCTTGGGATGCAGGTCACAGAATCAATGGCGATTTGTTGGGCTTTAAGTTTGATGTGTGGGAGGGTGGACACCGAGTACCATTCATTGCGAGTTGGAAGGGGCATATCGAGGAGGGTAGCGTATCGAACCAAACCATCTCGATTATCGACACCTTTGCAACCCTAGCATCAATCACGGGCTACAAACTCAAAGATGGCGAGGCTCCCGACAGCTACAATGTACTCTCTGCACTCACTGGCAAGGCTAAGCAGAAGAAGCAGGTGCGTGACCACTTCCTGATGTCGTCATACAGGCAAACTCACCAATCATTGCGCATGGGCGATTGGATATATATCCCCCAGCAAGGTGGCGGCGGTTGGAACAATGGCAAGCGTGGGGTAAATCTACTGGGCGGAATCAAGGCGGCAATCTCTGTAGGTAAAGTCAATAGCGATTTTGCAAAGGGAGGTAAGATTCGTGAAGATGCCCCCAAAACACAGCTATACAACATAGCGACCGACCCTTGGCAGACAAAAAATGTGGTGAATGAATACCCCAAAATAGCGGCTGAAATGGCAGCAAAAATCGAGGAGATACACTTTTCGAAAATGACACGTAAATAATCATTAAACAATAAAACAATGGCAAAGAAAAAAGTTCTTTTAGCATTTAGCGGAGGTTTGGATACATCCTTCTGCGTGAAGTATTTGACAGACGAGTGTGGATATGAGGTTCACACAGCAGTGGCTAACACGGGAGGTTTCTCTACGGAGGAGCTAGCCAAGATTGAGGAGCGTGCACTAGCACTTGGTGCTGCATCGCATGCATCGTTGGACGTCACGAAGGAGTACTACGAGCGTAGTATTAAGTATATGGTATTTGGTAATGTTTTGCGCAATGGAACATACCCTATCTCTGTATCTTCGGAGCGTATTTTCCAAGCCATAGCAATCATTGAGTACGCTAAGCAAATTGACGCGGCTGCGGTTGCTCACGGCTCAACAGGTGCTGGAAACGACCAAGTGCGTTTCGACCTTACATTCGAAATCCTTGCTCCAAATATCGAGATTATCACCCCAACACGTGATATGGTCTTGACCCGTGAGTATGAGATTAACTACCTCAAAGAGCGTGGCTACGAGGCAGATTTCGTGAAGATGGAGTACTCCATAAACAAAGGTTTGTGGGGAACTTCAATCGGAGGAAAGGAGACCCTCAAATCAGAGCAAACATTGCCCGAAAGTGCTTACCCATCGCAAGTTACAGCTGAGGGCGAGGAGTCACTCAAAATCACATTCACAAAGGGTGAGATTTCGGCTATCAATGGCGTGGAGTGCTCGGACAAGGTGCAAGCAATCGTTGATTTGGAGGCTATATGTTCTAAGTATGGCATTGGTCGTGATATGCACATTGGCGACACAATCATCGGTATCAAGGGTCGTGTAGGATTCGAGGCGGCAGCACCTATCGTAATCATCGCAGCGCACAAGATGTTGGAGAAGCACACACTCACAAAGTGGCAGTTGTATTGGAAGGAGCAACTTTCGACTTGGTACGGAATGTTCCTTCACGAGGCGCAATATATGGAGCCTGTGATGCGTGACATAGAGAAGTTCTTGGAGCACTCACAAGAGAATGTAACTGGCAGTGTGGAGATTGCATTGCGCCCACTTGGCTACACACTCGTTGGTGTTGATTCATCGTTCGACCTTATGAAAACCGATTTCGGTGAGTATGGCGAGGTGAACAAGGCTTGGAGTGCAGATGATGTGAAGGGATTCACGAAAATCCTTGGCAATCAGATGAAAATATACCATAATAATCAGAGAAAAAATAACAAAGTTTAATTTAATGATTCGTACTGGAATAATAGGAGGCGCAGGCTACACAGCTGGTGAGTTGTTGCGCATCCTTATAAACCACCCAGAGGTGGAGATTAAATATATACACTCAACGAGCAACGCTGGCAACCCAGTCACTGCGGTGCACGGAGGACTCATTGGCGACACCGATTTGGTATTTAGCTCGGAGTTCGATTTCGACTCTATTGATGCACTATTCTTGTGTTCGGCACATGGTCAAAGTCGTGCATTTCTGGCTGAGAACCCAGTGCCTGAGCGTGTGAAAATCATCGATTTGGCGCAGGATTTCCGTGATGAGAGCGATGGGTTTGTCTATGGCTTGCCAGAGATTAACCGTGAGAGAATCAAGGGTGCACAAAAGGTTGCAAACCCAGGATGTTTCGCTACGGCTATCCAGTTGGCAGTGTTGCCATTGGTGGCTAAGGGAATCGTGAGCGATGAGTTGCATATCACAGCTCTCACAGGCTCTACGGGCGCAGGTGTGAAACCAGCTGCTACTACGCACTTTAGCTGGCGTACGGACAATATCTCGGTATACAAAACATTTGAGCATCAGCATCTTTTGGAGATTGGTCGTACGTTCAAGTCGCTGCAACCTTCGTTTGATGTGGATGTGAACTTTGTGCCTATGAGAGGAGACTTCGCAAGGGGAATCTTCGTAAGTATGTATACCAACTGCGACCTCTCAAGCGAGGAGGCTGTGGCACTATTTAGCGACTTCTACAAGGACGCCCAGTTCACTCACGTAGCACCCAAATACCCCGATATGAAGCAGGTGGTGAACACCAATAAGGGTATTGTCTATTGCCAAAAGCATGGTCGTAAGTTGCATGTGGTGAGCTGTATAGATAATCTCCTCAAAGGAGCATCGGGTCAAGCAGTACAAAACATGAACCTTATGTTCGGCTTAGAGGAGTCTCTAGGAGTTAAATTAAAACCAAGCGGTTTTTAACACGTTATTGAATTTCTGAGGTTGAAAAACTTATAATAAATGAAACTTTTTGATGTCTACCCTCTCTACGCCATCGAACCCACAAAGGGCGAGGGCAACTACGTATATGACGTGGAGGGTACAAAATATTTAGACCTTTACGGAGGTCATGCAGTGATTTCGATTGGTCACTGCCACCCACACTATGTCAAAACTTTGTGTGACCAAGTCTCAAAACTTGGGTTTTACTCTAATTCAGTAGAAAACTCATTGCAGGGTCGCTTGGCGGAGCTTTTGGGCGAGGTGTCGGGATACTCTGACTACAATTTATTCCTGTGCAATTCGGGTGCGGAGGCTAACGAGAACGCTATCAAGGTGGCATCTTTCGCCACTGGCAAAGCTAAGGTCTTGGCATTCAAGAAAGCATTTCACGGTCGTACTTCGGGTGCAGTGGCACTCACCGACAACCCTAAGATTGTGTCGCCATTCAACGAGACTTCGCACGTGGAGTTCGTGGAGTTGGGTGATGCCAAGGCTGTGGAGGAGAAGTTGCAGGAGGGAGATTTTGCGGCTGTTATAATCGAGGGAATCCAAGGCGTTGCGGGTATCCACACCCCTTCAGTGGAGTTTTTCCAAAATTTGAGAGCTATGTGCGACTTGTATGGCGTGGTGCTCATAGCCGACGAGATTCAATCGGGATATGGTCGCACAGGAGATTTCTTTGCTCACCAAGCAGCAGGTATCAAGGCGGACATCGTAACCACTGCTAAGGGTATGGGTAATGGTTTTCCAATCGGTGGAGTCATCATTGCGCCTAAGTTCGAGGCATCGTACGGCATGTTAGGCACAACATTCGGAGGCAACCACTTGGCTTGTGCCGCAGCAATCGCTGTGTTGGAGGTTATGAGGGACGAGGAGTTGGTCGAGAATGCAGCCGAGGTAGGTGCATATATCATTGCGGAGCTTAAGAAAATCGACAAAATCAAGGAGGTGCGTGGTCGTGGACTAATGATTGGAATCGAGATTGAGGGCTCGGCATCGGAGCTACGCAAAAAGCTGTTGTTCGACCACAAAATCTTCACGGGTGGCGCAGGAGCTTCGACCGTTCGCCTGCTCTCGCCACTCACAATCACCAAAGCCGAGGCAGACCACTTCATCGAGAAATTTAAAGAGGTATTATAAATTGCCCGTGCGGCTCGCACCGCCCGCCGGCGTGAGGCAGTCCAGAGTTGCAATACAAATAAAAACAAAACAGTACAATGAAAAAATTCACATCCGTAGCCGACATCGGCAACATAAAGACCGCAGTAGCCGAGGCGTTGCAGGTCAAAAAACATAGATTTGCGTATAAGCACTTGGGCGAGAATAAAACCCTAATGATGGTATTTTTCAATTCGAGTCTGCGCACTAGGCTCAGCACTCAAAAGGCAGCTATGAACTTGGGTATGAACGTTATGGTGTTGGATGTGAACCAAGGAGCGTGGAAGTTGGAAACGGAGCGTGGAGTGATTATGGATGGCGACAAGGCGGAGCACCTGTTGGAGGCTATCCCCGTGATGGGGTCGTACTGCGATGTTATCGGTGTGCGCTCATTCGCCAAGTTCGAGAGCAAGGAGGATGACTACTCCGAAAAGGTCGTGGAGCAATTTATCAAATACTCGGGCAGGCCAGTATTCAGCATGGAGGCAGCCACAGGACACCCTTTGCAGAGTTTTGCCGACCTCATCACCATAGAGGAGCACAAAACTGTGGAGCGTCCAAAGGTTGTTTTGACATGGGCTCCCCACCCCAATGCACTGCCACAAGCTGTGCCTAACTCATTTGCGGAGTGGATGGTAGCTGCGGATTATGATTTCGTAATCACTCATCCCGAGGGTTATGAGTTGGACGAGAAGTTCACTAAGGGGGCACGCATAGAGTACGACCAACGCAAAGCATTTGAGGGTGCAGACTTCATATACGCCAAAGGGTGGGCAGCCTACGCCGACCCTAACTACGGCAAGGTGTTGAGTCGAGACAGAGCATGGACAGTGGACGAGGAGAAGATGGCACTCACCAACAATGCTCACTTTATGCACTGCTTGCCAGTACGTCGCAATATGATTGTCACAGACGGAGTTATCGAGTCCGAAAGGTCGTTAGTAATTCCCGAGGCGGCAAATCGTGAGATATCGGCTCAAGTAGTTATAAAGCGTATTTTAGAGAGTTTGGATAAATAATGGATAAAGTAACAGTAGTAAAAATTGGCGGCAACGTCATAGACTCTGCCGAGGCACTTCCAGCATTTATGGCGGAGTTCGCCAAGTTGGAGGGCAAGAAGATTTTGGTGCATGGAGGTGGCAAAATCGCAACCCGTTTTGCTAAGCAGATGGAGGTGGAGACGGTGATGATTGAGGGGCGTAGAGTCACCGATATGGCGATGTTGGACATTGTGACTATGACCTACGCAGGTCTTATAAATAAGAATGTGGTTGCCACACTCCAAAGCCATGGCTGCAACGCCATAGGTTTGTCGGGTGCGGATGGTAACTCGATAAAGGCTACCAAGCGACCTGCAAACCCCATAGACTTCGGTTTCGTGGGCGATATAGACTCTGCAAATGTCAATGCGGAGTTCCTGCTTACGCTACTCAATGCAGGGGTGACTCCAGTGTTTAGTGCTATTATGCACAATGGCGAGGGGGTGCTCCTAAACTGCAATGCCGACACTGTGGCATCGTCAGTAGCACTTGGTATGAGCCGAGTAGCGGCCACCGACTTGGTGTTTTGTTTTGAGAAAAAGGGCGTGCTAACCAACATTGACGACGAAAATAGCGTTATATCTGTTATCACCCCCGAGAACTACGCTGCCTACAAAGCTGATGGTTCGATTCACTCGGGTATGATACCCAAAATTGATGGTGCACTAAAGGCTGTGGCGCAAGGGGTTCAGAGTGTGACAATTAAACATTCGGAGGATTTGTTGAATCCCGAGAGTGGAACAACCATAAAAATTTAAAGTTATGAAGAGGTTTATATCATTTTTCGCATGCGTAGCAGCGATGCTTGGTGTGGTGTCGTGCGACGACGAAATCACCTATGTTGGAGGCGAGGATTTGTACTTTTTGAAATCTATGACAAACACAGATTACGATATCCACAAGAAGTATATCTATGATTTGGAGATGAATCTTATGCAGATTGTCGAATCCGAAGTTTTGGGTAGCTCCGTGAGTGAGACATTTGATATAAGCTATAATTCAGACTATGTGACTCTTAGTTATGAGTCGGGAGAGTCTACGGTGTTGATGTTTAAGGATGGTTATGTATCTACTCTATCGAAGTATGACGCAGATAGAGCCAGTGAATACTCCATAAGATATTACTACAACACAAGTGGTTACCTATCAAAATTTGTGAAAAGCGAGGGTAGTACAACAACTACTACTACCTGCACATGGTCGAGCGGAAATCTCACAATGATTGAGACCACAATCGCATCGCCCACCGCTACGACATACAATAAGTTGGAGATTGAGTATAGTTCATCCAAAGCAAAAACTACAAATTTTGATATGAACTTCTACACCATAGCCGAGGAGTTCCAACAATTCCCAACCAAATGGTTCGGAAACTACCCCACAAATCTATCGACTAAACGCATATACTACGCTTCGAAAACAGACGAAAATGAAGCGTGGGAGGCTATCACCAATGGTGATGTGGAGAATAGCTACACCTTCGATGAGAATGGTTGCGTGAGCAGTTATAGCAGCAGCTCAGCGGCTGGGGATTGGAGTATGTCGTTCACCTATACCGTAGTAGATTAATTATGCCCGTAGAACTACTCAAAACCCTAATTTCGACCCCCTCCATTTCGCGTGACGAGGCGGCAACTGCGACTATTATAGAGTCGTGGCTCGGGGAGCGTGGAGTTACAACCCATCGTTATGGAAACAATGTGTTGGCATACTCCGCAGGGTTCGACCCCTCAAATCGTAAGACTCTGTTGCTCAACTCGCATCACGACACTGTGCGCCCTGCGGCGAGCTACACTCGTGACCCTTTTGCGCCCACTGTGGAGGGTGACACACTCTATGGTTTGGGTAGTAACGATGCTGGAGCTTCGGTTGTGGGGTTAATGAATGCATTTGTGCAGTGGTGGGATAAGCCGCTAAATATAAACCTGTTGCTCGCTATTACGTGCGAAGAGGAGGTTATGGGCGAGGGGGGTATTCGTTCGCTTACGGAGCAGCTCAGGTGTGTAGATTTTGCACTCGTGGGAGAGCCTACGGGGTTGGATGCCGCCATTGGTGAGCGAGGTCTTGTGGTGTTGGATTGTGTGGCACGAGGAGTGAGTGGTCACGCAGCACGCAACGAGGGCGAAAATGCTCTGCAAAAGGCTGTGGATGATATCGTTAAGCTCCGCACCTTTGAGTTCGAAAAACGCTCCGAACTATTGGGCGACATCAAACTTTCGACCACCATGATTGAGGCTGGTACGCAACACAATGTAGTGCCCGACGTGTGCCGATTTGTGGTCGATATACGCACTACGGATGCCTACACCAATCAACAAGTGGTCGATATTTTGCAGAGCGAAATGCAATCGACAATTACTCCACGCTCAACGAGAATAACTGCTTCGGCTCTCGACGAGGAGCACCCAATGCTATTGGCTGCCAAAGAGTTAGGCGCAACACCTTATGTTTCGCCCACAACTTCCGACATGGCACTTATGAGCTACCCATCGCTCAAATTGGGCATTGGCGACTCGGCACGCTCGCACACCGCAGATGAATATATATGCCTAAGCGAAGTGGCTGAAGGCATAGAATTTTACAAAAAATATATAGAAAAATTATCACAATATTATGAAACTATGGAGTAAGGGTTTTGAGCCCAACGAGATGATTGAGACATACACGGTGGGTAGAGACCGCGAATTGGATATGCGCCTTGCGAGGTATGATGTCGAGGGCTCTATTGCCCACATTATGATGTTGGAGAGCATCGGACTTTTGACTGCCGATGAACTCATTACACTTGCCGCAGAGCTCAAAAATATACATCGTGAGATTTTGGCTGGCGAGTTCCAAATCGAGGAGGGTATCGAGGATATTCACTCACAAGTGGAGCTACTTCTCACACGCCGCTTGGGCGAAGTGGGCAAGAAGATTCACTCTGGGCGTTCGCGCAACGACCAAGTTTTGGTAGACCTCAAACTATTCTTGCGTGACGAAATCAAGGAGATTGCTCGTGAGACATACGCACTTTTTGAGCGTCTGCAACTCCTAAGCGAGGAGCATAAGGAGGTGTTGATGCCAGGTTACACACACCTTCAAATCGCTATGCCATCCTCATTTGGATTATGGTTTGGAGCCTATGCCGAGTCGCTCGTAGATGATATGCGAATGTTGGCAGCAGCATACGAGACCGTAGACCAAAACCCTCTGGGTTCGGCTGCTGGATACGGCTCTTCGTTCCCGCTCAACCGCACCATGACTACTGAGCTTCTGGGCTTTGAGACCATGCACTTCAATGTCGTGGCAGCACAGATGAGCCGTGGCAAGAGTGAGCGTGCAACTGCCTATGCTGTGGCATCTATAGCCTCTACTATGGCTAAATTTGCGATGGATGCCTGCATGTTCAATAGCCAAAATTTCGGATTCATAAGCTTCCCCGACGAATACACCACAGGGTCGAGCATCATGCCTCACAAGAAGAACCCCGATGTATTTGAGCTTATGCGTGGTCGTTGCAACCGCTTGCAATCTCTACCAAACGAGATTTCGTTGCTCACCACCAACCTACCCGTGGGTTATCATCGTGATTTGCAGCTGCTCAAAGATATTATGTTCCCCGCCACGGAGGAGCTACGCCGTTCACTTCAGATGTGCGACTTCATGTTGCAACACATACGTGTGAAGGATTCAATCTTGGAGGACTCTAAATATGACTACCTATTCACTGTGGAGGATGTAAACCGCCTAGCTATGGAGGGGGTACCTTTCCGTGAAGCGTACAAGCAGGTGGGAATGGAGGTTCAACGTGGCGAATACACACCCACAAAATCTGTGAACCACACCCACGAGGGTAGTATCGGAAACCTATGCACAGAGCAAATTAAGGCTAAGATGACGGAGGTGTATGGCCGAATAGTAAAGGTGGCGAAGTAGTCTCAATAATCACAATTAGTAATCCGTAACATATACTCTCCTGCGAAATATTCGACTATCGCATTTATGGAGAACCACCCAGCGGGGATATCATCATCGGCGTAGATCACATTGCGATCTACGCCGAGTTTTATTGTGTGGCCATCCATATCTTGGAGTGTGTGGTAGGTGTACTCTGTGAGTGATGTTTCATCATTGCGAGTGCAGAATGTGGCGATGAGGGATTGACACCGAATATTACTTAGCCGAACATACCTGAGCGTGTGATTTGCTGCTATGGAGGATATGGTCACAATGGTAGGTTCGGGGATTATGATTGGTGTGTCGCAAAGTTGTAGGTGTAGGGGCATATCATCTTCGGATATTAGACCCGTGGCATTATCCTCATCGGGCGTAGAGCCTAGAGACAACATGCCACCCGTTGCGCCCAACCACAGATTGCTGCACAAAACACGCACTGTAGCACCAAATATAAAACCCGAAGTGGAACAATCGAAATCGCACATGATTTCAATTGCTCCACTGCTATCTTCTATAATGATGCTCGTGGGGAACTCCCCATAGGCATCATTTGCTGTTATTACCCCTTCGATTGCGAGGTCTTGGGTTATGAGCTGGGAGTTGCCACTGTATAGCCCTTTGAGGTACTCTATCGAAACATTAGTGACGATAGGTTGTAGTTCATTCTCCCACGACGAATCCTCCTCAGCAGAAGAGGACTCCTCATTTGGTGGAGTGCAGCCCCACGCCATAATTACCGCAAGCAATCCGACGCTAAATAGATTTTTACATTTATTTAGCATAACGACGAGACTCTAAGTAGGGTAAAATAATTATTGGTGTGTTTTTAAGAGTGCTATTGGAGATGAGATTTTTTGCTATTGAATTGAAAATATAGTGGTTCTATACTGAAATTTAATAGTGAAAAATATCGCTCCAAGAGTGCTTTTAAAAATATGACAATAATTGTTTTACACTACTTATTCTTACTTGCGTTTCTCCTTAGCCTCTATACACTCCGTAGCGTGAGGCACACGCAATAGTCGTTGTTTGGGGATTAGGTTGCCTGTGGTTTTGCAAATACCATAGGTTTTATTCTCAATGCGAATAAGAGCCAACTCCAAGTTGCGGATGAATTTAAGTTGGTGAGCTGCCAAACGTGCGCTCTCCTCCTTAGATAGGGTTGTAGCACCCTCCTCCAAAATCTTGTATGTTGGCGAGGTATCCTCTGTACCGTTATCTGCCGTATGTGTAATTGTGGCACGCAAGAGCTCATAATCTTCACGTGCATTCTCCAGTTTTTTCAAAATGAGTTCCTTGAACTCCGCTAAATCGGCATCGCCGTATCTTAACATATCCTCTGCCATAATCTTACTTTTTTAGATGTTTATGTAAATATAAATATATATTTGGAGAAAACAAAATATATATACAAAATTTGTGCAGAGATTAATATCGGAGGGTAGACAGTACACACAAAAAAACCTCACTCAAAATGAGTGAGGTTGCAATAGGTGGGCCCAGAGGGGCATGATCCCACGACCTTCGGATTATGAGTCCGCTGCTCTAACCAACTGAGCTATAGGCCCTACGCTACCGACGAGTAGACTAATCTACCCGAAGAGTGGTGCAAATATAGTGAAAATATTATCGCTATCCAAATTTTAGAGTGCAGATTTGAAAAAAAACATATACCCCCTCTCTTTTTATCGGACCACACATAGCGTGTGGGTGGGGTATACACAAAAAGTAGGTCTCCTTTTGGGAGACCTACTCAATATATATGTTGTGCAAATATTACAACTGTGGACCAGCTGCAACAAGAGCCAAACCTGCCTCGTTGCCAGTGAACTTAACGAAGTTCTTCACGAAACGACCTGCCAAATCTTGAGCCTTAACATCCCACTCAGCAACTGTTGCATAAGTGTCACGTGGGTCAAGGATTGCAGAATCAACTCCTGGAAGAGCTGTTGGGATTGCAAGGTCGAACAAAGGAAGTTGCTTAGTAGGAGCAGCGTCGATAGAACCGTCAAGGATTGCGTCGATGATACCACGTGTGTCCTTGATAGAGATACGCTTACCTGTACCGTTCCAACCTGTGTTTACAAGGTATGCAGTAGCACCTGATTGCTCCATGCGCTTAACAAGCTCTTGACCGTACTTTGTAGGGTGAAGAGTTAGGAACGCTGCACCGAAACAAGCAGAGAATGTTGGAGTAGGCTCAGTGATACCACGCTCTGTACCAGCCAACTTAGCAGTAAATCCAGAAAGGAAGTAGTACTGAGTTTGCTCTGGAGTAAGAACAGAAACTGGAGGCAATACACCAAATGCGTCTGCAGTAAGGAAGATTACCTTCTTAGCAGCTGGAGCCTTTGATGGTGGTGGCACGATGTTGTCGATGTGGTGGATTGGGTACGATACACGAGTGTTCTCAGTAGTCGAACCATCAGCGAAGTCGATCTTACCGTCAGCATCAACAGTAACGTTCTCCAAAAGTGCATCACGACGGATAGCCTTCCAGATATCTGGCTCATGCTCCTCAGAAAGGTTGATAACCTTAGCGTAGCATCCACCCTCGAAGTTGAATACACCGTCATCATCCCATCCGTGCTCGTCGTCACCGATAAGCTGACGCTTAGGATCTGTAGACAAAGTTGTCTTACCTGTACCTGACAAACCGAAGAAGATAGCAGTCTCGCCAGCCTCGTTAGTGTTTGCAGAGCAGTGCATAGCAGCGATTCCCTTCAATGGAAGTAGGTAGTTCATGTATGCGAACATTCCCTTCTTCATCTCACCACCATACCATGAGTTAAGGATGATTTGCATCTTCTCTGTAAGGTTGAATACAACCGCAGTCTCAGAGTTCAAACCGTAATCCTTGTAGTTCTCAACCTTAGCCTTTGAAGCGTTTACTACTACGAAATCTGGCTCTCCGTAGTTAGCAAGCTCCTCTGCTGATGGGCGGATGAACATGTTTGTTACGAAGTGAGCTTGCCATGCAACCTCCATGATGAAACGGATCTTCAAGCGAGTGTTCTCGTTAGCACCAGAGAATGTATCAACTACGAACAATCTCTTGCCTGAAAGCTCATCAACAGCGATCTTCTTAAGGTCAGCCCAAGCAGCCTCAGTAACAGGCTTGTTGTCGTTCTTGTACTCATCTGAAGTCCACCAAAGTGTGTCTTTAGTAGTCTCATCCATTACAAGGAACTTATCCTTAGGTGAGCGACCAGTGTAGATACCAGTCATTACGTTTACTGCGCCCATCTCGGTCACTTGACCCTTCTCAAAACCCTCTAGTGCAGGGTTAGTCTCCTCCTCGAAAAGAAGGTCGTAAGATGGATTGTGGACAATCTCGGTAGCACCGACGATGCCATACTTGCTCAAATCAATTGTAGCCATAATTTTAAAATATTTTTGTTAATAAATCTTCTTCTTTTGCGTGTAACTAACTATGCTAAGCTAGTTTCACGTTGCAAATATACGAAAATAATTTTAATGTGAAAAAAATAACAATGCTTTTTTTGAAAAATATTTTAACAATTTTTTCAAAACTCTTCACAATGTAATAACGTAAAAAATATACCTATTAATATATAGGCAAAAATTTACTCCTTCATTAGGTATGCCTTGAACTCCTCGAAGCTCTTGCCCATCTCCACACTCTGCTTTGTGCCCTCCATAAATGCCTTAAGCGGAGCAGGTATCTCGACCTTCTCACCAGTGATTCCCTCGACTGTTTCGAGGAACTTCGCAGGGTGTGCAGTCTCCAAGAACACACCTACTTCGCCCTCTAAGAGCTGCTCCTTGAGTGCACGATATCCGCAAGCTCCGTGTGGGTCGAGCAGGTATCCTGTGCGTGGCAATGCCTCTGCTACGGTCTCTGCAATTTGAGAGTCTGTATATGCACATCCCGATACTTCGGCGCAAATAGCCTCGTGTGAGCTGCCATACAACTCCAACACACGTGCAAAGTTGCTTGGGTCGCCAACATCCATAGCGTTCGCAATAGTAGCGACCGATGGGCGTGGAGTGTAGACCCCTGTGTTGAGGTACTGCAAGAATATATCGTTCGAGTTGTTTGCCGCAATAAATCTCTTCACTGGCAATCCCATCTTCTTTGCTATGAGCCCTGCGGTGATGTTACCGAAGTTTCCACTCGGAACACAGAATACTACATCCTCAGCCTTACCCTCTCTCTTCAACTGCGCATAGGCGTTGAAGTAGTAGAACGCTTGGGGCAAAAATCTCGCCACATTGATTGAGTTCGCCGAGGTGAGCTTCATGTGAGCGTTCAACTCCTCATCCATAAACGCTTGTTTCACCAATGCTTGGCAGTCGTCGAAAACGCCCTCAATCTCCAAAGCTGTGATGTTTTGACCCAAAGTTGTGAACTGCACCTCTTGGATTGCACTCACCTTGCCCTTAGGGTACAACACATATACGTGGATGCCATCAACGCCCAAGAATCCATTTGCCACAGCACTTCCAGTGTCTCCCGAAGTAGCGACCAAGACATTGACCATTTTATCCTTTTTCTCCTTCGCAATGAAGTAACCCAACAATCGAGCCATGAAACGTCCGCCCACATCCTTAAATGCCAACGTGGGGCCGTGGAACAACTCCAACGAATATATCGAAGGTTCAACCTCCACAACAGGAGTCTCAAATGCCAAAGTATCGTAGACGATAGCATTCAGACTCTCCGCATCTACATCCTCTCCAAAGAAGGCATCTGCCACAGTGTAGGCGATTTCTTGGAACGACATCTTGTCGATATTCTCATAAAACTCTGCTGGCAGGGTCTTGATTGTCTCAGGCATATATAATCCCTTATCTGGAGCCAATCCCTTGACTACCGCCTCCTCTAATGTAGCCCAATCGGCTTGCTTATTCGTGCTGTAATAGCGCATAATTTTTATCTATTTTATTGTTTCTAATTTTTATTGTCTGGTATATGTCTGGACTGCCTTTACGCCAGGCGGGCGGTGCGAGCCGCACGGGCAGTCTTGTGTTGCGGAGTGGGTACGCAATAGCTTTGCAATTGCATAAAATATAATAGTTACATCTGCCTCGAAAGTGAACTTTCGATTCACATCTAACTATTATATTTTAGTCAAAAACCTAAAGGTTTTTGACCCCACCCGAAGTTACACGATACGTTACCCTCGTGTGTAAATTCAATCAACGTATTTTATCTTTTTTTTAATCATATTTTACCACACCCCAAAAGAGGGTGACTAAAAAGTATTACAACCCACCTCTGTCATCCTGAACTTGATTCAGGATGACAATATAGGTAATAAAGTGACTTGTTAGTCATTCTCATATTATATCTCCTTTTGACGTGAATGGTTACGTGTAACCTCGGGTGGGGTCAAAAACCTTTAGGTTTTTGACTGACATATAATTATAATATATGAGCTTGAAAGTTCACTTTCAAAGGGCATATATTATAATTATATGTCAAGCGATAGCGTCAGCTATTGCGTACCCACTCCGCAATACAAAACTGCCCGTGCGGCTTCGCACCGCCCGCCTGGCGTAAAGGCAGTCCCATGTTGTAGTCCTATGTTGCAATCCTATGTATTACTTCAAAAGCTCATCCATAAACTCTGTAGTAGACAACTCGCCGTAAGCTCCATGCTTTGCGGACTCTTCGTCGTAAGCCATCACTGCGTCTGGCTCACGGGTGGGGTTGTATATTACGAATGGCACCGACTCACGTGTGTGAGTGCGTAGTTCGCATGGTGTTGGATGGTCGGGGAGCATCGCTATAGTCACGGGCTCCGACATCTCGGCTGCGGCTGCCATTATGGGTGCTACAACTCGCTGGTCTAAGTACTCTATGGTGCGTTGCTTAAGCTCCACATCGCCCTCGTGCCCAGCCTCGTCACTTGCCTCGATGTGGAGGTATACGAAATCTTGGGTTTTGAGTGCCTCTATCGCTGCCGCAGTCTTGCCCTCGTAGTTGGTGTCGTAGAGACCTGTTGCCCCCTCAACCTCCACAGGGTCTAAACCTGCATATACGCCAATGCCCTTTATGAGGTCTACGGCCGAAATCACCGTGCCACTCTTGACGTTGGGGTACTTCTGCATCATAGTCTCCATCTCGGGTTTGTAGCCTGGTGACCACGCCCATATCGAGTTTGCCATATCCTTGCCTGCTGCTGCACGCTTTAGGTTCACGGGGTGTTTGCTTAATATCTCTTGCGACTTTATGGTGAGGTCGTTAAGTAGCTTTGCTGTAGCCTCCGCATCGGGCAAAGTGGGCTCAATCATAACATCCATGAATGGAGTACCTGGTACATCGTGCGGAGGTGTGCACTTTAGAGCCTTGTTGCCACCCTTGATTTTTAGGAGGTGTCGATATGATACACCCTTGTGGAAACTCACAGTGTCGTCACCCAACTCCGCTTGCAGAGCGTCTATAAGTTCCCATGCCTCCTCATTGGAGATGTGACCTGCGGAGTGGTTCTTGATTTTTGCGTCCTCAATGCAGATGATGTTGCAGCGCATAGCCATCTCGCCTGGGAGTATTTCGACCCCCATTGATGCCGCCTCTAACGAGCCACGACCCTCGAACACTTTGCGCACATCGTAGCCCATAACCGCAAGATTAGCAATCTCACTACCTGGAGCAAATCCCTCGGGCACCGTCTCTAGCATACCACTGCGACCAAGCGCAGCGAGCCTATCCATCGCAGGCTTGGGAGTAGCTTGCAGAGTGGTCTTATCACCCAATTTCTCTATAGGGTGACCTGCCATTCCGTCACCCAGAATTACTATATATTTCATAACTTACCTATTTTCTTTTAAGCCCTAGTTTAGCAAGTGAGTTTGACCAACAAGAGTGAATTTTGGGGCATCGTGAGGATTTTTAACCGCAGCGTACTTTAGGTACGTGAGGATTAAAAACCGCAAGGATGTGCCAAAAGTCGCCTTGTTCGTCGAACTCAAAGGTTAGCGGATGTTGGCGATACTTATGATATCCGCAAAAACTCCAGCCGCAGTCACCGCAGCACCTGCACCATAACCCTTAATCACCATAGGCAACTCTTTGTACCTCTCCGAAGTGAGCATCACAACACTGTTGCTACCAGCCAATTCGTAGAATGGGTGTTTAGAATCCACAGCCACCAAGTTCACCGAACCCTTGCCATTCTCCAACTTAGCCACAAAACGATAGCGCAGGTCATTATCCACAGCATATTGCCTATCAACCTCGAACTTAGCATCCAACGATGGGACATTAGCCCAGAAATCATCTACCGAACCCTCAAACAACTCATCGGGGATAAATAGATTCTTTTCGACCTCATCTCTTTCGAGTCTATATCCAGCCTCACGAGCAAGGATTACGAGCTTACGAATAACATCCGAACCATTCAAATCGAGGCGTGGATCTGGCTCTGCGTAACCTGCCTCCTTAGCCATCATAATCGCCTTCGAGAGGGTTATGTCCGATGTCATCTCATTGAATATAAAGTTCAAAGTTCCCGATACTACCGCCTCAATCTTGGTGATTGTGTCACCACTATTTATGAGTCCATTGATAGTCGAAATGATTGGAAGTCCTGCACCGACATTGGTTTCAAACAAGAACTTCACACCCCTCTTGCGAGCAATCTCTTTAAGCTCCACATATTTGTCATACTCCTCGGATGCCGCCACCTTATTGGCTGCCACAACCGACACATTGTTGCTAAGCAACTCCTTGTAAATAGTTGTGATTGGGGCACTTGCCGTACAATCCACAAACACGGAGTTAAAGATATTCATCTTCTTAATCTCCTCGCATATAATCTCGGGCGATGCCGCTTGTGACGACTCTGCAAGTAGTGCCTCATAATTATCTAGGTCGATTCCATCTCTATCGAATATGCAAACCTTCGATTTGGCAATTCCCACGACATTGATTTTAAGAGCCTTTTCGGCCAACAACTTAGGCTGCTGCGCACGTATCTGCTCCACCAAATTGCGCCCCACAGTTCCCACACCTGCAATAAAGAGGTTGATAACTTGGTAATCCGACAAGAAGAACGAATCGTGAATAACATTTAGAGCCTTGCGCAACTGCTTAGTCTGCACCACAAATGATATGTTGGTCTCGCTAGCACCCTGTGCACAAGCTATCACATTGATACCATTGCGACCCAAGATATTGAACAACTGACCTGCAATACCTGGCGTGAGACGCATGTTATCACCCACGATAGCCACCGTAGCCAAGTCGTGCTCGATGTTGGCTGGGTTCATTGCACCCAACGAAATCTCGGGCTCAAACTCCTCATTGAGAAGCTCTGCCGCAGAGGCTGCATCTACGTTGCGCACGCCAAGCGATATATTGTTCTCTGACGATGCCTGAGAGACCAAGAATACACTAATTCCGCCCTTAGCCAAAGCTTTGAATATGCGGTAATTAACACCCACAGCACCCATCATGCCCAATCCCGATACTGTGATTAGTGAGGTGTCGTTGATTGACGATATACCCTTGATTGGCTTACCCTCCTCCTTGCTACGCTCACGAGTTATAAGTGTGCCTGGAGCATCCACGTTGAATGTGTTGCGGATTACGATAGGTATGTTTTTGTGGTATACGGGGTATATTGTTGGCGGATATATAACCTTTGCGCCGAAGTTGCACAACTCCATAGCCTCCACAAACGACAACTTCTCTATGACGTAAGTGTTGTTTATAACCCTAGGGTCGGCAGTCATGAATCCATCTACGTCTGTCCAAATCTCCAAAATATCTGCACCCAATGCGGCAGCCAAGATTGCGGCAGTGTAGTCCGAACCTCCACGACCTAGGGTTGTGATTTCGCCACTCTTTTTGTCTGAGGCTATAAATCCTGGCAACAACTTCACACGAGTCGAAACCTCCGCAAATTTGGCAGATATAAGAGCATTCGTAGCGTCGAAATCAACCACATGCTTACCAAATTGAGGGGTAGTCTTAATCAACTCACGTGAGTCTATGAGTGTTACATCATCAAAAATATATGAAATGATAGTCGATGACAACCTCTCACCATAGCTCACAATCGTATCCATCGTCTTGGGCGACAAGTCGCGGATGAGGAATATGCCCGTGAATATATTGCACAAATCGTTAAACAGGGGTTGCAGCATGCTCTTCAGCTCCGCACGCCTTGGTGCTGGCACTATGCCATCAATCATATCGTGGTGGCGAAGAATCATCTTATCGAGAGTCTCACGATAAGTGTCACAACCTTTGTGTGCCGATGTTGCCGTAGCGATTAGAAGGTCTGTAATGCCTCCAAATGCCGATACCACAACAATCATCTCCTCCATCGAACCATTGACTATCTGCGCTACATTGCTCAGACTCTCTATTGAGCCAACCGATGTTCCACCAAATTTAAGTACTTTCATTCTCTTTTTTCTATTTTTTGCCCCAGCTTTTTCTCGCCTCGGGGGATACATATACTAAGATTGCAAATTTACTACTTCTTGCCCAGAAATCAAAATATTAACTCCATATTCATCTTTTTTTTCGTGTGCAAAGTCGCAATATTCATCCTTTTTGAAAAAGGTGCCACTCGGGTTTTTGTTTTTTTAACAGAATATTCATATCTTGCTGGGTCGTTTCACCAAAAACATGCTTACAATGTTGCAACGTTTCAAATATCTAATTATCACATACTGCGCCACAGTTGCTTTGCTCGCAGCTCAGAGAATCCTATTTCTTGCCGTCTATTTCGACTCTGCTCGCAAATTTCCTATTGTAGAAATCCTAAAGAGTTTTTATTATGGCTTGACGCTCGATGTGTCGGTTGCGGGCTATATCATGATGTTGCCACTCCTTGTGCTCGTGCTCTCGGTGTGGATTCCACTCGGTGAGAGGTTTTGGAGGGGTGTGATGCTCACGTTTTTGACACTCATTGCGGTGGTGTCGTCTCTGATTTTGGCGGGGGATTTGGGGTTGTACGAATATTGGAACTTTAGGGTCGATAGCTCGGTGTTGTTCTATTTGGCATCGCCCAAGGCGGCTGCGGCAAGTGTTGTTATGCGAGATGTTTTGGTGTCGGGTGTGACATTTGCGGTTATGGTTTCGGCGATGTTTGCGAGCTATAGGTGGTGTGTGCATCGACTTAGTACTCCGAGGCTTAAGTGGTGGCAATCTGTGCTTTCGACTCTTGGACTGCTGCTTTGCGGAGGTGTGATGTTTGTGGGCATCAGGGGTGGCGTGTCGGTATCGGTTGCCAACCTTAGCAAGGTCTATTTCAGCCACGAAGAGTTCTTGAATCATGCAGCCGTGAATCCTCAATTCTCTCTGCTCTCGACCATAGGTGAGGAGGATGATTTTGTGGGTAAATATCAATTTTTTTGGGCGGAGGAGCTGGCGCAAAATGTGGCAACTTGCATGCCCCAAATCGAGGGTGGCGAGGTCACGCCACTGCTCACCACGGAGCGTCCCAATATCCTATTTATAATAGGTGAGAGCTTTTCGGGTTCAATCATAAATCTCGAAATTGAGGGCGAGGAGGTCATGCCTAACCTGCGCCGATTGGCTGCCGAGGGGGTATACTTCCCCAATGCCATAGCCAATAGTTTCCGCACCGACAGAGGTGTCACATCGACTCTATATGGCTTCCCGGCGCAACCTCGTACATCAATTATGAAGTACCCCATCAAGAGTCGTAAGTTGCCATCTTTGGCGGCAGAGCTGGCGAGTGAGGGTTACGCCACAGAGTTTATATATGGTGGCGATTTGAACTTTACCGATATGGCATCTATGTTGTACTCAACAGGTTGGCGAAATCTCAAATGGCAGCAAAACATCAAAACTAAGGTTAAGACCAACTCTAAGTGGGGCTTCGACGACCTCTTTATGAGCGACTTCGTAATCCAAAGCGTGGTGGATGCCTCCGCCGCAGGTACTCCATTTATCACAGGGTGGCTGACCCTAAGTAGCCATGAGCCTTTTGAGGTTCCGTACGACAAATTCGAAGATAAGGTGTTGAACTCCATGGCGTTTGCCGACGATGCTGTGGGTCGAGTGGTAGATTCTTTGCGCAATACATCGGCGTGGGATAATCTGCTTGTGATAATTGTTGCCGATCACGCCTACTCGTCATACCCCAAAGGGTTGAAGTATAATAGTTTATTGCGACATCGCATACCTCTAATTTGGTGCGGCGGAGCTGTTGCAGAGTCCATGGTCGTGGATAAATATGTGGCGCAGATGGATATTGTTGCAACTCTGTTGTCGCAAATGGGGCTCAACCACGACAAATTTGAGTTCAGCCGTGATATGATGAATAGTAACTTCCGCGAAAGGGGTTACTACGCCTTCTCGGATGGATTTGGAGTTGTGGATTCCAAGGGTTCAATCATATATGACAATAGCGCAGGGCGAATAATATCGCACGAGGGGGATACAACTCACCTCGAAATTCTTGGAAAAACCACCCTTCAGCAGACTATGAAGGTGTTGGAAGAGTATTAATTCCTAAAAATATTTAAAAAACATGTATGTGTACATTTGTTGATTATCAGTAATTTACATTAAGGCAGTGTTAAGAAAGTATTAATAAATTAAAAAAATCACTAAAATATTTGCACGATATGTAATTTTACCATACATTTGCCAATGAAGTTTTAAGGTTCATTTTTAGGTTAGTTTTAGTTGGTTGAGGAGATCGGACGGCTGTAACACGCAAGTGTTACTAAGGTTCAAACAGGGAGTGGTTACCCTTTTTGGATTTAATGCCCCCGATTTACCTCACTTTTTTTTGAGCCTTTTTGAGGTTAAATAGGGTGGCATTTTTTGCACTTCCCTTGTCCTTCAAATCCTCACGTACTTCAGTACGCTGCGGTTTGAAGGACTTCACGAAGCCCAAAAACTACTCACCCTATTTAACCTCACCGCGTTGGAGTCGCTTATTTTTTGCACTTCCCTTGCCTCTGAAATGTTCACATTCCAAAATCCCAAAAATTTTCACTACCTTTGTGCTCATGGATACAGCACAACGACTTAGACACGAAAACATTGCGGAGTACATACTCTACATTTGGCAACTCGAAGATCTGCTTCGAGCACTACAATTTAGCCCCGAGGCTATATACACCCAATTTGTAGCACCTCGAACTCAACTTGCACCCCAAGAGCAACACGCTCTGTTGGAGTGGTATGCACAAATTGGCGATCTACTCCAAAAGGAGGGCAAGGAGGAGCAAGGTCACATAGAGCACACCCTGCACCTGATTGCCGACCTGCACAACCTCCACCTACAACTTCTCAAACTCCCAGTAGGAGCACGCTACCGAGCACTATACGCATCATTAGAGGAGGTGCTACCCAACTTGCGAGCAGTAATCAAAGGCGATATATCCGACACGGAGCTATGTTTTAGAGCACTATACGCCACAATCCTCTACCGCATAAAAGGCGAGGGTGGTAAAAATGCCGTAGCCGACACCATAGAGTTCGTATCCCCCGTAATAGCCGAATTAGCTCTCACATTCCGCAAAGTGGAGACAGGAGAGATTGACCTATTTAAAAAAGAGTAACAGCAATGGATATAATACTAAAATATTTCCCCGACCTCAGCGAGCGTCAGCGTCAGCAATTCACCGACCTATATGATGTCTATGCCGATTGGAATGCCAAAATAAATGTGGTGTCACGCAAAGATTTCGACCAGCTATATCTACGTCATGTGCTTCACTCGTTGGCTATTGCCAAGGTGTGTAGCTTTGCGGCCGATGCCAGAGTGTTGGATGTGGGGTGTGGTGGCGGATTCCCCTCTATTCCCCTAGCGATACTATTCCCTGATGTGCAGTTCACCGCTGTGGACTCCATAGGCAAGAAAATCACGGTTGTTAAGGGTGTTGCCGAGGCTCTAGGGATAGAGAATATTGCACCTCACAACTGCCGTGTAGAGCAGATTAAGGGCAAATTTGACTATGTCGTATCACGTGCGGTGACCGACATGTCTACATTCGTAGGCTGGGTGTGGAACAAAATGGAGCGAGGGCAAAAGGGCACGCTGCGCAACGGCATACTCTACCTCAAAGGCGGAGAGCTAGCCGAGGAGTTGGCACTCACCCAAAAGCGATGGACGCTATACTCCATCCCCGAATTCTTCGACGAGGAGTTTTTCGAGACCAAAAAAGTGGTATACACCCAAAGATAATCGTGCGTAATGAAACGAATAGTGATAGTAGGTGCTTCGTCGGGCATAGGTCGTGAGGTGGCACGCCAATTTATAGCGGCAGGGTGGACTGTCGGTATTGCGAGTCGTCGCACCGAGCCTCTCGACGAGCTGAAGGCTTTAGCTCCCGAGCGTGTCCACACCTCGCAGATAGATGTGCAGGCGGAGGATGCACCCCAGAAACTCCTATTATTAATAGGTGCAATGGGTGGAATGGATACTTATCTGCACTCTTCGGGCATAGGTAAGCAGAACAAGGAGCTCACCCCCGACATCGAAATCGAGACTCTGCGCACCAATGGCGAGGGTTTTGTGAGGATGATAACCTCGGCGTTCAACTATTTTCGCGGTCAAGGGCAGGGTGGGCACATTGCAGCTATAACCTCCGTGGCGGGTACTCGTGGCGGCGGAAATGCTCCTGCATACTCTGCCGTGAAGGCGTTTCAGAGTCGCTACCTGGATGGCTTGGCTCAGCTTTCGGGCGGCGAGAAGTTAGGTATCAAAATCACAGATATACGCCCTGGGTTTGTGGCTACTCCACTCATTGGCGACTGCCCCTACCCAATGGTTATGAGTGCGGAGTATGCGGCACGCAAAATCACTAAGGTCGTAACTTCGCAGCGCAGGAGTGTGGTTGTGGATTGGAGATACTCGCTACTGGTGTTCGTGTGGAGGCTTATCCCCAGATTTGTGTGGGAGAGGATGTCGTTGTAGATTATATACCCCTCCCCAATCGTTGTCTACTCTAAAGATTGCATCTCGACAAGCTTAGCATATATACCTCCCTTGGCTATGAGCTCTGTGTGAGTTCCGCTTTCGGCCACTATACCTTTATCTATAACTAATATTCTATCAGCGTTTTGGATTGTGCTGAGTCTGTGTGCCACCACCACAGAGGTGCGCCCTTTGAGGAGTTTGAGCAGGGCATCTTGCACTAGCTTTTCAGACTCTGTGTCTAGAGCCGATGTCGCCTCGTCGAGTATGAGAATTGCAGGGTTCTTGAGCACCGCACGAGCTATGCTTAGGCGTTGTCGCTGACCGCCCGAAAGTTTCATGCCCCTGTCTCCAATATTGGTGTCGTAGCCACTCTCGCACTCCATAATAAAGTTGTGTGCATTGGCAACCTTTGCTGCCGCCACTAACTCTTCGTCGGTGGCATCTCTGCGTGCAAGGCGTAGGTTTGCGCCAATGGAGTCATTGAACAAGATAGTATCTTGCGCCACAATACCCATTTGAGCGCGGAGGCTCTCCTGTTTGTAATCCTTTATGGATACGCCATCTATGAGGATATCGCCCGATGTGACATCCCAAAAACGTGGGACAAGCTCGCTAAGGGTAGATTTTCCACCACCCGACGAACCCACCAACGCCACGGTCTCACCCTTGCGAATAGCGAAATTCACACCTTTGATAATCTCACGTGACTCATCATAGCGGAAACGAACATCCCTAAATTCGATTTTGTCGTGGAAGGTGTCGAAATCTATGGCATCAACCTTATCGACCACTTCGCTCTTCTCTTCGAGGAGTTCGAGCACACGCTCTCCTGCGGCAATACCTTGGTTGATATTCGAAAATTGGTCGATTATAGAGCGTAGAGGTCTTGTGATTTGCGAGAATATGGCGATAAAAGCCATAAATGCAGCTGCGCTAAGCTCCCCAGCCGCCACAAGTGCGCCTCCAAAGACTATGATTATACCGATTGCTGCCACGCCCATAGTCTCACTCGCTGGTGAGGCTAGTTGCTGACTGCGTGCAATGGTGAGTGTAGTATCTGCCACAGTGCGGTTGGCATCGTGATACTTATCTTTCATATACTCAGTGGCATTGTACCCCTTTATAATCTTAATTCCCGAAATGCTCTCATCCAACATGCCCACCATCCTGGCATTAATCTCTTGTACCTTGCGAGCTGGATGACGCAATTTTTTCACTATGCTGCCAATGACAAAAGCTACCAGGGGTAGAAACAGAATCGAGAAAATCGAGAGTTGCCACGATATTGTAATCATAGCAAACACATATCCCAAAATCAGAAATGGCTCACGGATAGCAACTTGCAGGGTATTGGTAATGCACATTTGCACCACCGTGACATCCGACGAAATCTTCGCTATAATATCTCCTTTGCGTTGGCTACCCAAGTATCCAACATTCATATCCATAATGTGGTCGAACATCTGGTTACGCATGCGCTCCAATGTGCGTTTGCGCATATCCTCCACAGTCATAGAGCACATATACCTAAACAAGTTACTCAACAGCGTCATCATAAATGTGATGACAGCCAATAGAATCAACATGTTTTGCATCAGAAAGTTACTGCCAAAGAAAAGTGTGTAGAAGTAGTTTATCGCAGCGTTGTAACACTCGGCATTAAGAGCAATTTGCGGAAATTCATAGAGCGGCGAAAACTCAAACCCATCCAAGAACATGGTCTTGAGAATTGGGATAATCATCGCATAGTTGAAGGTGTTGAATATAGCGTATAATACCGCACATATAAAATAAGGTGCGATATATTTGCCCAAAGGACGTGCAAATCCTAGTAATCTAAGGTATATTTTAAACATCTATTATCTTCTATTTATTCGGGGTTATAACCTACATCTTCCAAATGCGCCATGCGTGCATTTGCTGCCGCCACCGCTAGTTCATCGCAGCGGTTATTTTCGACATTGGAGGCGTGACCCTTGACCCACACAAATCGTACATTGTGACGACGATATATTTTCAAAAATCGCTGCCACAAGTCGGGGTTCTTTTTATCTTTGTACCCCTTCTTCTCCCATCCAAATACCCATCGTTTCTCCACTGCATCTACCACATATTTGGAATCAGAGTAGATTGTGACATCCGACCCCTCGAACTTCAGCGTCTCCAGACCCACGCACACAGCCATTAGCTCCATGCGATTGTTGGTCGTAAGCCGAAACCCTTGGGAGAGCTCCTTGCGGTAGACTCCCGATAGCAGCACCACACCATAGCCTCCAGCTCCAGGATTGCCCAGAGCGGAGCCATCGGTGTAGATTGTTATAGGTTGCGCCATTACTGAAGTGCTGCGAGTTGCTCCTTGATTGCGGCAATCTTCGCCTCGGCATCAGCTTGTTTAGCACGCTCGTTATCCACAACTTTTTGGGGTGCAGAGCCTACGAATCTCTCGTTCGAGAGCTTTTTCATGACGCTTGTGAGGAATCCTTCCTGGTATTTCAAATCTTCGGTGAGCTTCTTAATCTCTGCCTCCTTGTCGATTTTGTCGCCTAGGGGCACGAAGTATTGAGTTGTCTTAACTATGAATCCTGCTGCCGTAGCATCCTTTTCAGTTACCATATCTATTGATGACAAATTCGCCATTTTGGCAATCACTGGAGCATACTCCTTAGGGAAGTTTGCATCCTCTATGACGTTGAGTGCAAGTGCCTCACGTACAGGCATATTCTTTGATTTGCGGATATTGCGGATTTGCGAAATCACCTCCTGAGCCAACTCAAAGCGGCTCAACAAACTCTCGTTCACCTCACCTGCCTTAGGCATTAGGTTCACCATGATTGAGTCGCCGTTACGCTCCTCTATGACCTGCCAAATCTCTTCGGTGAGGAATGGCATAAATGGGTGCAACACACGCATTAGCTTGTCGAAGTATGACTTGGTAGTGGCAAGCGTAGCAGCATCAATTGGGCATTGGTAAGCGGGCTTCACCATCTCTAAGTACCATCCGCTGAAGTCGTCCCAGAACAAGCGATATGCAACCATCAACGCCTCAGAAATTCTGTAACCCTCGAAGTCGCTCTCGATTTGAGCCAACGCTTGGTTGAACTTTGTGTCGAACCACTCGATTGCGAGTTTGTTGTTTTCGGACTGCTCCAAAGCCTCGTCTACCTCCCAGCCATTGATTAGGCGGTAGGCGTTGAAGACCTTGTTACCGAAGTTACGACCCTGCTCACAAAGAGCATTGTCGAACATAAGGTCGTTACCTGCCGATGAACACAACATCATCGCAACACGCACACCATCAGCACCATACTCCGCAATCAAATCCAATGGGTCGGGTGAGTTACCCAACTGCTTAGACATTTTGCGACCTATCTTATCACGCACAATACCCGTGAAATATACATTTCTGAATGGCATCTCGCCTCTATACTCATAACCCGACATAATCATACGAGCCACCCAGAAAAAGATAATATCGGGGCCCGTTACGAGGTCGTTCGTTGGGTAGTAGTAGTTAATCTCCTCAGAATCAGGGTTGCGGATTCCATCAAATACCGAAATTGGCCACAACCACGACGAGAACCATGTGTCGAGCACATCCTCATCTTGGCGCAAATCCCCAATAGTAAGCGACTCATCTCCACTCTTAGCACGAGCTTTAGCGACCGCCTCCTCGGCAGTGAGTGCCACCACGAAACCACCCTTAGGCAGATAGTATGCTGGGATTCGCTGACCCCACCACAATTGACGAGAGATACACCAATCCTTGATATTCTCCATCCAGTGGCGATATGTGTTTTTGTATTTCGCAGGCACAAATTTGATTACATCCTCCATTACCGCCTCGGTCGCAGGCTTAGCAATATCTGCCATAGACATAAACCACTGCATAGACAACTTCGGCTCTATGGCAACTCCCGTGCGCTCCGAATAACCCACATTGTTGGTGTATGGCTCGACCTTCTCCATCAAATCCGCAGCGGTCAAATCCACCTCGATTTGTTTGCGGCACTCGAAACGATCTACGCCCACATACATTCCAACTTTGTCGTTGATTGCGCCATTATCCTCGAATATGTCGATAACCTCCAAGCCAAACTTCTCGCCCAACATATAGTCATTCACATCGTGGGCAGGGGTCACCTTCAATGCTCCCGTTCCGAACTCGATGTCTACATATTCATCATATATAATTGGAATCTCACGACCAACGAGTGGTACAATAACCTTCGCTCCCTCGCTGAGCCATTTGTAACGCTCATCGTTAGGGTTTATACACAATGCCGTGTCACCAAGGATTGTCTCTGGGCGAGTGGTAGCTACAATGATATTTTTGTCCGACCCCACAACTTTGTATCTGAGGTAGTAGAGCTTGCCTTGTGACTCCTTGTATACAACCTCCTCATCCGAAAGAGCTGTTTTAGCCGAAGGGTCCCAGTTCACCATGCGTACTCCACGATAAATCTTACCCTTCTCGTATAGGTCGCAGAATACACGTAGTACACTTTCGGTGCGAGCCTCATCCATAGTGAAACATGTGCGCTCCCAGTCACACGATGCACCGAGTGTGCGCAACTGCTTGAGGATTACACCTCCATACTCCTCTTTCCACTCCCAAGCGTGGCGTAGGAACTCCTCTCTGGTGAGTGAGTTTTTGTCTATACCCTCGGCTTTGAGCTTAGCCACAACCTTAGCCTCTGTGGCAATGGATGCGTGGTCGGTACCTGGCACCCAACAAGCATTCTTGCCCATCATGCGTGCACGACGCACTAGGACATCTTGGAGTGTATTGTTGAGCATGTGCCCCATGTGCAACATACCTGTAACGTTTGGTGGTGGAATTACGATAGTGTATGGCTCACGCTCATCAGGCGTAGAGTGAAAAAGATTTTTCTCGATCCAGAAGTCATACCATTTAGACTCCAGCTGTGAGGGTGAATATTTATCTGCGATTTGCATTATGTGTATAAATTAAAATTACATATTAAGAGTGCAAAGTTAAAAAACAATGACGAAAAGACAATAAACTATCGGCAAATTATAGCTTATACCCTCCACATTTTTAATATTTTATGAATAATTATAGGAAATTTAACGATTTTTGAATGAAAAAACGTATCTTTGCCCAATTATAAAAGTATAACTAACACAAGTAATGCCTACTATATCACAACGTGCTGAGCAGATGCCAGCATCCCCAATCCGCAAACTTGGGCCCCTAGCCGATGCAGCAAAAACTCGTGGCGTGAAGGTCTACCACCTCAACATAGGTCAGCCCGACCTTAATAGCCCCGAGGTAGGTTTGGAGGCTCTCAAACATATCGACCGCAAGGTTTTGGAATATTCACCAAGTGATGGCTTTTTGTCACTACGCAAAAAGCTAGTGGAGTACTATGCACAATACCAAATCAAGCTTACCCCCGACGAGGTGATTATCACCACTGGAGGTTCGGAGGCTGTGTTGTTTGCGTTTATGTCGTGCCTAAACCCTGGCGACGAAATTATCGTTCCCGAGCCAGCTTACGCCAACTACATGGCGTTCGCAATCTCGGCAGGTGCTGTAATTCGCCCCGTGGTATCGACTATCGAGAATGGTTTTGCATTACCTAGCATCAAAGCATTCGAAGAACAGATTAATGAGCGCACACGAGGAATCCTAATTTGCAACCCCAACAATCCAACGGGATATCTATACACTCGCAAGGAGATGGATCAAATCCGTGACTTGGTCAAAAAGTACGATTTGTTTCTCTTTTCGGATGAGGTGTATCGTGAATTCATATACACGGGCTCTCCCTACATATCGGCTTGCCATTTGGAAGGTATAGAGAAAAATGTTGTGCTTATCGACTCCGTATCAAAGCGTTACTCGGAGTGTGGAATCCGCATTGGAGCACTCATAACCAAGAACGAGCCACTGCGCAATGCGGTGATGAAGTTCTGTCAAGCGAGACTCTCCCCTCCACTCATAGGTCAAATTGTGGCGGAGGCATCGATTGATGCCCCTAGGGATTACAAGATTGATTGCTACGACGAGTATATCGAGCGCAGAAAGTGCTTAGTGGATGGACTAAACCACATCCCTGGAGTATACTCACCAATCCCAATGGGTGCATTCTACACCGTGGCAAGGTTGCCTGTGGAGGATAGCGACGAGTTTTGCCAATGGTGTTTGTCGGATTTCGATTACGAAGGCGAGACGATAATGTTGGCTCCAGCGTCAGGTTTTTACTCAGATTCTTCGCACGGACGCAATGAAGTACGTATTGCGTACGTTCTCAATAAGGAGGATCTGCAACGTGCACTATTTATTCTGGGCAAAGCACTTGAGGCTTATAATGCAAGATAACTTCACCAAAAAGAGCTTGATAATTTGTGAGTTCAACTATTTATATTTAATTTTGCAGCCGTAATATCACCATTCGCATGAATCAGAGAGCATTAAACATATTTTTCACACTCCTCACAGGAGTTCTTTTGGGAGCATGTGCAACCCAAAATAAACTTAGTGCCGAGGATCCCGAAGTGGTATACAAACAGGGATTGGTGCTCTACGAAGCGGAGAAGTGGAACAAAGCGTCTCGGCATTTCGAGAATATAATGGGTGAATATATCGGTGCACCATGCGAGGACTCTATAATATTCTTCAACGCAAGGTGCAAATTTAAGGATACGGATTACAACGCCGCAAGCACATACTTCGAAGCGTATAGGCGACAATTTAGCCGCAGCCCATTTTTGGAGGATGCCGAGGGCATGTTGATTTTGTGCTACTACTACTCATCACCTCCGCCAGATAGAGACCCTACGAATGTGCACAAAACAATAAGTAGCATAGATGAATTTATGTCTCGATACCCCAAGAGCGACAAGATTGATGACTTTAAGGAGATAAGAGCAGAGCTCGTGCAGCGACTTCACGATAGGTCGTACCTCAATGCCTACACGTACTACAAAATCGGCAAGTATAAATCGGCAATCGTGGCGTTCAAAAATTCGCTGAAGGAGTACCCCGAGAGTACCAATCGCGAAAAGATTATGTACTACATGATTTTGTCGGGCTATGAGCTCGCTCGCAACTCTATAGAGTCTCTGCAAGTAGATAGATACCTGTCATTGGTGGATATGTACTACACATTTATTGCGGAGTTCCCCTCGTCGGAGTGGCGCAAAGATGTGGACGCAATAAACGAAAAAGCAAAAGCATTCCTCGAAAAGAGCAACACTCAGCAGCAAGAGGAGGATGGCAAAATAATTATTTAAGTAACAACATTTTTTGATATATAATGGAAATTAAGAAGAACACACCTAACAACACCGTAACTCGTCAGTTGGTGGATTTGGATCACGAGACTGGTAACATCTACAAGTCTCTCAACATCATTTCACGCCGTGCAAACCAAATCTCTACGGAGCTTAAGACAGAGCTTACACGCAAGTTGGCAGATTTCTCGTCGCTAACCGACACTATGGAGGAGACATTCGAGAACCATGAGCAGATCGAAATTTCTCGCTACTATGAGCGTTTGCCAAAGCCTGTGTTGATTGCAACGGAGGAGTTCCTTGGTGATGAGGTATATTACAAAGAGAAGTAGTAATCATCGAACTTTGCAAAGCGGCGAAATTTCGAAGATACCTTAGCGAGCTACTCGGTCACGTACTTAAAGTACGCTCCCTCGCATCTCACTAAGCCATCTTCAAAATTTCATCCACTTATCAAAGTTCGGGTTGCGGTGGATTTTTTGATTCGGGAAGCGATGTAAATTGCAGCTTAAAAACCACTCTTTTTGTAACAATATATAAGGTGTGACGTTGGGGGATTTTTCACTAACGTCACCTTTTGCGTATATTATATAAGTGGTATAATATAGGTGCTATGGATATGTAGCCTAGCAAGGTTGCCCTCGGAGGGTGGGCAAAAAACGCAAGTTTTTTGTTGATTTTTATATTACTTTTTAGGTCAGGGAGTTCACTCACTGAGATAAAAAGTAATATAAAAATTTAAAATCTTAGACCTAAGATTTTAACCCACCCCTCCGCAACTAAAAACCGCCCGTGCGGCTCGCACCGCCCGCCGGCGTGAGGCAGTCCAGACATTAAAACAATAAAATATGAATATTTTACTATGCATAACAGGCAGTATAGCTGCCTACAAAGCGGCCTCACTCTGTAGACTGTTCAAAGTTGCGGGGCACGATGTGAAATGTATTATGACCCCTTTGGCAAAGCAGTTCATCACGCCGCTCACTATGGCAACCCTCTCCAAAAACCCTATCTTGGTGGAGTTCTTCAACCCCGAAAATGGAGAGTGGAATTCGCATGTGAGCCTAGGTGAGTGGGCGGACTACATGGTCGTAGCCCCTGCCACGGCCAACACTATGGCAAAAATGGCGTATGGCGTGGCAGATAATCTGCTGCTCACAACCTACCTGTCGGCTAGGTGCGAAGTCGTAGTTGCCCCAGCCATGGATTTGGATATGTACGCTCACGCCACTACGCAGCAAAATATCGAAACACTAAGGAGTCGTGGAGTACACATTGTGGAGCCTGCATCGGGCGAGCTAGCAAGTGGACTCGTGGGCAAGGGCAGAATGTCGGAGCCTGAGGAGATTTTTAAATTCGTGGAGTCGCTATCTCAAAAAAAAAAGAGCCTCGAGGGTAAGCACTTTGTAGTGACCGCAGGCGCGACAATCGAACCCATAGACCCAGTGAGATATATCACGAACCACTCCACAGGCAAAATGGGATACGCCATAGCAGAATCGTTGGCGCAACGTGGCGCAGAGGTTACGTTGGTTAGTGGACGCACCTCACTCGCAACGCCACGTGGAGTAAAACGAGTAGATGTACTCTCTGCAGAGGATATGTATCACGCTGCGGTCGAGGTGTTTAACGATGCTGATGGTGGCGTTATGTGCGCCGCAGTCGCAGACTACACCCCCAAGGAGGTGGCAGATAAAAAGCTCAAAAAGGGGGATGATGACCTGCACATAGAGCTCAAGCGCACACGTGACATAGCAGCAACATTGGGGGCAGCAAAGGGCTCGAAAATATTGGTAGGCTTCGCCCTCGAAACCAACGACGAGCAAGCCAACGCCGAGGGTAAACTCACACGCAAAGGATTTGATTTCGTGGTGCTTAACTCCCTTAGAGATAAGGGTGCAGGATTTGGAGGTGACACCAATAAAGTGACCTTCGTTAGCGCACAAACAAATGAGGAGCTGCCGCTGATGTCTAAGCGTGAGGTGGCGGAAAAAATAGCAGATAAAATCGAAACACTACTATAATGTTACAGAGCATAACGGTTGATAATTACGCACTTATAGAGCACTTGGAGATGGGGCTAGATTCTGAGCTCAATATCATCACGGGCGAAACTGGAGCAGGAAAATCTATACTCCTAGGGGCTTTGGGATTGTTGCTAGGCAACAAAAACGATGGCTCCGCAATCAAGGATAACGCCAAGAGTTGCGTTATCGAGGGTCTGTTCGACATATCGACACTGGGTCTGAAACCTATGTTCGAGGAGCAGGATTGGGATTGGGAGGAGACAATCTCCGTAAGGCGCATAATATCTCCGTCGGGTAAGAGCAGAGCATTTATAGGCGATATACCCGTTACGCTTGCTGACCTCAAAAGTCTGGGTGTCAAGTTGATAGATATACACTCGCAGCATCAAAATTTAGTGCTTAACTCCGAGTCGTTCCGCATAGATGCCCTCGATTTGGTGGCTCAAAACACAGAGCTCCTTGCTCAATATAGTGACCGTTATTCTACCCTCACAAAACTTCGTGCGGAGCTTAGCGCAGCGGAGCAAACTGCCGCACAAATATCACGAGATGAGGAGTGGCTGAGATTCCAAGTCGAGGAGTTGGTGGGTGCAAAACTCATAGAGGGAGAGAGCGAAGATATTGAGGCAGAGCTGCTTGTGCTCGAAAATGCCGACCGCATAAGCGAAGTTCTCAACGCCCTACGCACACGCCTCGATAGCGAAGAGGTGGGTGCTTTGGTGCAACTCAAAACATCTCAAAACGAATTGTCGGCAATAGCCAAAAAGTATCAAGCGGCAGGGGAATATGCCGCACGCTTAGATAGTATTGTTGCCGAACTAAAAGATATAAATAGTTCTGTATCATCTGATTGCGAGCGCATAGAGTGCAATCCCGAGCGTCTCCAAAAACTCAGCGACCGACTCGGTGTAATATACTCTTTGTGTCAAAAACATAGAGCTGCCAACCTTGCGGAGCTTATCGCCACACGAGATGAGTACATAGCCAAGCTAGCCAAGATAAATGGCAGCGACGAGGAGATTCAAGCCCTGCGTGCCCAGATTGCCGAGTGCGAAGCTGGAGCATTCAAAGTAGCGATAGAGTTGGAATCGAGGCGCAAAGTTGCAGCCAAGGAGCTAAGCACAAATATATGCCGCACACTCTCGATGTTGGGGATGGGTGAGGCGACAATCAATATAGCCGTGGAACGCCGCACGGCTCTATCCGTGTCGGGGGTAAATAGTGTCGATTTCTTGTTTTCGTCCAACAAAGCCTTCACTCCGCAACCAATAGATAGGGTCGCTTCGGGCGGTGAGCTGTCACGTGTGATGCTGTCGCTTAAAGCTCTGCTAGCCAAGCATAAGCAGTTGCCAACGATAATATTTGATGAGATAGATACGGGTGTGTCGGGTCAAATAGCCGATGCCATGGGCGAGATAATTTCGGAGTTGTCGGAGTCGTTGCAGGTGGTAGATATAACTCACCTTCCACAAGTTGCCGCCAAGGGCAATACGCACTTTGTGGTCTACAAATCCGAAGGTCGCACAAACATAAAACTCCTAGACCCCACGGAGCGAGTAAACCAAATCGCAACAATGATTTCGGGTGCAACAATCAGCAGTGCTGCACTGGAACAAGCCAGAATATTGCTAGGCTAAAAATAATGGATATAAAAAGATATGTCCCCGAGAAGTTAGATAAAAACTTTTCGGGGACATGTCTTTTTATTATTTTCTAACTCTCGTTAGATAGAGAGAATCTTAACCAATTCCAACCCCTCTCGGTCGAGTTTGCGGTCGTCGTGTTTGATAGCTTTGTTGAATGGCACGAATACTATCTCGCTATTTTTCACTCCAATCATTACGTTGCGCTGACCAGCCACGAGTGCCTCGATAGCCTTTTCGCCCATGCGTGATGCTAGGATACGGTCTGTTGCTGTGGGCGAACCTCCACGCTGAATGTGACCAAGGATTGTCACACGTGCGTCATATTGAGGGTACTCCTTCTTGACACGCTCCGCAAGACCCATTGCACCACCTGTCGATGGGTTTTCGCACACGAGTACGATAGCGGAGTTTTTGCTTTTGCGGAATCCACTGTTGATAAGCTCTGCGAGTTGGTCTACCTCGGTCTCCATCTCGGGGACTATGGCAGCCTCTGCTCCCGAAGCTATAGCTCCATTGAGTGCGAGGTCTCCAGCGTGGCGACCCATAACCTCCACAAAGAATAGACGCTCGTGCGAAGATGCTGTGTCACGAAGTTTATCGACACACTCCATAATCGTGTTTAGAGCGGTGTCATATCCGATTGTCGAGTCCGTACCATTGAGGTCGTTGTCGATAGTTCCGGGGAGAGCCACGATAGGCACATTATGCTCCGACGCTAAGAGTTTTGCTCCAGTAATAGAGCCATCACCACCAATCACCACAAGGGCATCAATACCTGCTGCCTTCATATTCTCATACGCAATGGTACGTCCTTCGGGCTCACGAAACTCCTTGCATCGAGCGGTTTTGAGGATTGTACCACCTTGTTGAATAATATTACTTACGCTTTTTGATGTTAGATCTATAATCTCGTTTGTCACGAGACCTTTGTACCCACGCATAACACCCTTTACTTCAAATCCATTATAGATTGCAGTACGGGTCACTGCACGAATTGCAGCATTCATTGCTGGCGAGTCTCCTCCCGATGTGAGGATACCGATACATTTGATTGACATAACTTTAATATTTTTAAAAACTGCGTTTGTGCCAAAGGTAGGACTTTTTCACTAAACGACAAAATAAAAGGCAATAAACTCTTATGTAAATATCATTTTTGTAGAAATATCACATCTGAAATCATCTTGTCATAGCTTAAGTAGTGTAAAACAATTATTGCCATATTTTTAAAAGCACTCTTGGAGCGATATTTTTCACTATTAAATCTCAATATAGAATAACTATATTTTCGATTCAATAGCAAAAAATCTCATCTCCAATAGCACTCTTAAAAACACACCAATAATTATTTTACCCTACTTAATTGCTTTAAATACTATCTTTTGGCAACCCTATTGCATTTGCATCAAAGTTTTATTATCTTTGTCGTATGTCACTCTGCGCAGGGTGATATGTTGAGAAATCATAAATGTGTATAGAATATGAATTTTTTTAAAATATTTTTTGCTGCATTTGTTGCAGTAATCCTAGCGGTGATATTTTGTGTGGTGGTTTTGATAGCTGGTGTGGTTGGGGCTGTGACCGCAAAGTTAAGCTCCTCGCAGAGTGTGGATTCGGAGTCGGTGTTGGTCATTGATTTGAACGAAACGATTGTCGATACTCCAGATGTGAGCCTGCTTTCGATGATTGATTTTTCGACCCTCTCGATTCAAACCCGAACCACGACTTTGGATGCAATTCGTGCGATAGAGTGCGCATCGTCGGATGATAATATAAAGGGTATATATATTCGTCCACGCACGTATGGAGGGCAATCTTTAGCACTCCTCGAAGAGCTGCGCAGTGAGATACGTAGGTTCAAGGAGAGCGGGAAATTTGTCGTGGCATACTCCGATTCATATTCGCAAGGGGGCTACTACCTAGCGTCTATTGCAGATAGCCTATATCTGCAACCCGAGGGATTAGTCATGTGGCAAGGTATGGCCGTGTCGTCGATGTTTTATAAGGGGTTGCTGGATAAATTGGATGTAGATGTAGAGGTGTTTCGCCCATCGTCGTGTAGCTATAAATCTGCTGTTGAGCCATTTTTGCGCCGTAATATGTCGTCCGAAAGCAGAGAGCAGAGTGAGGCTTTGGTGGAGTCGATATGGGGTGGTGTTGTGGCGGATATTGCGGAGTCTAGGACTCTAACTACGTCACTACTAAACAAATCCGCCTCTGCACTTAGTAGCTTTGTGGCTTCGGGTGCTGTAGCGTCAGGGTTGATAGATAGGTTGATGTACGAAGATGAGTTGGAGCAGGTGTTCGAGAGGTATGGCGTTGAACTAAACAAGAAGGGGCGTGCCAATAGGGTGTCGCTGAACTCATACGCTACAAACCAAAAGATTGTAGCCTCGACAATCACTCCGCCCAGCAGCAAAGTAGCGGTGGTGTATGCCGAAGGTACAATAGTAGATGGTACGGGCGAGATGGGCGAAATCGGAGGTGATGCCTTGGCTCGGGTGTTGCGCGAAGTTCGTGAGGATGAGGATATTAAATCTGTGGTGTTGCGTGTGAACTCTCCAGGCGGAAGTGCCTTGGCGTCGGATGTCATATGGAGGGAGATGACGCTTCTTCGCAAGCAGAAACCTGTGGTGGTATCTATGGGTGGCTATGCTGCGAGTGGAGGCTACTACATAAGTGCAGCTGCGGATGCTATTGTTGCCGACAAATTTACTATTACAGGTTCGATAGGGGTCTATGGCGTGTTGTTCGATATCGAGAAGAGCCTATCTTCAAAGTTGGGCATAACCTCCGACACCGCAAAGAGCAACCCTTCGGCCGATTTCATGCGCAGTTCACGACCTATAACCTCCACAGAGCGACAGGTGATGATTCGCAGCGTAGATCAAGTGTACGACACATTTACATCCCACGTGAGCACGGGGCGCAACCTGCCAATAGAGAAGGTGCGCGACATATCTCAAGGTCGAGTGTGGTCGGGCGAAGATGCTAGATTGTTGGGATTGGTGGATGGCATAGGGGGCATAAAGAGCGCAATCCTCATAGCTGCCGAGCGTGGCGGTGTGGCTGGGAATTTCGATATAGTCGAGAAAACTACCCTCTCAGACGACTTCACGTCTATATTTGCACCTATAACATCGGCTTATGCTCCATGTAGCGAATATATGGAGGTGCTGAAGGGTCTATACCCCTTGAAATCCAAAAGTGGTGTGGTTATGTTTTCGCCATTGAGGGTGGAGTAGGCGTGGTTAAGGGGACTTCTAATATTTAAACCTTAGGGTTTCGGTGTCGAATGTGACACCTCCACGTGAGAAAAATTTTGATATATCGCCACTTGCGATTAGCTCCGCAGGGGTGCCCGAACGCATGCTCTCCCCCTTTTGGAGTAGCCATAGCCAGTCGCACATCTGTATGGCGGTGTCGAGGTCGTGAGTCGATAGCAAAATTGTCTTGCCCTGTTCGTGTGCCAATCGGCGTAGGAGCACCATCACCTCCACACGGCTTATGACATCTAGGAACGCTGTGGGTTCATCCAGCACGATTATAGGGCATTGTTGCGCCAAAGCCTTGGCTATCATCGCCTTTTGGCGTTCGCCATCGCTTAATTCCGCCACATGATTTTGAGCTTTGTGCGCAATGCCGACTGCCGACAATGACTCCTCAATAATTGCCCTATCATCTGCCGACAACTCCCCAAAGAATCCAGTGTAGGGGTACCTGCCCAGTGCCACAAGGTCATACACGGAGATGCCTCCTGCGGTACTCTTTTCGGTGAGCACAACCCCCACCAATTTAGAAATATCACTCTGTGCGTAGTCGCCTATATTGCGCCCCAAGAGTTTAATCTCGCCGCCCAACGATGGTTGGAATCCGCATAGCGTGCGCAGAAGTGTCGATTTTCCTGCGCCATTGAGCCCTAGTAGTGCTGTTACCTTGCCTGAGCATAGCTCCAAGTTGATATTGGTGTGCACCGCAAAGGTGGCACCTCGGCGTTGAGTGTAGCCGATATTTAGTCCCGATGCTGATAGAGGTGCTTCCATTAGTTGAAGTATTGGATATTTTTGCGGTTAATAATAACATATATAATCACAGGTGCACCCAGCAGTGGCGTCACTGCATTGAGCGGAAAGACTTGATTACTAAATGGCATCACTGTGAGCAGATTGCACAACAGAGCCATGCCACCACCCAAGAGTATAGTCACAGGGAGCAGAAGCTGGTGATTGGATGTGCGCAGAGCCAGCCGTGCGATATGTGGCACAGCTAGTCCAATGAATGATATAGGACCACAAAAAGCTGTTGCCGCAGCGGTCAATACGCCTGTGCATAGCAGAATTAAAATTCGTGTGGTTTTGATTTTCACGCCCAAATTCGCAGCATATTTTTCGCCCAACAGCAGTGCGTTTAGTGGCTTAATGAGCAACAGCGACCCCATGAGCCCCACGATAGTAAGCCCCACGAAGTATGGCAACTTAGCCATTGACACCCCAGCAAAATCGCCCATGCCCCACATCACAAACGCATGCACCTTGTCCGACGAGGCTTGGAAATTGAGCACCGATATAAACGACGACACAATATACCCCACCATGATACCCACAATGAGCAACATGGTGTTGCTATTAACTCGTGCCGAGAACCAAATAATCACCGCCATAACCGCACCTGCACCCACCACGGCAGCTAATATCACCGCCATATATCCCCCAAACTCAATGGCATATCCACCCATCGAGAGCATCACAATCGCCACACCTAGGTTCGCACCATTGCTAATACCCAAAATCGAGGGTCCAGCCAGCGGATTGCGAAACAGCGTCTGCAACATAAGTCCACTCACCGCCAAGGCTCCACCCGTGAGCAGTGCTGTGATAGCTTGCGGAAGTCTCGATTCACGAACTATATGCACCCACGCGCGCTTTACTTCGACCCCCTCTGCACCCATGAGGATTTGCCACACCGTGCGCAGCGGAATATCGACCGCTCCGTATGTGAGGTTCAAAAAAAATAATATACACAACCCTGTAATTAGGGTCGTGTATATTACACTATATAGTTTGGTTGATTGGGACATATTACAAATATACACATTTTTTGCAACTACTCCGCCATAACACTCGAAGAATATATCTCCGTGCCAAGAATATGCAAATCCTCTGCGCCAGCCACCTCCGTAGATACTTCGCCCAGTGTGCCAGCTACTTGGCGTTGCGAATTGTAAACCTTCACGAAATCTATGGACTCCAAATTTGCAGGGTTGCCTTGAGAGTCCACTGCCCATCCGATGTCGATAGCTGAGCGGTCTGAAGAGTTAGTTTGGTTATCGACATATCCGTAGCTTAGAGCCGTGGCACTCCAGTATGAGTCATCCTCGGTGTATATATCCGCTAGGCGAGTGCCCGTGAATGTGAGCTCTGAGTCGGATATCCACCCTGGGAATTTTGCTGTCACGGTGCCGCTATCTCCCTCGCTATCACTCCATGCTATGGAGGTTGTGCCGTCGCTAATGTATGTGATTGAGTAGGGTGCAATCGTAGAGTCGTTGTCGTGGTCGCTACCCTTGATTTCGTACCATGTGTCGTCGGGTATGCCATTGGCGTTGTCGTCGCGCGACACCATCACGATGCCTGGCTCGTGGCTATTATCGAATGCGTTGCCATATATGCGCAGGTCGCACAAACCATCTCGGTTAATAACAGATTGCTCGAACCCAAACACCACATATCCGCCAAAGCCACCTAGCGAAATCATTGTGCCCGACCCTGTGCCTGCAAATCCAGCCTCGATTTTTGCTAGGATATCCTCCTTGCTCTCACCTTCGGTGTATGCAGGCAGAGTATTTACGTATTGCCCAGGGGCTGGCTGAAAATCGTATACCTTGGCTATGTAGGGGTTTTCGACATTATCTCCTCCATTTTCGCTATCCTCTGCGCACGAGATGATAGCGAAAATAGAGATAAGGGGGATTAAGACTCTACGCATGGTATACTACTCCTCGTCAGACTTTACTACTGCGATGTTGTCGATAGCTACGTATCCAGGGACTGCATTTGTGCCTCCATAGGTAACGTTACTATCACACACGACAGTAATCTTAGATACTGCACCAAGAGATGCAAGAGATACTCTCTTCCAACCCATCTCGCACACGCCTTTCTCAGCCATATATGCCACTACACTATCCGTCTTATTATCATCAGCATCATAACCTGTAAATGTAACTTTAAAGTAATCTGTGTCGCTAATTCCTCCTACTGGAACATAAGTTCCATCACCATAGATAGCACTATTAAGCATATATGATGTGTTAGCGAGGTAAAGGTGGTCGATAGTTCTTGCTCCGTTGTCAAATGTTAGAGCGGCTTTCTCGCCTCCATAATAAACAGTACTTTGGTCACTATAAACAACTACGAAGTTGTTAGAACCATTGTATCCTCCAATCGGTACTGCAAGTTGAACATAATATGAATCAGCACCATCAATATCATCCGTATAATTTGATACAGCCGAGCCGCCTGCCCAGAAAGCATAAGTATAAATTCCATAACTATTAGTGTTGATACTACCCGAAAGAGCTGTTACGGAATCGCTCCAACTCTCTTGTACGTTGCCGTAAAGAGGCTCTCCCTCCGATTGCGACGATGGAATCAAAGCATTCCACTCACTACCCTCAAATGTGATAACATCATAGTTTGACATGCCATCATTCTCCTCAGAGTTCTCACTACACGATACCATCGCTACTACTGCGAGCGCAAATGCCCAAATTGTAATTTTTTTCATTGTTTTTGTTTTGTTTAAAATTGTTTGTTATTAAATAAGTTATCTATTCCTAAATATCATCTTGGCGGGTATATCCCCCGTGGTTACCGACCATTGCAGCTCTCCTGCGGGAGAGTAGCAGTGCAGCGTGCCTGGCACTACAAACCCTTTGGCATCGGTGATGTATATATCCTCGGTTTCGGGGTTTATGGCTATGGCGTAGGGTTGCGATATGTTGGCATCCGACCCGTCGGTGATTATCGAGCGTGAGGCAATACTCTCTGTGGGGGTGTACACCACAGCCCAACTTATGGTGTACTCCAGTGTAATGTAACTATACTCCGAACTAATTATATATAAGTACTCGCCACTCACAGTCATCGAGCTGCTCGCTACATCCAACTCGCTTATAACCAACTCCGTCGTAGGATTGACTCTGTATATCTTGGATGAGTTGTCTGCGTAATCTCCACGTGACGAGACCCATAGCATCCCCTCCGAATCCTCAACTATCTGGTGCAGATTTATCGCTACCTCTATCTCGCTCACCACTTCGAACGAGTTGAGGTCAATCACCATAACCCTATTGTCGTATGTCGGAGCACCATTAGAGGCGTACTTCACGGAGGTGGTGACATACAATTTATCGCCCTGAACCACCATCTGCTCGGGTTGGTAACCGGCTTGACATCTATCCACTATCGTTAAACTACTAAGCTCAACCTTATAAATATCTCCGCACCCCGAATCATCCGAGCTTTGGTATGACGACACATAGGCGTAGTCGCCTCTAAAAACAATATATCGGCAATCGGGCACCGCCACTTCGCCCACATGCGTAGCATCGTCAAGCGACATCACCTCCACCAAATTCGAGCAGTTGATTACCGCATACAACCTATCATTGTAAGCCTGCAAATCATTACCCACATCGCCCAACTCTTTGATTACGGTTGGATTACGCTCTGCAAATATATTTTTGTGGTACTTGCCCGTAGTTATATCAAAGTAATCGAGCGTCGCCTTGTTCGAACCCATATTCCCCTCGTTAAGCAGATACATGCCACCCACCTCGCCCACGTATGGGTCGGTTACGGTGGTGGTGGTCGAGGTGGTTACATAATCATCCTCCACGCGGCAAGCTAGGGTTAGCAGCGCAACCATTATATATATTATCCTCTTCATCCTTAAATCGTTACATTTATTGTAAATTTCACATTCACCCCAGGCATTGGGTAGCAATCCACCACTTCGTACTGTTGGTTGAATATGTTGTTTACCTCGGCAGCCACTCTCATGGCGCATCGCTTGAAATCGAACGCCTTGGCGAGTGACACATCGTGTGTATACCATGGTTGAGCGTAATTTTCGGGGATATTTGCCTGCATTTCGTATCTCTCGCCAGTGTATATAAAGCTGTAGTTCATCTCCCACTTGCCGAGTGTTGCGCCCAACACTACCGAGCCGCTGTGCCATGGTATGTAGGGGATTTGGTCGCCATAGTATGTGTCCGTTGGGTCGGTGAAATCCTGCGCACGTTGAAAAGTGTAGTTTAGGCGTGTGGTGAGTCCGACCTTCGACACCTGCCACTCCACACCTCCTGCGACATCTACGCCTCTGATTTCGCACTGCCCCAAGTTGAGCATTGTCCATCTAAATTGGTTGGATGTGGGCATAGCTACGATTTTATTCTCCACCTCGTTGTAGTAGGCGTCAGCTTGTATGTTTAGGGTTTTAAGACTATTGGAGTTGAACCCCTTGGTGTAGGCTACACCTATGTTATATTGATTTGTGTATTCGGGTTTGAGCGATGTGTTGCCCACGAAGCTGTAATAGAGGTCGTTGAATGTTGGCATGCGAAATATTCGCTTGTAGAAAGCCCTAATATCCAGCTCAATATCCGCAAATGGTCTATACGAAACAATCGCCGTAGGACTCCACTCACTCTTATCCTCTGCCGCCTCCGCTACGCTGCTGGTGCTCTCCGCCACAAATGTGTACAACACACTCGCTTGCATCTTTACTCTGCCCACCGACACCGATGTTGCCGCTGCCGCCAAGAGTGTCGAGCGTCGTGGATATGCGAAGTCGTAGCTATTGGCATCCAAGTAGTTGTATAGGTAATCCACCGACAGATTAGCACTCCACCAATCATAAATTTTGAATTGGTTAGCCACCGACACATACCCCTCCTGCTGCCAATACCTATTATCGTATCCCGAATCTGTACCCACATATCGCAGATAGTCATGCGCATATTTTCCGCTAACTAACACACTGTAAAATGGCGAAATACTCTTGCGCAGAGAGCCCTGCACAAACAGATTTTCGTCCCACTGTCTATCCGCATTTTCGAATGTTCCAGGCACCGAACGCACATATGCCCCAGGATATCCACGCTCCGAATTGTAGTAATATATTTTGGTGCGCCACTCTCCGCTACTAATCTTGCCAAATAATCCGCCCTCGACCCTAAAAGCCTCCACATCACCATTTTGGCGTGTGTCGCTCACTGTGTATCCATCCTCCTTTTGGTATGTGAATTTGTACTTACCCGATGTGCGCATATACTCCGCATTTAGCGATGACGACACGTTGTCGGAGAGTTTTTGTTCGTATAACACAGAGGGGTTTATGAGGTCGAACGACCCAGTTTTGAATGTGCCTTTGAGGTTGTAATTTTTCTCCTCGTCGAATGTCGGGCGACGAGCCTGCATATAGACAGACCCTGCCGATGCAAAATCCTTGGCTGGCTGAAATATCGAACTTTTATGACCATTGTACAACTCCACAGCCTCCATATTGTCCAACGAGAAACGCCCCAAATCAACCGTGCCATTTTGAGCATTACCAATCTCTACACCGTCGTAGAACACACCCACATGCTGCGAACCCATACTTCTGATATTCACAGTTTTGAGCCCCCCGATACCACCATAATCCTTAATCTGCACCCCCGAGAAATATCGTATAGCATCCGCCACCGAATGCACACTAAGCCTATCCAACTCCGCAGCCGAAAGTCTCTGCGAGGGTATGACATTGGGCAGATTCTTACGTGCACTAAAAACCACCTCATCGAAGCTCAAATTATAAGCCACAGAGTCCCTGCCAAGACCATAGAGGTCGCAGCAAACAAAGAGCAATAATAGGGGTAAAAAACCTCTCATCCGAGCGCAAAAAAAGTGTTGTTACGCCAAATATGCAGGGGTAAGAAGTTGAGAGATGGGAGCACAGCATAGCACTCCAAAGCCAAAGACTTAATCCAGATTTATTCGCCGTAAATTCTAAATTATAAGTGTCGGTAGAGGCAGGTCTTCTGACTTATTTTCTTCACTCAACAACCCTTCCCAAATCGCTTCAGTGGCTATTTTGTTGAGCTTCGTACCCCCAAAATGAGGCACACGAAAAATTACAGCAGCGGGAACTGTGGTCGAATTTCACGACCTTCCCATTTAATTCTTAATTGCTTAACGCAACCTAAGAAACCTAAACCGCTGCAAACTTACATAAAATTTCTGGAATTATAAGCGTGTGAGATAAAAATATTTTACCCCACCCCCAAACCCTCTCCCCTTGGGAGTGGACTTTGTCGCTGACGCTCCGAAAGAGGTAAATTCGATGAATCGAATTTTATTTAAGTAGGGTAAAATAATTATTGGTGTGTTTTTAAGAGTGCTATTGGAGATGAGATTTTTTGCTATTGAATTGAAAATATAGTGGTTCTATACTGAAATTTAATAGTGAAAAATATCGCTCCAAGAGTGCTTTTAAAAATATGACAATAATTGTTTTACACTACTTATAGATGATAAGGTATATAATTTTTGTGAAAAATATACAACGTAGCCCTAAAAACTCCCAATTATTTTATACCTTTGTTCGTTATACGTTATATATAAAATTTATGGGTAACGAACTTTTTGATTTAGCAGATATATTCTTGCGCTCTATTATGGTGGGTGTTGCAGCCTCCATAACCGTAGGACCTGTTGCGGTGTTGTGCATACAGCGCACGCTGAGCAAGAGTCGCCAATCGGGTTTGGTGTCGGGATTGGGTGTGGCAAGTGCCGACACGCTTATGGCACTCATAGCATACTTTTTCTATTCGGTTTTGCAAGGTCCCATCGACAAATATAATGTGATTCTAAGAATCATCGGCGGAGTCTTTGTTGTGGGCGTGGGAGCATATATATTTCTGCAAAACCCTGTGATGCAAATTCGCAAAAATAGAGCTGGCAAGAGCTCTCCGTGGCAAGACTTCGGGTCGATATTTGGTCTCACCATAGCCAACTTTTTGATGGTTATACCCTATATCCTAGCATTTTTTGCAGTCTTTAAAATCTCTACGGGTGATGCCGTAGATGCGTCGAGTTGGATGAGTGGGCTGATAATTATCGCTGGATTTTTCTCGGGTGCGGTGGCTTGGTGGACAGCTCTGGCGTTTGTGATTAACCTCTTTAGGACTAAGTTTCGCCCTCGCCACATGCTCACCATAAACCATGTCGCAGGCTCAATTATCGGGCTTCTGGGTGTATACACCATACTTTCAACCTTCTTAAATCTTATTCCCAATGGAACAATCTAACCCAATTATAATAGCTATTGATGGCTTTTCGTCGTGCGGCAAAAGCACATTCGCCAAGGCTATCGCTGTGCGCCTAGGATACATATTTATAGATACTGGAGCGATGTATCGTGCCATATCTCTCATGGCTCTCAGGGGCGGATATATCACACCAGAAAGTGTGGACGAAGAGGGCGTGGTGGCTATGTTGCCACACATAAACATCGGGTTTAAATACAACGCCGAACGCGAAGCAAGTGATATATACGTGGGCGACGAATTGGTAGAGAATCAAATTCGCACCATAGAGGTAAACCAAGCCGTTAGCCGCATAAGCACCATTGCTGAGGTGCGTGAAAAGTTGGTGTCGTTGCAACAATCCATGGGCGAGAGAGGCGGCGTGGTGATGGATGGTCGAGACATCGGAACTGTGGTGTTCCCATCCGCTCAAATCAAAATATATATGACTGCCGACCCCAAAATCAGAGCACAACGTCGCTACGACGAGCTCACTACCAAGGGTGACCAGGTGTCATACGAGGAGATTGAGGCAAATATAATTTCACGTGATAATGCCGACATCAACCGCCCAATATCACCTCTGCGCCAAGCCGACGACGCTGTGGTATTGGACAACAGCAATATGAGCATAGAGGAGCAGATGGAGTGGTTTATGAACCTATACCAAACAAAGATATGCGAGTAGAGATAGACCCCCAATCGGGCTTTTGCTTTGGCGTGGTCAGAGCCATTGAGCAGGCGGAGCAGAATATCCAAGAGTATGGAGAGGTCTACTCCCTGGGGGATATTGTGCACAATCGAGTTGAGGTGCAGCGACTAGAGGATTTGGGGCTTAGGAGGCTATCTATTTTGGATATGGAGCGTGCCAAGGGTGCTAGGGTGTTGATTCGTGCACATGGCGAGCCACCCTCTACGTACGCCAAGGCGGCATCTCTAGCCATACCAATCATAGATGCCACATGCCCTGTGGTGGCTAATCTTCAAAAAAAAGTGAAGAGAGCGCACGAACAGATGTCGCAAGTTGGCGGCGAGGTAGTGCTGCTTGGCAAGCGAGGTCACGCCGAGGTTGTGGGGCTCACGGGGCAGGTTGATGACCAAGTTATAGTAATTGAGGGAGAGGAGGATATGGAGCTCATAGATTTCTCGAGACCCATATATTTCTTGTCGCAAACCACCCAGAGCATATCTCTGTTTGACCACTTGGCAAATATCATGACGCAACGAAGTGACAATGTCACGGTGTGTGATACCATCTGCCGCAGAGTATCTTCTCGTGAGGCCAATTTGGTGGAGTTTGCCCGCAAGTTTGACCTTGTGTTGTTTGTGAGCGGCAAAAAATCGAGCAATGGTAAGGTTCTATTTGAGTTGTGTCACGAGGCTAATCCCAATGCCTATACCATAGAGGATGAGTTCGAAATAGAGCCTCAGTGGCTGGAGGGTATCGAATCAGTCGGGATTTGTGGTGCAACATCTACCCCCACATGGCTAATGCAGCGTGTGGCTAAAAGTATTGAAAACATTAAAAATTAGAATATTATGAGTTATTTTTCAAGAGCAATCAAGTATCTTTTGTCGCTATGTATAATCTACGTAGTGGTTATCTACGCCATGTCTTTTGCGGGTGTTGCGGCATCTACTCCTGAGGCGACATTTGCGTCTCTAATTAGTACTTCGCGTGGAATTATTATGATTATTGCTATACTTGCATTGTCGTTTTCGTATCCAGTGTTTGGCTTTATGCGCCAAGAGGTTACGGGCGATATGGAGAGCGATAGAGAGGCTATAATCTCATCTTTTGCGGCGTATGGCTTTTCGCTAAGGAGCGAGGGCGATGGTGAGATGGTGTTTGGTAGCGACAATTTAATCAGAAAAATCACGTTGCTATTTGAGGATAAAATCACAGTCACACAGGTGGGCAACAAGTTGGTAGTCGAGGGAATCCGTCGAGTAGTACCATCCGTAATATACCGCCTCGAAGCGAAGATTTCATTTTCAGAGGAGTAATCACACACACACAATGAAAAAGTATAAAATTTGGTCATTAGTCGCAATATTTGCACTGTCGCTACTATCGTTTCAAGCCTCTCGCAACGACTTCGGGTTGATGCAGAGCACCGAGACGGTCATACGACTCATGCGCGAACTATCCGAAAACTATGTTGATGAGGTAGATGCCGAGGCTATGCTTAAGAATGCCGCCCATGGAATGACACGCTCACTCGACCCCTATTCGTCGTTTTTGGCGGAGGAGGATATGGGCGATTTCCAGATTATGACTACGGGCAAGTATGGCGGTATAGGCTCCGTAATTCGTCAAAAGGGCGACTATGTGGTTGTGTCGCAACCATACAAAGGCTCTCCAGCCGCTAAGTCGGGGTTGCGCATAGGCGACAAATTCCTGAAAATTGATGGCGTAAATGCCGTGGGTATGACCACCGCACAAGCGAGCGAGAAACTGAAAGGTACCCCTGGCACCAAGCTCAAAGTCGAGGTGCGCCCCATAGAGGATACCACCTCCGTGCGCAAAATCACTATCACTCGCGAAAGAATCAAAATCCCAGCAATCAGCTACTCTGGATTTGTGGGCAATAGAGCCGACTCGATAGGTTATATCTCACACTCCGATTTCTCGGAGGATAGCTATGCGGAGATGACCACTGCATTGCGAAATATGCAACGAGAGGGGCTTAAGGGTGTGATTTTGGATTATAGGGACAATGGTGGCGGTCTTATGCAGGAGGCTGTGAATATATTGTCGCTGTTTCTGCCCAAGGGGAGCGAAGTGCTCAAAATCAAGGGCCGCAGAGATTCCATGGTGTACAAAACTACCCACTCTCCAATGTTCGAAAATATGCCACTCGTGGTACTCATAGATGGCAACTCGGCATCGGCTGCGGAGATTGTGGCAGGAGCATTGCAAGATTTGGACAGAGCAGTGTTGGTGGGGCAACGAAGTTTTGGTAAGGGTTTGGTGCAGAGCACCGTGCCATTGGGTTACAACACCATGCTAAAGCTCACCACAGCACGCTACTACATACCTTCGGGCAGATGTATCCAGGCGATAGATTACTCCAAAGGGGCATCTTCGGCGGACAAAAAGGTGGACTCCCTAAAGCAGGAGTTCTCTACTCGTTCGGGTCGTAAAGTCTACGACGGAGGAGGTATCGTCCCCGATGTTGTGACTCCAGCCGATTATGTGAGTCGCTTTGCGGCGATGCTCTATGGGTTGGGTATTATTGATGAATTTGGTGATGAATATTTTGTGCGCCACTTGGGCAGTGAGTTTTCGGCTAATGGATTCTCGATTAGCGATGACGAATATGCGGAGTTTGTGAAGTTTGTCGAGCAGAAGGATATACCCTACAAATCACGCACAAGAACCCTGCTCGAGGAGTTGAAAAAGACAGCTAAGGAGGAGCGATACGACTCGGAGCTACTCACCACCCTAGAGCAGCAACTCAAAGATGATAAACTCACCAACCTCGAAACATACCGCAAGGAGATAACCAAATATATAAACAACGATATAATTCTCCGCCACGGATATATGGAATCTGTAATCGAGAATTCACTCACTACGGATAGGGATGTAGCACGTGCAGTCGCAATTCTAAAGAGCCCCGAGGAGTGGCAGCGTAGTTTGGAGTCGCACCACGAGGGTAAATAACGCATAGAGCCATGGGAAAGTGGAATTTTAGGAATATAATGTCTCTGACACTACGCAACCGCATTGTTTTTGCGGTGGGTATGTTGTTGGGTGCATTGTCGCTAATCTACACCCACAATATGGCTAATTCGCTGAGGGATAAGGAACAACACGATGTGGAGGTGTGGGCACACGCCATGGAGCGTTTGAGCCAAGATATCATGGGGCGCAACGACCCCTTCATCACCGATATCGTCAATAGCAACCAAAACATCCCCTTTGTGATGACCGACAACAACCTCAATGTCATAGAGTCGCACCTCATCCCCGAGGAGATTATCAACCACCCCGATTTGCTACGCAAGCGAATTGAAAAACTATCCGAGGAGAATCGCCCAATAGTGGTGCGTTTCATGTGGAACAACGACAAGCATATACTATTTTATGGGCAATCGACACTTCTCAAAAGGTTGTACTTCTACCCCTACATACAGCTTCTGGCCATATTTATATACATAACATTGTGCTACGTGGCATTCACCAGCACCAAGCAGGGCGAGCAAAATAGAGTATGGGTAGGTTTGGCAAAGGAGACGGCACATCAACTGGGTACTCCCACATCGTCGCTGTTGGGGTGGATAGAGTATCTCAAAACCCAACCCATAGACCCCGAAGTGGTGGAGGAGATGAACAAGGATTTGAAACATCTTCTCAAAATTGTGGATAGATTCTCGAAGATTGGCTCCGATACCCAACTCTCACGTGCCAACGTAAATGAGGTTGTGGGTGAGAGTGTTATGTATTTCCAAACACGTATCCCTCGCAATGTCACGCTCGATTACAATGGATTTGCTATGGCTCCAGTGCCAGCTATGCTCAACAGCGCGCTGTTTGAGTGGGTGATAGAGAATTTGTTGAAAAATTCGTTAGATGCGCTCCAAGGTCAAGGCAGCTTGCGGGTGAAGGTTTCGACCACAGATAGCGACATACATATAGATGTCACAGATTCGGGCAAGGGAATACCCAAGGGTAATTGGGACAAGATTTTTGAGCCAGGATTCTCCACCAAAACCAGAGGTTGGGGTCTAGGACTATCACTATCGAGGCGCATAGTCGAGGAGTATCACAACGGCAAAATTGCTGTCATAGACTCTGTGATAGGGCAGGGCACAACAATAAGGGTCACACTAAAACGTGACTTCGAATAGTATGATTGATATAATTTCGGCAGATAGCGTAGAGCTATTGATAGATAGCATAGCCACAGCACGCAGAGCTGCGGAGGTCACTCTCTTTGGTGAGGAGTCCCAGTTGAGCGGGGGCGTTATGCCCATATTCGAAGTTCACGGAGGCAATGTTGAAGGTGTTGTAGCAAACCCCACATACGTAATCTTGGCATTAGCATTTCTGCTGCTGTATATGGTGTGGCTGCCCCACATATTTAAAAATGGAGGAATTAGGTGGTCTATTCTCAAACGTACCAATGTCGATAGCGAGCGAGATTTAATAGGCAAGCAACGTCTAGGTATGATTGTCGCAACGTGGGCTCTTAGCATCACCCTTTTTGCAATGTTTACCGCACGCATTGTTGCGCAGTTTTCGCCTTTCGACATCTCTTTTGATGGTGCGTGGTGGATTTTGGGCGGTGTTATTTCGGTTGTCACAGTTGCGCTCTATGGTTGGGTGGTGCTCAAAGCTGTGGGCTACCTTATTATAGATATGGAGTTCGCTCGTAAGTTGCAGACCATAAAACGACAACAGCTTATTTTTTGCGTAATATTTTTATCTCCGCTCTTTATAACTAGCTCATTGAGCAATTATATACAAGGGCAATTAGTCGTGCAACTTTCTCTGTTAGTGGTTGTTGCATTGGTAATAAATTATTTGAGACAGAGTTTTTTACTCTTTATGCGACAAAATTTTTCAATATTGCATTGGATTTTGTACCTTTGTGGCGTTGAAATTCTACCCTTGACATTTATATGGGCAATTACAACCCGATATTTGGGGATGTAGGATAAGTTATCAACGTAATAATAATATAAGGTAACAACAAGAACTGAATGGTGAATATCCGCAAAATTTTAGTATCGCAGCCAAAACCTGCAATAATTGAAAAATCTCCCTTTTTCGAGCTGTCGCAGCGACGTAATATCGATGTCGAATACAAACCGTTAATCCGAGTAGTGGGTGTTTCACTCAAGGAATTCCGAGCACAAAGAGTCGAAATTCTAGATCACACAGCTGTGATTCTGACATCTAGAACCGCCGTAGATAGTCTTTTCCACGTATGCGAAGAGGCACGTATCACAATCCCCGAGGGGATGAAGTATATATGCCAAACAGAGGCTGTGGCTCTATATCTTCAAAAGTATATAGTCTATCGCAAGCGCAAAATATCGTTTGGCGATGGCACATTCAAAAGCCTTGTGGAGGCAATCGTGAAACACAAAAGCGAGAAGTTCCTGCTCACACAGAGCGAGCCTCACAAGCCTGAGCTCCAAGATATGTTGGACAAACTCAACCTAGACTACTCTCCTGTGACTATGGCTCGCACAATATCTGCCGATATGGAGGGTCTATCCCTATCCGATATGGGTTTGGTGGCTCTATACTCACCTTCGGATGTCAAAGCTTTGGTAGATAATTTTGGTGTGGAGACTCTCCCTCCAATCGCTGTATTTGGAAACGGAACACTTCGTGCTGCACTCGATGCAGGGCTCAAAGTTAAGGCTATGGCTCCAAATCCCAAGGCTCCATCTATGGTCAAAGCGGTAGATAATTACCTAGATCAAATCGAGGCTGGCGAAGAGGTTGCTGATGTAGAGCTGCAAGAGGACACCACAAAGGAGGAGTTCATAAAGTGCCAACAGAGCAAAATCTTGAAAAAGGGGCGCACTACAACAAAGAAGTAATAATTACAACACCATAAAAAAGGAGTGCGTTTGAAAACTCACTCCTTTTTCATATCATGAATACCACCAATGACAGAACAACCCCCCACATACGCACTCTCTCACTCCGAGCGTCTCAGGAACCTGGGTGCTATAAGGCGACTCTTCGAGAGTGGCAAGGGCGGCTTTGTCTATCCCATACGTTATGTGTGGCTCGCAGCCGAGGGCGACGCAGAGCACAACTCTGCCGAGGTGCTATTTAATGTGCCCAAGAAGTTCCACCGCCGTGCCAACAAACGCAACACCCTGCGTCGCAGAGTCAAGGAGGCATATAGACTACAAAAGAGTATAATCATAGAGCGAGATGGCACTCCCCAATCGTTGGATATAGCACTCATATACTCCACAAAGGAGAGCCACTCCTATAAAACGATAAACAATGCAGTACGCAAAATTTTGGAGCTCATTGCGCAAGATAATTAGGAAAATTGCGATTTTCCCTCTTGTGCTTCTGGTGCAGTTCTATCGCAACTGCATATCGCCATTCACACCCCCAGCGTGCAGGTTTACCCCCACATGCTCGCAATATGCACTCGAAGCTCTGCGCAAACATGGACTCTTCAAGGGCTCATGGCTCACCATAAAGCGTTTACTTAGGTGCCATCCGTGGGGTGGACATGGGGAGGATCCTGTGCCGTAGCCTCTCTATCTTATTTCGTCTTGTAACTACAACGATACTTACCCTTAGCCATACTTGTGAGCTTGTTTTTCAGCATATTACGCTTTAGGGGCGATAGGTGGTCGGTGAATACCATACCATCTATGTGGTCGTATTCGTGTTGTATAACTCGTGCTGGCAGACCTGTGAACTCCTCGTCATGCTCCACGAAGTTTTCGTCCATATATCGCATGCGAATAGCCACTGGGCGGCGTACATTTTCGTGAATTCCAGGCACAGACAGACATCCCTCCTCGAAGGTGTCGGTCTCCTCAGACTCTTCGTAAATCTCCGCATTTATAAATACTCGTCTATAATCTGCCAACTCGGGGTTGTTCTCTGCCCAAGGTGTGCAATCCACTATAAATAGGCGGATATTTTTGCCAATTTGGGGTGCTGCCAACCCTACGCCCTCGCACACTTCGAGTGTCGAGCGCATATCATCTAGGAGCTTAGGTAGCTCAGGGTAATCTTTGGTGATATCCTCCGACTCCTTGCGCAATATGGGCGAGCCGTAAATTACTATTGGGTAAATCATTGTTTATTTCATTTTAAATTCCCTCGACTCCATATAACTCTGAAGGATTATCGTAGCCGAAATCTTATCTACTAACGCTTTATTGCGACGTGCCATCTTGCCTATGCCGCTCTCCAACATTGTGCGGTGAGCTAGCACCGAGGTGTAACGCTCGTCATGGAGTACCACTTCGATTGTGGGGTGAGCACGCTTGATGCGCAACACTAGTGGTTCTATATACTTCCACGTCTGCGCAGGCTCTGCGGAGGTCGTGTGCTTGGGCATACCTACGACTATTGTCGATACCTGCTCCTTGGCGCAATACTCCACCAACCACCTTTCCAACTGCTTGGTGTCGAGAGTATCCAACCCTCCAGCTATGAGTTGCAGAGGGTCGCTAACTGCGACCCCCGTGCGTTTTACTCCATAATCTATGGCTATAATCCTGCCCAATGCTTACTCCTTAATCTTAGCAAACAATGGGCGCATAGATACCGCCTCGTTCACGATAGCTGCCAAATCCTTGATAGCTACACGCTCTTGAGCCATGGTGTCACGATGACGCAAAGTCACGGTGCCATCCTCAGCCGATTGGTGATCTACGGTTACGCAGAATGGTGTACCCACAGCATCTTGGCGACGATAACGCTTACCGATAGAGTCCTTCTCGTCGTAAGCCACGACGTGGTCAAACTTGAGTGAATCGATGATTTGACGTGCAATCTCAGGAAGTCCATCCTTCTTTACGAGTGGCATAACCGCAACCTTAGTAGGTGCCAATGGAGCTGGTAGGCTCAACACCACACGAGTGTCGCCACCCTCCAACGCCTCCTCCTTGTACGAAGCGGACATCACCTGCAAGAACATACGATCTACACCAATTGAGGTCTCCACAACGTAAGGCACATAGCTCTCCTTAGTCTCTGGGTCGTAGTATTGAATCTTCTTGCCCGAGAATTTTTGGTGGCTACCCAAGTCGAAATCTGTGCGTGAGTGGATACCCTCCACCTCCTTGAATCCGAATGGAAAGTTATACTCTATGTCTGCCGCAGCATTAGCGTAGTGAGCCAATTTGTCGTGGTCGTGGAATCGGTAGTTGCCGTCACCAAAGCCCAAAGCTCTGTGCCATGCCATGCGTGTATCCTTCCACTCTTGCCACCACTTCATCTCCTCGCCTGGGCGCACGAAGAATTGCATCTCCATCTGCTCAAACTCTCTCATGCGGAATATGAATTGGCGTGCAACTATCTCATTTCTAAATGCTTTACCAATTTGTGCAATACCAAATGGAAGTTTCATGCGTCCAGTTTTTTGGACGTTCAAGAAGTTCACAAAGATACCCTGCGCAGTCTCTGGGCGAAGGTATATGGTGTTTGCACCCTCGGATGTAGCACCCATTTGTGTAGAGAACATCAAGTTGAATTGGCGCACATCTGTCCAGTTGCGAGTACCCGAGATAGGGCACACAATCTCGCAATCCAAGATTATTTGGCGCACCTCCTCAAAGTCGTTAGCGTTGAGCGCATCTGCAAAACGCTTGTGCTGAGCATCACGCTTTGCGGCAATCTCCAATACTCGAGGCGATGTAGCACGGAACTGCTCCTCGTCAAATGACTCCTTGAAACGCTTGCGAGCCTTGTCTACCTCCTTTTGGATTTTGTCATCTTGCTTCGCCAACCACTCCTCTACGAGTACATCGGCACGGTATCTCTTCTTTGAATCTTTGTTGTCGATGAGTGGGTCGTTGAATGCTCCAACGTGACCCGAAGCCTCCCACGTGCGTGGGTGCATGAATATTGCAGCGTCCAAACCTACGATGTTCTCGTGAAGCTTAACCATCGAATCCCACCAATATTTCTTGATGTTGTTCTTAAGCTCTACTCCATTTTGACCGTAGTCGTATACTGCACCCAGACCATCATAAATCTCCGATGAGGGGAATACGAATCCGTACTCTTTGCAGTGTGCAATTAGCTTTTTGAATAACTCTTCTTGTGTCATTATTTATATCTTTACTTAAGGGGAGTTCTATTTTCTCCCTGATTTTAATTTTTAAGTAGTGTAAAACAATTATTGCCATATTTTTAAAAGCACTCTTGAAGCGATATTTTTCACTATTAAATTTCAATGTAGATCCACTATATTTTCAATTCAATAGCAAAAAATCTCATCTCCAATAGTACTCTTAAAAACACACCAATAATTATTTTACCCTACTTAGTTAATAATTGTCCATTTTTAATTTTACAAAAGTGGGTTGTAGTGACTCCTACTACCGATTTTTGTAAAATCGAAAAGGGATAGTTAGTAGCTGGAAAGTATTTTAGGGAGAAATTAGAACTCCCCTTAATTATTTTTTACTCTTTTGTTGCTCTTGAGCCTCTGCCAACATAGCTTCGTAGCGTTGTTGGAACTTAGACTTTTTGGAGTTGCTCTTCTTCTTGGCGTTAGCTTGAAGGATTGCGTGGATTTTGTTGTCGTCCACCATGCGGCGTATGAGTATTGTTTGACCAATAGTCAAAAGATTAGCCAAGAAGTAGTAGTAGCAAAGACCACTCGAGTAGCTATTGAACCACAACAACATCATCACTGGCATCATATACAACATCATAAACTTCATACCCGCCATTTGAGGTTGCGACGATGCCGATTGGTCGTAGTTCATCTTAGAGTAGAAGAACATCACAATAGCCATAAGTAGCGCAAATAGACTCACATGGTCACCATAAAATGGGATTGAGAATGGCAAATTCAACACACTATCATACGACGACAAATCGTGCGCCCACAAGAATGATTGGTCACGAAGCTCAATCGAAGCGGGGAAGAAACGGAACATAGCGATGATGATAGGCATCTGAATCAACATAGGCAAACAACCTCCCATGGGGTTCACTCCCACCTTTTTGTATAGTTCCATAGTCGCCTGCTGACGTTTCATAGCTTCATCATCCTTGGGATATTTAGCGTTGATAGCATCCACTTCGGGTTTCATCACACGCATTTTAGCCATAGACAAATAGCTGCTATATGTCATAGGTGAAATCACCAACTTAACGAGTAGAGCAAGTATAAATATAATAACTCCAAAGCTAGCGATGTGGTCTCTAAGGAAATCAAAAATCGGAATAGTGAAGAATTTATTAACCCATCCAAAGATACCCCATCCAAGTGGAATAAGCTCCTGCATGCGCAAATCTCCAAGTTCCAAATCCGACGTGCCCTTAAGCACATAATATTGGTTTGGACCATAGAACATTGCGAATTTGTATCTGTCGGTGGTAGTGTCATAAGGCACGGTCATCTGCGACGAGAATGACTTCATGAACCCAGAACCCTCTTCGGCTGTGTTGAACGCCATATTGGCAGTCGAGAAGAATGATGGTGCAATAAATGCCGACGAGAAGAATTGTTGCTTGAATGCTACCCAGTTGATTTTGCCTGTAACATCTTTGCTCTTGCGCTCCTTGCTCATACCCAATTCGTCGATTCCTCTCTCGCCATCGAAATGGTATGACAGAGTGGTGTATGTGTTCTCGTTGGTGTAACCTCTCTCGTTTTGGTATGTTGTATTTGCCCAATTTATGGTTACCGAAGATTGGTTAGCCATGATTTGAGACATATTGTGCAACTTAACATCGAAATCCAACATGTAGTTACGGCTCTCATCCGCAGTGTTGTAGATTGTGTAGATATACTCCACCGCTACCCTATCGCCAAAATCAAGCATGAAACATTGGCGTACTGCTCCACCCTCCAATATTATGGCTGGAAGTGGCACAAATGTGTACTCCGAAGTATTGACCTTGACGTTGTTGAGTCCATTGCGGATGTAGAACGACATATCCATATTGGCACTCGAAGGGTCGAACATCTCGATAAGCTCCGTGCGCTCGCCCTTGGGTGCATATTTGGTATAGTTTTTGAGTGTAACGCTCTTGGGTTGTGCACCTTTGGTCGATAGTACCATTTTCAACACGTCGTTCTCCAAAACTATATCTTGTGGCTCTGCGATTTTGGCATTAGTGAGCTCCTCGCCAATTGTCATAATGCTTTTAGCTCTCTGCATAGCCACTGCTGTGGAGTCTGAGCCATTGGTGATTTGACCCATAAGAAGTGCCTCGGCTTGAACCTCTGCCGCACGTTGAGCCTCTAGAGCTGCCATGCGCTCCTCGTATGCTGCCAATTCTGCTTGATAGCGGGTGCTCTCCTTGTGATTGATGTACATGAAACCTACAAATAGTAGGACTATGATAGCTATTGCTGCAATAGAATTTTTATTCATTACTTATATCTATTTTCTGTTACTCTTTAAGATTCTTAATTGCTGCTGCGACAAATGCCACAAACAATGGGTGTGGGTTTAGAACGGTACTTTTGTACTCTGGGTGGTATTGCGTACCCACAAACCATGGGTGATCCACAATCTCCACAACCTCCACAAGTGTGGTGTCGGGGTTTACTCCCGCAGCAATCATACCTGCCGCCTCATACTCATCACGGTAGTTGCTGTTGAACTCGTAGCGGTGGCGGTGACGCTCCACAATAGATGTCGAACCATACGCCTCGGCAACTTTCGAACCTGGGGTGAGTGCACAAGGGTAACCTCCTAGGCGCATTGTGCCTCCCTTAGCGGTAACTCCCTTTTGCTCCTCCATAATGTCGATTACGGGGTGTGCGGTTATAGGGTTCATCTCCGAAGAGTGCGCATCTGCGTATCCCAACACATTGCGAGCAAACTCAATTACAGCGCACTGCATACCTAAGCATATACCAAGGAATGGAATTTTGTTCTCACGAGCATACTTCACTGCCATAATCTTACCCTCGATACCACGATTACCAAAGCCTGGAGCTACCAATATCGCACCCTTTGTGCCCAATTTCTCGTCGATATTCTCTGGAGAGAGCTTCTCTGAGTTTACGTATGTCACCTTCACTTTGCAGTTGTTGGCTGCTCCAGCGTGTATAAATGACTCTGATATTGATTTGTATGCATCTGGAAGCTCGGTGTATTTACCCACGAGTGCAATCTCGATATTGCGTTGTGGATTTTTAACCTTGTGCACAAAGTCGCTCCACTTGTCCAGCTCGGGGGTGCCCTCAACCTCCAAATCCAACTTCGAACATACCACCTTGTCTAGGTTTTGCTCGTACATTTTGAGTGGCACCTCATAAATTGTTGGCACATCAATAGAGACCATCACCGCATCAGGGTCTACGTTGCAGAACAACGCAACCTTGCGCTTAACATCTGCCGAAAGCTCATGTTCCGAACGCAACACCAACACGTCGGGTTGCAAACCATTCTCCAACAACATCTTCACAGAGTGCTGCGTAGGCTTAGTCTTAAGCTCGCCCGATGCTGCCATATATGGAATCAAGGTCAAGTGAATAAGTGCCGTGTTGTGATACCCAAGTTGGTAGCGCAATTGACGCACCGACTCAATGAAGGGTTGCGACTCGATGTCACCCACCGTACCACCAATCTCGGTGATTACGATGTCATAATCTTTGGTTTGACCTAGGATTTGTATTCTGCGCTTGATTTCGTCTGTGATGTGGGGGATTACCTGCACCGTTTTGCCCAAAAACTCACCCTTACGCTCCTTCTCAATCACACTTTGGTATATCTTACCTGTGGTGACATTATTCATCTTTGAGGTGTGAATAGAGGTGAATCGCTCGTAGTGACCCAAATCCAAGTCTGTCTCCGCACCATCTTCGGTGACGTAGCACTCTCCGTGCTCGTAGGGGTTGAGTGTTCCTGGGTCTACATTGATATATGGGTCTAATTTTTGGATAGTCACCGAATAGCCACGTGCCTGCAACAGACGAGCCAACGATGCCGATATAATACCCTTACCAAGTGACGATGCAACACCGCCAGTTACGAAGATATATTTTGACTTCTCTAGTTTCATTCTTTTCTCTTTTATTTTTTACTTCCGACTATACATATTAATATATAGCACTCACTAACCTAACTCTTTTTTGTTACTCTTGCGTTGCCGCGTCAATCAACTTCACCTTAGCGATGATGTCGGCTCTATCTTGACGAGCCTTTTCGATTTTGCGCTTCACATCTGCAATCAATGCCTCTGCACCCTTCGATTTGCCGAAGAATCCAATGTTGTTTTCGAGTAGAGCGATGTCGCTATCCAACTGCTTTACTTTCTGCATCAATTTCTCTCTCTCGCCTCTCACTCGACCATCGCCAGAGCCCTTTATATGCGAAATCTTCTCTTTGAATTTGCTTATCGAGCGATCTCTCTCTTGACCCCTAAGGGTTGTGAATAGTCCATCTACTACCTCCTTATATCGTTTCGAGATAGCATCTTTTGCCTTGATAGGCACAAATCCAATCTCCGAGAATCGACGTTGGAACGCCTTGATAGCATCGAATCCGCCTGCTGCTACTATGTCGCACGACTCCATCTCCGCAATGAGAGCCTCCTTAGCTTTGAGGTTGGCATCTTGCTCGTTGTCTTGCGACGAGAAGTGTGCAGATTTTCTCTCGAAGAATCCATCGCATGCAGCTCTAAATCTCTTCCACACTTGGTCTGAATAGCGTTGAGCTACACTGCCTACGCTCTTCCACTCCGCTTGCAACGCTATGATTTGGTCTGTTGCCGTTTTCCAATCTTCGCTGCTGACCAATGCCTCGGCACGCTCGCAGATTTGTGTTTTGAGCACTAAGTTTTGCTCCATCTCGCCCTTTTGCGATGCGTAGAATTGACGCTTAGTTTCGAAGAACTTGTCGCATGCAGCACGGAAACGGTCATAAATCTTGGTGTTATCCTTTTTGGGCGCAAAGCCTATGCTCTTCCACTCTTTTTGTATTTCGAGGAGTTTGTCGCTCGCCTTGTTCCACTCTTTGTGCGACACGCCACCTCGTGCCACTAGCTCCTCTACACGTGCGCACAACGCCTCTTTGAGCTCCAAGTTTTTGAGTTGGTCAGATTTAATCTGCTCAAAATATCCTTGGTGTAGCTTGTTTATTTGGCTCGATGCCTCCTTAAATCTGTTCCATATAGCCTCCTTGAATTCGTCTGCCACAGGACCAGTTTCGCGCCATGAGTCGTGCAACTTTTGTAGTTTGCGGAACGCCTCAACCACAGAGCTCTCCGACACCAACGCCTCGGCTTGCTCGCATAGAGCTGTTTTTTGCTCCAAGTTCTTTTTGAGGTCTAGGTCACGAAGCTCCTTGTTGATTTTTATGAAGTTGTAGAAGTGCTCGGTGTGTAGGTGGTATCTCTCCCAAATATCCTTCACCTCTGCTGCGGGCACGCTACCAGTCTCTCGCCAACGAGTCTGCAACTCGCGGAATTTTGGGAATGTGTGGTTAAGAGTCTCGTCTGACTCCACCAAATCCTTAAGCTCCTCGATGATTTGGAGCTTGATTTTGAGGTTTGCCTCCTTTACTGCCTCTGCGTTTGATATGAACTCGTCTCGCTTAGTACGATACTCTTTGAGAAGCCCTTTGAGCTTAACCTCCAATTCATCAACCTCTGGTGTGAACTCTGCATCTTCGCCATTTTGCTCAGCCGCTAGGCGACGTAGCTCCTCGCCCTCGGCACGGTGAAGTTTGTAGAATGCAATTTTAATCGCCTCAACCGTGCGACGCAACGATTGTATCGGCTCCGCCACCAAGAGTCGAGCGAGTAGGTCTACTAACTCCGCTTTGCTTTTGCCAGCGAAGGTATCCTCTTCTGTCTCCTCTGCGGAGTCTAAAATTGGGGTATCGAGCTCTATTGTCTCGGGTTGTGGTGTAGACTCAGCCTCTGTGGGTTGAGTTGCTGTTTGCACATCCTCAGCGGTGCTGAGTAGCTCTTCTTGAGCTGAAGGAGTTAAATTTTCGGTAGTCATCTGCCTTGTCTGTTTGAACGGACTCTCAAATAAGTTTATACTGCGTAAGTTGGGCTCTTTGCCCAATCATACATTCTAACCTGCAAATATAACTATTTTTAACCATACAATCCCATTTTTTTTTCACTTTTTTGTGGCTTTATTCTCCTAATGGTGGCAATTTTATCTATTATGGCGAAAAATGCCTTCGAAAGGTTGCGGTTGTCGATATTTTTTATTACCTTAGCAACACTCTGATTTTTTACTTTAATACCCATATTTTTGCCGATGTTTAACCCTCTATACGCACACTCTTTGCTCCAAACTCCGATTGATAGCCCGGTGCTGAAGTTTCTCGTAATCCTCTCGATTATACTCTTCGCTCCGCTGCTGTTCAACAAGCTGCGCATACCCCATATTTTGGGGCTTATTATTGCGGGTGCTATCATTGGTCCTTATGGGTTGAATCTCGTGCTCAGAGATAACGGAATTGTGCTTTCGGGTACGGCGGGTCTGCTCTATATCATGTTCTTGGCAGGTCTCGAAATAGATATGAATGAGTTTGTTAAGAGTCGGGTCAAAAGTTTTGTATTTGGGCTCTACACCTTCGTAATCCCGATGGCTGTCGGAATTGGTGTGGGACTATACCTGCTCGATTTTTCGCTCAAAACATCAATTCTCATGGCGAGTATGTTTGCCTCGCATACGCTGTTGGCATACCCCATAATCTCTAAACTCGGAGTCAAACACAATCGTGCGGTGACGGTCACAATCGGAGGTACGGTAATAGCCGAGACCCTGGCTCTGTTGGTGCTGGCTGTGATTGTTGAGACCACCAAGGGAGCTGTGGATGCTATGTTCTGGTTGCGTTTTGCCGCCTCTTTGTCCATATTTGCTGCTGTTATATTTGTTGGATTTCCCATTGTCACACGCCTATTTTTAAAGAACGTGTCGGATGGTTTGACCCAATATGTCTTTATTCTATTTATGGTGTTCCTCGGAGCGTCATTTGCCGAGGTGGTCGAGATTGAGGGTATCATTGGCGCATTGTTTACTGGATTGGCACTCAATAGGTTAATTCCCCATTCGTCGGCTCTGATGAATCGCATAGAGTTTATTGGTAACGCCATATTTATCCCCTTCTTTTTGATAGGTGTGGGTATGCTCATAGATTACAGAGTATTCATATCGGATTGGCACACTTTGTATGTGGCATTTATTATGACCTCATTTGCTACGATTGCCAAATATATAGCGTCGTGGATGGCGCAAAAGAGCTTTGGTTACACGCCAGAGGAGCGAACCCTAATATTTGGACTTAGTAACGCACGTGCTGCGGCTACGCTGGCTGTGGTGCTGGTGGGTTATAACATTGTGCTGGGGCGCAATCCAGATGGTTCGGAGATTCGCCTATTCGACGACAGTGTGTTGAATGGTACTATCGTTATGATATTCATCACCTGCACAATAGCATCGTTCTCGGCACAGCGTGGAGCATCCAAGATTTCGATGAACGAGCAAATTGACCTAGACACCGACACCGACGACACGGAACGAGTGCTCCTACCCATAAATAGCGTGGAGAGCACTAATGAACTCATGTCGTTCACCAACCTCATAGTCCCTCGCCAAAGCAATAGCACGATAACCGTGGCGGCGGTGGTGGGCGAAAGCAAAGATGAGTTGGCTCAAATTGCGAGTGCCAAAAAGGTCTTTGAGCGTGCCATACATTGCGCCTCGGCTATGGATAGGTCGATAGAGACCAATATGCGCTACGATGTAAGCTACACCAGCGGAATCCTCAACATGATTAAGGAGTCCGAAATCAGCGACTTGGTGCTGGCGGTGGATGACGAAAAGTTCAAGAAGGGAACCCTCATAAACAAAATCTTTGACGACTCGATGAAGAGCAGCAGCGTCACAACATTTATGTATCGCTCGCAGCAACCCGTGGAGACTATCAAGCGACACATTGTAATTATACCTCCAAATGCCGAAAATGAGCTAGGTTTCCGTGCGTGGATTGTAAGAATATGGAACCTTCTGCGCAGCACAGGGTCGAGCGCGGTGGTGTATGCCAATGCCAATACCGTCAAAATCTTGGAGCGCATAAATAAAAAGGTGTCGCTCCCCATCAAACTCAACACCTACGCTAGATACCAAGATATTTTGATTATAGGCAAAGATTTGAAATCGGACGATGGACTCATATTTATTATGAGCAAGAGATTCAACCCCTCCTATGATGAGCAGATGGAGCATATACCATTCTATATAGAGACCTATTTCTCGCACCTAAACTTTGTGCTTATATACCCATATCAGCGTGGCGGTGCACACCATTCCGACATAGATTCACTCACCAATAGAGCCACTATAACTGCGGTGTCGAAAATCGAGGATGTGATAGAAAATGTGATTGGCGTAGTGACAAAACGAGGGGATAATTCGGAGGAGTAAAGAGCCCCAATTAAATATTTGTATATGGCCGCAAGTGACTGTTGAATACGAGGTTACAATGGTAAAGCAAATGTTATTTGAATAACAATAAAGTGTTATACAAATAACAATAAAAAAAATTATAAAAAGCTCTCTTTGGGGAGTACAAAATTCAACTTTTTTACCTACTTTTGTTGCACAAGGGTGGGTGTGATAAAACAATAATAAACCAAAAACAGAGAAAACATTATGGTGATTCTAGTACTAAACTGCGGCAGTTCGTCAATCAAATACCAAGTGATTGACAGAAACGACCAAGACTCTACTCTTTTAGCAAAAGGTATAATCGAGCGCATTGGCGGCGAAATGGGTGTATTTACCCACAAACCTGTGGGCAAGGCTGTGTATGCTACCGAGCAACCAATTCCCGACCACACAGAGGGAATTCGTGTAGTACTCGCTGCGCTGCTCAACGAGGAGCACGGCGTAATCAAATCACTAGAGGAGGTAAAGGCCGTTGGTCACCGTGTGGCTCACGGAGGAGAGTTCTTCTCGGAGAGTGTTTTGGTGAACAAAGATGTGGAGGATAAAATCCGCCAACTCTTCGAAATAGCTCCGCTGCATAACCCAGCGAATTTGGAGGGTATAACATCTATAGAGAAGGTTCTGCCGGGCATACCACAAGTTGCGGTGTTCGACACGTCGTTCCACCAAACAATCCCACCAATGAACTACCTATACGCTATTCCTTATAAATATTATGAGAAGTATCGTATCCGTAAATATGGTTTCCACGGCACATCGCACAAATTCGTAGCTCAAAAGGCTGCTAAGTTGGCAGGGCTGGATTTCTACAACTCAAAAATCGTTACGTGCCACGTAGGTAATGGTGGTTCGGTGACAGCTATCCTCAATGGTAAATCTATCGACACATCTATGGGATTCTCTCCACTGGATGGACTTGTGATGGGTACTCGCAGCGGAAGCATGGATGTGAGTGCAGCGTTGTACATCGCCGAGAAGGAGGGTATGTCATACGGCGAACTTACATCAATGCTCAACAAAGAGTCGGGCGTGTGGGGTCTCACAGGCATTTCGAGCGACATGCGTGACATCGACGACGAGTACGACAAGGGTAACGAGATTGCAATTATCGCTAGAGATATGCACTACTCACGCGTGAAGAGATTTGTGGCTCAATACGCAGCTGTGATGGGCGGACTAGACCTTATAGTATATACAGGCGGCGTGGGTGAAAACTCACACAACCTCAAGCGTGTGGTGAGCACCAACATGGAGTTTATGGGCGTGGAGGCAGATGTTGATTTGATTAACAAGGCTCGCAACGAAGATATTATCCTATCTAAACCTTCATCTAGAGTCAAGATTGCAATGATTGAGACCGATGAGGAGATGGTGATAGCTTCGGATACATATAATATCGTGAAGTAGAGAACAAAATAACAGAACTATAAATAACTAACAACTTAATTAAACATGATAAAGACATTATCAGACATCGTTGATGCAGCACGCAAAGGCGGTAAGAAGCGTTTGGCCGTAGCTTATGGTCAAGATTCACACACCCTAGAGGCAGTATACGCAGCTTACAAAGAGGGTATTGTAGAGGCAACTCTTTTTGGTGACAAAAAGACAATCGAGAAGGTTTGCGAGGAGGAGGGTATCGACGTCACGGTATTCCAAATCATCGACGAGGCTTCGGATGTAGCTTGCGTGCGCCGTGCAGTAGCATCGGTTGTTGCGGGAGACGCAGATGTACTTATGAAAGGATTGGTATCTACTGACAAGTACATGCGTGGAATCTTGAACAAGGATGCAGGAATGTTCCCTCCTAAGGGTGTTCTTAGCCACGTAACTATCGTAGAGATGCCAGCTTACCACAAGTTGCTTACTATCTCAGACATCGCAGTTATTCCACTTCCAGATTTCAAGCAAAAGGTGAAGTTGGTAGGTTACCTAGCTAACACTGCTAAGTTGATTGGTATCGACAAACCAAAGATCGCTTGTATCGCACCTTCGGAGCAAGTTTTGCCAGGTGTGATTTCATCTGTTGAGAGTGCAATCCTAGCTAAGATGGCTGACCGTGGTCAATTGGGTAAGGTTGAGTTGGATGGTCCATTGTCGTTGGATGTGGCTATGTACAAAGAGGTTGCTGAGCACAAGAAGGTGACTGGTTCATCTATCGCTGGAGACCCAGATTGCTTGTTGTTCCCTAACATCGAGGCTGCAAACGTATTCTTCAAGTCTGCAACATACATCTGCAAGAGTGAGTTGGCGGCTATGGTCGTAGGTACTAAAGTTCCTTGTGTGCTTACTTCACGTGGCGACACTAGCAAGAGTAAGTTGTACTCTATCGCTCTTGCTTGCCTCGCAGTAAAATAATGGTTGAGGTTGGCTAACAAGGCGATTTTTGGCACATCCTTGTTAGCCAGCCTCAATTAAAATTAGGTTAAATATAAGGTTGAAAATATGAGTTATAAAATTTTAGCTATAAATCCAGGTTCTACCTCTACAAAGGCCGCTTTGTATGAGGATAAAGAGATTTTGTTCGATATGACACTTCGCCACTCGGCAGAGGAGTTGTCTAAATATTCGCATGTGATTGAGCAGTTGGAGTGGAGAAAGGAGTTGATTCTTGATGCACTCAAAGAGCGCGATTTCGATGTTGCAAACCTTTCGGCTGTAGTAGGTCGTGGTGGTTTGGTTAAGCCTATCGAGGGTGGTGTGTATGAGGTGAATGACACCTTGGTTGAGGACACTAAGCACGCAGTGCGTGAGCATGCCTCAAACCTCGGAGCACTTATCGCTCGCTCTATCGCAGACCAAATTGGTGTTCAATCATTCATCGCCGACCCAGTTGTTGTGGATGAGTTGGAGCCCGTAGCTCGTGTGAGTGGAATCCCAGAGTTGCCACGTACATCTATGTTCCACGCCCTCAACTCTAAGGCTATAGCGCACGCTTACGCAGATGACCAAGGCAAGGAGTATGAGGCGTTGAACCTTATCGTTGTGCACATGGGCGGTGGAGTTTCGGTGAGCATCCACAAGCAAGGTCGTATTGTAGATACCACAAATGCATTGTCGGGTGATGGCGCATTCTCTCCAGAGCGTGCAGGTCGTGTGGAGCCTATGGCACTCGTAGATTTGTGTTTCTCGGGCAAACACAGCCACGAAGAGATACAAAAGATGGTTATCGGTCACGGAGGTCTTATGGCTCTTATGGAGACAAACTCTATGTTGGATGTTGTGAACGCTTCGCTCGATGGCGACGCTCACGCAAAACTTGTATTCGATGCTTTCTGCTACAATGTAGCTAAGGATGTTGGCGCAATGAGCACAGTAGTGTGTGGTAAAGTTGATGCAATCCTCATCACTGGAGGTATCGCATACAATGAGCACATCACCAAGAGCCTCACCGAAAAGTGTGAGTTTATAGCTCCAGTGGTTATCTACGCTGGCGAGAATGAGCTAGGTTCACTTTCAGGAAGCGTACTTAAGGTTCTTCAGGGTACTGCTACTGCGAAGGTTTACGCGTAATAAAGGAGTTTTATAAAAAGCCCCTCCTGTTTCTTGTTTTGAAATAGGAGGGGGCTTTTTTTGACTCCGTTATTTCATATTTTACCCCACCCCCAAACCCCCTCCCTTAAGTTCCTTTTCTGCTATTCGCATCTCGGCAATTCAAGCGAGGCTTGATTGCTCTCGATTTGTCAGCAGCTGGGGAGTGGCTTAGTCGCTTCGCTCCGACGGGTCAAGGATGACAATATGGATTTAACATACTACAACTAATGAGATAGTTACCTCGTGATTAACCCATCGTTACCCTCGATTTGGGGCGGACACCTGCAAGGTGTCCGAAAATAATAATATCCTATATTTTTGGTCAAATTCATTTGAACCAAAATATAGGATATTATTATTTCAGAGCCAAAGGCTCGTTCGCCCAAATCGCTAGCGGAAAACTGCCCGTGCGGCTTCGCACCGCCCGCCGGCGTGAGGCAGTCCCAAGCTAAGCCAAAGTATTCCGAATCACAGACTCAGCGATTGCAGCGTAGTACTCCTTGACACGCTCATCGCCTATGATGGCAGGAGTTCCAGCCTCGGCACCCTCCATTATAGATTGTATTATGGGCACTTCGCCTAGAAATGGCACGCCTACCTGCGAAGCATATTCACGTGCTCCGCCACGCCCAAATATGTAGTATCTGTTGTCGGGTAGCTCCTCGGGGGTGAACCACGCCATATTCTCGATTATACCTGCCACCTTGACCTTGACATTCTCGTTGTGGAACATCTCCACACCACGCACCACATCCGCTAGGGCTATGCCTTGGGGGGTAGATACTATCACGGCGGACTTAAACTTCAACTCCGAGAGAATCGTGAGGTGAATATCTCCTGTACCTGGAGGTAGGTCTACGAGCAAGAAATCGAGCGTACCCCACTTGGTTTGGTGTATAAGCTGCTTGAGGGCATTAGACGCCATCGTGCCACGCCATAGCAGAGCATCGGTGGGCTTAATGAAGAATCCTATCGACATAACTTTGAGCCCGTCCACTTCGGCAGGGATTATGCAATCGACCCCATCCACCTGCTCACCATCGGGCAAATACCCCTCTACACCCCACATTCGAGGTTGCGAAGGTCCATAAATATCGGCATCTAAGATACCAACCCTAAATCCCATATCTCGCAGTGTAGCAGCTAGATTAGCCGTCACCGTAGATTTGCCTACGCCACCTTTACCCGATGCCACACCTATGACATTGGCAATTGCCGAAGTTGTGGTTTTTTTCTCGGGCTCCACGATTTTTTGGGGTGCAGCCTCCTTGACCAATACGAGTTTCGTACCCTCGAAATTGGCAAAGTTTTCTGCTAGCATAGTCTCAATACGCCCTTTAATTTTGATAGCGAAGGGGTCGCGCACACGCCCAAAGCGAAGTGTGACAACTATTTTTTTGTCCGTAGCGACCACCCCTTCGACGAATCCTCCCTCGACAATATCGACCCCAGTTTCGGGGTGGATAATCTGGCGCAGAAGGGTGTTTATCTTTTGTTCCATTTATGTATGAATTTTGTTAATTACAAAGGTAGTCATTTTGAGTAAAAAATGTGCTATTAAAAGTGGTAGTTTTGTGTGTAATTTAGCAAAAAAATGTTATCTTTGCATCGTTAAATCACTTAACCTGTTAAAATAGCATGAATTTTTCGTCCAAATATAGATGGTCGCAACAGATTTTTAGCTGTGGGGAGAGTGTGAAAATATATAAGCCGTTATAACGACATAGTTGTGTTATAGCGGTTTTTTACTTTTTTATAATTTACAATTTGCAAAGATGAAAGTAGGAATTATTATGGGCTCTACAAGCGACTACGACGTGATGTCGGCAGCCGTAGAGTGCTTGGAATCATTTGGTGTAGAGTTCGAAAAGAGAGTTGTGAGTGCTCACCGTACCCCCGATTTGTTGGTAGAGTATGCCAAGAGCGCTAAGTCTAGAGGCTTGGAGGTTATCATAGCAGGTGCAGGTGGCGCAGCCCATTTGCCAGGTATGGTGGCTAGTATGACTCCACTCCCTGTTATTGGTGTGCCAGTGAAGTCTCGTGCACTTAATGGTTTGGATTCTCTGCTTTCGATTGTGCAGATGCCAGCAGGTGTGCCTGTGGCGACTACGGCTATCAATGGTGCGAAAAATGCAGCACTTATTGCAGTGTCGATTTTGTCGCTTAGTGACAAAGCTTTGGCCGAAAAGTACGATGCTTTTAGGGCTAAGCAGACAGCAGATGTATTAGCAGCAGAGTTGTAGAGTATGAAAATTGGAATTATCGGAGGAGGTCAGCTAGGGCTGATGATTGCCCAGCAGGCAAAGGGTCTCGGTGTGCAAACCATAGCGTTGGACCCTGCAGTGGATGCTCCAGCTTTTGCGGTGTGCGACGAACATATCGTGGCGACATACACCGACGAGGATGCGTTGGTACAGTTGTGCGAGGCGAGCGATGTTGTGACCTACGAATTTGAGAATATCCCAGCCGAGGTGCTCGTGCCGTTGTGCGAAAAGTATAATATCAAGCAGGGGTTTCGCCCACTGCTAGATTCACAAGATAGAGTTCGAGAGAAGAACAACGCCATAGCTCACGGTTTGCAAATTCCACCTTTTGAGGCTGTGGAGGGTGCAGCGTCGCTTAGGATGGCAATAGATAAAATTGGGCTGCCTGCGGTGCTTAAGACTCGCACTTTGGGGTATGATGGTCACGGTCAGGCGGTGATTCGCACGGAGGCGGATTTTGCTAGGGCGGCGGAGCTTACGAGTGTACCCTGCATATTGGAGGGGTTCGTGGATTTCGATTTCGAGGTTAGTGTTGTGGCGGTGCGTAGTGCACAAAAAACTGTTGTGTTCCCTGTGGGTCGTAATATCCACCGTGACGGAATCTTGGATTTGTGTGTAGTGCCTGCGGAGTTGTCGGCGGAGTTGCACGCCAAAATTGAGTCGCAGTGCACAGCATTTATGGCTGGTTGCGGATATGAGGGAATCCTCGCAATAGAGCTGTTTGTGAAGGGGGAGGAGATAATATTTAATGAGATGGCACCTCGTCCGCACAATAGCGGCCACTACACCATAGAGGGCACTTCGACCAATCAATTTAGGGAACTTTGCAGATTTTTGATGGATGAACCACTTGAGGATGCTAAACTCACCGCTCCAAGCGTTATAATGAAAAACATATTGGGCGAGGATATGGCTCAGGCGGAGAAGATTGCCGCCGAAGGTCACGAGGGAGTTTATGTTCACCTATACGGCAAAACAATATGCAAGCCCAAGCGCAAGATGGGGCATATAACTTTTGTGGGGCTGACGCTCGAAGAGTACGATGCCAATTGGAAAAATAGATTCAAAAAATAATAAAGTCCGACCAACAAGGCGATTTTCGGCACTTCCCTCACCACTTAAATCCTCACGTACTTTTAGTACGCTGCGGTTTAAGAGGTTTCACGAAGCCCCAAAACTCATCCTTGTTAATCAGACTTTCCGCTGAGGAGATAATTATAAAAAACAAAAACATATATATCAAATGAGTAACTATCGCATATTTGTAGAGAAGAAGGAGCAGTTCCGTGTCGAGGCAGAGAGCCTACGCCGTGAACTTAATACCAATCTCAAACTTTCACTTCCGACACTTCGTCTGTTGTGTGTCTACGACCTTTTTGGATTCTCGGAGGATTTGCTCTCGAAGAGCCGCTATGGTGTCTTTGGTGAGGTTGTGACCGACACGGTTGAGGAGAGTATCAACTTGGATGGCGTGAAATACATAGCTATTGAGTATCACCCAGGTCAATTCGACCAACGTGCGGCATCGGCTCTGGACTGCGTGAAACTCCTAGAGCCTGCGGCAGATGTGAAGATTAAATCTTCACGCCTTATTATATTAGATGCGGCAACTTCCGACGAGACTGTAGCTGCAATCCAAAAATACACCATCAACGCTGTGGAGTCACGTGTGAAGGATCTAAGCCAACTCACCGAGATGGAGGAGGCCGAAATTAAGCCAGTGCAAATCTTGGAGAACTTCACTGCAATGAGTGACGAGGAGTTAGCTCCATACTGCAAAGCAAATGGACTAGCGATGAATGGCGACGATTTGAAGGTTGTGCGTGAGTACTTCCGTGCCGAGGGTCGTGAGCCATACGAGACAGAGCTTAGAATCTTGGATACATATTGGAGTGACCACTGTCGCCACACAACTTTCACTTCGGAGTTGGAGTCTATAGAGGTTGAGGAGTCATTTATCAAGGCTGATATTGATGCTACACTCGATTGCTACCTCACAATTCGTGGTGAGTTGGGTCGTGAGAAAAAGTCGCTATGCTTGATGGATTTGGCAACTATTGGTGCTAAATACCTTCGCAAAAAGGGACTCTTGGACGATATGGAGGTGAGCGAGGAGAATAATGCTTGCTCAATATTCGTAGACATAGACGTAGATGGTCAAAGCGAGAAGTGGTTGTTGCAGTTCAAGAACGAGACACACAACCACCCAACCGAGATTGAGCCATTTGGAGGTGCATCAACCTGCTTGGGCGGTGCAATCCGTGACCCACAATCGGGCAGAAGCTACGTGTATCAAGCTATGCGTGTGACAGGAGCAGGTAACATCTACGCCCCAATAGAGGATACTTTGGCTGGAAAACTTCCACAACGCATCATCTCTCGCAAAGCTGCGGATGGATACTCTAGCTATGGAAACCAAATCGGATTGGCTACAACTCACGTGCGTGAGATATACCACTCGGATTACGTTGCAAAGCGACTCGAGGTAGGAGCAGTAGTTGGAGCTGTGAAGGCTGATGCTGTGCGCAGAGAGTCTCCAACCCCAGGCGATATTGTTTTGATGTTTGGAGGTAGAACAGGTCGCGATGGTGTGGGTGGTGCTACGGGTTCATCGAAGGAGCACACCGAGGAGTCGCTCGAGACTTGCAGCAGCGAGGTTCAAAAGGGTAATGCACCTGAGGAGCGTAAGATTTCTCGTCTGTTCCGTCGCCCAGAGGTTACACGCTTGGTGAAGAAGTCAAATGACTTTGGAGCAGGTGGTGTGAGCGTGGCGATTGGTGAACTCACGGATGGATTGGATATTTACTTGGATAGAGTACCTACAAAATATAGCGGTCTAAACTCAACCGAAATCGCAATTAGCGAGTCGCAGGAGCGTATGTCGGTAGTGATTGAGGCTAAGGACAAAGAGGAGTTTATGACTTACTGCCACTCAGAGAACTTGGAGGTTACCCACGTGGCAGATGTCACCGACCTAAGACGCATGAGAATGTTCTATGGTGAGAGGAAAATCGTAGACCTAAGCCGTGACTTCATCGACTCAGCAGGTGCACCACACTACGCAGATGTTACAATCGGCGAGGTTGAGGAGCGTGATGTATTTGAGCGCACAGTTGAGGGTGAGACTCTCAAAGATAAGGTTTTCAATAACCTTACGGACAACAACGTAGTGTCGCAAAAGGGACTCATCGAGATGTTTGATGCTTCAATTGGTCTATCAACAGTCCTTATGCCATTTGGAGGTAAGACACAAACCACCGAAACTCAAGTCTCGGTGCAGAAGTTGCCAACCAATGGATTCACCAACACGGCAAGTATGATGGCGCATGGTTACAATCCATTTATATCTAAGTGGAGTCCATACCACGGAGCTGCATATTCGGTAGTGGAGGCTTGTGCGAAGGTTGTAGCTGCGGGAGCTCGTTTCGACAAGATGAGATTCTCGTACCAAGAGTATTTCGAGCGCATGACAGCGGACTCTACATCGTGGGGTAAACCAACTGCGGCACTCCTTGGTGCACTCAAAATGCAGGTGGAGCTTGGCTTGCCATCAATCGGAGGTAAGGACTCTATGAGTGGTACGTTCCAAGACATTAACGTGCCACCAATGCTTATGGCGTTTGGTATCACCACGGTAGATGCTCGCACAGTAATCTCGCCAGAGTTTAAGCTATCAAACAACAATATATATATATTCCGCCATACACCTCTTGGCAATGGCATGCCAGACACAGACGCTCTAGCGGAGATGTGGGGTGAGGTATCAACCCTTATCGAGAGCGGCAAAATCATATCGGCTTACGCAGTAGGCTTTGGAGGTATCGCGGAGGCTATCGCTAAGATGGGCTTTGGTAATGGCGTAGGTTCGCAAATCTCGACCTCAGAGGAGGAGTTGTTCAACTACGCTTATGGTTCAATCATCGTGGAGGCTCCAGAGGCAATCGAGAGTTCGTACGCTGAGAAGTTGGGTGAGACAATCGACACCAAGGCGATACTCATAAATTCGGAGAGATTCAATTTGGACGAGTTACATGAGGCGAACACCACTAAGTTTGCTCAAATCTACCCCGATAAGGGCATCAATAGCGGCACTGTAAAGGTGGCATCATCTCCAAAGCGTGAGATATCATACTCGGGTGACGCAATCGAAACTCCAGTGGCATATATTCCAATCTTCCCAGGTACAAACTGCGACTACGACACCGCTAAGTGTTTGCGTAGAGCAGGGGCGAAGGTAAATACTACGGTGTTCTGCAACCTCACAAGCGACGATGTATTTGCGTCGATTGAGGCTATGGTCAGCAATATCGACAAGGCAAATATCTTTGTACTGAGTGGAGGTTTCTCGTCGGGTGATGAGCCAGATGGAAGTGGTAAGTTTATAGCTACTGTCTTGAACAACAAGTCAGTAATGGCAGCTATTCACCGCCTAATTGATAGAGAGGGTCTAATCCTAGGTATCTGTAACGGATTCCAAGCGTTGGTTAAGTCGGGACTTCTGCCTTATGGTCGCTTGGGCAAGCTCACGGCTGAGTCGCCTACGCTTTTCCGCAACGATATCAACCGCCACATTTCGCAAATGGTTACCACTCGTGTAGCCTCAAACTCGTCGCCATGGCTTAGCTCATTTGGCGTGGGTGATGAGCACACCATAGCTATGAGCCACGGAGAGGGTAAATTTGTGGTGAGCGATGAGTTGGCAGCAGAGTTGTTCGACAAGGGGCAAATCGCATTCCAATATGTAGACCTCGCAGGTGAGGTTACGGCCAAAGCACCATACAACCCTAATGGATCTTCATTCGCCATAGAGGGTATCACATCGCCCGACGGAAGAATCTTGGGTAAGATGGGTCACACGGAGCGTTATGAGGAGAACCTCATGAAGAACATCTGGGGTAACAGAGAGCAACCTTTGTTCGATAATGCCGTGAGATACTTCCGCAAAAAATAATACACCTATATATTAATAAAACAAACAAAACAAAATATCATTATGCAACAGTTAGAGATGCTCTATGAGGGCAAAGCAAAACAAGTTTTCTTGACCGACGATAAAGAGCTTATCGTAATCCACTACAAAGATGCAGCTACTGCATTCAACAACGTCAAGAAGGCGACAATCGACAATAAGGGAGTACTAAACAACGCAATCTCAACCCTTATTTTCGAGCAACTTCACAAGGCTGGAATCAAGACTCACTATATCGAGACTCTTAACGACCGCGATCAACTATGCCGCAAGGTCTCTATCATCCCAATCGAGGTTATCGTGCGCAATATCATCGCAGGAAGCATGGCTCAACGTCTTGGATTAGAGGAGGGTACAAAGCCATCGAACACAATCTACGACATCTGCTACAAGGATGACGAGTTGGGTGATCCACTTATCAACGACCACCACGCAGTAGCTTTGGGTGCTGTGACTTATGAGGAGTTGGCTCTTATCTACGATATGACAGCGCAAATCAACAAGGCTCTTACCGATATGTTCGCTAAGATGAATATCACACTCGTAGATTTCAAAATCGAGTTTGGTCGCACATCTTCGGGCGAGATTGTCCTAGCTGACGAGGTGTCACCAGATACTTGCCGTTTGTGGGATATGACCACCAACGAGAAGTTGGATAAGGATCGTTTCCGTCGTGACCTAGGTAAGGTGCGTGAGGCGTATGAGGAGATTTTGGCTCGCCTTCAAAAGTTGTAATAATGAATAACGACTTTATAATGGATCGAGAGCTCCACGAGGAGTGTGGTGTCTTTGGAGTGTTTGGCATTCCAGAGGCATCGTCGATTACCTATTATGGTCTACACTCTTTGCAACATCGTGGTCAGGAGAGCTGCGGAATAGTATCTACAGAGCCAGAGCGTTTTTTCACACGCAAGCGTGGCGACGGCTTAGTGACGGAGGTGTTCAAGGAGGGAGATTTAGATAAGCTCAAAGGTAAAATCGCAATAGGCCACGTGAGATACTCCACTTCGGGGGGCAATAGCACCGAGAATATACAGCCATTCCTGTTTCGCCACAACACGGGCGACTTCGCTATGGCACACAATGGTAACTTGGTCAATTCGGATGAGTTGCGCAGATTCTTGGAGAATAGAGGTAGCTTGTTCCAATCCTCGTCGGACAGCGAAGTGCTAGCTCACCTTATCAAAAAAGATAAGCGTGACTTGCAACGCATAGATGCTATTGTCGATGCTCTAAATATGATTGAGGGTGCATTTGCATTCCTCATTATGACCGAGAATAGAATCTACGCTTGCAGGGACAAATATGGTCTGCGTCCATTGTCAATAGGCAAATTGGGCGATGGATATGTGGTGAGTAGCGAGACCTGCGCATTGGATGTTGTGGGTGCGGAGTATGTGAGAGATGTTGAGCCCGGAGAGATTGTCTCGATTGATAAGAAGGGTCTGCGTTCGACTCACTTTGCGCAATTCAAGCGTCACCAAATGTGCGCTATGGAGTACATATATTTTGCTCGTCCAGATAGCGATATCGAGGGTTGCAATGTACACTCATTCCGCAAAGCTTCGGGTAAATTGTTGTGGGAGCAAGCTCCAGTGGAGGCAGACATAGTTGTGGGAGTTCCAGATTCGAGCCTCAGTGCCGCTATGGGTTATGCCGAGGCTAGTGGTTTGCCATACGAGATGGGACTTATCAAGAACAAATATATCGGTCGCACATTTATCCAACCCTCGCAAGCTATGCGTGAGAAGGGTGTGCGCATGAAACTCTCTGCGGTGCGTTCGATTGTGAAGGATAAGCGAGTGGTACTCATTGACGACTCTATTGTGCGTGGTACGACATCTAAGCGAATCGTGAGAATGCTCAAGGAGGCAGGAGCTACGGAAGTGCATGTGCGCATCGGCAGCCCAGCCTACAAATACTCTTGTTACTATGGAGTAGATACTTCGGCCGAAGGTGAGCTATTGTCGAACAGATTTGATTTGGAGGAGTCTCGCAAATTCATAGAGGCTGACTCGTTGGTTTACCTCAATGTCGATGCACTCTACAAAGCTGGCAACCGTGAGCAGCTGTGCACGGCGTGTTTCACGGCAGATTACCCTACAAACCTATATGGTGTAGAAGCAAAAAAATGTAAATGTAAATAAAAAAAATATGGCACAAAGTTATGAAGCAGCTGGAGTAAACCTCGAAGCTGGATATGAGTCAGTAAGACGTATAAAGAGCCACGTAGCCTCTACGGCACGCTTGGGCGTAATGGGCAACATCGGTGCATTTGGTGGAATGTTCGACCTCTCGGCACTCGGCATCAAGGAGCCAGTTTTGGTGAGCGGTACAGATGGTGTGGGTACAAAATTGAAGTTGGCATTTGCTTTTGATAAGCACGACACTATCGGTATCGACGCTGTGGCAATGTGTGTGAATGATGTTTTGGCACAGGGTGCAGAGCCTTTGTATTTCCTTGATTATGTGGCTGTTGGTCACAACGAGCCAGCTAAGATTGAGGCTATCGTTGCAGGTGTTGCAGATGGTTGTCGCCAAGCAGGTTGCGCACTTATCGGAGGCGAGACTGCGGAGATGCCAGGTATGTATCCAGATGGTGAGTATGACATTGCAGGGTTCACTTGCGGAGTTGTGGAGAAGAGCCAACTCATTGATGGCACAAAGGTTAAGGTCGGCGACGTGTTGGTAGGTGTAGCATCTTCGGGTGTGCACTCAAACGGATTTTCGTTGGTGCGCAAGATTGTTGCGGACAATGGTTGTGACCTCAATGAGGTGTACCCAGAGTTGGGTTCGGAGCGTCTTGGTGAGGTGTTATTGACCCCTACAAAAATCTATGTGAAGCAGGTTTTGGAGGTTGTGAAAAACTGTGATGTACACGGAATTAGCCACATTACGGGTGGTGGTTTCGACGAGAATATACCACGTATCTTGACTCCAGAGATGGGTATCGAGATTATTGAAGGTAGCTGGGAGATTCTTCCAGTCTTTAAGTTCTTGGAGGCTAAGGGCGGTGTTTCGCACCGTGAGATGTTCAATATCTTCAATATGGGTATTGGAATGGTTATAGCTTTGGATGCTAGCGAGGCGGATAAGGCTATCGAGATTTTGACAGCCGCAGGCGAAAAAGCAAGCGTAATCGGCAAAATTACCAATAATGCAGGCGCAGTAGAGATTATCTAATAAACTCCCCACGCACAACCCCATTAACTATGGAAACTAAACTAAAACTAGCAATCTTCGCCAGCGGTAGCGGCTCAAACTTCGAAGCCCTAGCCACAGCGTGCCAATCAGGCGAGATAGATGCCGATGTGGCACTCATGGTGTGCGACAAACCAGGTGCAAAGGTTATCGAACGTGCCGAAAGATTAGGCATCAAAAGCCTAGTGCTCAGCCCCAAAGATTTCGCATCTAAGGCGGAGTATGAGCAGCGAATCCTAGACGAGCTGGAGGCCGAAAATGTAGAACTCATCTGCTTGGCAGGCTACATGCGCATCATAACCGATGTGTTGCTCGATGCCTACCCCGAGCGCATGGTCAATGTTCACCCCTCACTGCTACCTGCATTCAAGGGTGCGCACGCCATAGAGCAAGCGTTGGAGTATGGAGTGAAATATTTTGGCGTATCAATCCACTATGTCACTGCCGAACTAGATGGCGGCTCAATCATCGACCAAGAGGCATTCAGATATGAGGGCAGCAACGTCGAGGAGTTGGAGCAGATGGTGCACACGGTGGAGCACCCATTGTACATCCGTACGGTCAAAAATTTAGTAGAAATTTTAAATAATTAATCATAATGAAAAGAGCACTGTTTAGCGTAAGCGACAAATCGGGCGTAGTAGAGTTCGCTCGTGACTTGGTAGCCTTGGGTTGGGAGATTATCGCAACTGGAGGCACTATGAAACTCTTGGCTGATAGCGGCATTAACGTTATCAACATCAGCGACATCACAGGATTTCCAGAGATTTGTGACGGTCGTGTAAAGACCCTTCACCCCAATGTGCATGGTGGTTTGTTGGCTCGTCGTGACGACCAAAGCCACCTCGATGCACTCAAAGAGAACAACATCGAATTTATTGACATGGTGTGCGTGAACTTGTACCCATTCAAATCTACAATCGCAAATCCTAACGTGAAGTTGGAGGATGCAATCGAGAATATCGACATCGGTGGTCCTTCGATGTTGCGCAGCGCAGCTAAGAACTTTGCGGATGTAACCGTTGTGTGCGACCCTGCGGATTATGCGCAAATCGTAGAGGAGATTAAGGCTGGTGGCAACACCACACGTGAGACTCGCTTTTCACTTATGGCTAAGGCATTTACACACACTGCGGAGTATGACACAATGATTGCTGGATTTATGCGCAAGCATGCAGGTCTTTCTCAGAAGTTGTTCTTGGAGTTCGACCTAGTGCAATCATTGCGTTATGGCGAGAACCCTCACCAAGAGGCTAAGTTCTTCGCTTCAGAGGAGCAAGTACCATTCTCGTTGGCTCATGCTAAACAGCTCAACGGCAAGGAGTTGTCGTACAACAACATTCAAGATGCTAATGCAGCACTCTGCATCACTCGTGAGTTCTCTGAGCCATTCTGCGTGGGACTTAAGCACATGAACCCATGTGGTGCTGCGGTAGGTAAGGATGTTGTCGAGGCGTGGACTAAGGCGTATGAGGCAGACACAGTGAGTATCTTTGGCGGAATCGTAGCTACAAACCAGACAGTTACCAAGGAGGCGGCAGAGCTTATGAAGCCAATATTCTTGGAGATTATCATGGCTCCAGCATTTACTCCAGAGGCTTTGGAGGTGTTGTGCACCAAGAAAAATTTGCGTTTGTTGGAGGTTGATATGACTCCATCAGAGGCTACAACTCAACAATATGTGAGCGTGAATGGCGGTATGTTGGTTCAAGATTTGGACACTACAACCAAGTCAATCGCAATGGATATGTGCGTAACGGAGACTAAGCCACAGGAGTCACAGTTGTCGGACATGGACTTCGGTTGGAGAATCGTGAAACATGTCAAGTCAAACGCTATCGTAGCTGTTAAGGGTGGTCAAACTTTGGGTGTCGGTGCAGGTCAGATGAATCGCATTGGCTCGGCAGAGATTGCCCTCAACCAAGCCAGAGCTAAGGGAGTTGCAGAGGGTATCGTACTCGCATCGGATGGATTTTTCCCATTTGATGATTGCGTGAGCGTAGCAGCATCGTTTGGTGTGAATGCTATTGTTCAACCAGGTGGAAGTGTTCGTGATGAGGACTCAATCAAGAAGGCGAATGAAAATTCAATCGCGATGGTATTCACAGGTATGCGTCACTTCAAGCACTAATAAAGCCAAACAGCAAGCGACTAATAAAAAGCCGAATAGCAAGCGATATTTCGCACATCCCTGCGCTTTTTAACCCTCACGTACTTTTAGTACGCTCCGGTTAAAAATGCTCACGATGCACAAAATTTCATCTTGCTATTCAACTTTTTCCGAGGTGGAAATAAATTGGGAATAACGTTGTCGTCCTCGATTTGGGTTCAAACACCTTCGGGTGTTTGATAAATTTTAGAAGGCTCTAAATTGGTCAAATTCATTTGAACCAATTTAGAGATTTATAAAATCTTAGAACTTGCAAAGTTCTAAGCCCAAAGCGCAAGGAAAAGGCAGCTCCGCGGAGAGCACTCCGCCGCCGCCCGCGCAGGGCAGTCCCCAATGTCCCCAATGTATCAAATAACAAAATAAAACTATGAAAAAAGTATTAGTAATCGGCTCAGGAGGTAGAGAGCATGCGATTGTCGATGCGCTGAAGCGTTCGGACGATGTGTCGCGTGTATATTGTGCCCCTGGAAATGCAGGAATTTCGAAGATTGCCGACTGTGTAGATATTAAAGAGACCGATGTTGAGGCTCTCGCAAAGTTTGCCTTGGATAAGGATTTAGACCTCACGGTTGTAGGTCCCGAGGTGGCATTGGCAGCAGGTGTTGTCGATGCGTTCAAAAAGGCTGGACTCCGCATCTTTGGCCCCAACAAGGCGGCGGCTCAAATTGAGTCGAGCAAGGAGTTTGCCAAGGAGTTGATGAAGAAGTATGACATCCCCACGGCAGCGTTCGAGACATTCGAGGAGTATGCTCCAGCGTTGGAGTATGTGAAGCGTGGTTCACTGCCTGCGGTGCTTAAGTACGATGGCTTGGCAGCAGGTAAGGGAGTAGTTATTGCCGAAAGTTTGGAGGAGGCAGATGCAGCACTCAAAGATATGTTGTTGGATGATAAGTTCGGCAAGGGCAAGGTCGTAATTGAGGATTTCTTGACGGGTCCCGAGTTTTCGTTTATGTGTTTTGTGGATGGCACGGAGGTCTACCCTATGGTGTTGTCGCAAGACCACAAGCGTGCTTATGATGGCGACAAAGGCCCAAATACGGGCGGTATGGGAGCATACTCTCCAGTGCCGATTATCACGGATGAGGATGTGGAGTATGCTCTAAACAGTATCATGAAACCCACTGCTGAGGCTATGATTAAGGAGGGGGCAAGATATTCGGGTGTTCTATATGGCGGACTTATCAAGACTCCGCAAGGAATCAAAGTCATAGAGTTCAACGCTCGCTTTGGTGACCCCGAGACGGAGATTGTACTTCCACGTATGAAGAGCGACATCTGCGATGTGTTCTGCGCAATAGCGGATGGTAAGCCTGCAAAAATTGAGTGGCACGACTTCGCAACGTTGGGTGTGGTATTGGCATCTAAGGGATACCCTGGTGACTACGAAAAGGGATTCGAAATAAAGGGTCTCGACAAGGTTTCGGCTAAGGTTTACCACATGGGTACAGCTAAAAAAGATGGCAAAATCGTAACCGCAGGAGGCCGTGTGCTGATAGTCGTAGGCAAGGGCGACACACTCAAAGATGCCCACGAAAATGCAATGACCGAGATTCAGAAAATCGAGTGCGAAAATCTGTTTAATCGCTCGGATATCGGTTGGCAGGTTATTAAGTAATTGTCGTGGCTGGACGTGCGGCTTCGCACCGCCCGCCCGACGTTAGGGCAGTCCAGCCACGTCTAACCCACGTCCAGCCATAGCCTACAATCCACGCACATTTTTTTCCCAAGCCCAAGCGGCTGCCAATGTCTCATCCAGGGTGCGTGTAGCACTCCAGCCCAATTCGTTGTTGGCGAGTGATGGGTCAGCCCATATTGCGGTGATATCTCCCTCGCGGCGAGGTACGATTTTGTACTTTATGGTGAGGTTGTTTACCGCTTGGAATCTATTTATGAGCTCTAGCACCGATACTCCGTTTCCTGTGCCGATATTGAAAATCTCGTAATCTGCTTTGGATGCTCCCGAAATCATGCGCTTCACCGCCACTACGTGTGCCTTAGCCAAATCTACAACATCTATATAGTCACGTATGCACGAACCATCTGCCGTAGGGTAATCATCGCCAAACACAGATAGGCACTCCCTGAGACCTGCCGCTGTTTGGGTGATGTATGGCAATAGATTTTGCGGAACACCTTGTGGTAGCTCGCCAATAAGTGCCGAGGGGTGTGCACCAATCGGGTTGAAATAGCGCAATGCTATACCCTTCATGCCCTCATATACCGCCATCGAATCACGCAAGATATCCTCACTCATGGTCTTGGTGTTGCCATAAGGCGATAGCGCAGGTTTGCGAGGAGTGAGCTCCGTAACAGGTTGAGCATCAGGCTCGCCATACACGGTGCATGACGACGAAAATAGAATGTTTGGTCGCTCATATTTGCGCATCAAAGCTATCAAATTCATCAATGACATAAGGTTATTAGAGTAGTACTCAAGCGGTTTCTGCACCGACTCGCCCACAGCCTTGGATGCTGCGAAGTGAATAGCCGAAGAGAAGTTATAGCTCTTGAACACCTCCTCAAAAGCCGCTTTGTCGCAGCAATCAACCTCCACGAATGGCACATCGACCCCCGTGATTTTGCGAACGCCCTCCACCGCAGCGAGGGTTGAATTTGATAAATTATCGACAATCACGACATCAAAACCTGCTCCAATAAGCTCCACAGCTGTGTGAGACCCGATATAGCCAGCTCCGCCAGCAACTAAAATACACTCTTTCATAGCAATTAAAATTTATTTACGATATAAACAAAGGTAATATTTTTTTGTATGATTGCCACTCTTAGAGTCGCTTTTTTAACAATATTTTTTTAACTTTGCGAAGTTCGATAATATGAATTATATTTTTAATCAAAAAACAATAAAATTATGTTCGCAATTGATTCTTATGATTTCGCTGGCAAGCGTGCAATTATCCGTGTAGACTTTAATGTGCCTTTGAAGGGCGAGGGTGTGGTGTCTGACGACACTCGTATTCGTGCTGCAATCCCAACTATCAAGAAGGTGTTGGCTGGTGGTGGCTCTGTAATCCTTATGTCACACATGGGTCGTCCAAAGAAGAACAACGATATGAAGTTCACTTTGGAGCAAATTATCCCAGCTATTGAGGCTCGTTTGGGTGAGACTGTAACTTTCGCAGGTGACTGCATCGGCGCAAAAGCTGCTCAAATGGCTAAGGATTTAAAGCCAGGTGAGGTTATTTTGCTTGAGAACCTTCGTTTCTATGGCGAAGAGGAGGGTAAACCACGTGGATTGGCAGCAGAGGCTACAGACGAAGAGAAGGCTGAGGCTAAGAAGGCTGTGAAGGCTTCTCAAAAGGAGTTTGTTAAGACTTTGGCTTCGTACGCTGATTGCTACATCAACGACGCATTTGGTACTGCTCACCGTGCTCACGCATCGACTGCTCTTATCGCTGAGTACTTCCCAGCAGACAAGATGTTCGGTTACGTTATGGAGAATGAGCTTGCTGCTATCGACTCTGTAATGGAGGCTCCACAACGCCCATTTACAGCTATCGTAGGTGGTGCAAAGGTATCGTCTAAGATCACAATCATCGAGAAGTTGATGGACAAGGTAGACAAGATCATCATCGGTGGTGGTATGACATTTACTTTCGAGGCTGCTAAGGGTGGTAAAATCGGCAGCTCACTTTGCGAGCCAGATATGTACCAAGTGGCTCTTGATATCATCAAGAAGGCTGAGGAGAAGGGGGTGCAACTTGTTCTTTCGTCGGACACTTTGGCTGCTGATAAGTTCGACGCTGAGGCTAACGCTAAGGTTGTTCCCGGAAACGATGTTCCAGAGGGATGGTTGGGTCTTGATCTAGGTCCTGCAGGAATCGAGGAGTATGTGAAGGTTGTGCTTGAGAGCAAGACAATCCTTTGGAATGGTCCAGTAGGAGTATTCGAGTTCGAGAAGTTCGCAGCTGGCTCTAAGGCAGTTGCTGAGGCTATCGCTGAGGCTACATCTAAGGGTGCTTACTCGCTTATCGGTGGTGGTGACTCTGTGGCTTGTATCAACAAGTTGGGTCTTGCTAGCCAAGTATCTTACGTATCTACAGGTGGTGGTGCACTACTTGAGTACATGGAGGGTAAGGTGTTGCCAGGAGTTGCAGCTATCCGCTCATAAATCCTAGACCGTTGCAAGGCGACACCTATCAACGTTCTCTGAATCGGAGCAAAAAATTATATACAAAAAGCACGACCTTTGCGTAAGGGTCGTGCTTTTTTGTTGCTGGATATTCGTAATCCCGAAAATGACGAAACGTGTAACCTCGGTGGGGTTCGGACACCTGCAAGGTGTTCGATAAATTAAGTAGGGTAAAATAATTATTGGTGTGTTTTTAAGAGTACTATTGGAGATGAGATTTTTTGCTATTGAATTGAAAATATAGTGGATCTACATTGAAATTTAATAGTGAAAAATATCGCTTCAAGAGTGCTTTTAAAAATATGGCAATAATTGTTTTACACTACTTATACTATGTTTAAGAGGTGGTCAAATTCATTTGAACCACCTCTTTAGCATAGTATAATCATAGAGCTCAAAAGAGCTCTATGCCCCATCCGCAATACAATACTGCCCGTGCGGCTTCGCACCGCCCACCTGGCGTAAAGGCAGTCCAGCCTCTCCAGCCACGACAAAATCCTACTCCTGACGAAAATAATTAAACACCCTCTCGCCACGGCTACGCCCCACCACCTCCACAATATCTTCGAGTGAGGCTTTGCGTATTTGGCTCACGCTTTTAAACCTTTTTAGTAGGGCATCGCGGCTTTTAGCTCCGATGCCCTCTATTTTGTCTAGCTCGGAGGTTATGAAGTTGTTGCTGCGTTTTTGGCGGTGAAATGTTATGCCAAAGCGGTGTGCTTCGTCACGTAGGTAGCATACGACTTTGAGGGGTTCGCCTGTGCGGCTGAGATAGTATGGCAGAGGGTCGTTGGGGTAGAATACCTCCTCTATGCGCTTTGCTAACCCCACGATGGGTAACTTATCCTCTATGCCCAATTCGCATAACACAGCGTAGGCACTCGACAGCTGCCCCTTGCCACCATCCACAATCACTAGGTCGGGGAGTTGAGTCCCCTCCTCAATCATGCGCGAATAGCGGCGGTGCACAATCTCCCTCATCGACGCAAAGTCATCTGCCCCCACCACACTTTTGATATTGAAATGCCTATACTCCTTGCGTGAGGGCTTGCCATTGCGGAACACCACACACGATGCCACAGGGTTGGTACCCTGCAAGTTGGAGTTGTCGAAACACTCTATGTGGCGTGGCTCTCGGTCTAGGTGGAGTTCTCGTTGCATGGACTCCATAAGTCGGACGGTGTGACGCTCTGGGTTGTGAATCTCCATGTTTTTGAGTTGCTCTAAGCGATATATCCTTGCGCTTTTGAGCGAGAAATTTAGTAACTCTAGCTTCTCACCTCGCTGGGGTGTGAAAAATGTGACGCCATCAAAAATTATAGCACCCGAGGGGGTGAAGGGCACTATCACTTCACGTGCGAGAGTCTGCTCCGTGCGCTCCATAATCTGCCCTATGGCTTGAGTTAGGATATCTTCGGGCGGAGTCTCCACGCTGATGGTGAGCTGTGCGGTGTATAGTCCCACGATTGAGCCGTGGCGAATACGCAGGTAGTTGCAATATGCGGTGTCGGCATCCTCGGTGAGGAGCGAGAAAATATCGGTGTCCACAATCTTGGAGCTCACAATCACCGAGCGGTGAGTGTAGTTTTCCAGAGCTGTGAGCCGCTGTTTGTAGCGTTGTGCACTCTCAAACTTCAGTGCCTCGGCAGCACGTGCCATCTCCTCTTCGAGGTGTTTGCGCACGGGGCGCAGGTCACCTTTGAGTACTGAACTCGCCATTGCTATATATTGCGAATACTCCTCCTCGCTTTGTGCTCCGATACAGGGGGCGTGGCAGTTGCCAATGTGGTATTGCAGGCATACGCCATACTTGCCACGAGCTATTGCTGCGGGGGATAGGTTGAGTTTGCAGGTGCGCAGTGGAATAACATCCCTAATAAACTCCAACACAGCTCTTTGCATCGATATAGAGCTGTATGGACCAAAATATTGCGAACCATCACGCTTGAGCTGGCGAGTGGAGAGAACCCTGGGGAATGGCTCTTTGAGCAGCACAATCCAGGGGTATGTCTTATCATCTTTGAGTAGGATGTTGTATCGGGGTTGCAGTGTCTTGATTAGCGAATTTTCGAGTAGTAGGGCATCCCCCTCGCTATTGACTTCGATGTGGCGAATGTCGCACACCTGCCTTGTGAGTATCTTCACTTTGGCACTGTGCTCCTTGCTTTCGACAAAGTACGACGACACTCTGCGTCTGAGGCTCTTGGCTTTGCCCACATATATCACCTTGCCCTCCTTGTCTATGAATTGGTAGACTCCAGGGGCTAGGGGTAGTGCTGCGACTAACTCTTTGATATGTGATTGTGGAGCAGACATTGCGCGCGAGTGTTATGAGGTGTGTGATATGGGCTCTACGTGTATGCAAGCCAGCGTTTCGTCGCCATAGCATAGGGTCAGTCGCTCCTCGATTTGGTCGGTTATGGTGTGTGCTTCGTCTACGCTCATGGAGCCATCGACATGGATATTTGCCTCGATGGATATGTTGCTACCTATGCGGCGAGTGCGCAGATTGTGAATCATCTGCACCTCGGGGTTCATAGCTATAAGGCGCAAAATCTCCTGCTCGACACTGCGTGGAAGTGATTTTTCGAGAAGTTCATCCACCCCGACACTACACAAATCCCACGCCACTTTCAAAATCATGGCTGCCACAGCCACCGCCGCTATCGGGTCGGCAATACGCCACGCCTCACCTAGGAAATATGCGCAGCCAATACCTATGAGTGTACCCACCGATGATAGAGCATCGGAACGATGATGCCATGCATTGGCTATCACAATCGGGGAGTTCACTCGCTCGCCAACACTTTTGGTGTACCAATATAGCCCCTCTTTGACCACAATCGAAAGAGTTGCGACAATGAGGGTTACGTGCCCAGGTCGAGGTATAATCTCACCTTTGGATATGCGCATAATCGTAGTGACGGCATCCGAGGCTATACCAACTGCTACTACTGCCAACACCAGACCGATGATTATGGAGGCTAAGGTTTCGTACTTGCCGTGACCATATTCGTGGTTGTCATCTTGGGGTTTGGAGGATATGCGCACCATCAGCATCACCACACCATCTGTGGCGAAATCCGATGCGGAGTGTATGGCGTCGGCTATCATAGCGGAGCTGCGACCCAGGACTCCAGCTATGAGTTTTATGATGCTCAACAAAAGATTTACCACGAAACCTGTGATGGTAACGTGGTATATCTCTTTTGTGCGTGCCTGAGCTTTTGTTGGCATATTTTAGTAGCTTCTGGCGAACAATACTCGCTTTGAAGATGGTTTGCCTGTGAATATGCAGACTCCCTCCTCCTCTACGGCATCGACTGGTATACAGCGGATTGTAGCTTTGGTAGCATCCTTGATTGCTACCTCGGTTTCGGGTGTGCCATCCCAGTGTGCAGATATAAATCCACCCTTGTTGTCTAGGATATCTAGGAACTCCTCCCAAGTGTCAGCCTTGGTAATCATTGAGTTGCGATAGTCTAATGATTTTTGGAATATATTATCTTGGATTTCGTCCATGAGTGCTACTATGCGCTCTGTGATGCCCTCCATCGAAACTGTCTCCTTGGTGAGTGTGTCGCGGCGAGCGAGCTCGATAGTGCCATTTTGGAGGTCACGAGGACCGAGTGCCAAGCGTACAGGTACTCCCTTAAGCTCCCACTCTGCGAATTTGAATCCACTGCGGATGTTATCTCTGTCGTCAATCTTGATAGTGAGACCTGCCGCGCGCAAAGGTGCTGCAATAGCCTCCATCTTCTCGCGCATGATGTTGAGTTGCTCCTCGCCTTTGTATATTGGAACGAGTACAACATGAATTGGAGCTAATTTTGGAGGCAATACCAAACCGTTGTTGTCTGAGTGTGCCATGATAAGTGCACCCATCAAGCGAGTAGATACACCCCATGAAGTAGCCCACACATACTCCTGCTTGCCCTCCTTGTTGGTGAACTGCACATCGAATGCCTTAGCGAAGTTTTGAGCCAAAAAGTGCGAAGTGCCACTCTGCAATGCCTTGCCATCCTGCATCAAAGCCTCGATGGTGAGGGTATCCTCAGCACCTGCGAAACGCTCGTTTGGCGATTTGTGACCCACGATAACAGGTACTGCCATGTGCTCTTGGGCAAACTTCTCGTAGACGTGAATCATCTTGTGAGTCTCCTCAATAGCCTCCTCACGAGTAGCGTGTGCGGTGTGCCCCTCTTGCCACAAGAACTCTGCGGTGCGAAGGAACAAGCGTGTGCGCATCTCCCACCTCACCACATTTGCCCATTGGTTGCACAAGATTGGAAGGTCACGGTATGATTGAATCCACCCCTTGTAGGTGTTCCAAATTATGGTCTCGGATGTGGGGCGCACTATGAGCTCCTCCTCCAACTTAGCGTCTGGATCTACCACTACGCCCTTGCCATCTGGGTCGTTTTTGAGGCGGTAGTGAGTCACTACGGCGCACTCTTTAGCAAAACCCTCGACATGGTTTGCCTCCTTCGAGAAGAATGACTTGGGGATGAAGAGTGGAAAGTATGCGTTTTGGTGCCCTGTATCCTTGAACATTTTGTCCAGAGCCGCCTGCATCTTCTCCCATATTGCGTAGCCATAAGGCTTGATTACCATACATCCACGTACCGCAGAGTTCTCGGCGAGTCCTGCTTTGATTACGAGTTCGTTATACCACTGCGAGTAGTTATCCTCAACCTTAGTGAGGTCTTTAAGTTCTATTGCCATTGTTTGAATATTTGAATAGGCAAAATTAGCAATTTTTATTTAGATTACCAAAACTACTCTACCTCTTCTTCGGGAGTGTATGTTTTCATAGCTAGCTGTTTCACCCACACTACAAATCCACCAGTGAGTATGAGGTTTAGCACGAGGGTTAGTGCTGCTATGATTAGAGCGTTGCTACCCAGGTTGTATCCTATGGCTATGAAAATTACTCCTGCACCAACCTCTCCACGTGTGAACATACCCACCGACACCGCTAGACGCTCAGAGAGTTTGCGGTCACGATAGAAGAATACGGGCACAAGTTTTCCGAGATTAGAGATTATGGATACCATCAACACATGAAATCCAATCTCGTGCCATGGCATCATAGGCACGTGAGATATCATAGCTTCGCCACCATGCTCAAATTCACCACCAATGATGAAAGGTACGCTTAGCCCCACCAAGAACATAAATAGTAGAGATATGGATGAGGTTACTCGCTTAGAAATTTTGCTCTCGTGGTGTTGATGTTTTATGACCATACCCAACACAAATGCAGGGAGTAGAACCTCTATGTGTATGCTGTTTTCGTGACCGAAATATATGTATGTCACCGCATATATAATCTGTGTAATGACCACCACCGCCACAGAGTAGCTAAGTATTGCACCCCATCCTTGGGGTATGTCATACGACTCCAGTTTTTTCCAGCCAAACCAAAGTAGCAGAACGACTATTGCCACCATTGCGCCCATTTGCCACTTCATGCCAATCATTAGCATCTGCAGAGGAATCATCAGTAGGATGGTGTCTAGGTCGTCGAAAATTGCGAGGACTTGGATTTTTTGGTATATCCAACTCTTTGACAAGTTGAGCGTTGCCAACATAGCAAACAATATACCTGCCGATGTGGGTGCTGCAAATCGGCTCAGCAGAAGTGACTCTCTCCACACTTGCCCCTCGCCCCACATGGTGGATGGTAGCAACACAAATATAAAGTATAGAGCAATCAAAATCCAAGGCAGTGCCGCTGTTGCCATGGCGATAAAGTAGTCGGCCGTGTAGTCCCTCCATCTACTTTTGTCCAACTCGAATTCACGACCCACGTTTATCATAATAAACGATAGGCAGATGCTAAGTAGAGGGGTTAAGATGTGGTTTTTGGCGGTGTCGTAATCCTCCCCAAATATTGTTGGCAGAGTTTGCGACAGTACTAACCCCAGCAACAGGAGAATAGAGAAGGATAGAACTTTTTTCATAGGTTTAATGTTTGGTATTGTAATATAATTGGTATCTGGATTATGGCTTAGTGATTAACACCACAGCACTTGCCGACACACCCTCTTCTCGCCCCTCAAAACCCAACCGCTCGGTGGTGGTAGCTTTTATTGATACATCGCTTACATCCAACCCCAACACCTCGGCTAGCGTGGCACGCATATTGTCTATGTGTGGTCTCAGCTTGGGACGTTGCATGCGGATTGTGGAGTCTATGTTGCCAACCACAAATCCGTGAGCTCTCAAAACATCGGATGTTCTGCGAAGTAATATTTTTGAATCTATAGATTTAAATTCCGAAGAGTTGTCGGGGAAGTGTAGTCCAATGTCGCCCAAAGCTGCGGCTCCCAACATCGCGTCGCAAATGGCGTGAATCAAAACATCGCCATCTGAGTGGGCTACGCAGCCATGCGTGTGTGGTATCTCGATGCCACCTAGATGCAATGGTAAACCCTCTTGTAGTACGTGGACATCAAATCCTTCTCCAATTCTAATCTTCATAATAGCGCAAAGATAGCATAGTTTTTGGTATATTTTAAAAATATTTTATTATTTTTGTGAAAAAAATAACACAGTATGGAAAATATTGCCAGCCTCGAACCCCAAATTGTATGGGAGATATTTGATTCAATCACAAAAGTGCCACGCCCCTCGACCAAGGAGGAGCAGATTGTAGCGTGGCTGATGGCATTTGCCACGGAGCATGGATTGCCCGTTAGGAGTGACAGTGTGGGCAATGTAGTGATTACACGACCTGCCGCTGAGGGGTTTGAGTCTGCGTGTCGTGTCACTTTGCAGTCGCATGTGGATATGGTGTGCGAGAAGGATTCCGACGTGGAGTTTAACTTCGAGAGGGACGCTATTCGCACTCGCATAGTCGATGGTTGGGTCACCGCCGTGGGCACCACTCTGGGTGCGGATTGCGGAATCGGTATGGCGGCAGCTTTGGCAGCACTCATAGACCCCGAACTTAAGCGTGGCGAATTGGAGGCTCTTTTCACGGTCAATGAGGAGATTGGACTCACAGGAGCCAAGGAGCTGGGTGAGGGTATGATTACGGGCAAATATCTCATAAATCTGGACTCTGAGGAGGAGGGCGAAATTTGCATAGGATGTGCAGGAGGTGTGGATACGGTGGCTACCTTCAGCTTCAAGGAGGAGTCTGCACCCAAAGATTTCACATATTACAGAATAGATGTGTCGGGGCTCAAAGGAGGGCACTCGGGAGAGGATATAAACAAGGGTCGTGCAAATGCTAATAAATTGTTGGCTAGACTGTTGTGGGAGTGCGAAGCGGAGTATAATATGCGCCTAAGTTATTTCCATGGTGGCAATTTGCGCAATGCCATACCTCGTGAGTCGTATGCTGTGTTTGGAATCCCCACACGTCATATCGTGGAGTTTACGATGAGTTTCGACAGCTTTGTGGAGTCTGTCAGCGAAGAGTTTGCGGTGAGTGAACCGTCGTTGCAGATGATTCTAAGTGAGATGCCGCAGATTGATAAAGTCATAGATATGGAGGCTCAAAGTGGGCTTCTTTCGTCGATGTTGGGGGTTGCCAATGGAGTAATTGCAATGTCTATGGTCATGGATAATCTGGTTGAGACATCGTCGAATTTGGCATCTGTCAGATTCTCGGAGGGCAACACGATTGTGGTGGCTACTAGCCAGCGTTCGTCTAGGGAGAGCGGTAAAGTGTATGCCAAAAATATGGTGGAGTCGGTATTTGCATTGGCAGGTGCGGATGTTGCCCATTCGGATGGTTACCCAGGGTGGACTCCTAATCCAGAGTCAAAGTTGTTGGATGTGATATGTGACTGTTATAGAACACAATATGGTGGTGCGGAGCCAGTGGTTAGAGCTATGCACGCGGGGTTGGAGTGTGGATTGTTCCTAGAGAATTTTCCCGATTTGGATATGGTGTCGTTTGGCCCAACAATGGAGGGTGTGCACTCTCCAGAAGAGAGACTTAATATAGAGTCCGTAGGTAGATTTTGGATATTATTAAAAGAGTTGTTAGCGAGGGTGTAGGGGGACGATTCAATCTGAAATTTTGGGTCGTAGTGGCGATGTGCATGCTCGATTGTAGCATTGCACTTCGTGCCAAGACTGCGCCTGAACATCTCTATTTGGAACACGACACATATATCGACTTGGAGCAGAACACGTCGCTGTTTGACCTCTATCCTCAAGACGAAAATTTGTGGTCGGAGATAAACAAATTCTTATACACTTCGATTGACACTAAGCGCAGGGGTGTCGAGTGGTGGCAGCTCGGGCGTCTACTCTCCGCTCCAATATCTGCAAATGAGACCCTTGAGCAGCCCACCAAATCATTACAAGCTAGATTATTTGCCTCGACTTCGGGGTATAGTGTGGGCGGTGCCGTAGATTGGCAAACTCCGCTACGAAATGAGTGGGGTATATCCGCATCCATATTTGCACTTTCGGGGCGAGATGCCAAAATTGAGGGTGTATTTCGCCAAGAGATTTCACCTTCACTATCTGTTACTCGCAATTTCGGGCAGGATAAATATATATCCCTTGCATTCAAAGTCCCATATAAAATGAGAGGTGTGAGGAGTAGTGCCACGCAGGAGTGTTACACCCTAACGCACAATAACCTATACAATCCATCATGGGGCTATTATGGCGGCAAGGTACGCAATTCGAGAGTTGTGCGCAATCTTCTGCCATCGCTGTCGGCTCGTTTTCAAACTCCCATAACCTCTTCGACTTTGGCATCTGTGTGGCTTGGTGCAGAGTATGGCACACGCAAATTGAGTCGTTTGGGGTGGTACAACGCTTCGAATCCTACGCCTAATTACTACAACAAAATGCCGAGTTACTATGAGGGCTCTGCGTCATATAGTAGCGTTGTGGAGTCGTGGCAACAAAACGATACTCAATATACCCAAATTGCGTGGGACAAGCTCGAACAGATAAACTTAATGTCGGTGGATGGAGAGTCACACTACGTAGTGGAGGATATGGTCGAGAGGGTGGCGGATGTCGATTTGGGGGTTATGTTCGACACGCAGCTGGATGGTGGCGTAAAGGTGGTGTATGGTGCAAATGCGAACCTTAGCAGTAGGCGTAATTATAAGCAGATGAGAGATTTGTTGGGCGGTGAATATCTCACAGACATGGACCAATACTCTACCGACGACACCCACACGGGCAATAACTTGCAAAACAACCTGCGTGATCCCAATCGCAAAATCACCAATGGGGAGCGATTTGGCTATGACTACACATTTCACACCACACATCTAGAGGCTGTTGCTGCAGTCGATTATCGAACCTCTCGTTCGTCTCTATATATCTCCGCTGCCATAGGCGAAGAGTCAATTCTTAGGGATGGTCACTACGAGAAGGAGCGATTCCCAGGTTCGGCATCCTATGGCGATTCGCAGAGTATCACCCTTGCTACATATTCACTCTCGGCATCTGGTGGTTTTGTGCTCCTTCCGCAACACGCTCTTTCACTCGACCTAGGGTTTAATAGCGAAGCACCTCTGTCGAGGTATATATTTGTGAATGCTCAATACAGCAATCGTATAGTTGAATCTCCCACGACCGAGAAGATAGCCTCTGCATCGCTAAAGTATCGCTACACATCGCCAAGGGTGAAGGTTGCGGTGGAGGGGTATGTGCTCTCGATGTACGATATGCAGCAGGTGTGGCAGGGGTATGACGATATATCATCTACATATTGCGATGTTGTGATTTCCGACATTGCCACCCGTTCGGTGGGGGTTGAGGTGAGTGGCGAGTTTTCGATTGGGCGCAGGTGGCGTCTTGTATCGACTATTTCGGCTGGTGGCTATATATACTCCTCTGCGCCACAGGTAAGACTATACGATGATTCCGATTTAAGTTTAGTTGCGGAGTCTCAGGCATCGACTCTCAGGGGGTATGTTGTGGGTAATGCTCCGCAGGTGGCAACAACTCTAGGTGCTACATATTTTGGGCGCAAGGGGGTTGTCGTGGGTGTTGAGTCGGCCTACTTCGCAAAGAGATATATCGCACCCTCGATTATGCGACGGACAGATCGCATAGTCAATAGCATGACCTCCACGGAGGCTCTATCTTCACTCCTCACCCAGGAGCGATTGCCCAATTCGATAGATGCCAACATATCAATAGTCAAGAGATTTGATTTGCGAAGTGGGGCGGCAATAACTGTGGTTGCAAAGGTCGAAAATATATTGGGCAGTGACAACACAATCACCTCGGGGCGTGAGGCGAATAGGGTTGTGGGGAACTACGTGTCTGGTTTGGTGAACGGGTACACGCCACAACCCTCGACATACGAATATGCCGAGGGTCGGGTGTTTTATGTGTCGTTGAAATATAAGTTTTAGCGAGAGTTGATTCTTAGTCGCTGACCAACAGAGAGTTTGTTGGCATTCTTTATTCCATTCCAAGTCATAATCTGACGCACCGTAACTCGATATTTGCGAGCTATAGAGCCCAGATTTTCGCCATTGCGCACGACATGTATTGTGCTACCCATGGAGCTCTGCGCTTTGCGCACTATTGCGGGGTCTATGTATTGTTTGAGGTATGTGGAGTCTTTGGCTTTGATGGCAGCCTCATTTTCGATATACTTCACCATGTAGCGTTGAGGTAGGCGGAGAGTGTAATCTTTGGTGGTGGCAGGGATTATATCCTTGCTATATTGGGGGTTCAAATCTCGGAGTGATTGTATGGGTAGCTCCAACACCTCGGCAACTTGACCTAGGTGCATAAGTTTGTCTACTCTAATGGTGTCAGTAGCTAAGGGTAGCGGTGACTCTTGGAACTCTATGCCATGGAGTTGGTGGTATGCATAGGCGTATGTAGCACCGATGAATGCTGGTACATAGCCACGTGTTTCGCGAGGAAGGAAGTAGTATATATCCCAAAACGTGCCCTTTTTGAGCCCAGCACGAGCCAACGCTTTGTTCACATTTCCAGGGCCGCAGTTGTAGGCAGCAATAGCTAAACTCCAGTCATTATATATATTGTATAGATCCTTTAAGAATCGGCACGCTGCGATAGTCGATGCCTCGGGGTCGCATCTCTCATCCACAAGTGAGTTTATCTCCAAGCCGTAGCTCTTGCCTGTGGAGGGCATAAATTGCCACAATCCTTTTGCTCCCATTTTGGACATAGCCGTGGATGCTAGAGCGGACTCAATGACGGGCATCATGCGCAACTCTACGGGCAATCCCTGCTTGATTAGCTCCTCCTCGATTTTGGGGAAGTAGTATTGCGACAGCGACATTATGCGCCCAATAGTGCCATATTTGGGGTTTATGTATCGAGATATGTAGCTCTTGACAATCGAGTTGTATGGCAGGTTTATGGGTGACACCAAATCCATAAGTCTACGTGAGAGTATAGAGTCAGGAATTGATTTTACATCCACATCATCGAGTACCTCATCAACCATGATGAAATTGTCGAAAAAGGCAATAAATTGATCCATAGCAGCTTGCTCTCTCCACTTAGAGAGTAGCGAATCTACTTGGTATACCGAGTAGTCGATTGTCAGTGAGCTGTTGTAGGCTGCAGTGTCTACCTTGGTTCGTTTGTCATCACTAGCCTCTATCTTTATGACATTTACGGTGTCGGCTATAGCCACAGGGCGTTGTGTGGGGTTTATCACCACTTTGCTGCCTGCGTTGGAGGTGGTGCTTTCTCGGCTAGATTTTATTATCTCACGTCTCTCTTTCCACGAGAGTCTCTCGCCACTTGCCGTAGTCGGAAGTGTTGCAGCAAAGGTCAATGCTGCTACTAAAAAAATATATTTATGTTTCATCTGCTGGGTATAAAGGGGTCGAAAATTACGGTATATCCCCTGTGGTGTTAAAAATTCACGCTCATATTGAATCCATAGGTTCCCACATTTTTGTTGCTTGTGGGAGAGTAGTTGCTTTGGATTAGAGGCTCGATATTCAGAGTTAAATCATCCGATATATCGTAGTCACGTAGGTGAGCATCTACATGAGCATCAATGATTTGCAGGATATATAATCCTGCGGTCATGATTATACACAAATCTCTATTGCGCCTATAACTATTGCGCAAACTTTTGAGGTATGCCGCTGAGTATCGTCCGCCAAATTCGTCTGCCGAACCATCGGGGTATGAATCTGGGTTTTCGTCGTAGTCATAGCGTAGAGCATACGCCTTTTTGAAACGGGTGTAACCCCTGCTATTCCAGTCAATTACGTATATCATAGTGGCGAATCCTCCCACCACAAAGGGTAGTTTCCAGTAGCTACCATTATAAATTTGACCTGCTCCAGGGCACACTGTGGCTAGGGTGGTTGCCTTCTTTACGGATGATACATCGTTGGTCGAATAGTTCACCGTGGCGTCTGCTAGCGAGTATATGTAGCTCGAAACCATGGCACCTAAATATAGTTGTCGGCGTGTGTTGCTGCGTATCATGCTTCGTTGCAGAGCATCTAGTTCGTCATCGCGATCGAGGTTTGTGAGGGTGCGAGCATCCCACTCCTCTTTGAGGGGTTGGTATCGTTGATTCTCCTTTACGAATAGTGCGGTTGATGCACCTAGTGCGCCATATATGATGGGGAGTTTCCACAGCTGCTTGTTGTAGACCTGTCCGTAACCAGGGAGTACAGTCGAAATCCAACACATCTTAGACAATCCCATGGAGTCACTAAAGAATTTCTCTTTTTGCTTCTCTTCGGGGCGTTTGGGTTGAATACCATTTTGAGCAACTTTTGCTAGGGAATCAACCGCCACAGGGTTCAATCCGAGAGAATCAACCGCCACCGCTTTGAGCGAATCAACCGCCGCAGAGTCCGCCATTATATGTTTTAGAGAGTCGGTTACCGTCGTCGCTACTGCGGTAGTATCTATGAGAGAGCCTCTGACCACACCCCCACTAATGGTGCTCTTTGCCGAACGCTTGATTTGAGCAGAGCCGTTGAACGCACCGCTGAGCATAAGCACACAGAGAACCAATATATTAATCCACCTAAGACTCTTGTTTGTCATTATTTAATATCTCCTAATCTTCCGATAAAGCTATCTATTTCAGCGTCATCGTTAAAATCAATAATAATGCGACCGCCACCTTTCTTGCCTCTCTTTATGGATATCTGCTCCGAGAACAATCCCTCCAATTTCTCTACCAAGCGAGCGTAACTTTCGGGGTACTCCTCCTCTGCAACTATCTCCTCTGCGGCTGGCTCTTGGGGCGTGGGGGTCTCTATTTCGTTTTGCTGCATAGCGCGTGCCAACTCTTCGGTTTGGCGCACTGTGAGCGAAAGTTCCAACACTTTTTCTAGTACGGCAATCTGTTTTGCGGCATCCTCGATTGAGACTAAAGCCTTGGCGTGCCCCATGGTTATGAGCTCCTCTTTGAGTGCAGATTGCACCTCGTCGGTGAGTTTTATGAGGCGTAGGTAGTTGGCAACCGTAGGTCGTTTCATGCCAACTAGTTGAGCTAGTGAATCTTGGGTGATGCCACACTCCTCTATTAGGCGCAACATACCAAACGAAATCTCCATAGGGTTCAAATCTTCACGTTGCAGATTCTCGACTAGTGCCATGGCGTGCAACTTCAATTCATCAGCCTCACGCACATATGCTGGGATAGTTCTGAGCCCTGCTATCTGTGCAGCTCGCCATCTGCGCTCGCCGCTTATGATTGTGTATGTGTCGTTGTCTCTTACCAGTGTGATGGGTTGTATGACTCCGAGTTCACGGATGGAGTCGGCAAGCTCCGACAATTTATCCTCGTCGAAATCTCGTCGAGGCTGTGTCGGATTGGGTTTTATGCTTAGAATAGCCACCTGCGCCATGTCGGTGGATGGTGTGTGGCTTTTAGTTTCGGGTGTGGTTTCGGATGAGGTGAATATTGCGTTTAGTCCCCTTCCTAGACCTTTTTTTTGTTTTATCATTGGTTATTTTTTTTCTTTATTCTCTCTCTCTTCAGGAACTCCTTTGCCAAGCTTAGGTAGTTGTTTGACCCCACAGCTGCTGCGTCGTACAAAATCACGGGTTTGCCGTGCGAAGGTGCTTCACCCAAGCGTATATTACGCTGAATAACAGTTTCGTATGCCAACTCCGAGAAGTGCTCTCTCACCTCCTCAACCACTTGGTTATTGAGTCTATTGCGCATGTACATTGTCAGCACAAATCCATTAATCGACAAATTGGGGTTTAATCCACCCTGCACGAGTTTTATGGTATTGAGCAGTTTGCTGAGCCCTTCGAGTGCCAAATATTCGCATTGCACGGGGATTAGTACCTCGTCGGCTGCCGTGAGCACATTGACCGTGGTGTAACCTAGCGATGGTGAGCAATCGATGAATATGTAGTCGTAGTCGTCTCTGACCTCCTCCACAATCTCTCGCATGCGAAAATGTGCCCTCTCCATTTTGGAGAGTTCGGTATCTGCCGCCACCAAATCTATGCTCGATGGCAGGAGCCATAGTTTTTTAACGTACGAACACTTCAAAATAGTATCTTTGGCCGACACTTCGCCAATGAGAGCTTCGTATATGCCCTCTGAATTTATGTCGAATCCCAACCCCGAAGTTGCGTTTGCTTGGGGGTCGGCATCTATAATCAACACCTTTTTGCCCAATATGGCAAGTGATGCAGCGAGATTTATGGCGGTTGTAGTTTTGCCTACGCCACCTTTTTGGTTTGCTAATGCTATTACTTTGGACATAAAAATTATACTTCAAGTTCGTACCTGTGCAAATTTAGTCAAAATCTGTGAATATACACCACACCTACCAAAAAAAATAGTTATCTTTGGGGGGTAATTTTATAATGACTATGAGCAATAAGCAAGAACAAAGCCTCCCCAGTGGAGCAAATCAGGATAGTTCGGCACCTCAGCAAAAGGGCGTGTGGTGGGGTCTATTCCCAACTACGGTGGATTTATTGGCGATTTTGGGAATCTTTTTTGTGTCGCAACTCATATCCTTGGCTTTGACTTATGGTTTTGGGTATGGTTTTGACCGCACCGCACTGAGTAGCACCGATGAGGCGTTGCGTACTGCGGCGGAGAATCAAGCTGGAGTCTTTTCGATGATAAGTTATTCGTTCACCATGGCTTTTACCATTGTCGGCACATTGGTGCTCCGCAGGGTTAGGAAGTGTACGGCTTCGATTGCTAAATTCTCGATACTTGGGTTCAACCCCTCGGTGTTGTTGTGGGGTATGATGCTGTTGTTGTCGATAGCTGTGGTTTTTGACCCTTTGATGAGCTATTTGCCTGCTGTGCCAAAGATGTATGGGCGAGGGTGGGAGATGTTATTGACGCTCATCGTTATAGCTCCTATTGCGGAGGAGTTTCTGTGTCGGGGTATAATCCTGGAGTCGGTGCGTGCCAAGAGTGGTGTGTGGGCGGCGTGTTCGATTTCGGCCATATTTTTTGCGGTGTTGCACATGCACCTCACAGCAGCGGTTAATGCGCTGGTTATAGGGCTTGTACTTTCCTATTTGTATATCCGCACGGGGTCGCTTTTTGCTCCGATTTTGTTGCATGCGTTCAACAATGCGTTGGCCTATATTTTGATGTGGTTGGGGTTCGAAAATATTACACTTTGGAAGGTTGTGAACAATAAGGTTGTATACTTTTCGATATATGCGGTGGCGGTTTTTGTGCTGCTGGTGTCGTCGGTGAAGATTGCTCGACAGCTCACTCGCATAAGAAAAGCACAGAAGGTGATATCTACGGAGGGAATAAAACTCTGATTTTATATGCATTTTATGCAATAAAACCAATAAAAAACGTTATTTTTGTCAGACGTATGAATCTGAAAACAGAACTTTTTGCACTGTTGGCACTGCTCGTGGGGGTGTCGTGTCGGGAGTTGCCTCTCAATATTGGGGGCGACAAGATGGTTGCGTCTGTAGAGGATATGGAGCTTAGAGTGAGCGATTTGAGAGGTCTCGCTCCCGAGGGATTATCCTCGGAGGATAGCACACTTTTTGTCGCTCGGTATGCCGAAAAATGGATTCAAAACAGCGTGAAGCTACTCGAGGCGGAGAGGGTTTTTGCATCTTCGGCTCCCGATATAGACAAAATGGTGGAGGAGTATCGCAATTCATTGATGATTCGCAAATTAGAGAAACACCACACCAACGAAAATTTTAGGGCAACACTCTCCGAAGGGCAGATTGAGGAGTATTATGCTCAAAACAGCGGTAACTTCCCTCTAACCACTCGTTTGGTGAAGGGGCGTATATTAACTCTGCCCAAGGATGCCAAGGATGCCAAGGAGATGTTAAAGCAGATGTCTACACTAGCCGATAAGAAAGGTGGTGATTTTAGGTCGATATGCGAGAAGAAGAGATATGATTTGGTGGAGCTAACATCGTCGTGGGTGGAGTACTCCGATTTTTTGAGTCGCCTACCAATTGTGCGTCGAGGTCATCTGCCCGAGTACATCTCAAAACATGGTGTGCAGCAGTTGGAGGATGCGGAGTTTAAGTACTATTTCCAAATCACCGAAGTTATGAACGAGGGCGATGCTGAGCCTTTGGAGAGAGTGAAAGATAAAATTATATATATACTCAACAATCGAAATCAATCGGAGTTTCTGCGCCAATATGAGCGTGAACTACTCCGAGATGCAAACGCCAGAGCGGTGGTGCGTAACTACACGATTGAGGGTGAAAAATTAAATTAGATATGTTAAAGAAAATTATAGTTTCGATGTGTGCCATTGCGGGGTGTGTGAGTGTGTCGGCTCAGCCGCAGCGAGTGTTGTTGGATAAGGTCGTGGCAGTTGTTGGTGGCTCTTCGATTTTGTATTCGGAGGTTAAGCATGGAGCTAACGAGATGACAGAGGCTCGTCGTGCTCAGGGCTACACGTCGGATAGAGATCCGATGAACGAAGTGTTGGAATCACTCATGGAACAGCGACTATTAGCCAACCAGGCGGAGATAGATTCGGTGGCTATAAATCATATTTCTATAAATGAGCAGGTTAATAACCATGTTGATGCTATGGTGTTGCAAGCTGGGGGCATAGCCGAATTGGAGAAGAGTCAAGGCATGAAACTGTTTAACATACGAGAAAATATCCGCTCCAAATATAACGAGCAGAGTCTAGCACAGGGCATGCGTCGCGAAATCATCGGAGCTGTGACAATCTCCCCTGGCGAGGTGGAGAGGTACTACAAGGATATGAAAAAGGAGGATATCCCTGTTATTGGAGAGCAATATTCGTATGCGCAAATCACAAAATTCCCAAGTTCGATAGATGAGGCTAAGCGTCGTGTGAGGGAGCGTCTGTTGGAGATGAGAGAGCGTGTGGTGACGGGTCAAACCAAATTTTCGGTATTGGCACAGATGTACTCCGTCGATCCAGGTTCGGCGTTTAGGGGTGGAGAGATGTCTCCGCAGCCCTCTTCGGCATTTGTGACTCCATTTGCAGAGGCTCTGGAGGCGTTGCGCCCAGGGCAGGTGTCGGAGATTGTGGAGACTGAGTTCGGATACCATATCATAGAGCTGATAGACAAATCAGCTGGGAATTATCACTGTCGCCACATATTGTTGCGCCCGACATACACAACGGATGAGTTGTCGGAGCCCACCAAATTTTTGGATAGTATAGCCATGGCAATTAGGAGCGATTCGTTGAGTTTCGATTTGGCTGCAAAGTTGTACTCGGATGATGCGTCGTCGAAGATGAATGGCGGAATAGTGTCGAACTATGATGTATTGCAACGCTACAACGCTTATGATGCAAAGCTCACGGTCACCAAGTTCCTGAAGGAGGATTTCGGAAGTCGAGGCTACAAAAGTATAGATGATTTCAACAACCTCAGCCGCTTGAAAGTGGGGGAGATGTCTAATCCATTCACCACCGAGGATATGGTTGGAAATCAGATGAGTAAGATTGTGAAACTCGTAGAGGTGATACCAGCTCACACAGCAACTCTTGAGCAAGATTACCTCAAAATCGAGGCGTTGGCACTCGAAGCTAAACAGGAAAAAGCACTTGAGGAGTGGCTCTCGGAGCACATACGTTCGATGTATGTATATATCATACCCGAATTCAGGAACGACGATTTCGAAAACAAGATGTGGTTGAAGTAGAATGCGCAAGATATTATCATTTACCCTAACGCTAATAATCCTCGGCTCGCTGTTTGTTAGAGGAGGTAGGCGCGACATGAGCGAGGCGGAAGAGCCTAAGGCTGCGCCAGAGCTTGTGGATATAAAGGCAGATATTGTATTCCCACACAAACTGGGGCCCGATTCGTCGGTGCTATGTTTGGTGGGTAACTTCGCTGCACAGCACAATGGCGCGGTAATCACGGCAGATAGTGCGGTGAGGTATGGCAACGATAGACTCGACTGCTTTGGTAATGTGTTGATTAATAAAAACACTACATACGCCTATGCCGATCGTGCGGTGTATGATGGATTGAGCAACGAAATAACCCTATATTCACCAATTGTAAAGGTTGTGGATGAGGATGTTACACTCTACACATACAACTTTCGGTTCAACACCCTGGATAACATCGGAACATATTGGGGCGGTGGCGTGGCATCCAATGCCGACAGCAGCCGTTTGGAGTCGGTGAGGGGTTACTACTACGCCGATTTAAAGGAGGTTGTGGGTGTGGAGGAGGTTGAGATATACACCACTAGCTACGAAATGAAGGGCGATTCGGTGATATATAATATGGAGAGCGACCACGCACGATTCTTCGACAACACAGATATATGGAACAAAAAGGGTGAGTACCTATCCACCGACAGAGGAGATTACAATAAGGAGGAGGATAGATTTTCGTTTACTCGCAAAGGCTACATGCTATCTTCGGAGCGTGAGGCGTGGAGTGACTCCATGGATCACTATCAAGCTCTGGATGAGACAATCCTAAGAGGAAATATTCAGATGGATGACACCACCAATAAAATGTTGGTATATAGCCATTTTGCTCACCATTGGGACAGAGAGGAGAAACTGTTTCTGTCGCAGAGACCTCTGGTTGTGAATTATGACCCAGAGCAGGCCGACACCATGTTTATGCGTGGCGACACAATCATCATTACGACTCACCATGTAGACATAGAGCAGCAGCCAGAGACATCGACCCCAGAGGCTCAAGCAGAGAGTGCCCCAGAGACAGGTGCACCACCGCACGACCATAATCATGACCACTCTCAAAGAGATAAAGATGCCAAAAAATCACAATCAGCAGATAGCGGAGCCACTGTTGAGGCAGACTCATTGTCGCAAGCGGCGGATACTCTATCCAAAAAGGAGCGCAAGGCGATAGCTAAGGCAGAGAAACTGCAACAAAAAGAGGATGAGAAGAGAGCCATAGAGGAGGCAAAGGTGCGCCGTGAGCAGTTAATTGAGGAGAGATTGCAGAAGGCTATAATTGAGAGGGTGCAAGCTAAGGCTAAGGCGGATAGCTTGGCGGCTATAGCGAAAGATACCACTCTTGTCGCAGAGGTAGCGGATTCATTGGCAGTAGAGAGTGAACCGATTGCCGAGGTCAAGAGCCCCATAGTTGAGGCGGATTCATTGGCTAGAGACTCTGTCTCTATGACCCTGACAGATGCCGAAATAGAGGATCTTAGGAGTGAGGTTGTACACAAGATAAATATAGAGGAGAAGAAACAACAAGCAGAGGCAAAGCGACTCAGAGTGGAGGCTATATCGAGAGAGCGCATACGCCAACGTGCCGAGAAGATGGATGCTCAAAAGGCTCGTGCCGCACGTGCCGCAGCAGCGCGCAAAGCAAAAATTGACGCTAAGCGCATAAAACGAGGTAAGACCACGGCGGAGGAGATAGCTGCCGCAGATTCATTGGATAGCCTTAGAGTTGTGGATAGTTTGCGCATAAGAGATAGTGTGCGTATGGCAGACTCTTTGAAGAAGATTCCGCCTGTGGACTCTGTGACGGTGGAGGTAGAGAGAAAAGTGGATAGTATATATCGCATAATTGTGGCGTATCGCAACACCAAAACATACCAAGGAGAGCAGCAGAGTGTGAGCGATTCATTGATGGTGGACTCTCGGGATTCGACCCTGCACCTATACTTAGACCCATATATATGGAATGGCATGAATCAAGTGTCGTCGGATGTGATGGATATATATACTCGCAACAAAGAGTTGGATAAGGCAGTCTTTACGGGTACTCCAATCATGGCGTCGAAGATTGACACCACATACTACAACCAAGTTACGGGCAAAACCATTACCTCTTATTTCCGCGACAATGATATTTATAGGAATGATGTGGAGAGTAATGTTCAAACCATATACTTCGCTCGTGACGAAGATACGGGGGAGGTGACCACAATGGTATACCTGGAGAGTGGTTCGGCATCGTTCTATATCAAAAATCAAGAGTTGGAGGGTATCACATATCGCATATCTCCATCATACATATTCTATCCTGTGGCGTTGATTCCCACGACGCAGCCTATGCGATTAGAGGGTTTCAAATGGAAGGAGGAGTTGCGCCCTGTGCGAAGTGACTTTAGCGATTGGGAGCGTCGTCCCTCTGTGCGCCAGGAGAAAGAGGCTCTTTTGCGCCCCGAGTTCCCTATAGAGAAGAATCTGCGTATAGATATCGAAAACTACGTTCGAGATAGATATTGGATGGATCGCACGGATGTCGTCGCTTCGCATGCCGAGGAGTGGTTGGAGTCGCTAGGTCACAAGAGCGGACAGCCTCGTACGGAGCCAATAAAGTAACACCTTATGCGTAATGAAGGATAACAGCCAAGAGATTTTTCCACTCGTAGATATGCAAGGCGAGGTGATAGGTTCTGCCACACGTGGGGAGTGTCATAGCGGCTCTATGTTGCTGCACCCCGTGGTACACCTGCATCTGTTTAATTCACGAGGGGAGCTATATCTGCAACATCGCCCCAAGTGGAAGGATATACAACCCGACAGGTGGGACACCGCAGTTGGAGGGCATGTGGATTTGGGTGAGAGCCCTATTCAAGCTCTCATTCGTGAGAGTCGTGAGGAGTTGGGGGTGAGGGAATTTGAGCCCAAACACCTATGCTCGTACGATTTTCGCTCTAAGGTGGAGCATGAGTATGTACACGTCTACTACACCATATATGATGGAGAGGTGCATCCCTCAGCCGAGCTCGATGGCGGCAGATTCTTCTCAGTCGAAGAGATTGCGGAGAATCTAGGCAAGGGTTTTTTCACCCCTAACTTCGAGCAGGAGTATACTCTTAGGATTGTACCATGTTTGGCGCAGAGCTCCTCAAACGATATTTTTGCATTAAAAAATGAATAATTATTTGTTTTTAATAAATAATATTTATAAGTTTGCATCCGTAAATAACGACAATGTTTTATATGAACACAACACAACGATATTTCTTCTTCTTTTTTAGCTACTTCTTTTATTACCGAAAGAGGGCGGGAGAGTATGTATCAGTAGTTATGTCATAATAAATACAAAATATATAGAATCCCGCCTGTGCAAGGTGGGATTTTTTGTATATAGATAATATTTTTAAGAATGAAAAAAATAACAATTCAAGGTGTTGCAGGGTCGTTCCATGAGCAGACTGTCAAACAATATTTCGAGGGCGAGCAGGTCGAGATTATCGAGTGCGCAACCTTTGCCGAGATGTTTGAGCGCATGGCATCTGACCGCTCGCTAATGGGAGCTATGGCAATTGAGAATACTATTGCAGGCTCTTTGCTCCAAAATCACGACCTGTTGCAGGGTAGCGATTTGAGGATTGTGGGTGAGCATAAGCTTCACATATCGCACTGCGTGGCGGCACTCCCAGGTGAGACACTTGCCGATATCAAGGAGGTGAATTCACACCCTATTGCACTCATGCAGTGCCAAAAGTGGCTGGGTGAGCACCCCACAATCAAGGTTGTCGAGAAGGGTGATACCGCAAGTAGTGCCAAAGATATTGCAGAGCGAGGGCTTAAGGGTCGTGCAGCAATATGCAGCAAATATGCAGCGCAGTTGTACGGGCTCAACATATTGGCTGAGGCGGTGGAGACCAATAAGCGCAACTTCACACGTTTCCTAATTTTGGCAGATAAGAGCGTGGCAGGGAATATGGTCGAGGAGACTAAAATCAACAAGGCGTCGCTGGTCTTTTCGCTACCTCACTCGTCGGGTTCGCTGTCGAAGGTGCTTTCGATTTTGTCGTATTATGACCTCAACCTCTCCAAGATTCAATCCCTGCCGATTGTGGGCAGAGAGTGGGAGTACCTATTTTATATAAACTTAGTCTTTGATAGCCGTGTGAGATTCCACCAAGGATTGGAGGCTATCAGACCATTAACTAATGATTTAAAGATTTTTGGCGAATATGTCCAGTGTTCAAACCCAATGTTGTAACTTCCGCCCTGCCGAGCGCATAGAGCGAGTGAGTGAATATTACTTTTCGAAGAAATTACGTGAGATTGCAGAGCTTAATGCCAAGGGGCGAGATATCATCTCGTTGGGTGTAGGAGGGCCAGATCGCCCGCCACACGATAGCATTATCGACCGCCTGTGCGCCGAGAGCCATGTTGCGAGCAATCACTCCTACCAATCCTATGTCGGCATACCCGAGTTGAGGGCGTCGATGTCTGTGTGGTACAAACGAATTTATGGTGCGGAGTTTTCGCCCACAACAGAGATTCTGCCGCTGATAGGCTCCAAGGAGGGAATTATGCACATCACCATGGCATTCATAAACCCAGGAGATGGAGTGTTGGTACCCAACCCAGGTTACCCCACATACTCGTCGGTGAGCAAGCTGGCGCAAGCGGAGTTGTATAACTACGACCTCACCGAGGCGAATGATTGGTTGCCCGATTTCGAGGCACTAGAGAAGTTGCCACTCGATAAGATTAAGTTGATGTGGGTGAACTACCCCAATATGCCTACGGGGCGTAATGGTTCGATAGAATTGTACGAAAAGTTGGTGGCATTTGGTCGCAAACACTCGATTATAATTGTAAATGATAATCCATACTCTCGCATACTAAATCCCACACCAATGAGCATAATGCAGGTCGAAGGGGCTAGAGAGTGTTGCATAGAGCTAAATTCTTTGAGCAAAAGTCACAATATGGCTGGCTGGAGAGTTGGAATGTTGGTAACAAATCCTATCTTTGTGGAGTGGATACTTCGTGTGAAGAGTAACGTAGATTCGGGTATGTTCAAACCCTTGCAATTAGCAGCTGCCGAGGCTATGACTCTGGAGCAGGAGTGGAACGATGAGCTCAACGCAGAGTATGCAGCACGCAGGGTTGTTGCGGCCGAGATTATGGCGGAGATGGGGTGCACATTTGACACCAAGCAGGTGGGTCTGTTCCTATGGGGTAGAATTCCCGAGGGGGCTGAATCGGCAGAGGTGTTGTGCGACAAGGTGCTGGACGATGCTCGGGTATTTATAACCCCAGGGTTTATATTCGGAAGCCAGGGGGATAGATATGTGCGAATATCTCTGTGTGCCACGAAGCCCAAGATGCGAGAGGCGTTGGAGCGAATCCGTGCCGCAAAAATATAGAAGATTAACAAATTAAATAAACAAAATTATGAACGAAATTAATCCAATTTTATTCCCAGAGTTAGACGCAACACGTCCACTTATCATCTCTGGACCATGTAGTGCCGAGACCGAGGGTCAGGTGCTTAGTACAGCTAAGGAGTTGGCTGCAAATGGAGTGAAAATCTTCCGTGCTGGAATCTGGAAACCACGTACCAAACCAGGAGGTTTTGAGGGTATTGGCAAAGAGGGTCTTGCGTGGTTGCGTCGTGTGAAGCAAGAGACTGGAATGCTAACCGCTACGGAGTGTGCTACCGCAGAGCACGTGTACCAAGCACTCAAAGCAGGGGTAGATTTATTGTGGGTCGGAGCTCGTACCACAGCCAACCCATTTGCAGTGCAAGAGGTTGCCGATGCGTTGCGTGGAGTGGATGTGCCAGTGTTGGTTAAGAACCCCGTGTCTCCAGATTTGGAGCTTTGGATTGGTGGTTTGGAGCGTATCTATAATGCTGGAATTCGTCGCCTAGGTGCTATTCACCGTGGATTTTCGGTGTATGACAAAACTATCTACCGCAATGTTCCACAGTGGGCTATTCCTATCGAGTTCCGTCGTCGTATGCCAAACGTGCCTATCATCTGTGACCCTTCGCACATCGGAGGTAAGCGTGAGCTAATCAAGCCTATCAGCCAGCAAGCTATGGATTTGGGATTTGATGGTCTTATGATTGAGTCGCACTGCAACCCTACGGAGGCGTGGAGCGATGCATCGCAACAGCTTACTCCAGCAGGATTAAAGGAGATGTTGGAGTCGCTAGTTCTTCGTGAGGAGGTTATGACAACTGAGGATTTGGTGGCACTTCGTGAGCAAATCGACAAGTTGGATAACGAGCTTTTGGAACTTTTGGCAAAGCGCATGCGTGTATCTAAAGAGATTGGGATATACAAAAAGGAGCACAATATGCCAGTGTTGCAAGCAAACAGATATGAGAAACTTATCGCAAACCGTGCAACAGATGCAAGTCTTATGAGCATGAACGAGAAGTTTATCCGCACAATCCTCCGTGCCGTACACGAAGAGTCTGTGCAACAACAAATCGAGATACTTAATCAGTAGAGCGATAAGGTAAATACATAATACAATTATCCCCCAATTGAGTGATTATTCAATTGGGGGATAATTGGTATTATGGGGTGTGTGGCTATCGTAGAGTGACCTCCGAAACGCCAATTAAATACCCTTCGGTGTAGAGCTCAACCTTGTAGTTGCCTGCTGTGAAACCTGCTCCAGTGTAGAATATGCTGACTCCGAGGTCTTGGTTTTGATACTCCACCTCACGAGATGCCGAGTATGTAAGTTGCTCACCCTCGTATGTGAAAGATGGCAGAGCATCGGTGGCTAGGATATATCCATCTGGTGAGGTTATGCGTACATATATAACTTTGTTACCTGGAGTTGTGAGGTCGTTGGCTGCCAACATAAAGTCGCATCTCAATCTCTCGGCATTGCGCACTCTTGTGATTTCGCGGTCGCGCGAATTGAGAGGAATCATAGTGATGCCTGTGGCTTTGAGTACCGAACCTTGGCGCACCTTGTTTTGAAGCTCCTGAGCCTGCTCCTCGGCAAGTTCGGCACGTAGCTCTACCGAAGAAATCTTCTTGCGGTATGTGACATTCTCGGTTATGAGTTGCTTGTTGAGAGTGTTGAGCGAGTCGATTTGTTGTAAGTAGCCACGCATAATGGTGCGCAGAGTTCCAACCTCTTTCTCGTATTGTTTGAGTTTGGCGTAGTTGAACGACCTCTCACGTTTGAGCTGGTTGATGATTGAATCGGCACGGTGACGCTCAATCTCCATGCTTAGTTTGAGGCTGTCGTTTTGAACCTCCAATTCGTCAAATTCACCGATGAGCTCCGTGAGGTTTGACTGTATGGAGTCTCTGTCGATGGTCAATAGGTCGTAATCTGCCATTTGTTGGCGGTGGATATTGAAGTACAACACCGACAGGGCGGTGAGTATAACAACCAATATTGAGATTACGATTTGATAGCCTCGAATTGAATTTTCGGGCTTTGGCTCGTTGTAATCATTCTCGTTGTGTTCGAATTCCGAAGGGTCGAATTGAGGGATATTAGGGATTTGTTGTTCGTCGTTATTCATGGCTTTAAGTGTTTATGTTCACAAATATATCTATTTTTTTGTAATAACGGATAAAATTATTAAAAATTATGATATTTGCGAAAAGTCAATCCTCTCTTTGGGTTGATATTCGCGTTGGAGTTGGCGCAGCATGGCGTTGTCGGGGTGTGCTAATAATGGGTCGGCGGTGAGGATTGCTTCGGCAGCGTCACGTGCTACGGTGAGGATTGCCACATCGAGTGTGGGGTTTGCCACCTTTAGCGAAAGGGACTCTCCGCTCTGCATTGTGCCATTTATGTCGCCTGCGCCACGTAGCTTAAGGTCTAATTCCGATAGGCGGAAGCCGTCGTTGGTTTGGCACATAGCCTCTAGTCGAGCACGTGATTCACGGCTGAGTTTCTCGCTCGACATCAATATACAATATGATTGCTCGCCTCCTCTGCCCACACGACCACGCAGCTGGTGGAGTTGCGACAGACCAAACCTCTCGGCCGATTCAATTATAATCACCGTGGCATTGGGCACATCTACTCCCACCTCTATGACCGACGTGGCAACCATGATTTGAGCCTCGCCACTCTTGAATTGGCGCATAGACTCCTCCTTATCGGCTGGTTTCATCTTGCCGTGGCACACTGTGGTGACGTAGTCGGGTAGGGGTAGGTCTCGTGCGATGGATTCGTAGCCATCGTGCAAGTCTTTGTAGTCCATGCTCTCCGACCCCTCGATTAGTGGGTATACCACATATATCTGTCTGCCTAGGGCTATCTGCTCCTTCATGAATCCTATCACTCGCAGGCGTGCGGCATCTGTGTAGTGCACCGTGCGTATGGGTTTGCGCCCTGGGGGGAGCTTATCTATGACAGATACATCGAGGTCGCCATACAGGGTCATAGCCAATGTGCGAGGTATGGGTGTGGCGGTCATAACTAGGATATGGGGAGGCTGCAAGTTTTTGTTCCATAGCTTTGCTCGCTGCTCCACGCCAAAGCGGTGTTGCTCGTCGATGACCACAAAGCCTAGGTTCGAGAATTGCACCTTGTCCTCAATGAGGGCGTGTGTGCCGATTAGTATATTCACCTCGCCCGATGCTGCTCCTTCGCTCGATGCTCTGCGCTCTTTGGCTTTGGATGCTCCTGTGAGTATGGCGAGTTTTATGCCTAGCCCCTCGCACATGCGGCTCATGGAGGCGAAGTGTTGGCGAGCAAGGATTTCGGTGGGTGCCATTATACACGCCTGAAATCCATTATCCACAGCCAGTAGCATGGTAGCTAGTGCCACGACTGTTTTGCCACTACCCACATCGCCTTGCAGGAGTCTATTCATCTGGAATCCTGACACGGTATCTTGTCTAATCTCCTTTATCACACGTTGTTGAGCTTCGGTCAGCGGAAACGGGAGTTTGGAGGTATAGAATGTGTTGAATATGTTGCCGACCTTCGAAAATATAAATCCGTTGCTCTTGGTGAGTCGCTCGCTGCGGCGTGATTGAATCACCAGTTGCAGCGCGAATAGCTCCTCGAATTTGAGGCGATGCAGAGCCGCTTGCAGTTTGTCGGGGGATTGTGGGAAGTGCACATTATATATCGCCTCACGCAGCGACATGAGGTTGTAGTTGGAGAGTATGTATGGGGGTAGGTTCTCTTCGATTTTGGAGCCTATAACTCTCCAAATCTCGATTATCATGTTGTAAAACCCCTTTGTGCCAAGTGTGCGTGATAGTCGCTCGGTGGTGGAGTATACCCCCTGCATTCCGCTGTGCGATTTGCGAGATAGGGCTTGTTCTGTGGTCTCCACTTCGGGGTGGATGATTGAAGAGAAGGTGTTGCGGTAGAATGTCGGGCGACCAAAGACGATATATTCTCGACCTATCTCTATGCGTTTCTCTATCCATTTTATGCCCTGAAACCATAGCAGCTCAATGGTTGCGCCGCTATCCTCCTGAAGTTGCGCTATGAATCTCTGTTTGCGACCCTCGCCCGTGTAGCTCACTCCTCGTATGCGCCCTTTGATTTGGATAAACGAGCCATCCCCCTCACGCACCTCACTAAAGGAGTATATGCGTGTGCGATCGATATATCTAAATGGTAGGTGGTATAGCGCATCACCCATAGTCGAGATTCCAAGTTCTCGACTAAGTAGCGTTGCTCGCACTTCGCCCACTGTGGGCACGAATTTTATGTCACCATTTAATATATTATCCACTTGCTTGTATGATTGGCTTTATTCGCAAAAGTAGGTAAAAAAAGCCAACAATCAAATAATAGAGGGGTGGATTGTTGCGTTAGAATATAGGGTAAATATAACAAACGGGGGTTAAAAAAATTAGAATAGCGTCGCTTGCCTACTATTACTCCTAGTGATATTGTACCCCTCGCACAGATTTATGATTTCGTACCCCAAGCGAAGAGCTCGATTTACGGTGTACATAGTGCCGCCTCGTTGCCCGTCGTAGTAGCACACCAAAAGCGAAGAGTGTGTGAGCATGTAGTTGTTGCGATCGAGATAGGCGGTGTCGTGATACTCCTTAGATATGTAGTTCACCTCGTCGGCGTTGTCTATGAGTCTTAGGTACAACGATTGCTCGTTTAGGGTGTAGTCCCGATATTGATTGTGGTGGGGTATGGCGACTATTATTTTTATGTCGGAGAGTGTGGTAGCTCGAAGCTCTAGCAGGGCTTTGCCTACGATTAAATCAAACCCTGAGGAGCCACCTGTGATAAAGCGTCTGAATCCACGCTCGTGTAGATTGATAATGCACTTGCGTACTGAGTCCTTGATTTTGAACAGAATCATTGGGTCAAGGTTGGTTGCCGTGATTTTGCTAGTGCGGTATCCCGAGAAAGCGACAGTTTGTTTGGTTAGCTCTTCCATTGTGGTTAGGTCTTTGAAGTAATATTGCTGAAAGTTCATGGCTAGCATGGTGGCATGGAGCTCGCAAGTTACCCCCAAAGGCATCGGCAAATACCTGTAAACAAAACAAGCGAGTCCATGCCATTTCTAGATAGCGTAGACCATACTTGTTTATCTTGTTTACGAAAAATTTTGCCGATTTTTTGAGCGTAATAAACAATCAGTTAATTAAATAACAATACGTGTGTCCAGTAAAGGACACCACAAATATATAAAATCTTTTTTTGTAATAAAACAAAGCGGCTAAAATATTTTATATATTTGCCGCTGTAAAATAGGCGTCTGTGCTATATGTGGCTGTAAAACAGGCGTAAATCAACAAATTATGTAGATATGATAAAAACAGATATTCAAATTCGATTTTCGGATATAGACATGTTGGGGCATGTGAATAATATCGTGCTCCAAAATTATTATGATTTGGGCAAAATGCAGTACTTTACCGATGTGTTGGGATTTCCTCCACTATGGCGTGACGAGGCGTTTATTGTGGTGAACAACTCGAATGATTATTTCGAAGAGGTGCGGGTTACGGATGCTGTGTATGTGACCACACGTATCGAAAAAATTGGAACTAAGAGTATCACTTTTGTGCAGGAGATTGTGAGTTCTGTGACTCACAAAGTTAAGAGTCGCAGCCGTTCGATTTTGGTGGGTTTTGATTTGAACAAAAGGGTCGGAATTGAAGTGCGCCCCGAGCTAAAGCTCATGATAGAGGAGCACGAAGGTGAGCAAAGAGCGTAAAAAGCTGTAAAAGAGATAAAAAGTTGCGAAAATATTGGCGGCAATAGTTGCTAATACAAAAATTATTCGTACCTTTGCAGTCCTATTGGGTGTATAGTGCCCAATGGCATAGAGAATTTTATTAATAATTAAGGACAAAACGTTAAAATGCCAACTATTCAACAGTTAGTAAGAAACGGCCGAGTGCACGCAATCGAGAAGAGTAAATCTCCTGCACTCGCAGCATGTCCACAACGCCGCGGAGTTTGTACTCGTGTGTACACAACCACACCAAAGAAACCAAACTCGGCAATGCGTAAAGTGGCACGTGTTAGATTGACAAACGGTAAGGAGGTTAATGCCTACATACCAGGAGAGGGACACAACCTACAAGAGCACTCAATCGTGCTAGTGCGTGGTGGTCGTGTAAAAGACCTTCCAGGAGTACGTTATCACTTGGTGCGTGGTGCACTCGACTCAGCAGGAGTTGATGGACGTCGCCAACGCCGCTCAAAGTATGGAACTAAGCGTCCAAAGCCAGGAGCAGCACCAGCAGCAGCAGGTAAAAAGAAAAAGTAAATTAAAAAAACAATTTTTAGTTTTTAGAAAAAATGAGAAAAGCTAAGCCAAAAAAGCACATTCTACTTCCAGATCCTAAGTTTAGCGATATCGAGGTTACTCGTTTCGTGAACAACTTGATGTTGGACGGTAAGAAGAGTATTGCTTACACTATCTTCTACGATTCGTTGGAGTTGGTAAGCAAGAAGATGAAGGATGCTGATAAATCTCCACTTGATGTTTGGAAACAAGCACTTGAGAATATCACACCCCAAGTCGAAGTTAAGTCGAAGCGTATCGGTGGTGCGACATTCCAGGTTCCAATGGAGGTTAGACCAGAGCGCAAGATTTCAATCTCTATGAAAAACCTTGTCCTTTACTCACGTAAGCGCGCTGGTAAATCAATGGCAGAGAAACTTTCGGCAGAGATAGTGGATGCATACAACCAACAAGGTGCATCATTCAAGCGTAAAGAGGAGATGCACCGCATGGCGGAGGCAAACAAGGCTTTTGCACACTTTAGATTTTAATATATAATATATAGGAGAAGAAAAAGATGGCAAGAGATCTTAAATATACTCGTAACTTCGGTATCATGGCTCACATTGATGCTGGTAAAACTACCACATCTGAGCGTATCCTTTTTTACACAGGTAAAACTCACAAAATCGGTGAGGTACACGATGGTGGAGCAACTATGGACTGGATGGTTCAGGAGCAAGAGCGTGGTATCACAATCACATCTGCTGCTACAACTGCATTCTGGGACTACAAGGGCAAGCAATACCAAATGAACCTTATCGACACCCCAGGACACGTTGATTTCACCGTAGAGGTGGAGCGTTCATTGCGTGTATTGGATGGTGCTGTGGCTACATTCTGTGCAGTAGGTGGTGTTGAGCCACAGTCTGAGACAGTATGGCGTCAAGCAGACAAATACAATGTACCACGTATGGGTTACGTCAATAAGATGGACCGTACGGGTGCTGATTTTTATAACGTTTGTTCTCAAATCAAGGAGATATTCGGTGCTAACGCACTTCCAGTAGTTCTTCCTATCGGTGCTGAGGACAAATTCGAGGGTCTTATCGACCTTGTTTACAACAACGCAATCTACTACTTTGATGACAAGACTATCCGTGATAACTTCGAAATCAAAGAGATTCCTGCTGCTATGGCAGAGGAGGCAGCAGAGTGGCGTGCAAAACTTATCGAGGAGGTAGCTTCAACTGACGACGCACTCATGGAGAAGTTCTTCGAGGATCCAGATTCAATCACTCCAGAGGAGTTGTTGGCTGCAATCCGTGTAGCAACTATCAACATGCAAATCGTTCCTATGTTGTGTGGTTCATCGTTCCACAACAAGGGTGTTCAAAAGTTGTTGGATTACATCATGGCATTCCTTCCAAGTCCACTCGACTTGCCAGCTGTTAATGGTACTAATCCTAAGACTGATGAGGAGGTTAGCCGTGAGGCATCTGCATCTGAGCCTTTCTGTGGTTTGGCATTTAAGATTGCAACTGACCCATTCGTAGGTCGTTTGGCTTTCGTACGTGTTTACTCAGGTAAGTTGGATGCAGGTTCTTATGTCTTGAACTCAAGAAGTGGTAAGCGTGAGCGTATCAGCCGTATCTACCAAATGCACTCAAACAAGCAGAACCCAATGGAGACTGTTGAGGCAGGAGATATCTGTGCTGCAGTAGGATTCAAGGATATCCGTACTGGAGACACATTGTGTGCTGAGAATGCACCAATCGCTCTAGAGCAAATGACATTCCCAGAGCCAGTTATCGGTCTTGCTATCGAGCCTAAGACTCAAAAGGATGTTGATAAGTTGGGTATCGCACTTGGTAAGCTTTCTGAGGAGGATCCAACATTCACAGTACACACTGATGAGGATTCTGGTCAAACAGTAATTAGCGGAATGGGTGAGCTCCACTTGGATATCATCGTAGACCGTCTTAAGCGTGAGTTTGGCGTGGAGATCAACCAAGGTGCACCACAAGTAAACTACAAGGAGGCTCTTACTAAAACGGTTCAACACCGTGAGGTATTCAAGAAGCAAACTGGAGGTCGTGGTAAGTTCGCCGACATCATCTTCGAGATCGGTCCAGCAGAGGAGGGTCAAACAGGTCTTATCTTTGTTGATGAGGTTAAGGGTGGTAACGTACCTAAGGAGTTTATCCCATCAGTACAAAAGGGATTCCAAACAGCTATGGCAAATGGAGCTTTGGCAGGTTACGTAATCGACTCAATGAAGGTTACTTTGAAGGATGGTTCATTCCACCCAGTCGATTCAGACCAGTTGTCATTCGAGATTTGCGCTCGCAACGGATTCCGTGTTGCTGCACCTAAGGCAGGTTCGGTTATCATGGAGCCAATCATGAACGTAGAGGTTGTAACTCCAGAGGAGTCAATGGGAGATATCATCGGTGACCTTAACAAGCGTCGTGGTCAGATTTCAGGAATGGAGTCTAAGGGTACTGCTCGTGTGGTTAAGGCTAAGGTGCCACTTTCAGAGATGTTCGGTTATGTGACTGTATTGCGTACTATTTCTTCGGGACGTGCTACATCATCAATGGAGTTCTCTCACTTCGACGAGGTTTCCGCTAACCTTGCTAAAGAGATTATCGAGAAGTCAAGCGGTAAAGTTAAGGGATTAGAATAGACAAATAATATGAATCAAAAGATTAGAATCAAACTAAAGTCTTTCGACCACAACCTCGTTGATAAGTCAGCAGAGAAGATCGTTAAGACTGTGAAGAGCACTGGAGCTGTAGTTAGCGGTCCTGTGCCACTTCCAACAAGAAAGCAAATATTCACTGTAAACCGTTCAACCTTCGTAAACAAGAAGGCACGTGAGCAGTTCCAACTTTGCACTTTCAAGCGCATACTTGATATCTACTCATCTACACCAAAGACTATTGATGCTTTGATGAAGTTGGAGTTGCCATCAGGTGTTGAGGTTGAAATCAAAGTCTGATATTGAGATTGAATAGAGAGCGATTTTTGGCACTTCCCTCCGCTTTTTAATCCTCACGGGCGGTTAGCCCGCTGCGGTTAAAAATGCTCACGAAGCCCCAAGACTCATCACTCTATTCAATCACAACCCAAACGGCGTAGGTGTGGCTGCCTTCACCGTCATTAACAAAACCGAAGGAGCGATTGATGCTTGCAAAAGCTGAAAATCGTAGCATTTGAAAAACGGGGGCTTCGTTAGCCTTGCAGATTCGGATATGCGAGTTGCTCACTTCACCAAGATTTATGCAGATGATGCCGTCTGCCTCTGGTCTTAAATGTTCATTTATTAATCAAAGTAATTCGACAAAATGTCAGGACTTATTGGAAAAAAAATCGGAATGACTTCCGTTTACAGTGCCGAGGGTAAGAACATACCATGCACTGTCATTGAGGCTGGTCCATGTGTAGTTACGCAAATTAAGAGTCTCGAGAAGGATACTTACGAGGCTGTTCAAATTGCCTATGACGACAAGAGCGAGAAAAACACAACCAGCAGTTTACTTGGTCACTTCAAAAAGGCAGGAACTACACCAAAGCGCAAGCTAGTGGAGTTCAAGGAGATGCCAGAGGTGGCACTTGGAGACGTACTTACAGTAGACCTATTCTCAGAGGAGGATTGGGTAGACGTAACAGGAATCTCTAAGGGTAAAGGATTCCAAGGTGTTGTAAAGCGTCATGGCTTTGCTGGAGTAGGTGGGGCAACTCACGGTCAGCACAACCGCCAACGTAAACCAGGTTCGCTTGGTGCATCATCTTATCCATCACGTGTATTCAAAGGCAAGCGTTTGCCAGGACAAACAGGTGGTGATCAAGTTAAGGTACTTAACTTGAAAGTATTAAAGGTTATCCCAGAGAGCAACTTAATCTTGGTTAAGGGTTCTATTCCGGGTGCTAAAGGTTCTTATTTAACAATTGAGAAGTAGAATGGAATTAGCTGTATTAAACACACAAGGTCAAGAGACAGGTCGCAAGGTAGTCCTTTCTGATGCTGTCTTCGGCGTGGAGGCTAATGACCACGCTATTTACCTCGACGTTAAGCAATATCTTGCTGATCAACGTCAGGGAACTCACAAGTCAAAGCAACGTAACGAGGTAGCAGGTTCTACTCGTAAGTTGAAGAAGCAAAAGGGAACTGGTGGCGCACGTTGCGGAAGCATCAAGAGCCCATTGTTCGTAGGCGGAGGTCGTGTATTCGGTCCTCAACCACGTGACTACCACTTCAAACTCAACAAGAAGCTTAAGCAATTGGCTCGTCGTAGCGCATTGACTTACAAAGCTCAAGCGGGTGCAATCTGCGTAGTTGAGTCATTGGATATGGAGCTTCCAAAGACTAAGGCTGCTATGGCTCTCGTGGACTCTTTGAAGGTTTCGGAGAAGAAGGTGCTATTGGTACTTCCTTCAACAAACGTAAATCTTCAACTCTCGTGCCGTAACCTACCATACGTAAAGACGATTTTGGCTCAAAACCTCAACACATACGAGGTAATGAACTGCTCGGCTTTGGTAATGGTTGAGGGTGCAGAGAATATTTTGAACACTATGTTAGCATAAAACAATTTAACGAGAAGATGGAAATTATTATTAAGCCGGTTTTAACCGAGAAGATGACCCTTCAGGGCGAGAAGTTGAATCGCTACGGTTTTATTGTTGACGTTCGTGCTAACAAGATTCAAATCCGTAATGCTGTAGAGCAGATGTACGGCGTAGTAGTTACTAGTGTAAACACTTGCAACTACATGGGAAAGGCAAAGAGCCGCTACACCAAGGCTGGTCTTTTGGCAGGTCGTACAAATAACTTCAAGAAGGCGATTGTTACCTTGAAGGATGGTGATATGATTGATTTTTACAGTAATATCTAATAAGAGATGGCAGTAAGAAAGTTTAAACCGGTAACTCCCGGTACAAGACACAAAATCTTGGGTACATTTGGTGACATCACCACATCTACACCAGAGAAGTCATTGCTCGCTCCAAAGAAGAGCTCAGGAGGACGTAACAACACAGGTAAGATGACTATGCGCTACATGGGTGGTGGTCACAAACAAATGTATCGTGTTGTTGATTTCAAGAGAGCAAAAGATGGAATCGCAGCTACTGTAAAGACAATTGAGTACGATCCAAATCGTACAGCACGTATCGCACTTTTGGCTTATGCAGATGGAGAGAAGAGCTACATCATCGCTCCAAACGGACTAGAAGTAGGACAAACAGTAATGAGTGGAGCGGGCGTAGCTCCAGAGTTGGGTAACACATTGTTGCTTAGCGAGATTCCACTCGGAACAGTAATCCACAATATTGAACTCTACCCCGGTCAAGGTGCTGCTATGGCACGCTCGGCTGGTTCTTACGCTCAGCTCTTGGCTCGCGAAGGAAAATTCGCGATTATCAAGTTGCCATCAGGAGAGACTCGTATGGTACTCGTTACTTGCCGCGCAACAATTGGTGTTGTATCAAATGGTGACCACAATCTTGAGTGTTCAGGAAAAGCAGGTCGCAAGCGTTGGTTAGGTCGTCGTCCAAGAAACCGTGGTGTTGTGATGAACCCAGTAGATCACCCAATGGGTGGTGGAGAGGGTCGCCAATCAGGAGGTCACCCTCGATCACGTAAAGGTTTGTTGGCTAAGGGATACAAGACACGTAATCCTAAGAAAACGACCTCTAAGTTTATTATTTCAAAGAAGAAAAAATAATTAAATAGAGTACTTAAATGAGCCGTTCATTAAAAAAAGGACCATTCATTGACCCAAAGTTGGATGCTAAAGTTGTAGCACAAACAGAGAGCAATAAGAAGTCCGTAATAAAGACTTGGTCACGTGCAAGTATGATCTCACCAGATTTCGTGGGTCAAACTATTGCAGTACACAATGGAAACAAATTTATCCCAGTGTATGTTACAGAGAATATGGTAGGACACAAACTCGGCGAGTTTGCACCTACACGTAACTTCCGTGGTCATGGTGGTAACAGAAAAAAATAGTTAAGAAATGGGTGCAAGAAAAGCAAATATGGCCGCACAATATAAGGCCGAGAAAAAGCAGAAAGCTATCGCTATTCTGCGTGACTGCCCTACCTCACCACGCAAAATGCGTTTGGTTGCAGACATCATCCGTGGTGTGGAGATCAACCGCGCGTTGGGTATTCTTCGTTACTCGAAGAAGGAGGCATCTATCCGTTTGGAGAAACTTTTGCGTTCAGCTATCGCTAACTGGGAGGCTAAGAACCCAGCAGAGAAGTTGGAGGACACTAAGCTTTGCGTAAAGGAGATTTTCGTAGACGGAGGTAGAATGTTGAAGCGTATACAAGCCGCTCCTCAAGGACGTGCACACCGTATCCGCAAGCGTTCAAACCACGTGACTATCGTAGTTGATAAAATGGTAACCGTAGAAAAACAGTAAGCAAATGGGACAAAAAGTAAATCCAATATCAAACCGCCTTGGTATCATCAAGGGTTGGGACTCTAACTGGTTTGGTGGTCGTGACTTCTCAGAGAAGTTAGTAGAGGATGCAAAAATCCGTAAGTACTTGGAGGTTCGTTTGGCTAAGGCTAGCATCTCAAAGATTATTATCGAGAGAAGCTTGAAGTTGGTCACTGTAACTGTCTCTACGGCTCGCCCTGGTATCATTATCGGTAAGGGTGGTCAAGAGGTTGACAAGTTGAAAGAGGAGTTGAAAAAACTAACTGGTAAGGAGGTTCAAATCAACATCTTCGAGATCAAGCGTCCAGAGGTTGATGCAACAATCGTTGGTCGTAATATTGCTCGTCAGTTGGAGGGTCGTGTATCATTCCGTCGTGCAGTAAAGACTACTATCGCATCTACAATGCGCATGGGAGCAGAGGGAATCAAGGTTCAAATTTCTGGTCGTGTGGGCGGTGCCGAGATGGCTCGTTCAGAGACTATGAAGGAGGGACGTATTCCATTGCACACATTCCGTGCCGACGTAGATTACTCTCTTACAGAGGCTTTGACAAAGGTTGGAATCTTGGGTATCAAGGTTTGGATCTGTCAAGGTATCGTTTACGGAAAGCGTGACCTTTTCGAGATTGCTGGAGCATCTGCTCAAGGCGGTCAGCAAGGAGGTAACGATCGTCGCCAAGACCGCAGAGGTGGAGGTCAAAATCGTAAGCGTCGTAACAACAATAGCAAGTAAGTAGAACCTTTTAAAGCAAAACAGAAAAATGTTACAGCCAAAAAAGACCAAATTTAGAAGAATGCAAAAGGGTCGTATGAGGGGTTTAGCTCAAAGAGGTAACCAACTTGCATACGGTTCGTTCGCAATCAAGGCACTAGAGACTGCTTGGATTACAGGTCGTCAAATCGAGGCAGCACGTCAAGCAATCACACGTCACATGAAGCGTGAGGGACAGCTTTGGATTCGTATCTTCCCCGACAAACCAATTACGAAGAAGCCTGCAGAGGTACGTATGGGTAAGGGAAAAGGTAACCCAGAGGGATTCGTGGCTCCTGTTACCCCAGGACGCATCTTGTTCGAGGCCGAGGGAGTACCCTTGGAGGTAGCTCAAGAGGCACTTCGCTTGGGAGCACAGAAGTTGCCAATTACGACAAAATTCATTGTAAGACGTGATTACGTTGAAACATCAATCTAAGGAGAAAAAGATGAAAAGTGCAGAAATAAAGGAACTTTCAGTGAAGGATCTGCAGGAGAGAATCGACGCAGAGAAGGCTCAGCTTTCGAAGCTAAAGATTCAACACGCAGTATCACCAGTTGAAAACCCCTCAATTATTAAAAAAGCTCGCAGAGATATAGCTCGTATGCTGACCGTTCTGCGTCAAAAAAACGCTAAATGTTAATTACCACTATGGAAAGAAATTTTAGAAAAGAGCGTATTGGGGTAGTTGTCAGTACAAAGATGGAGAAAACCATCACAGTTGCGGTAGCACGTAAGGTGAAACATCCAATCTATGGTAAGTTCGTGAACAAAACAACGAAGTTCGTTGCAGAGTCATTGGACGAGACCCTAAGAGAGGGTGATACAGTTCGCATTATGGAGACTCGCCCACTCAGCAAGACAAAACGTTGGAGATTAGTACAAATTATAGAAAGAGCTAAATAGTCATGATACAACAAGAAAGTAGACTCGCAGTAGCTGACAACAGCGGTGCAAAGGAGGTTCTTTGTATCCGTGTACTTGGCGGCACAGGACGTCGTTACGCCTCAGTAGGCGACAAGATTGTAGTCTCTGTAAAGAGTGCATCACCATCTGGCGACGTAAAGAAAGGTACCGTTTCGAAGGCGGTAGTAGTAAGAACATCCAAGGAGATTAGACGCCCTAACGGTTCGTATATTCGTTTCGACGACAACGCCGTGGTACTCCTTAACAACCAAGGTGAGATGCGTGGTACTCGTATCTTTGGCCCTGTGGCTCGTGAGCTACGTGACCAATATATGAAGATCATCTCATTGGCACCAGAGGTATTGTAATTAATAAAAAAACATTTCGAATATGTCAAAATTACATATAAAGAAGGGGGACTTGGTTTACGTCAATGCAGGTAACAACCGCGGTCAGCAAGGCAAGGTATTGTCTGTTGATATAGCTAAGGAGCGTGCAATTGTCGAGGGAGTAAACATGGTGAAGAAGGCTCAAAAGCCAAACGCACAGAACCCCCAAGGTGGAATCGTTGAGCAAGAGGCTGCGATTCATATCTCGAATTTGCAAGTTATCGACCCAAAGAGTGGCAAGCCTACTCGTATCGGTCGCAAGCTAGATGCAAACGGTAAATTAGTTCGTTACGCTAAAAAATCAGGGGAGGAGATCAAATAATGGCATACGTTCCAACACTTAAAACACAATATAAGGAGCAGATTGTAGCTGCACTTATGAAGGAGTTTGGGTACTCAAGCGTTATGGAGTGTCCCAAATTGGAGAAGATTGTTATCAATCAAGGTATGGGTCAAGCAGTAGCTGACAAGAAATTGATTGACATCGCTCAAGCTGAGCTCACGACTATCACAGGTCAAAAGGCAGTACAAACTAAGTCTCGTAAGGATATCTCGAACTTTAAGTTGCGTAAGGGTATGCCAATCGGCGTACGTGTAACATTGCGCGCTAATCGTATGTACGAGTTCATGGAGAGATTGGTTGCTGTTGCGTTGCCACGTGTGCGTGACTTCAAGGGAATCAACGATAAGTTCGATGGTCAAGGTAACTACACTTTGGGTATCACCGAGCAAATCATCTTCCCAGAGATTGATATCGACAAGATCACTAAGATCTTCGGTATGGAGATTACATTCGTTACGACTGCTAAGACAGATGAGGAGGGTTATGCTCTTTTGAAGTCTTTTGGTCTACCATTTAAGAACGCTAAAAAGAACCAATAAGCTATGGCAAAAGAGTCAATGAAAGCACGCGAGGTAAAGCGTGAGAATCTTGCAAAGCGTTACGCTCACAAGCGTGAGGCGATTGCTGCAAAGGTTAAGGCTGGAGAGATGGATCATGAGGAGGCTTGGATTGCCCTCTCGAAGTTGCCTCGCAACTCGAACCCTATCCGCCAACACAACCGTTGTAAGATTACTGGTCGTCCAAAGGGATATATGCGTTTGTTTGGTATTAGCCGTATCCAATTCCGTGAGATGGCGTCGAATGGACTTATCCCAGGCGTAAAGAAAGCAAGCTGGTAAATTCGAGCCTGTATCGCACGTCATTTTTGGCACTTCCCTTGGGCTTGAAATGCTCACGTACTTTAGTACGCTGCGCTTTCAAACCCTGCACGAAGCCCCAAAACTAACGCACGCTACAAACTCGAAGGTCGCTTAGGAGAGGGTTCTTTGAAACTTCTCTATAATACATAATTATTGTGGGTGGAGGGTATTTATACTGCTCCACCTACTTTAATAAAAACTTAAAGGTTCAACTTTGAGGGTGGCTCGATGGGGAGTTTGCCCGTGCTGGTAAGGCGGAAAGGTTTGCTCCTCATACTAAATTTTGTCTGGTGCCGAGAAATTGGCGTCGGATAGTTGTATGATGTTGGCAAACGATGCCAACATTTTTTGTTTTTTAAAGATGCGCAGCATCTTCCAGCTCAGCGGGGAGCACCCCACCCGACGGAGTCAGTCCCATCAATATCGCCCTCCCTCCTAAAAAAGCACTTTTGGCACAAAAGTGCGCAGGAGGGCGGCAACTCGCAAGAGTTGCAATCACCTTCGAAAGAGTTACAGCTCCCGAGGAGCTGTCCGCCCTCACGCACTTTTTTGCAAAAAGTGCTTTTTAGTGAGGGAGGGCGGTTGTCGAGGCTGGACTGCCTTTACGCCAGGCGGGCGGTGCGAGCCGCACGGGCAGTTAGGGGGGTGCGGTGAAGAATAAAGCGTATAATTAATTGAAAATAAATGACGTAATTCATTGATTATTGAATAATTATGTTTATCTTTGTCGGCTTTTAAGTGTGTACGCACATGAGAGTGGTGAATTGGGAGGCGTGTAACCTCCTGAGCATCAAATATTTATTTATTATTAATTTTAACTTTTAATTCATTATGACAGATCCAATCGCGGATTTTCTAACCAGAATTAGAAACGCAGTGAAAGCCAACCACAAGGTGGTTGAAGCTCCTGGCTCAAAAATTAAAGAGGCGATGACAAAAATCCTCTATGAGCAAGGTTACATTCTAGCTTACAAGTTCGACAAAGATGAGAAGGGTTTCTCGACCATCAAAATCGCGCTTAAGTGGAATCCACAAACAAAGACAAATGCAATCAAGAACCTTAAGCGTGTGAGCCGTCCAGGTTTGCGTCAATACTCTTCGGTAGAGGAGATGCCACGCGTGATGAATGGTTTGGGTATTGCTATCGTATCTACCTCAAAGGGTATCATGATTGATGCTCACGCTCGCAAAGAGAACGTAGGTGGAGAGGTATTGTGCTATGTTTGGTAGTCGTCAATTTATTTAACAATCAAAAGATTTTAAACAATGTCAAGAATTGGTAAATCACCTGTAATCTTACCTGCTGGCGTAACCGTAGAGGTTGCTGCTGGCAATGTAGTAAGTGTAAAAGGGCCACTTGGGACACTGAGTCAAAAAGTTGATTCAGACATCACAGTAGAGGTTGGAACAACAACTGACAAGGAGAGCCAAAAGGAAATTCCTGCAGTTTTGTTGAGCCGTCCAACTAACCAACCACGCCACCGCTCAATGCACGGATTGTATCGTGCACTTATCAACAACATGGTTGTTGGTGTGTCGAAGGGATTCGAGATCAAGCAAGAGTTGGTCGGAGTAGGTTTCAAGGCAGAGATGCAAGGACAAGTATTGGTGCTTAGCTTGGGCTATTCACACGATATTCACGTTATGCTCCCAGCCGAGATTAAGGCAACAGCCGTAACCGAGAAAAAGGGTAACCCAATCGTAACTTTGTCGAGCATCGACAAGCAACTCGTTGGTCAAGTAGCAGCAAAGATTCGTTCATTGCGCAAGCCAGAGCCATATAAGGGTAAGGGTATCCGTTTCGTAGGCGAGCAAATCCGTCGTAAGGCAGGTAAGTCAGCAGGTGCAAAATAATAAAACGTAGTCAAGTATGTCATTAACTAAGATAGAAAGAAGAGCGAGAATCAAGATGCGTATCCGTAAAATCGTGAGCGGTACAGCGTCTACTCCTCGTATGACTGTATTTCGTAGCAACAAACAAATCTACGTACAGTTTATTGATGACCAAGCTGGAGTAACTTTGGCAACCGCTTCATCATTGGAGTTGGCAGCAGAGACAGCTGGTGAGAACAAGAAAGATATCGCTGCAAAGGTAGGAAAGTTGGCAGCTGAGCGTGCTCTAGCAAAGGGTATTAGCGAGGTGTCATTCGACCGTAACGGTTATCTTTATCACGGAAGAGTTCAAGTTTTAGCAGATGCCGCTCGTGAGGGTGGTCTTAAATTCTAAGCGATATGTCAAATAGCAACATAAAGAAAGTACGTACAAGCGACCTAGAGCTTAAGGATAAGCTCGTGAGCATCCAACGTGTTACCAAGGTAACGAAGGGTGGTCGTACCTTTACCTTCTCTGCAATCGTAGTTGTAGGTAACGAGAACGGCATCGTAGGTTATGGTCTAGGAAAGGCATCTGAGGTAACAACAGCAATCTCGAAAGGTATCGAGGATGCAAAGAAGAACCTCGTTCAAATTCCAATCATCAACGGAACAATTCCTCACAAGCAAGAGATGCGTTACAGCGGCTCTGTAGTGATGATTCGTCCAGCAGCTCCTGGTACAGGTATCATCGCAGGTGGTGCGATGCGTGCAGTATTGGAGTCAGTAGGTATCCACAACGTCCTCGCTAAGAGTAAGGGTTCTTCAAACCCACACAACTTGGTGAAGGCTACAGTAAACGCATTGTGCGAGTTGCGCGATGCATACACAGTAGCTCAAGCTCGTGGAATATCAATGAAGCAAGTGTTTAACGGTTAATCTAAGTAAGAATATGGCAAGATTGAAAATCACTCAGCTAAAGAGCCGTTGTGGCGCAAGCAAGCGTCAGCTCGCAAACCTCGATGCTTTGGGTCTTAAGAAGATTAACTCAAGCGTAGAGCACGACGATTCAGTTATCATCAAAGGTATGATCGAGCGTGTTAAGCACCTCGTGAAGGTCGAGGAGGTTAAATAATTATTAACCCAGTAAAAAAGAAGTTTTAAGATATGGAACTCAATAATCTAAAACCCGCAAAGGGTTCAACTCACTACCAAAAGCGCATCGGCCGTGGTGCAGGTTCAGGTATGGGAGGTACATCAACACGTGGTCACAAGGGTGCTCAGTCACGCTCGGGATACTCACGTAAGTTGGGATTTGAGGGAGGTCAGATGCCACTTCAGCGTCGTCTTCCTAAGTTTGGTTTTACCAACATCAATCGTGTGGAGTTTAAGGCGATCAACCTCTCAACCCTTGAGGAGTTGGCAGCTAAGAAGTCCCTCACAGTTATCACAATCGATACCCTAATCGAGGCTGGATTTGCTCAACGCAAAGACAAAGTTAAAATCTTGGGTAACGGTGCTGTGACATCAGCGTTGTCAGTTACTGCACACGCATTCTCAAAGAGCGCAGAGGCTGCTATTGTAGCTGCGGGCGGTCAAGTTGAAAAATTGTAGGTTCAAATAAAAACCGAAAACTATGAATACTTATATTGTTGTTGGAGTTATATTCGCTGTCGTGGCAGTGATTTTGGCGACTAACAAAAAAGTAGTCGAGACAATCAAGAATATATATAAGATTGAGGAGCTCAGAAATCGTGTACTCTACACCTTGGGTCTTCTCCTTATATATCGTCTTGGTAGTTTTGTGGTGATTCCTGGAATCAACCCTAACGCTTTGGGCGAGGGTTCGGCACTTGCCAACCAGATGGATAGCAACGGCCTTTTAGGTCTGCTAAACGTATTCTCTGGAGGTGCATTTGGTAATGCTGCTATATTCGCATTGGGAGTTATGCCATATATCACCGCTTCAATCATCATTCAGTTGTTGGGCATGATGGTGCCTTATTTCCAGAAGATGCAAAAGGAGGGTGAGAGTGGTCGCCGCAAGATGAATCAGTGGACAAGGTTCTTGACCATCGGAGTACTTTTGCTCCAAGGTCCAGCCTATGTTGCCAACCTCTTCCACCAAGTTCCATCGGCATTCGTCTATGGCAACTCATTCGGATTTGTGGCTTATGCTACAACCGTGTTGATTGCAGGTACGATGTTTGTGATGTGGCTCGGAGAGAAGATCACCGACAAGGGTATTGGTAATGGCGTGTCGCTAATCATTATGATTGGTATCATCGCTCGTTTGCCACATGCATTGTTGGCGGAGGTGAATGCTAGGTTCCAAACTTCAGATGGTAGTGCCATCATGTTGATTGTGGAGTTGGTATTGCTCTTCTTCGTGTTTATGGCAACTATTGCACTTGTGCAAGCTGTCCGCAAGATTCCTGTGCAATATGCGAAGCGTATCGTGGGTAACAAGCAATATGGTGGTGTGCGTCAGTACATCCCTCTAAAGATGAATGCGGCAAATGTTATGCCTATCATCTTTGCTCAAGCCTTGATGTTTATTCCAATGTTGTTTGTGAATATCGCACCTAATTTTGCTGGTGCATTCTCAAACATGACTGGATTCTGGTACAACTTCACACTTGCAGTAATGGTAGTTGCGTTTACATACTTCTACACCGCAATTATCGTAAACCCTCAAAGTATGGCTGATGATATGAAGCGTAACGGAGGTTTCATCCCAGGCGTTAAGCCAGGTAAGAGCACCGTGAGCTACATTGACACAGTTATGACTCGAATCACACTTCCAGGTTCAATCTTCCTAGCAATCGTTGCAATTTTGCCAGCTATCGCTATGAACTTCTTGAACATCCAACAGGCGTTTGCTTACTTCTACGGAGGTACATCGTTGTTGATTATGGTGGGTGTAGTTCTTGACACTCTAAAGCAGATTGAAAGTTACCTTCTAATGCGTCACTATGACGGTCTCATGAAGACAGGACGCATACAAGGTCGCAACTAATTAAAGTTTTATCACAGAGAGACGATGATATTTATAAAGACGGCAGAGGAGATTGAGTTGATGCGAGAGAACAACATCCTAGTGAGTAAAACACTCGCTGAGGTTGGTCGTCACATCAAGGAAGGAGTTTCAACCTTAGAGTTGGATCGCATAGCCGAGGATTTTATCCGCTCACACGGAGCAGTGCCAGCATTCTTGGGTTACCAAGGATTTCCAGCCACATTGTGTGTGTCGGTTAATGAGCAGGTTGTGCACGGAATCCCGTCGTCTAAAACTATCCTCAAAGATGGGGATATAGTATCGGTAGATTGTGGTACATTTTTAAAGGGGTTTGTTGGTGATTCGGCATATACGTTTGCCGTGGGGGAGATAGCCGATGAAGTTAAGCAACTTCTCGAAGTCACCAAAGAGGCTCTTTACAAAGGTACTCAGCAAGCCAAAGCAGGAAATCGCGTGGGCGATATATCCTCAGCTGTCCAAGAGTGGGCAGAGAGCTTTGGCTATGGCGTAGTCCGTGAGTTAGAAGGGCACGGTTGTGGGCGAAAAATGCACGAAGCCCCAGGCGTTCCAAACTACGGTGCACGCGGCAGAGGGCCACTCCTTAAAGAGGGTATGGTGCTCTGCATAGAACCGATGATAAATATGGGAACCAAAGCGGTAGTCTTTGAAAGGGATGGTTGGACTGTCCGCACCAAAGATCGCAAACCCTCAGCGCACTTCGAATTTGCAGTGGCAGTGGGTAAGAATGGCCCCGATATTTTGACAGATTATGATATTATCTATCAAGCATTAAACAATTAAGCTCTATGGCAAAACAGACTGCTATTGAAAGGGATGGATCAATTATCGAGGCACTTAGCAACGCTATGTTTCGAGTTGAGTTGGATAACGGACACGTTATCACCGCCCATATTTCGGGAAAGATGAGGATGCACTATATCAAAATCCTTCCTGGAGACAAAGTTAAAGTTGAGATGACACCTTATGATTTGAGTAAGGGTCGTATCACATTTAGGTACAAATAAAGATTGCTTCAAAAATTATGAAAGTAAAAGCATCAATTAAGAAGAGAAGCGAGGATTGTAAAATCGTTCGTCGTAAGGGTAAACTTTACGTGATCTGCAAAAAGAATCCTAAGTTTAAAATGCGCCAAGGTTAATTTTAAACTGTAAAATTTTAAAGACAAAGAATTTATGGCACGTATAGTCGGTGTAGATTTACCAAAAAATAAGAGAGGAGAGATTGCCTTGACCTATATCTATGGTATCGGTCGTAGCACATCTCAAAAAATTCTCGACGAGGCAGGCATCAGCTACGACCTCAAGACAGATGATTGGAATGACGATCAGATTGCAGCTATCCGTAACACCATTGCCTCTATGGGCATCAAGGTGGAGGGAGAATGTCGTTCTGTCGTTCAGCTCAATATCAAGCGATTGATGGATATCGGTTGTTACCGAGGCATCCGTCACCGTATCGGACTTCCAGTTCGTGGACAAGGCACAAAGAATAACGCACGTACACGTAAGGGACGCAAGAAAACAGTCGCTAACAAGAAAAAGGCAACTAAGTAATAGACAAAAGTTATGGCAAAGAAAACTGGAACAGTTAAAAAGAAAGTTGTTAAGGTTGGAGCACTGGGCATGGTATATGTTCACTCAACATTTAACAATGTTATCATCACTATCACCAACGAGGTTGGCGACGTGATTAGCTGGTCATCAGCAGGTAAGATGGGATTCCGTGGTTCGAAGAAGAACACACCATATGCTGCTCAGACCGCTTCTGCCGATTGCGCTAAAGTTGCTTATGATATGGGCTTGCGCAAAGTCAAGGTTTATGTAAAGGGTCCGGGTGCTGGTCGTGAGTCAGCAGTACGTACAATCCACGGTGCAGGAATCGAAGTAATGGAGATTATCGACGTTACTCCACTTCCACACAACGGATGTCGTGCCCCAAACCGTCGTCGTGTATAATCCCCCGGTGGGAATTTAAGCGAGTCCGTGAGATGCCGGGGCTTTTGCCCAGCGCACACGGAGACATAAACAATTACAATTTTTTAAATTTGTTAAGACAATGGGAAGATATATAGGACCTAAAACAAAAATTGCCAGAAAGTTTGGTGAGGCAATCTTCGGAGCTGATAAAGCGTTGGAGAAGAGAAATTACCCTCCTGGACAGCATGGTCTAGCTCGCAAGCGTAAGAAAATTTCAGAGTACGGCGAGCAACTTGGCGAGAAGCAAAAAGCCAAGGCAACTTACGGTTTGTTGGAGAAGCAATTTGCACGTACATACGAGGCAGCGTCACGTATGGGTGGAATCACAGGTGAGAACTTGTTGAAGCTTCTTGAGTGCCGTTTGGATAATGTAGTTTACCGCTTGGGTATCGCACCTACACGTGCTGCTGCACGTCAGTTGGTGTCACACCGCCACATCTGCGTAAACGGTAGTGTAGTAAACATCCCTTCATATTCGTTGAAGATCGGCGATGTTATCTCGGTTAGAGAGAAGTCAAAGAGTTTGGAGGTTATTGCTGCATCACTTATGGGTGGCTCACGTAGCCGCTATGCGTGGTTGGAGTGGGATGGTGCATCACTTTCAGGAAAGTTCTTGCAACGTCCTGAGCGTGAGGAGATTCCTGAGAACATCAAGGAGCAGCTCATCGTCGAGTTGTACTCTAAGTAGTAAATAACACAACAATTCAATAATTATGGCAATATTAGCATTTCAGAGACCTGAAAAGGTGATTATGCTCGAATCGAGCTCATCGTTCGGTAAATTCGAGTTCCGTCCTTTGGAGCCAGGTTTTGGTATGACTATAGGTAACGCCTTGCGTCGTATCTTGCTCTCTTCATTGGAGGGTTACGCAATTACTACGGTTAAGGTTGCCGGCGTGGATCACGAGTTCGCTGCCATCCCAGGTGTGATGGAGGGAATGATTGATATCGTGCTAAAACTAAAGCAAGTTCGTTTCATACGTACAGTCGAGTGTGAGGATGCCGAGACGGTATCTGTAAACGTGGCTGGTGTTACGGAGCTTACTGCAGGTTACATCTCTAATTTCTTGTCATCATTCAAGGTGTTGAACCCTGACTTGGTGATTTGTCACCTCGCACCAGGAACAAAGATGCAAATTACCCTCACTATCGGTAAGGGTCGTGGATATGTTCCTTCGGAGGAGAATGCTCCAGCTGATTGCGAGTTCGGAACTCTACCTATTGATTCTATTCACACTCCTATTAAGAATGTGAAGTACTCAATCGAGGATTATCGTGTGGAGCAGAGAACCGACTACGAGAAGTTGAATTTGGAGATTACTACAGATGGCTCAATTCACCCTAAGGAGGCGTTGAAAGAGGCTGCAAAGATTTTGATTCAGCACTTCATGTTGTTCTCGGATGAGAAAATCACCGTGAATATGGATGAGGCAAATGGAGCTGAGGAGTTTGACGAAGATGTACTTCACATGCGTCAGCTACTCAAAACCAAGTTGTCGGATCAAGACCTCAGCGTGCGTGCACTAAACTGCTTGAAGGCAGCAGATGTGGACACGGTGGGCGATTTGGTGAGACTTCACCGCAATGATTTGCTCAAGTTCCGCAACTTCGGTAAGAAGTCGCTTACGGAGCTTGATGAGTTGCTCACATCGCTCAACCTCAAATTCGGTATGGATGTATCTATCTACAAACTTGATAAAGATTAATTAAATGAGACATAATAAGAAATTCAATCACCTTGGTAGACAAAGAGGTCACCGCAAGGCAATGTTGGCAAATATGGCATCATCGCTTATCGAGCACAAGCGCATCGAGACCACTGTTGCTAAGGCTAAGGCTGTACAGATGTTTATCGAGCCTTTGGTAACGAAGTCTAAGGAGGATACTACGCACCAACGTCGTACCGTGTTCTCGTACCTCAAGCAAAAAGAGGCAGTTACCGAGTTGTTCCGCACGATTGCTCCTAAGGTAGCAGATCGTCCAGGCGGTTACACACGTATTCTTCGCACTGGCTTCCGTTTGGGAGATGCTGCTGAGATGTGTATCATCGAGTTCGTTGATTTCAACGACTCTTACACATTCGGTAAGGTATTAGAGGCTACTGCTGAGGCTAAACCTAAGACTCGTCGCTCACGTAGCAAGAAATCTACTGACGCAGTAGAGGATGCTACAGTAGTAGCAGAGAAGAAGGTTAAGCAAGCAGCTCCACGTACCCCTAAGGCAGCTTCGGCAGCTAAGGGTGGCGCGTCAAAGACTAACGTCGGTCGCAAAATGTAATTCCTTCGCCTGTTGATAGGGCGATGAGATATTTGAAAGAGAGTGGTTCATTTTTGAACTGCTCTCTTTTTTTAAGCAGTTTGAAGGTGCGCTTATATTTTGAAGTCGTTTCTATTCTAAGTAGGGTAAAATAATTATTGGTGTGTTTTTAAGAGTGCTATTGGAGATGAGATTTTTTGCTATTGAATTGAAAATATAGTGGTTCTATACTGAAATTTAATAGTGAAAAATATCGCTCCAAGAGTGCTTTTAAAAATATGGCAATAATTGTTTTACACTACTTAAATGAGATAGCTCAGTCTAATGTGACAGATTTTACCCCTCTAATTTTGCCAAAAACACCATTTTTTTGCATTTTTCATCAAAAAAGTGCTCTTACTATTTTCTAATTCAAAAAAGAGTGCTATATTTGCATCCGATTTCAGTGAGGTATGCACGAAACAATATGTGTGCCGAGCCGAGTTGAATAGGTTCTTTGAGTGGAGGTGATGAAACTTTTTAAAAAAAATAACTAGAAAAGTTTGGAAATATAAAAATTATCATTACCTTTGCAATCCGTTACAAGATCAATACGCCGATGTAGCTCAGTTGGCCAGAGCAGCTGATTTGTAATCAGCTGGTCGGGGGTTCGAATCCCTCCATCGGCTCTACGAAAAGTATTGATGGGAAGTTACCAGAGTGGCCAAATGGGGCAGACTGTAAATCTGCTAGCTTACGCTTACGGTGGTTCGAATCCATCACTTCCCACACATAATCTCGACTTTAATGGGTTGTAATTTACGTCGATTTAGCCTTGGTGGCTAAGTCTCTTTTTGGGCTTAATGCTGCCAGTGGAATGGTGTCATCCAAAAGGGGGTAGATGTAGACCACGAAAGTCTATTTGCGGAAGTAGCTCAGTTGATAGAGCATTAGCCTTCCAAGCTAAGGGTCGCGAGTTTGAGCCTCGTCTTCCGCTCTAAGATATACGTGTGATGCAAGCATCGTTCATCCGAACTAAGGATAAACAGGTTTGTGTTGCTCGTTTGTCTGCTGATAGTACAGCAGGCATACAACAGAAGAATATTAGCCCTTGAGGCTATATTATAAATGTAATTTTTATAAAAATAAAATATTTTACTACTATGGCAAAAGAAAAATTCGACCGTTCGAAACCGCACGTAAACATCGGTACTATCGGTCACGTTGACCACGGTAAGACAACTCTTACTGCTGCAATCACAACTGTACTTGCTAACGCAGGTCTTTCAGAGATGCGTTCATTCGACTCTATCGACAACGCACCTGAGGAGAAGGAGCGTGGTATCACTATCAACACTGCTCACGTTGAGTACCAAACTGCTAACCGTCACTACGCTCACGTAGACTGTCCAGGTCACGCGGATTACGTAAAGAACATGGTTACTGGTGCTGCTCAAATGGATGGTGCTATCCTTGTAGTTGCTGCTACTGATGGTCCTATGCCTCAAACTAACGAGCACGTTCTTTTGGCTCGTCAGGTAAACGTACCTAAGATCGTTGTTTTCTTGAACAAGTGCGATATGGTTGATGACGAGGAGATGCTTGACCTAGTTGAGATGGAGGTTCGTGATCTTCTTAGCAAGTATGAGTTCGATGGCGATAACGCTCCAGTTATCCGTGGTTCTGCTCTTGGAGGTCTTAACAACGACGCTCAATGGGTTGATAAGATCATGGAACTTATGACAGCTGTTGATGAGTTTATTCCAATCCCTCCACGTGAGAACGAGAAGCCATTCTTGATGCCAGTTGAGGACGTATTCTCAATCACAGGTCGTGGTACAGTAGTAACAGGTCGTATCGAGACAGGAGTTATCCACGTAGGTGATCCAGTTGAGATCGTAGGTATCGAGGAGAAGTCTATTAACTCTGTATGTACAGGTGTTGAGATGTTCCGTAAGTTGCTTGACCAAGGTGAGGCTGGAGATAACGTAGGTCTTTTGATGCGTGGTCTTGATAAGAAGGATGTTAAGCGTGGTATGGTTGTTGCTAAGCCAGGTTCAATCACTCCTCACACTAAGTTCCAAGCTGAGGTTTATATCTTGAAGAAAGAGGAGGGAGGTCGTCACACACCATTCCACAACAAGTATCGTCCTCAATTCTACTTGCGTACAATGGATATCACAGGTGAGGTTACTCTTCCAGCAGGTGTAGACATGATCATGCCAGGTGACCACGTAACTATCACTGTAGAGCTTATCTATAAGGTTGCGTTGAACGAGGGTCTTCGTTTCGCTATCCGTGAGGGAGGTCGTACAGTAGGTGCAGGTCAAATCACAAGCATCGTAGAGTAATTTTAGATTACGAAACGTTTGGGGTAACCCAATTAAATATACCAAGTTGGAGTGTGTCAGGCAACTCTCACACTCCAACTATTTTTAGGAGCATAGTTCAAGGGTAGAATAGCGGTCTCCAAAACCGTTGATGGGGGTTCGAATCCCTCTGCTCCTGCTAAAAAACATTAAACTAACAATGATTAACTACATTAAGGAGTCGTATAACGAACTCGTAAATAAAGTATCGTGGCCATCGTTTAGCGAGTTGCAGGCATCTACTATCGTTGTGATGGTGGCATCTGCAATCTTTGCTATTGTTGTATTGGCTATGGATTTGTCGTTTGAGGGTATCATGAAAGTGATTTATCAGACCCTTGGCAATATTGCAGGTTAACATTTTATTATTCGGAGGTTTTAAGCAATGAGCGAAATCGCAAAGCAGTGGTATGTAGTCCGTGCAATCGGTGGTAAGGAGGGTAAGGTCAAAGAGTATTTGGAGGCTGAAATTCGTCATAACCACTTGGAAGATTACATTTCACAGGTGCTGATCCCCACCGAAAAGGTATATACTATCCGCAATGGTAAGAAATACTCTAAGGAGAAAGTTTCGTACCCAGGATATGTATTGATCGAAGCCGCTTTCACAGGGCACATTCCCACAATAATTCGTAATATCCCCAATGTGCTAGGATTCTTGGGCGATACCAAAGAGGATAGTCGTAAGATGATTGCAACTCCGTTGCGTGAGGCTGAAGTGGCTAGAATCTTGGGTAGAGTCGATGAGTTGAGCGTACAAGAGGAGGAGAACGAAATACCATTCTTTGTTGGCGAGACTGTCAAAGTTACAGACGGTCCCTTCTCGAGCTTCCAAGGTACTATCGAGGCCGTCGACAATGAGCGCAAGAAACTTACAGTATCGGTGAAGATATTTGGGCGCAAAACTCCTATGGAGTTAAGTTTCACACAAGTAGATAAAGAATAAAAAACCTAAGGAAAATTATGGCAAAAGAGGTTGCTGCATTTATTAAATTGCAGATAAAAGGTGGTGCCGCAAATCCTTCGCCCCCAGTGGGTCCTGCGTTGGGTTCTAAGGGAGTCAACATTATGGACTTCTGTAAGCAATTCAATGCTCGCACACAAGAGAAGGCAGGCAAGGTTCTTCCGGTTATCATCACGGTGTATAGCGATAAGTCATTTGACTTTGTTGTTAAACAACCACCCGTAGCCATTCAGCTTAAGGATGCAGCAGGTGTAAAATCAGGTTCTGCTCAACCAAACCGTAACAAGGTTGGTGAGGTAACATGGGATCAGATTCGCACAATCGCTCAGGACAAAATGCCTGACATGAACTGCTTCACCATTGAGGCTGCTATGCGTATGGTGGCTGGTACTGCTCGCAGTATGGGTCTTAACGTAGTAGGTGAATTTCCAAACAACTAATTGAATTAAGTAATGAGTAAGTTGACAAAAAATCAAAAAATTGCTTACGCAAAGGTTGATGCTAACAAGGCATACAAGCTTGCGGATGCAGCCGCTCTTCTTAAGGAGATTACGTTTACGAAATTTGATGCTTCGGTAGACATCGACATTCGTTTGGGCGTAGACCCACGTAAGGCGAACCAGATGGTACGCGGCGTAGTAACTCTTCCTCACGGAACAGGTAAGACAGTACGTGTACTCGTATTGTGTACCCCCGAGAAGGAGGCTGAGGCTAAAGCTGCTGGTGCAGACTATGTAGGTTTGGATGAGTATGTAGATAAAATCAAACAAGGTTGGACCGACGTTGATGTTATCATCACAACTCCAAACGTAATGGGTAAAGTTGGAGCATTGGGACGCATTTTGGGTCCTCGTGGTTTGATGCCAAACCCTAAGACTGGTACTGTAACCATGGAGGTTGGCAAGGCTGTTGAAGAGGTAAAGGCGGGTAAGATCGACTTCAAGGTCGACAAGTTCGGTATCATCCACACATCAGTGGGTAAGGTATCGTTTGATCCAGCTAAGATTATTGAGAATGCCCAAGAGGTAGTATCAACAATCATCAAGCTAAAACCTTCTGCTGCGAAGGGAACTTATGTAAAGAGTATATTCCTCTCTACAACAATGAGTCCTGGAGTACAGATTGATCCTAAATCAGTAGATAACAAATAATCAGGAGGAGAAGAGATGACTAAAGAACAAAAAACGGCACTTATTGATGCCCTTGCTGCTCAGCTCAACGAGTATCCTCACTTCTACATCACCTCAATTGAGGCATTGAACGCTGAGAAGACTGCACAATTGCGTCGCAAGTGTTTCGAGGCTGAGGTGAAATTGGTCGTAGTAAAGAACACGCTTCTTGCTAAGGCTTTGGAGAAGGCTGATAAAGCTGATGCTGATTTGTTGAGCGTATTGGAGGGTTCGACCTCTATTATGTTCACTCAAAATGCTAAAGCTCCTGCAACTCTTATCAAAGAGTTCCGTAAGGGTAGCGACAAGCCAGTCTTGAAGGCTGCTTTTGCTGAGGGCGCAGTATATGTTGGTGATGATCAATTAGACGCACTTTGCGCTATCAAGAGTCACGATGAGCTTGTTGCAGACGTTATTGCATTGCTACAATCACCAGCGAAAAATGTTATTTCTGCATTGCAGGGTAGTGCAGGTCAAAAAATCGCGGGTCTCGTAAAGACACTCGAGGAGAGAAACAATTAAGAATTTAAACAAAAAATTTAATAAGATTACAACTATGGCAGATGTAAAGGTATTGGCTGAAGAATTGGTAAATTTGACAGTTAAGGAGGTAAACGAATTGGCAACTATCCTCAAGGAGGAGTATGGTATTGAGCCAGCTGCTGCAGCTGTTGCTGTTGCTGCTCCAGCTGCAGGTGGCGAGGCTGCTGCTGCTGAGAAGACATCTTTTGATGTTGTTTTGAAGAGCGCAGGTCAAGCTAAGCTTCAAGTTATTAAGGCAGTTAAAGAGGCTGCTGGTCTTTCACTTGGTGATGCTAAGGCTCTTGTTGATGCTGCTCCAAAGGCAATCAAAGAGGGTGTTTCTAAGGAGGAGGCTGAGGCTCTTAAGGCTTCACTCGAGGAGGCAGGTGCTGAGGTTGAGCTTAAGTAATTAGCTTAGCTACTCAAAAACTCAGGTATAGAGCTTATTTTAAGCTCTATGCCTTTTCTCGTCTAAGTAAATGAGGTCTTTTGTAAGGAGATGCCATTTGCTTGGGTGAGCTCTTACACCTACTGGGCTAACCGTTTGGGTAGCAAGGTGTTAGTGGGGCTAATATTGTTTTAGGTGCAGGGTTTTCTCGGTTGGAAACCAGCACTTTAATCAACTAAAAATTGGATTCAACCTCATGTCCACGACAAAACAACAACAAAGAGTAAGCTTCTCGACAATCAAGAATACGGTTCCGTATCCAGATTTGTTGGAGATACAGCTGAAATCATTTAGAGATTTTTTCCAAATGGATACCACAGCAGAGAATCGCAAAAGCGAAGGTCTGTACCGTGTGTTCCAGGAGAATTTCCCAATTACAGATACGAGAAATAACTTCGTTCTCGAATTTATAGATTATTATATCGATCCTCCACGCTACTCGATTGAGGAGTGTTTGGAGCGAGGCTTGAGCTACAGCGTGCCGTTGAAGGCTAAGTTGAAGCTTTATTGTACGGATGACGACCACGAGGATTTTGGAGTAGTGGTGCAGGATGTTTATTTCGGCACAATTCCATACATGACCGAGCGTGGTACTTTTGTCATTAATGGTGCTGAGCGCGTTATCGTGTCGCAGTTGCACCGCTCGCCAGGTGTATTTTTTGGTCAAAGTATGCACACCAATGGTACGAAGCTATATTCGGCACGTATCATCCCATTCAAGGGTTCTTGGATTGAGTTTGCTACCGACATCAACAATGTGATGTACGCCTACATCGATAGAAAGAAGAAGTTACCAGTGACTACGCTTTTGCGTGCTATTGGTTTTGAGACAGACCAACAAATCTTAGAGATATTTGATTTGGCTGACGAGGTGAAGGTCAATAAGGCTAACCTCAAAAAGGCGGTAGGTCGCAAGTTGGCTGCACGTGTTTTGCTCACGTGGGTCGAGGATTTCGTGGACGAGGATACTGGTGAGGTTGTCTCAATCGAGAGAAACAACGTTGTTGTTGATCGTGAGACAGTGCTTGAGGCAGACCACATCGAAGATATCTTGGAGAGCGGCGTAAAGACAATTCTTCTGCACAATGAGTCTTTGACGGGCGTTGATTTCTCTATCATATATAATACACTCCAGAAGGATACTTGTAATTCGGAGAAAGAGGCGGTTGTCTACATATACAGACAGTTGCGCGCGTCGGAGCCACCAGATGAGGCTACGGCTCGTGACGTTATCGACAAGTTGTTCTTCTCGGACAAGCGTTACGACTTGGGTCAAGTTGGTCGCTACCGTATCAACAAGAAGTTGGATCTATCGACTGAGGAGTCGGTGCGTACCCTTACTCGTGAGGATATCATCGCTATCATCAAGTACCTAATCCAACTTATCAACTCGAAGGCTGAGGTGGATGATATCGACCACTTGTCTAACCGTCGTGTGCGCACGGTGGGTGAGCAGTTGTCAAACCAATTCTCTGTGGGATTTGTGCGTATGGCACGTACTATCCGCGAGAGAATGAATGTGCGTGATAATGAGGTCTTTACACCTATCGACTTGATAAATGCTAAGACTCTGTCGAGCGTTATCAATTCATTCTTTGGTACTTCGCAGTTGTCGCAGTTCATGGATCAAATCAACCCATTGGCGGAGATTACCCACAAGCGTCGTTTGTCGGCACTTGGTCCTGGTGGTCTTTCTCGTGATCGTGCGGGATTTGAGGTTCGTGACGTGCACTACACTCACTATGGTCGTTTGTGTCCTATTGAGTCTCCTGAGGGTCCAAACATCGGTCTTATTTCGTCACTTTGTGTATATGCGAAGATCTCTCCGATGGGATTCATCGAGACTCCATTCAGAAATGTAACAGAGGGAGTTATCGACCTAGATAACTCACAAATCAAATACTATTCGGCCGAAGAGGAGGAGGGTAAAATTATTGCGCAAGCAAATACCCCAATCACCGAGGAGGGTCACTTTGTAAGTCCAGAGCGTATCAAGGTTCGTGAGGGTGCTGATGTACCTGTTGTCACAGACCAAGATGTTGAGCTTATGGACGTTGCGCCTAATCAAATTGCCTCTATTGCGGCATCGCTCATCCCATTCTTGGAGCACGATGATGCGAACCGTGCGTTGATGGGTTCGAACATGATGCGCCAGGCAGTACCATTGGTTACTACCGAGGCTCCGATTGTTGGAACAGGAATTGAGAAGGATTTGATTATCGACAGCCGCATACAAATTGTTGCGGAGGGTGACGGAGAGGTAATTTTTGCGGATGCTACACGTATTGATGTGAAGTATGAGCGTACACGTGAGCAGGTTCTTAGCTCATTTGCGCCAGAGATTACAACTTACAAGTTGCCACGCTACCGTCGTACCAACCAAAATACATCTGTAACTTTGAAACCTACCGTACTTACGGGCGAGATGGTTGTGAAGGGTCAGATTCTAACTGAGGGTTACTCTACACAGGGTGGTGAGTTGGCTTTGGGTCGCAACTTGAAGGTTGCATACATGCCTTGGAAGGGTTATAACTTCGAGGATGCGATTGTGATTTCGGAGCGTATCCAACGTGACGATATCTTCACTTCGGTTCACGTAGATGAGTATATCATGGAGGTGCGTGACACCAAGCGTGGAGTGGAGGAATTGACCTCGGATATTCCAAATGTCAGCGAGGATGCAACTCGTGACTTGGATGCAAACGGTATCGTGCGCATTGGAGCAAATATCCACCCAGGAGATATCCTTATCGGTAAAATCACACCTAAGGGTGAGAGCGATCCTTCGCCAGAGGAGAAGTTGCTTCGTGCAATCTTTGGCGACAAGGCGGGTGATGTGAAGGATGCTTCATTGAAGGCGCAACCATCACTTCATGGTGTTGTTGTAGATACTACTCTTTATAGCCGTGCCACTAAGGAGGGCAAGAAGAGCAAGAGCGCAGAGACAGCAATGTTGGCTAAGTTGGATGAGAAGTTTGTGGGTCAAATCGCAGAGCTCACCTCTAAGTTGGTCGATAAGTTGAACGAGATGTTGGCAGGCAAGAGTACTGTGGGCGTTACGGATTACTTCGGCGTGGAGTTGTACGCTGCAGGTACTCCATTCTCTACTACAATGTTTGAGGAGATTGCTCGCAACAATGTGGACGAAAAGACAGGTGTTGTAATGGGCTACCTAAACTTGGGTAGCTGCAAATGGAGTGGCGACGAGGAGCTAGATAACCTCATCGAGACTACAATCAACAACTACACAATCGAGTGGAAGCGTGCCGATGCAGCTATCAAGCGTGAGAAATATAACTTGACCAATGGCGACGAGTTGCCACAAAATGGTGTTATCCAGTTGGCTAAGGTTTACGTGGCTAAGAAGCGTAAGCTAAAGGTTGGTGATAAGATGGCAGGTCGTCACGGTAACAAGGGTATCGTAGCGAAGATTGTTCGTGACGAGGATATGCCATTCCTTAGCGACGGAACTATCGTAGATATCTGTTTGAATCCACTTGGTGTACCTTCTCGTATGAACTTGGGTCAGATATTTGAGTCTGTACTTGGATGGGCAGGTAAGGAGTTGGGCGTGAAGTTCGCTACTCCAATTTTTGACGGTGCATCACTCGACCAAATCAATGAGTTGGGTGCTGAGGCAGGTATTCCTCATAGCGGTCGTACATATCTATATGATGGAGGTACGGGCGAGATGTTTGACCAGCCAGCAACCGTGGGTGTCACCTATATGCTTAAACTCGGTCACATGATCGACGATAAGATGCACGCACGTTCTATCGGTCCATACTCACTCATCACTCAACAACCACTTGGAGGTAAGGCTCAATTTGGAGGTCAGCGTTTCGGAGAGATGGAGGTTTGGGCACTTGAGGGATTCGGTGCAGCAAATATTCTACAAGAGATTCTCACCATCAAGTCGGATGATGTGATGGGTCGTGCTAAGGCATACGAGGCTATCGTGAAGGGCGACAACCTGCCAAAGGCTGGTATCCCCGAGGCGATGAACGTATTGTTGCACGAGCTTAGAGGATTGGCTCTTTCGGTTAAGTTGGAATAGTAAAAGATTAAGGGGAGTTCTAATTTCTCCCTAAAATACTTTTCGATTACTAACTACCCCTTTTCAATTTTACAAAAATTGGTAGTAGGACTACTACAACCAACTTTTGCGAAATTGAAAATGGGCAGTTATTAACCAAAAAATTAAAATTAAGGAGAAAATAGAACTCCCCTAAAAACAGATATTATGTCATTCAATAGAGATAATAAACAAACAGGTGGTTACAAGCAGATTTCGATTGGTCTAGCCTCTCCAGAGGAGATTTTGGCACAATCGAGCGGCGAGGTTCTCAAGCCCGAGACTATCAACTACCGTACATACAAACCCGAAAGAGATGGTCTCTTTTGCGAGCGTATCTTTGGTCCTGTAAAGGATTATGAGTGCCACTGTGGTAAGTACAAGCGTATTCGCTACAAGGGTATCGTGTGTGATAGATGTGGTGTGGAGGTTACCGAGAAGAAGGTGCGTCGTGAGCGTATGGGTCACATTGCACTTGTTGTGCCAGTGGTTCATATATGGTATTTCCGCTCGTTGCCTTCGAAGATTGGTTATTTGCTAGGTATTCCGACCAAGAAGTTGGAGTCAATCATCTACTACGAGAGATATGTTGTAATCAACGCTGGTGAGGCTAGCTCACTTGGCATCGACAACCTCGCAACTCTTTCGGAGAAGGAGTATTTGGATGTTTTGGCACAGTTGCCTAAGGGTAACCAAGCGTTGCCAAACGACGATCCAAATAAGTTCTTTGCGATGATGGGAGCTGAGGCTATCGACATATTGCTCAGAACCGTAGATTTGGATTCGGTGTCGTTTGCACTTCGCCACAAAGCTATGAACGAGACCTCGCAACAACGTAAGAGCGAGGCTCTAAAGCGTTTGAACGTTATCGAGTCATTCCGTACGTCGGCAGCTATCAACAAGCCAGAGTGGATGGTACTAAACATCGTGCCAGTTATCCCACCAGAGTTGCGTCCACTCGTGCCATTGGATGGTGGTCGTTTCGCAACTTCAGACCTCAATGACCTCTATCGTCGTGTTATTATTCGTAATAACCGTCTAAAGCGTCTCATCGAGATTAAGGCTCCAGAGGTTATCCTCCGCAACGAGAAGCGTATGTTGCAAGAGGCTGTAGATTCACTTTTCGACAACTCACGCAAGAGTAACGCTGTGAAGAATGAGTCGAATCGTCCGCTTAAGTCGCTTTCGGATTCGCTCAAGGGTAAGCAAGGTCGTTTCCGTCAAAACTTGCTCGGTAAGCGTGTTGATTACTCTGCGCGTTCGGTAATCGTCGTTGGTCCAGAGTTGAAGATGCACGAGATGGGTATCCCTAAGGATATGGCGGCGGAGTTGTACAAGCCATTCGTTATCCGTAAGCTCATCGAGCGTGGAATCGTTAAGACAGTTAAGTCTGCAAAGAAAATTATAGATAGAAAGGACCCAGTTATTTGGGGAATTTTGGAGAACGTAATCAAGGGTCACCCTGTGCTTATGAACCGTGCTCCAACTCTTCACCGTTTGGGTATTCAGGCATTCCAACCTAAGCTTATCGAGGGTAAGGCTATGCAGTTGCACCCATTGGCATGTACGGCGTTTAATGCCGACTTCGATGGTGACCAGATGGCGGTTCACTTGCCACTAGGCAATGCGGCTATCTTGGAGGCACAGGTCTTGATGCTTGGTTCTCACAATGTATTGAACCCTGCCAATGGAGCACCTATCACCGTACCTTCGCAGGATATGGTCTTGGGACTCTACTACATCACTAAGCCTCGCAAGGGAGCTAAGGGTGAGGGTCTAGTGTTCTACGGAGCTGAGGAGGCTATCATCGCATACAACGAGAAACGTGCTGAGTTGCACGCAACAGTTAAATGTATGGTCGAGGATTTGAACTCTGAGGGCGAGTTGGTTGATACTTTGGTCGAGACTACTATCGGACGTATCTTGTTCAACCAAGTTGTACCTAAGGAGGTAGGCTACATCAATGAGGTTTTGACTAAGCGTTCTATGCGTGACATTATCTCTGTGGTTATGAAGCGTGCAGGTGCAGCTAAGGTTGCAGCATTCTTGGACGATGTGAAGAGTATGGGTTACCGTATGGCATTCCAAGGTGGACTATCGTTTAACTTGGATGCGGTGATTATCCCAGAGGAGAAGGAGAGATTGGTAAATGAGGGCTACGAGAGGTCGGATGCTATCATGGAGGACTACAACATGGGTCTTATCACCAACAACGAGCGTTACAACCAAATCATTGATGTTTGGACAAACATCAACTCAAAGCTTACAAAGACGGTTATCGACACCTTGATTGCCGATCAAGATGGATTTAACCCAGTATATATGATGCTTGATTCTGGAGCCCGTGGTTCTAAGGAGCAGATTCGTCAGCTCTCGGGTATGCGTGGTCTGATGGCTAAGCCCCAAAAGTCTGGAGTCGAGGGCGGTCAGCAAGTTATCGAGAACCCTATCTTGTCTAACTTTAAGGAGGGACTTTCGGTGTTGGAGTACTTTATCTCTACCCACGGTGCTCGTAAGGGATTGGCGGATACCGCTCTTAAGACTGCCGATGCAGGATACCTTACACGTCGTTTGGTCGATGTGGCTCAAGATGTTATCATCAACGAGGCAGATTGTGGTACTTTGCGTGGACTTACAGCTACGGCTATTAAGCGTAACGACGATGTAGTACAAACTCTATACGACCGCATATTGGGTCGTACAGCAGTAGTCGATGTAATTCACCCACTCACAGGCGAGCTTATGTGCGGAGCTGGAGAGGAGATTACAGAGGAGATTGCGCAGATGATCGACAAGTCACCAGTTGAGTCAGTAGATATCCGTTCGGTACTCACTTGCGAGTCACGTAATGGTGTATGTGCTAAGTGTTATGGTCGCAACTTGGCTACAGCACGCATGGTTCAAAAGGGAGAGGTTGTAGGAGTTATCGCTGCACAATCAATCGGTGAGCCAGGAACTCAGCTTACACTTCGTACGTTCCACGTCGGTGGAGTTGCGGGAGGTTCTACTGTCGAGACCAATATCATATCTAAGTATGAGGGTCGTTTGGAGATTGACGAGTTGCGTACCATCAAGAGCAAGAATGCTCAAGGTGAGGTTATCAACCTTGTAGTGTCACGCCAATCGGAGTGCCGCATTGTTGATCCAACTACGAAGATTGTACTCTACACTCATCCTTTGGCTTACGGTTCTGTTATATTCAAGGCTGATGGCGACACTATCAAGAAGGGTGACCTTATATGCGAGTGGGATCCATACAACGCAGTTGTTATCTCGGAGCATGATGGAGTTATCGCTTATGATAGCGTAATCGAGGGTGTCACATATCGTGAGGAGCGTGATGAGCAAACAGGTTTGTCGGAGCGTGTAATTGTCGAGAGTAAAGATAAAACTAAGAACCCAGTCATCAAGATTACCGATAAGGAGGGTCTCGAGATTAAATCTATCAACTTGCCAGTAAATGCCCACGTGGTAGTTAAAGACAAGGCGAAGGTTAAGGCTGGCGACATCATAATCAAGATTCCACGTATCGTAGGTAAGTCGGGAGGTGATATCACGGGAGGTCTCCCACGTGTTACGGAGCTATTCGAGGCTCGTAATCCATCGAACCCAGCTATCGTGTCGGAGATTGACGGTGAGGTAGCATTTGGTAAGATTAAGCGTGGTAATCGTGAGATTATCGTTACCTCTAAGGAGGGCGATGTTAAGAGATACCTCGTGCCACTTTCACGCCAAATTATCGTTCAGGAGAATGACTTTGTGAAGGCAGGAAATCCTCTTTCGGATGGTGCAATCACTCCAGCAGATATTCTACGCATATTGGGTCCAACCCGAGTTCAGGAGCATATCGTGAATGAGGTGCAGGAGGTATACCGTATGCAGGGTGTGAAGATTAACGATAAGCACTTCGAGGTTATCGTGCGCCAAATGATGAGCAAGGTGAAGATTGACGACCCAGGAGATTCACAATTCTTCGAGGATCAAGTTGTAGGCAAGTGGGAGTTTATGAATGTAAACGACGACCTATACGACAAGGTTGTAGTTACCGATGCTGGCGATTCAACTTCGGTTCAACCAGGTCAAATCATCTCTGTACGCCAACTTTGCGACGAGAACTCAACTCTCAAGCGTAAGGATATGGCATTGATTCAGGTGCGTGAGATTGTTCCAGCAACCTCTAACCAGGTGCTTCAAGGTATCACTCGTGCAGCGTTGCAGACTTCGTCGTTCATCTCGGCAGCATCCTTCCAGGAGACTACCAAGGTGCTTAACGAGGCGGCAATCCAAGGTAAGATTGATCCACTTGTGAACCTTAAGGAGAACGTTATCTGTGGTCACCTCATCCCTGGAGGTACAGGTCTTAGAGATTACGACAACTTGGTTGTTGGTCTTAAGTCAGATGTCGAGGGTTTATTGGCTCAGTAATCTACGGATATTATACTTTAGCGAGGTCATCCCACATAAGGGGTGACCTCGCTTTTTGTGTGTGAGTAATGTGTGGAGTGGATAGTGAAGGGTATAACGCCTCTATGCTACTCAATTAAAACGATTGACTATGAGTCGAGGCTACATCCAATCTTATGGCGATGAAGATTAGTGTAGTGAATGCCAATAGAGATGAACCACCATAGCTGACTAGCGGCAGAGGAATACCCATTACGGGCATTAGACCTATTGTCATGCCCACATTCACTAGGGTGTGGAACAACAGAATGGATGCCACACAGTAGCAATATACTCGCCCAAACCCCTCGGCTTGTCGCTCGCCCATGCGCATAAGTCTAAGTATGAGTGCGCAGAAACACCCCAAAAGTACCAATGCACCCGCAAATCCCCACTCCTCGGCGAGGTCGCAGAATATGAAATCGGTGTGTCGCTCGGGGACAAATCCATACTTAATCTGTGTACCTTGCAGAAATCCTTTGCCCCATAATCCGCCCGAACCGATAGCTATTTTGGCTTGGTTTACGTTGTATCCAGTGCCCAGCGGATCTTTCACTAGACCTAGAAATGTGAGTATGCGTCCACGTTGGTGGTCACGGAGAATTTCATTAAATATGTATGATGTGGTGGGCAGGAACGCCATCTCTAGGAGGAAGAACCCTATGATTAGGAGTGTGCTCTGTATCTTGTGGCGAAAAGCGTATGCTGCGACCACAATCAACGACAGTAGGGTAGAGCTTAGCAGGGCAGCATATAGCGATATGGAGTTGCCTAACACAAGTGCAGAACCAAGGTATACAACAATGGTCAATAGAGCCAGAGTCGCCAAATATCGCACACGTAGCACCCACTCACCACCAATCATTATGTCGCATAACACACACGCCAATATAGAGAGTGTGAGTAGGAGTATCGGGGAGAGAATAAACGACACTATAAACAACATAGCCACCACTAACACAGGGATGCACAACCATTTGCTAAGCCCCTCACGATAGAACACAAACAGAAACGACCCAAATACAATTCCAGAGCCCGTATCGTTTTGCAACACGATGATTCCTAGAGGTATGAGCATTATGATAGCAACCTTCATAAAGTCGCCAAATTTATTTATGGAGAATGAATATTCGCTCATCACCCTCGCCACCATCAATCCCGTGGATATTTTAACCAACTCCACAGGCTGCAACCTGAACGAACCAAACTCAAACCACGCCTTTGCTCCATTTACCTCTCGACCAAAAAGCAGCGTGGCAAAGAGCAGCACCACACCTATGCCATATAGTATGTAGGCATAGCGATGGAAGAAACTCACATCTATGAGCAGCACAAATAGTGCCGCAAGGAGTGCCACACCCACCCATATAATCTGTTTGACGTAGAAGTGTGAGAATGCGAATATATTGCTCGTGGAGTCGTCAAACGATGCGGAGGTGATACATACACACCCAATAACTAATATTACCAAGTATAGTATCACCGCAACGGGATCGACTCCGCTAAAAAAACTATCTGACCTTCTCCTATTCATATATGGGGTATCTTATCTGTCTCTCTTTTACATATTTGCTGAATTCAACCTGCAAATGCAACTGAATTCATAGTTAATATTTGTTTGAATTTTTCATTTGGCGTGAGGTATCCGAGCCTTTTACGAGGTC
>JBCQUV010000009.1:0-53811 GCA_047173765.1 Rikenellaceae bacterium
TCCTCTCTGAAAAAATATTTTATCTCATTCTCTGCAACTTCCCAATTCCTCAGTTGCATTTACAAGTTGAATTCAGGTTTCATTAGCCTCTCTCGGTTAATCTCGCCCGTGAGATAGAACTCCTCGATAAGGGAGGCTATTGGCAGGGCTATGGTTGCTCCGAAGCCACCATTTTCGATATACACCGAGATTGCGATTTTGGGGTTGTCCTTGGGGGCAAAACTCAAGAATGTGGAGTGGTCGGCACCGTGTGGATTCTCCGCCGTACCAGTCTTTCCGCACACATCCAGCCCTTCGAGCTTTGCACCCACGGATGAACCTCGTACATTCACTCCATTCCACATACCTTCGATTATGGGTTCGAAATATTTGGGATCGACCATCGTGTATTGCTTTTCGAGGAACTTCTCCTCCTTCACTCCCTCGCCATTTATGCTCTTCACTATGTGTGGTATGTAGTAGTAGCCTCTGTTTGCTATTGTGGCAGCGAAGTTTGCCATTTGTAGAGGTGTGCAACCTAGCTCGCCTTGCCCGATGGATAGCGAAATCACGGTGAGAGGGCTCCACGATTTGTGGTATATGCGGTCGTAGTAGCTCGATTCGGGCACATAGCCGCTACCCTCACCCAAGAAATCGGAGCCCAATTTGCGCCCAAATCCAAAGCTTAGAACGTAGTCTCGCCACACATCATATCCTTTGCGAGAAGAGCCATATTTGGGGTTGTCTAGTATGTTGCGATACACGTGGCAGAAGTAGGCGTTGCACGATGTCGCCACTGCATATCGCAGGTCGAGAGGCGTTTCGTGGGGGTGACAACCCAACTTTTTGTTGCCGTAGTAGAAACCATTGTTACAAGAGTATCTCATCGAGGGGGTGAGCACCCCCTCTTGCATTCCGACTAATCCTTGCAGAAGTTTGAATGTCGAACCTGGAGGGTATCGAGCACTCACCGCACGGTTGAATAGAGGCCGTCGCTTATTGTTTAGTAGCTCCATGTAGTTGTTGCCTCGTTGTCGCCCTACGAGCTCGTCGGGGTCGAATGTCGGGGTTGATACCATCATTAAAATTTCACCCGTGGAGGGCTCAATAGCTACTGCGGCTCCCACCTTGCCACGCATAAGCTCCTCGCCAAAGAGTTGAAGCTTGGCATCTATGGTCGAGACTAAGTATTTGCCTTCGATGGGGAGAGTATCCAACATCCCATCCATATACGACCCCTTGATTACTCCGTGTGTATCGACCTTAGACATCTTCACTCCCTTCACTCCTCGCAGCTCTGGTTCGTATGCGGACTCCATGCCATTGGTGCCCACGTAGTCGCCTATGGCATAGGAGGGATTTTTTTCTAAGAATGCAGCGTTTACCTCGCCAACGTGCCCAAGCAAATTGCCTCCAATGCTGCGTGGATAGTAGCGAGCTGTGCGATATACGGCGTGGAAACCCTTGAATTGACACTCGTCGAAAAGGAGTTTCTCCTCGGTGGATACGAAGTTTGTGACCATGAGGGCAGCACGTGGGCGCATGCGTGCATCTTTGAGTTTTTGGACTAAACGCTCTTTGGTGATATTGAGAACGTTGCACATGAGTGTTGTGTCGAACCCTTGTTTGTCGAGTTCACGATATACCACCATCATATCGTAGCAGCCACGGCTTTGAACCAAGTATTCGCCATTGCGGTCGAAAACCTCTCCTCGCGAAGGGTATAACACCTCGCTGCGCAGGACATTACCCTCGGATAGGTCGTGGTAGCGTGAATCCACAATTTGGAGGTAGAACACACGCCCAAGGATTATCGCAAAGATAAATAAAACAATAAAACGGAGGGATATAACCCGCCCAAAATCCCCACGACTAACCATAGCGTTTACTTATATTTTTTGAGTACCAACGACACAAATACACGAGCAATCAACCACACAAATAGCGTAGAAGCCACACTGCTTACCACAAAACGTAGAGCATAAAGAGCCCAATTCTCCAAACTCAATGACTCCAGAGCAAAAAATACGGCGTGATGCAGCAGCACCAACAATATGAGATAGCGACTATAAGCACCCTCACCCAACCGAAGGTCTGAAGGCACTCCAGAGCCAGCCAGCACCTCTTTTTTGACAACAATATTCAGAAGATAGGGTCTGCAAAAGGCGATAAATAGAGTAGCAATAGTGTTCACTCCCGAAGCCCCCATACTCCAATCCATCACCACACCCATGCCCAAGCCAGCCATAAGAAGCCCAAAGTGCGGAATTTGCAGAGGTAGGAGCAGTATAAACACCACATACACAAGCGGCGAGAACGAAACGCTCACGCTAAGGTTATTAAAAAACAGAACTTGCAGCAGCGATGTCACTACAAATAGAGTCATATATGGTAGAAATTTATACATCGGCTTACTCTATGCTTTTGAAAATTGAATCAACTTCGTCGAAGTTGTTGTTTGCCACAATCACCACCTCGCTAATGGCTGATATATCTATCTCTAAGTCAATCGTTACACTATATGCCGTGCGACCCTCATTGAGCGAGAATTCGGCGATGCTACCTATGGCAACACCCTCGGGGAATATTTGTGAGTAGCCCGTAGATATCACCTTGTCGCCTAGGTTCAACTCCGCATATTTGGATAACTCCTCCATCTGGACTTGGTAGCGATTTTGACCACTCCAGAATATCGAACCCATCTGCTGCTGCCCCGAAATCTTGCCACTCGTGCGGAATTTGGTGTTTAGGATTGATACCACCATAGAGTATTTCTCGGTGGTGGCTGCCACATATCCGACCATAGCTCCGCCTGGAGATATGACCGCCATGTTTTTGTTCACTCCATCTCTGGAGCCTCGGTTTAGAACTATGTAATTGTCTAGTTTGTTTATGGTGTTGGATACAACCTTCGACACAATGTATCTGTATGGAACATCTACGAGTGGATTTGTACCAGCCCACAGCGTGGAATCAGATGCCATGTGCCTATACAGGGACAACTCATTTTCCAGCTCTGCGACTCGCTCGACTAGTATGTCGTTACGCCCTCGAAGCCCAAAATACTCTCGCACTCCACCCCACACGCCTTGCGCTCCGCCAACTACTCTGTTCGAATAGCCGAGCATCTTAGCTTGGGTATACACATCAGAATGTGCGTAGAAATTTATCGCTACACACTCCAAAATCACAAAGAGCACAACGACATATACACTACGCAAAAACTCTATTATACGATGCACTCTATCTCCCCTCCCCCGACTTTATTATCTCATTAGGAATGAGAAGCGGTTTATGTTCTTGAGTGCCACACCCGTACCACGAGCAATAGCACGCAATGGATCTTCGGCGATGTGGAATGGGATTCCAGTCTTTTCGTGCAAGCGTTTGTCCAATCCCTTGATTAGTGCACCACCACCTGCTAGGTATATTCCGTTGCGTACCACATCCGAGTACAGCTCTGGTGGCATAGCCTCCAACACCTTCATAAGTGCTGCGTCCAACTTCACCAAGGATTTCTCCATAGCGTATGCAATCTCTGCATAGTTGAGAGTCACAGTTTGTGGAAGAGCTGTAAGCATATTTGGACCCGTGATTTTGAAATCTTCGGGTGCATCCTCCAATTCGGTGAGTGCTGCGCCGATAGCACACTTTATAGACTCTGCGGTACGCTCTCCGATGCGGATATTGTGTTGTTGGCGCACGTAGCTTTGGATGTCGGTAGTAAATACATCTCCAGCGACATTTATAGACTCCGAGCATACGATACCTCCCAACGATATACAAGCTATTTCGGATGTACCACCACCGATGTCGATAATCATATTTCCTTCGGGAGCCTCCACATCCAATCCTGCACCAAGTGCTGCTGCCATAGGCTCAAAAATCATATATACTTCGCGTCCTCCTGCGTGCTCTGCCGAATCACGCACGGCACGAATCTCGACGTTTGTAGAGCCCGAAGGTATGCAAATCACCATTTTGAGTGATGGCGAGAATAGAGTGTTAGACATCTTCACCTTGCGGATTAAGCCCTTAAGCATAAGCTCTGTGGCATTAAAATCGGCAATCACACCATCCTTTAATGGTCGAATAGTTTTGATGTTTGGGTTTGTCTTTTCGTACATCTGGCGAGCCTTTTGGCCTAGTGCTACAAGTTTGCCCGTGTGAACATCGAGTGCCACGATTGAGGGTTCGTCTACTACAACTTTGCCGTTGTACAGAATCAGAGTGTTTGCAGTACCAAGGTCAATTGCGAGCTCTTGTGTGAGTGAGAATAGTCCCATATTTGTATTTGTTCTTAATTATCAGAGATTTAGTGCTTTGTACCAATACCTTACAACACCTTAAATTCAATCACTTTTGGTACAAAGCACAAAAATACAAAATAAATAGAAAATAATAGATTAACTTCTGCTTTTTTTGTTAATTTTTTTTCGTTACTTTTGTATATACTAAAATTGCAGACTTTAGATTTTATGGAACTACAAATATCTGCTGCGTCTACTTGTGCCGTAATCGGTTATGGAAGTTGGGCGACAGCTATAGTAAAGATACTCTCGGAGAGAGGAAGCAACGTTGGGTGGTATATTCCCAACCTCGAAATCCTAGAGGGAGTATTGACTGAGGGGCAGAATATCAAATATCTCCGTGATGTGGAGTTTGAACTATCGAAACTTCAACCCTCGGCAGACCTAAATGAGGTGGTAGAGGCACACGATATCATAATTTTTGCTATGCCATCGGCATACATCAAAATATTTATGGAGCCACTCACAGTGTCGCTCCAAAACAAATTCGTGGTCTCAGCCGTCAAAGGTATCGTCCCCGACGACTACACCACAATCGTGGAGTATATACACGACCACTACGACTTGCCATACAAACAAATCGGAATCATCACGGGTCCTTCGCACGCCGAAGAGGTGGCTGTGGAGCGACTCTCATACCTCACAGTCGTGTGCCCCGACATAGACCTTGCGCATGTTGTGGGGGCGAAGATTGAGTGCAAATACATAAAGGTGGGTTACTCTACCGACCTGTATGGTGTGGAGTATGCCACGGTGCTCAAAAACATATATGCCATATCGGTGGGTATGGCTGTGGGTTTGGGCTATGGCGACAACTTTATTGCGGTGCTCATAGCAAACGCTTCGCGCGAAATGCACGCATTCCTGGACGAAAGCTACCCCATGGAGCGTGACACTAGAGAGTCGGCATACTTGGGTGATTTGTTGGTGACTTGCTACTCCACATTTAGCCGCAACCGTCGCTTGGGACTACTCGTAGGTAAGGGATTTTCGACCAAGAGTGCGCTCAACGAGATGACGATGGTTGCCGAAGGATACTTCGCAGCGGATTGTATTCGCCACGTAAATTTGCAACACGAAATCGAAATGCCGATTGCGGATATGGTTTATAATGTTTTATATAAAGGAGCCTCGGCTCGTAAATCTATGAAAAACTTGTTAAAATTACTAAAATAAATCTTCGAAGATTATGAAATTAGATGTTTCAAAGAGCGGCATCGTAATAGACGATGCTTACAAAGCTCAGGCACAAGCTGCCAACCAACTCCTAGCCGATAAAACTGGCGCAGGAAACGACTTCTTGGGGTGGGTAAACCTCCCAGATTCAATCTCAGCGGAAGAAATTGCCGCAATCAAAGAGCAAGCTGCAAAGCTAAAGGCTAAGGCAGAGGTGATTATTTGCATCGGAATAGGTGGTTCATACCTTGGTGCACGTGCGGTGTTGGAGGCGTTGAGCAACTCTTTTAAACTTCTACATAAGACTCAAAGTGAGCCTATTGTGATTTTTGCAGGTCAAAACATATCGGAGGATTACACCTTCGAATTGTTGGAGGCCGTAAAGGAGTACTCTTTGGGTGCAGTGGTAATCTCTAAGTCGGGAACCACCACAGAGCCAGCCATAGCATTCCGTGTGATAAAGGCAGAAATCGAGGCTCGTTACGGCAAAGCTGGTGCTGCAGAGCGTATTGTGGCGGTGACTGACAAGTCTCGTGGTGCACTCAAAACTTTGGCTACAAAGGAGGGGTATCCAACTTTTGTTATTCCAGATGATGTGGGTGGTCGTTTCTCGGTGCTCACTCCCGTGGGTCTTATTCCACTTGCAGCGGGTGGCGTAGATGTTGCGGAGTTGGTGCGTGGAGCTCAAGATATGGCTAAGCTAACCAACGAGAGTGTCGCTTTTGATGAGAACCCAGCGGCTATATATGCTGCAACTCGCAACCTCCTATACAAGCAAGGTAAGACTATCGAGATTCTTGCATCTTACGACCCGAAGTTACTATACTTCGCAGAGTGGTGGAAGCAACTCTATGGCGAGAGCGAGGGTAAGGATGGCATCGGAATATTCCCTGCAAGTGTGACTCTCACTGCCGACCTACACTCTATGGGACAATATGTGCAGGAGGGTGAGCGTATAATCTTCGAGACTGTGATTTCGGTGGAGAAATCTGCAAACACTGTTGTCATTGAGGCTGATGAGCAAGACCTTGATGGTCTAAACTTCTTGGCTGGACGTCGTGTGTCGCAGGTGAACGCTATGGCGGAGCTAGGTGTAGCTATCGCTCACGTGGATGGCGGAGTGCCAAACCTCCGCATCACAATTCCCGAAATTAACGCATACTATATAGGTGGTCTAATCTACTTCTTCGAGCGTGCTTGCGGAATCAGCGGATATCTCCTCGGCGTAAATCCATTCGACCAACCAGGTGTTGAGGCATACAAAAAGAATATGTTTGCATTGCTCGAAAAACCTGGCTACGAAGAGGCTACTGCGGAGATTAAGAAACGTTTGTAGGGCTTTATTTGAAGTGGCTGGACTGATGTCTGGACTGCCCTAACGCCGGGCGGGCGGTGCGAAGCCGCACGGGCAATTTGTATTGCGCTTTGGGTGGCGAGCTTTCAGCTCTAAAATTTAAAAGGTTAATATTTCAGTTCAAGTGAACTTGACTGAAATATTAACCTTTTAAATTTTTCGTGCGCCCTTTGGTCGCCCGAACCCAAATCGAAGTTGGATATTGCGAGTAACGTTCTATGATATAAATTTAGTTTATGATAACTTTGGATTTACCCGACATACAACCTCGGTGGGGTTCGAACTCCTGCAAGGAGTTCGGTAAATTATAATATGGTAAAGAGGTGGTCAAATTTATTTGAACCACCTCTTTACCATATTATAATCATAGAGCTTAAAAAGCTCTATGCCCCATCCGCTAGCGGAAAAATTGCCCGTGCGGCTTCGCACCGCCCGCCCGGCGTTAGGGCAGTCCAGACATCAGTCCAGACATCAGTCCAGCCTTAAGCCCAGAACAATATATTACATCTCAGTTATAAGCAAACAAGCCCAAGGCGACATTTCACGCTTGATAGTGAGCACACCATCTTTGTCCGCTTTGAGCGACTCTTTTTTGGTGTTCCACGATGCAGATTTAAGCATTGCGATTTGCTCACGTGTTGGGCTCTTTGGGCTACCCATTGCACGGTAGTCTGCCATCACATTACCGTTGTCGTTATCGAGAGTCTCTACAAATACTGCAGCGTTTGGCTTAAGACCTGTGATTTGGAAATCTAGTTGCTTAGCCGAGCTCTTCATGTAGTTGCTTGCATTGCCACCTGCTGGCACACGTTGCACAAACTCCTCGGGGTAGTTGTATGCCATAGCTACGATTTTGCCAGTTTTGCTGTTGCGAGTCACACACACAGGGTCTGTGTTGTATATCATCTTGTCTCCCAATTGGTTAAGCATACGATATGCGTGATAACTAGGCTTAGCTATGCCTTGGAGGTTGAACATACCAAATCCTCCGTGGAATGGAGTCTCGCCACCGCCTTTCTCCTCAAACACATCGGTAAATGTCCAATACATTAGGGAGTTAGTCTTGCCAATATTTTCGAGGTTCACCTTTGTGATAAATGCCGCAGGTGGCAACTCGTCGTGCATACGGTCACGGCTACTTGGGCTGGTGCTCCACTCTGTGAGGTGAATCTCCGCTTTGGGGTATTTGCTCTTTGCGAGTATGTCGTTGAGCCACTGAATATCGTCACGTGTAGAGTGTATGTAGCGTGCTGCACTCTTGCTGCGCCCAGCCTCTGGGTCTAGTGCGTAATCGGTTGGATATGGGTGAGTCGAGATGAAATCTAGGGGTAGTTTCTCCTTGGCGCAGAATGCCAAAAACTCCTCCATCCACGGTGCCTTCCACTGCTGCTTGTTGATAACATCCGCTTGGTAGAATACAGATTTGCTGTGGTCGGTTTGCTCGCCAGAGTAACGTTCGTCGGCTGTGAAGTTACTTGTCGAAGGTCCTCCAACGCGTAGTCGGCTGTCGATTTTTTTAATCTCGGTTACAGCTAATTTGTATAGGTTGAAGTAGTCCGACTTTGTGCCATCCAAGAAACTAGGGTATAGGTTCGGCTCATTCCACACCTCGAAGTACCATTGGCTCACCTCCTCGATACCATATCTATCAACCACGTGCTGAGTGAAGTTCTTGACCAAATCAGCCCACATAGGGAATGATTTGTCGTAGTCGATAGAGACATTAGCTTTCCACCAAAATGCAGTTTTGCTATTTTTTGCTGCTATCTCCTCGGGGAAGAATCCAAGCTCCACGAATGGGCGGACACCAATTTCGAGCATGCGGTCGAACAACACATCAACATATTGCCAGCTATATATCATCTCGCCCTTGCGGTTGATGTGGCAAATGTGCATATCGTCGTGGAAGAGTCCGTGCATACGTACGTAGCGGAATCCGCAATCTCGGTGTGCTTGTGCGAGGTGCTCCATCCAATCAAAGCGGAGTCCTTCGTTGGCACGACCTGCGCCGCAACCTTCGCTCCAGAAATGTTTGAACTCTACCTCTGTGGCTTTTGTGAGGTCTACACTTTGGGCAAGTACTGCATTTGCCGAAGTGAGTAGCGCAAGTAGCGCAATAAGGTTTCTTTTCATATTTAGGGTATTTTTAGTTTTTTACGAATAGGGAGCGACTTTATCCAAATCGCTCCCTATATTGTGGTATTACTGAAATATTATAACTCCGAAATCAAGATGCAACTCCAAGGAGCCAAGTCACGCTTGATAGTGAGTGAACCATCGTGCTCAACTACGACAACCTCTTTTTTGGTGTTCCATCCAGCCTTCTTAAGCTCTGCGATTTGCTCACGAGTTGGGCTGTGTGGGTTACCCATCTTGCGGTAAGTTTCCATCACATTTCCGTTCTCGTTGTCGAGAGTCTCAATCATGATTTTGGTGTTGCGAGCAAAACCAGAAATCTTAAGGTCGAGAGGACGACTTGATACATTCTTCATATATGTGCGAACGTCAGATGCCTCGGGCACTTTGTTGTAGAACTCCTCTGGGTAGTTGTAAGCTAGAGCTGTAACCAAACCAGTTTTGCTGTCACGAGTCACACATACTGGGTCTGTGTTGTACAACACTTTGTCGCCCAATTGGTTAAGCATGCGATATGCGTGGTAGCTAGGCTTTACGACACCTTGCAAGTTGAACATTCCAAATCCTCCGTGGAATACATACTCGCCACCACCTTTCTCCTCAAACACGTCTGTGAAAGTCCAGTACATAAGTGAATTAACCTTGCCTACACTCTCCAAGTTGGTCTTGATAACGAATGCCGCAGGTGGCAACTCGTCGTGCATACGATCACGGCTGTTAGGCGATGTGCTCCACTCTGTGAGGTGAATCTCAGCGTTTGGATATTTGCTCTTAGCGATGGTCTCGTTCAACCACGTAAGGTCGTCACGTGTAGAGTGAATGTATCTAGCTGCACTCTTGCTCTTGCCCACCTCTGGGTCTAGAGCGTAATCGGTTGGGTATGGGTGGCAGCAGATGAAGTCCATAGGGAGTTTCTCCTTTGCGCAATACTTCAAGAAATCCTCAACCCAAGGTGCTTTCCATTGTTGTTTGTTGATAACATCTGCGTTGTAGAAGATAGATTTGCTGTGATCCATCAACTCTCCATCGTAGCGAGTATCAGCCGTGAAGTTACTTGTTGAAGGACCTCCCACACGAAGTTGCTCGTCGATGCCTTTGATAGCTAGAGCAGCCTCTTTGTACAAGCGGAAGTAGTCAGACTTGGTACCGTCCAAGAATGCACCCGACAAGTTTGGCTCATTCCAAACCTCGAAATACCATTGGCGAACCTCCTCGATTCCATATCTGTCTACGCAGTGTTGAGTGAAGTTCTTCACCAAGTCGTGCCACATAGGGAATGTTTTGTCTGGGTCTACAGTGATGTTACCCTTCCACCAGAATTGGGTCTTACCTCCAGCCTTAGCCATCTCCTCGGGGAAGAATCCAAGCTCTACGAATGGGCGAACGCCAATCTCCAACATGCGGTCGAACAATACGTCGATATATTGCCAGCTATACACCATCTTGCCATTTTTCATGTGGCAAACATGCATATCGTCGTGGAACAATCCGTGGAAGCGAACATATTGGAATCCGCAATCTTTGCGAGCCTCAGCAAGTTGCTCCAACCAATCGGCACGAAGTCCTTCGTTGGCACGACCAGCACCGCAACCGACGCTCCAGAAGTGGTCTAAATCTGTCTCCTTATCTGTGGTAAGGTCGATACTTTGAGCAAACATTACATTTGCCGAAGTAAGTAGCGCAAGTAGCGCAAGTAGGTTTTTTCTCATTATAGTATATTTTAGTTAGATTCACCACAAAGATATAATAAAAAATGAAAATAAAAAAGGCTCAATTGTTTTTGTGTATAGAGTTTAAACATAATCGCAAATAATTTATTACATTTGTGGTATGTGTAAAGCTAGAATTTATGAATAGATTTGATTACTACAATCCCACGAGGATTATATTTGGCGCAGGAGCGTTAGAAAACCTCGCCGCAGAGGTTAAAAAGTTGGGCAGCAAGGTATGTTTGGTGTCGTACAAGGAGCTCCTGTTTTTGGAACCCCTAATGACAAAGATTGAAAATATGTTGCGCGCAGAGGGCATTGAAGTGTTCCCATTCTACGAAATTGAGGCAAACCCAGAAATATCTGTCGTGAGCCAAGGTGCAGAGTATTGCAAAGCAAATGGCGTGAATTTGGTAATTGGTGTTGGTGGCGGAAGTGCTATGGATGCTGCCAAAGTTGTGGCGGCAGGTGTATACTATGATGGCGATTTATGGCGCATGGTCAATACCTCGCATAGTGGAGCTTCGGCATCGGTGCCACCAACCAAGGCTCTGCCGCTGTTGATGATTCCGACCCTGCCAGCCACTGGAAGTGAGATGAATCAATGTGCCGTGGTGAGCAACAAATCCCTCAAAGAGAAGTCATATATCTGGGCTAGCTGCCTATTCCCTACCCTATCAATCATCGACCCAGAGCTCACACTGTCGTTGCCCCTAAAGCAGAGTGCCTATGCCGCAGTGGATACCATATCTCATGTGTTCGAGATATACGCCAATGGTGAGGAGGATAGCGACTTGCAACACTACTTCCAGGAGGGTGTGATGCGTACGGTGATAGATAATTTTCCGCTCATAATCGAGAACCCTAATAATGTCTCGGCTCGTGCTCACCTGCAATGGGCTGCCACGTGTGCCATAAATGGTTGGGCGTCGCCAGGTGATGCTTGGACTCCTATTCACCAAGTCTCTCACGTGCTCACTTCTCGTCATGGAGTGCCTCATGGTGCATCGCTTGCGATACTTATGCCTGTGTGGATGGAACTGTTTTGGGAGCGTAAGTCAGCGCAATATTTGCGATTTGCTAAGAATGTGATGCAAGTATCTGCCGCAGGCAAGAGCAATGAGGAGGTCGTAAAAGAGGGAATTGCGAAATTCAAAGAGTTCCTTGCCGAAATTGGCGCAGCACTCACAATGTCGGACTTTGGAATCACAGCGGAGGATTGCCCACAGATTTTGGAGGGGGTAAAGCGTGTGAGCTTTGGCGAGGATGGCATGTTGTCGTGCAACCCACCCATTAGTAGTGATGATGTTAAACAGTTGCTTGATGCAGCATTATAAATAACCTACATAACCTATGAAATTTACTAGAGCTGAGGTGGCACGCCTCATAGATATTAGTGCCGTAAAGACCGAGTCGTCAAAGAGCGATGTGGATAAAGTAATTGAGGGAGCACAGCAGAACAACTTAATCTGCGTATTTGCTATGCCTTCGTTTGTGGATTACGTGGTGGAGCAGATGGCTGGCTACGACACTATAAATATAGGTGGCGTTGTGGGTTTCCCCTCGGGAGCAGAGACAACATCCGCAAAGTTGTTCCAAGCCGAGGAGCTTAAGTCTAAGGGTTGCACCGAGATAGATATGGTGATGAATGTGGGCAAGCTCAAATCGGGCATGGTAGATGAGGTGATTGCCGAAATTAGAGAGATAAAGGCTACCGTTGCGCCACTTCCACTAAAGGTGATAATTGAGGTTGCACTACTCACCGATGAGGAGATTCAAACCGCAGCCGTAGCGGTGCGTGATGCTGGTGCCGACTTCGTAAAAACTGGCACAGGGTGGGCTGGTAGCACCACTTTGCACCATGTGAAGCTTATAAAGGATAGTGTGGGCGACACCATAAAGCTCAAAGTTGCAGGTGGAGTACGTGATTTGGAGACTCTGCGCACGATGTATGAGATGGGGGTATCCAGGTTTGGTATTGGCTACAAATCGGTATTAAGTATTTTAGATAATTGCGATGAGTAGCAAACGAATTATAGCCTACGACTTAGGGACGGGAGGGCTCAAAGCATCACTCTTCTCTGAGTCGGGAGAACTGCTGAGCTTTGAGTTCGAGAAATACCCGACCTACAACCTCTCTGCCCACATCCAAGAGCAAGCTCCCATGGATTGGTGGGCGGCGATAGTCACTGCCACAAAGAGGCTCATAGAGAATACGGGTGAGGATGCGTCCAACATCGTCTCGCTTGCAATTTCGGGGCACTCGCTGGGTGTTGTGCCGATTAATTCCAAGGGCGAATTGCTTGTGGAACGCACCCCAATATGGTCGGACAAGCGAGCATCTAAGCAATCTGCGGAGTTCTTCGAAGGGGTGGATTATGAGAGTTGGTACATGACCACAGGAAATGGATTCCCAGCGGAGTGCTACTCCATATTTAAGATTATGTGGTATCGAGATAATATGCCCGATGTATATCCGCAAATAGATAAAGTGCTGGGCACTAAAGATTTCTGCAACTTTTTGTTCACGGGTAATGTTTCGACTGACCACTCATACGCATCGGGAAGTGGCGTATATTCGTTGGTGAATAGAGCGTACTGTGCCGATTATATTGCAGCGTCGGGGGTCGATGCAGCAATTCTGCCCGATATTGTGGAGTCTACCGCCGTGGTTGGAACTCTGAGCAAGTGGGCAGCTGAGCAGACTGGACTCACCGAAAGTGTGAAGGTCATAAGTGGAGGAGTCGATAATTCGTGCATGGCACTTGGTGCTGGCGGATTCAAGGAGGGGCATCTATACACATCGCTAGGTTCGTCGGCATGGATTGCGCTCTCTTCTACCACCCCTGTGCTCAATTTCAAGACTAAGCCCTATGTCTTTGCTCATGTTGTGGAGGGGATGTATGCCTCGGCAATCTGCATATTCTCGGCTGGAACATCCCTAAATTGGGTGTTGGACAATCTGTTTAGTGAGCTCTCGGGCGACGACAGGTTTGAGCGCATGGCACAGATGGCGGCAGAGTCGGCTATTGGAGCAAATGGCGTAATATTTAATCCCAGTTTATCGGGAGGTTCGATGTTGGAGGAGAGTCCAAATATATGCGGAGCATTTGCAGGTTTGACTCTTGCGCACAACAAATGCGACATGATACGTGCTACCCTTGAAGGTGTGGCTCTAAATCTGCGTGTGGCACTCGATGAATTATTAGCCGAAGGGGTCAAGGCAGATAGCATGTTAATGGTTGGCGGAGGAGCTAAGAGCCCATATTGGATGGATCTGTTTGCCAACATATATGGATTAAGCTGCGTGAAGAGCTCCATAGATCAGCAGTGCGCATCGTTGGGTGCTGCGGCATTGGCCGCTGTGGGCGCAGGGGTGTGGAGTGACTTTGAGAATATAGCGGCACAACACCATGTGGAGTCTTTGGTTAGCCCACGCAAGGAGGTGATGAGGGCGTATGACGAGGTGTTGATTAGATTTAAGAGATTATCGCACCTGTTGGCTCAGTTGTAGTAATGAGAGTGACTAACAAGTCATTTTTACTACATACATTGTCATCCTCATTATTATTTGCTATATTTAGCTTTGCTAGCTGTGACTTTGCCGATATATGCTCGAGTCTCTGCATGTGGAAGATTCCGTTCTAAGTACGTGAATAGCTGCGGGTAGGTCATAGAGTTGATTTTGGGTATCGTCTTAGAAATATTTGTGTGCCCAGCCAATGCACGACTTACGTTACCTGCTCCTGTGTTGTATGCTGCAATCATGCAGAGCTCACGACACGCGGCATCTGTGACGTTGTGGAAGTATCGAGACTCTAGGATTTTGAGGTATGCAACCCCCATTTCGATATTCTTTTCGGGCTGAAACAGATAGCTTCGCGAGGGGAGAATATCCTTGCCGTACAGGTATTTGTAGGTGTCTCGACCTGCACTACGTGGCACAATTTGCATCAATCCCAAAGCACCCATGTTTGACCCTGCGGTGGGGTTGAACCTCGACTCAACCTCTATAATACCATATATTAGCGACGGGTCGATATTAAATCTCGTGGCATTTTCCATTATCAGAGGTGTGTATCGTTTAGCATTCTCGGATAGGTAATTTGGCACCAACTTGGTGTTTAGGGTGACTATATTTTTGTTGGGGCTACTTTTTGTTGTGGTAGCTTTTTCGCTCTTTACTATGGCGGCGGCTGGGGACTCTTTGCTGCTCGTGGTTTTTGGCTTGATGATATTGGTGGCGATGGGGGTTTTGGCAATTGGCTCTTGGGGTATATATTGGGATTTATACTCCACGGTACGAGCCCTGCTCGATAGGAGCTTGCTCATGGATGAGGTGAGTTTGCGCTCGATGGCGGCTTTGTCAGCCAACTCTTTGTCGGTCACCACAATCTCGACCTTTGCCTCTCCCTTTTCGAAATCCACAACGCTGCGGCTTTTGTAGTCGTCGTCGTACTCCACCCATTTATATCTGTCGCTTATCTCCACGCAATCTTTGCCCCATTTATCCTCTAACATCTTCTCGAATTGTGCAAATTCGGCCTCTAATTTTTTGGTGTAGTTGTCGTATGACACCTCTAGCGAATCGGAGAAGCTGTTGAACTCTGCCTCCATCTGTTGGAGCAGAACTTCGTAGTCGGCATCCAAATTGGTGGTTTGGGTGTCAATAACTTCGGCAGATGCTGCGAGTGGAGCTAAGAGTAGTAATATGGGAGTGAGTAGTTTCATAGTTGCACGTGGGGGCTAAAATACCATTCCGATTTGAATAGATATATCGCACAATATAGCTTTGCTTTTGACATTTGTACCATTCATAACTATGCCACCCAGACCCAAGAAGTATGAGTCGCCTCGATACATTAGTCCCACCTCAAATTCGGGACCTGCAAATCTGTTTATGACCACTGCGGCTCGTTCGGCATCCTCTTCGCTCCAAGCCTCTCCGTATGTGCCATATCCAACACCTCCGTAGAGTGCTATGTTGTTGTATATGCGAAGTATAATACCTCCAGTGTAGCTTTTGCGGTTGTACCAATCCTCTTCGTAACCTCCTACACCGCACTGCGTGTCGATGGAGTAATACTCGGTGTCGCCATCTGTGAGTCCCAAGCCATATTTGCCCGAGAAGTAGCATCCCACACTCTTGGGCATATATCCGATAGTGAATCCTAGGGGTGCAAATCTGGAGTAGTTGTACCCGAAGTGCCAATCTTGAGCTTGGGCTTTGCTGGCAAACGCAAATACGAAGATTGCGATTATTGATAATATCTTTGCTCTCATTACATTCCCTCCTCGTTGTATATTAGTTTTATCTCCTCTGCTGTTATGGCTCTGCTGTATATGCGCAGGTTGTCGATTTTCATCATTGCACCAGTGTAGTCGGATAGTGCTCCTCCGATGTGAATCTCCGAGCTTTGGCTCTCGCTTACGCTCGCTTGTTGTGTTGCTGCCTTTGATGCGTTTACGTACAACGCTTGTGAATATGGAGTTACGGTTACAACAACATGGTGCCAATTGCCATTTTGTAGCACAGAGGAGGTGTCGTAGTTGAAGTAGTCGGAGCTAATCGAGTAGCTTTTGAAACATGCGTACAACTTATTGTCGTTTACTCGTATGGCAGGATAGTTCGTGTACCGATTGTTTGTGTCGTTGCCATAAGTATTTATGAGTAGCCCCTGCGACGGGTCTCTAACCCAGAACGATATGGTGTACTCTGTGCGCCCTTTTAGGGGGTTGTATGGTATGGTCACATAGTCGGATGCGCTGACAATATTGTATGCGTAACCTGTGCCATTGGGGGTGTTGGTCACGTAGTTGTTGCCTCCAGCGATTCCGTTGTATGAGTGCCCAGAGTAATCTTTGGCGGTTTGCCCATCGAATGTTATGTAGAGCAGAAGTCCCGAACTTGTGTTGTTCAAATCCTCGTACTCCACATCATCTGTGATAATGCAGCTGCTCAGCAGACAGGTTGCAATGGCGAAATATATAAATTTGTACATGGTCGATTATTTTTCGGCGTTGTATATAGATTTAGCGTCGTCGGCAGAGATAACACGGCTATATATGCGGATGTTGTCAATCTTCATATCTGAACCTGAGTAGCTGGAAAGCTCTCCACCAAAGTGAATCTCGGAACTCTCACTCAAAGATACTGATGTTTGTTGAGTTGAATACTTTACACCATCAATATATAGTATCTGCTCTCCAGATTTCACAGATACTGCCACGTGGTGCCAATTGCCATCTTGGAGCGTAGAGGATACTGCGTAGTTGAAGTAGTCGGATGTTATGGAGTAGCTTTTAAAACAAGCATATAGTTTGGTGTCGTAAAGTCTTATGACAGGGTAGTTTGTGTAGCGATTGTCTGAGTCCTTGCCATACCCATTCATTATCAAACCTTGCGTTGGGTCTCTGAGCCAAAAGCAGTATGAGTACTCTGTGATGGTGGCAAAAGGGTTATATGGCACCTTAGCTTTCACCAATAGGTTGCTGCTATTTAGCCCGAGTTTCAGAGCCTTGCCGCTGCCGTTGGGGGTGTTGGTCACAAAGGTTGGTGTATTTTCGATTATGCCATTCATGCCATTTTCCCATGCGTCCTGCATATCTTCGTTGTCGAATGTGTAGTATGCCCACAATCCATTGGTCACTGCACTTGTGGCACTTCCGCTTGTGGTGCCTCCGCTTGAATCTTCGTCGCCTCCGCTTGTCGAACCGCTGTCGTAGCTTACGGATATGATTACGCTTGTGCTACCTCCGTTGTCCGACGATATGATGATATTGTCGAGTTTGCTCTCGGTGATTTTGTCTCGGTTAATGGTCACAGTTATGCCCGTCGTGCCATTTGATGCTTGAAGCGTTCCGCTTTTGGGCGATATGGTGCACCAATCTCCGAGGTTGTCAGAAATTTCGAAATATGTAGATACGCTACCCATATTTGTGAGGTTGAAACTCAATTGACTTAGGGATGTGCCAAAGCTCAAAGATGAGAGGTTGGTGTATATGGATGACACTCCAGCCGCCAGCGAAAATGAACCTGTGACGGTTTGCCCTGGGGTGACTGTGATGCTCTTGGACGAAGATTGGAATCCGCTTTTGGATACCAACACAGTATATTGTTGGCTTATGAGATTTGTGAATTCATACCTTCCGTCACTACCTGTGATATAGCTATTTCCGCCTGGCGATAGAGTGACTTCGGCTCCAGTTATGGGCGTAGATGTAGATGACTCTACGATTGAGCCTTGGAGTGTGCCAAATATGGATGTCTCAACTTCAGAACACCCAAAGAGTGTGGTGGCGGCTAGTAGTGCTAAAAGTAGTATGTGTTTCATATAATTCGTTGTGTTTGTAGCTGTGAGCGATTAAAATTTGTATGTTGCTAATAATCCGCTACCCTCCGACGATGTGGTGGGATATATGTTTAGGCTGCTGTATGTGTTGCGTTTTTTGATGATTTTAACTCGTTTTGCTCCTGGGGCAACTGTTGCATCGATTAGGTTGTATAGGTATATTGCTGCTGCACTTCCTATGCAGATGTTGCGTGCAGTTTCGTAGTTGCTCGATTTGTTGAGATAGGTGCGTATGTGGTTTACGTCGTATGTCTGGGTAGCTTTGTATGCGTAGTCGGAGCGTTGTGACTCTGTGAATATAACGCCTATGCCGCTGGCCACTATGCCTCCCAATATTAGACCTCCTTTGACCTTCGACCCTTTGTAGAATTGCCCCCAGCTGGGTACGAGTGCCGACCTCCACAATCCTCTTGCGCCATATCTGTCGGTGACTCTAGCTTGCTCGAACATAACCCCTGGGGTTGTGGATACGGCATACAAAGAGTAGTAGCGATAGTGCGACGTGGATGTTCTCACCCAATATTCATCTATCTTCTGTTGTGAATAGTTCTCCACGTTTATTTTGGTCAGGAACTGCATATAGTCATTGACCCTTGCTTCTTGGATTTCCGATTTTCCTGCACCCTTTACTTGAACCTCTTTTTTGATGTAGTTGTTCAGGTTGGTGTTACTGTTGGTTCTAAGCTCTGTGATATCTTGCCCCAAATCCTCAACAACGATATATTGTTGTCGAGGATTTGATGATTTAGGGGCATTATTTACCCAGCGAGGTTGTATGCGTTCAGATTTTTTCTGGGCACACACCTCCGTGGTTGTGGCTGCTAAGATTATTAGCAGTGCAATTAATGAGGTTGCTCTCTTCATTGTGTGGTTGTTACTCTGCCAGTGGGTTTGACTTCACTGCTTGCTCAATCTCTTTGAGTAGAGCTTGACCATCTGATACGCTCTCTGCATTTTTGTTTACAGCCGCAGCTGCCGCCTCCTTTCTAGCCTTTGCCGCTTTGGTTTCGTCGATGATGTAGTATACACGCAACTCCATAGATGTAGGTGTGACCTTCTCGATTGCGAAACTCTCCTCAAAGAATGGCATAATCTTGGTTGATATCTCTGCGATGAACGAACCAGTCAATACATCCTTCACATCCTCAGATAGAGTGTTGAAGTGCGAACCCATTTTACCCTTCATCTCCATTCCTGACTTCGAAGCGTACTCTCTGGCAGCGTCGTTTAGTGCCGACATCTTTAGTGCCGATAGGTGACTCTTGCCTCCGCCGTTAGCGATTCCATATAGCTCGAAATATTGCTTGGGCTCGGTCTCCATTTTTGAGCGGTGGCGCACCATAAGCTCCTCTAGTGAGTATGTCACACCTGCGCCAGAGCGTCTGTATCCATCAGCTTTCCACTCTGCAATTTGCTCTCGGATATACTCCTTAGCAGATTTGTCTACGTTGTCTGATGATGTAGTTTTCTTGGAACTGCCACACGCTGTTACCATTGCAACGATGGCTATAAATGCGATTCTGAGTAGATTTTTTCTCATTGTAATTTATTGTTATATGATTAAATAGCTGTAATTTAAACACAATATTTTGTGTATGTATAATAGTGTAATGCAAAGGTAATATAATTATCTTAAAAATAAACAAAAATATTTACATTTTGTTGATTTTACGATAAAATATTTGTCAGAATCGCATGGTATGTGTCGTAATGTGGATGTGGCGAGTCATGAATAAACCTTAATTTGCATTATATGCTATTGTAATTTGTCGTGGTAAATAATTTGCAAAATAGAACAGTACGGTGTATAAATTAGAAATAAATTTATACCTTTGTCGATATTGCCACTTTTGTGGTGAACAATTACATATAGTATTAGTACGTAGCACAATTATTAAAAATGAAGATTCTTGATACCGTAAGAGCGTATATCGATTGGGCGTTTAATTATCTCGATTCAATGATATGCCAATTAGTTAAAACATCTCTGGCACCACTATTGTCTAGAGTTGTGTCGATTAGCATGATTGCGTCTGTAGCCATTGTGATTTTTGGAGCTATCCTAAAATCCTCTGGAGTCATTAGCTCTGTTTTGAGCTGCATATATGCTATTTGCTATATTGTGCTATTGTACTTTATAGTCAAGGAGTTGATGCCTAACATAGCGATAATTAAGTCTGTGAAGATGAAGGCTCTCTATGTGGTTGTCAATCTGGGTATTGTCTTTATTCTGGGACTTCTTGCTCCATTCTTGATTCAGGTGGTTATTGTGCTTGCTATCGTCTATTTTATATTGAGTGTATTGGAGGGTAGAAAGAGCAGGGGGTAGCTTACGTTAAGTTACAATAATTAAAACCCACCTTGAATTTCAAGGTGGGTTTTATATTATTGAATTATAGAGCAACAGATTCTTACTCCTCGATAATCAATCTAAATCCAACATTATTGGCTGGTTGCCAAGGTGCTACGGATTTTCGAGAGTAGGCGGTTGAGTATTTAGCCCTATCTGTCCACGAGCCTCCACGCACAACTTTATCTGCGGAGTCTGCGGTTGCGTTCTCTTTGAATGGGTATGGCATGTAAGGCGAACGAGTAAGCTCACGAACGTTACCCAACATATCATATACACCCCACACATTTGCCTCGTAGCCCTTGCCGCCAACTTGGAATATAGAACCATCATTGACACTCTCATCCTTAGGCAGGTAGTTGTAATATCTAAAATATTCGCTCTTTTTGTTCCCCCTAAATGCCATCTTCTCCAATGTCACATCGGCCATATTTTCATACTTGCCGTAGTCCGAACCAATATCTCCGAACCAGAAATCTGTCGCCGAGCCAGCTCTTGCCGCCCACTCCCATTGTGCTTCGGTAGGTAGAGTGATATTGAGTCCGCTCTTGGTCGATAGCATTTCGCAGAACTTCACAGCGTCGTTGTAACTAACACGAATCACAGGTTGTTCAGGCTTATTAGCTGGAGCACCTGCTGTTACGTGGTCTTTCCACAACTCCGCCATATAGCGGCTGTCGTGAGAGGGAACTAGGGCTTTGTATTGTTCGTTAGTGACCTCTATCTCGCCAATCCAAAATGGTTTGTCGATAGTTGCCTTTGACTCGGGTGCGCTCTCGCTACCTCCCGTGTTACTACCCATAACAAACTGACCTGCTGGGATTTTACGGAATGTCATCTTCACCCCACCACCCAAATCAATCACTTTTGTAGTCTCGCCTAGTGCATCTTGCATCTGCTTAGCTGTGGTGGTGTCCAGTGGCCATCCCTTGGCTTTGGCAGCTTTGTATTTTGGTGCTTCGTAGGTTGGTATCTCCGCCTCGATTTCGCCCTTCGAGGCTAGAAGTTTAGCGTAGTCGTCAATCTCCTTTTGCCAGTTGATGTCGATATTGTTATACTTGTACGCTAACTCTTGGCGACGCTCCAATTGGTTGTAGCCACCCAGTTTATTATGCACCGCATTGCTATGGTATGGAGCGTTGAGGTCTATCCACGCATATAGTGTTCTCCACTCCTTATCGGTGAGCTTAACCCCCTTGTGCCCGTTTTTGAGCATTCTGATGAGCTCGCTGTTCGATGCGTGATATTCATAAGGTTTCATCACAACGATATCTGCTTCTGGGCCTTGGCGGCTAACGTAGGGGTGCAAATTGAGGTAGCTCATAGAGAATGGATTCTCAGAATTGATAAATGATTTAGACCCTGGAGCTATACCTTTGTCATATATGCCGCCCCTAAAATCGAGCTTAGAATCTTGGTTGTGACACGCCACGCATGCTCTGTCGAGAATGGGTTGCACCTCCAATTTGTAGGTGAATGGTCTAGCACCTCCCTCCCACGACACAATAGGTTGTGGAGTCTGCTTGGATGCTAAGTTACTCTTTGGTATAGGAATGGTGTTTTGGTCTTCGTGACATCCCACGCACGACACCACTTCGCCTGGCATACCCGTAAGCCAACTTCTCATCCACTGCAATGCTCTACCCTCGGAATCCATAGGTTGCAAAGATATAGGTGTATTTGCAGGGATATTGAATATCACCGAACCATCATCGTTCACATCCACTTCGCCAAGCAGGCGTTTGATATCCCATCCCGATTGGATACCCTGTGCCACATGGTTGGACGGAGAGCGGATATAGACATATTCATAGGCAAAGACACGCAACTTTTTGACTGTGCCATAAGGTACTCCTGGCAATCCTTCGCCCTCATAAATATCTTGGATATAGACGGTTGATTCCTTCTTTGAGAGATCTACTCTATCGGGAATTACTGGAGGAGTTTCACGCTTTTGAACATATATTCCGTTTATGTATCCGTCACCTTCGGACTCTGCTATGAGAGTCATATTGTCGTAAATATCAACCAGATACAATCCCCACAGAGATTGTTGTGTGAGCTTTGCTGTGACCAAGAAGTATTTGTTGGTCACAGGGCGAGGCTTTATGAATTGAGGCCACACGCCATTGACCATAGGGTCTTTGATGATTGGCTTAATAGTGCGAGTTGAGAATGGAATCTCTTGAACAATTCCCTCGAATCTGTCACGGCTCTTGGCAGGGTCAAATATCATAAGTCTACCCGAACGAGCTACTCCGTGGTGCCCAGATGCGATACCAATAAATGCCGAACTTTCACCTGGCAGAGGTTGAATGTCAAACATCGAAGTTGGGAAGAATGCACCACTTCCGTAGAGTGATTTTTGCTCCGTGCCATCGGGATTCATGTGCATCGTAATGCGTGAAAAGTAGTGGGTGAGGTCGGTGTACTCCCACCTTACGAACATCACCTTTCCGTTATTTGCAACCACAGGATTCCAGTTTGCGTCTTGGTCGAATGTCAAACGGCGCAGCGAGTTATTCTTGGTGTCAAACAACACCATATTACCCACAGGGTCTGTTCCATGCACGCAAGGCACAGCGTTGTAGCCGATGTTTGAGGTGGCCATATAGTTGCCATTGGGCAGGAACGTTCCATCGGTGAACTCCAAGTCTGGCTCATCGTTTTTAATCACCTCATGCAGATTCGAACCATCTATTCCCATCTCAAAAACATCCCACAATCCGCTATCATTTATCGACGTAAATAGGATTTTGCTGCTATCCCAATGCAACATCACATCTGTCACGGGAGCGTCAATTTCGGGTTTGTAAATTCGTGATAATGTTGGCTTTGTGGCTCTAATGTTGGTCATCTCTGCAATCTCGGCATTGAATCCAACTCTCACGGCTGACATCTGGTTTGAATAATTATTGGGCTGTGTGCCCATAAGCGGAGCCATTCCCGAACGAGCTTGAGATCCAAGGTTGTATCTACTCACCAATATTCGGTCGTTGTCTAGTGCCTTATTTGATAGAAGTATCTCACGAGAGAGCGAAAGAATTTTTTCAGCTTTTGATACTTGAGATTTGTCACCGCCATATAGGTTTCGTTTCTCGCTCATTAGCCCCTCCAGCTCATCTATTTTTGTTTGATAGGTTGCAAAGTCATATCCCGCAAAGGATTTCATATCCTCAAATGCACGCTTGATATTTGTGATGTTGATATATTTAAGTCTATTCTCTAAATCCTTAATTGCTTGAATTTCAGATATTATATCTATGTATTTAGCGACTTTTTTGGATGGCTTAAAATCCTCGGCAGAGTTTAGCACGGCTGTGTAGTAGGCTTTATCCTTAAGGGTTTTTATCGCATTTTGAGCGGCAATTTTCTCATACTCACCCTCTTTGCTTGCCATCCACTTCTCGGGGTCAATTTTGCCATAGGTCACAAGTGCCAACATCTCGGTTGGGTATTTGTTGGAAAGCTCCTCGACAACTGAGCGTGGACTCATATTTTGGACTATAAAGATTACCGAACCTGGCAACCTTGAACTATCCTCGATTCCGACCTCCGCTTCGAAATGTGTGTAGTCGCCACCCAGTTCAATGATAATCTCACCTTCGGCATGCATAGCCACACCATGCTCATAAGTTTTGCCATTCATAATGATGTCGCCACCATCAAAACCTGTGTTGCGCTTAGGCGTTCCATATCGGGTATTTGCGTAGCTATACTTCATATCCGACAATCGCACACGCTCGCCACTTTTCTTGGTGAAGTACCCCTCACCCCAAGCCGATTGGTCATAACTCGTGCCATTTTCCGAACCCCATGAGTGCAACGACACAGTTTGCCAACCCGTGATATCAACAGATAGTTTTTCGGGAGTCTTACCATGCTCAATGAGTTGTGAGCGGAATTGCACTCTCGATGAGCTAAGTTTAGCTCTAGCTTTGGATATATCAGCAGGTAGAGTTTGCGCTGACGCACCACACACAATAGCAAGTGCAGCGAAGAGTGAAAGGATAATTCGTTTCATCGTTTTTAGGTCTTTTTAAGTTAGGTTTAGCAAAATTAAACTAAAATAAGCTATTTAGCAAATTTATAGAAATAAAATACTTATAATTATTTTACCCTACTTAATTATAGATCTATCTAATGATGTAGCTATTTTTATTTAGCTGCCTGTAGTTTTGAGGGGCAAAAAATCAAGATGCAAATCGAGCCTTATGTGAGAGTAACAGAAAAAGCGCAACAATCTAATATTCAGAAAGTTGCGCTTTGCTAAAGTGATCCCGACAGGATTCGAACCTGTGACCCACAGCTTAGAAGGCTGTTGCTCTATCCAGCTGAGCTACGAGACCATCGACACCCTGATTTTGAGGATGCGAGTGCAAAGATAGGAAAAAATATTTATTTGCAACTATTTGAGCGTGATTTTATTTAAAAATGGAGGTTATTGAGCCAGCTTATTTGTTTTTTGGTTATGCAATAGCTACCTTTGCGAGAAACAAGTGTAACATAAAAACCCAAAGAAAGTGTCATCTCTACTCGAAGGACTTAACCCTGCGCAATATGCCGCAGTCACATCTTATGACTCTCCGTCGCTGATTATTGCGGGCGCAGGGTCTGGAAAAACTCGTGTGCTTACGGCTCGTATTGCATATATGATTGAACGAGGGGTGTCGCCCATGAGTATTATGGCTCTGACCTTTACCAACAAGGCGGCGGCGCAGATGAGGGAGCGTATAGCCACGATGATGCCCGATGGGCGTAGTCGATATATACGCATGGGTACGTTTCACTCCATATTTTCGAGGATTCTTAGGGACAATGCCGAGCGAGTGGGATTCACCTCATCGTTTACCATATATCAACCTTCGGATTGCAAAAATCTCATAAAGACAATCGTCAAGGAGATGAATCTGTCGGACGATAAGTACAAGCCGCAAAATATCCTCTCACGTATATCATACGCCAAAAACTCACTCGTAACCCCAGGGGCATACCTCGCCAACGCATCATTTGCGGCGGAGGATAAGCGCAGCCAAATCCCCGAATTCGGCACAATATATAGCTCATACTGCGCACGTTGCAAACACAATGGAGCGATGGACTTCGACGACTTGCTACTGCAAACAAATATCCTTTTCAGAGACCACGCAGATGTGTTGGCTAAGTATCAGGAGCAGTACAAATATATATTGGTGGATGAGTACCAAGATACCAACTACGCTCAATATGTGATAATTAGGAGATTGTCGCAACATCACTCCAATGTCTGTGTTGTGGGTGACGATGCCCAAAGTATCTACTCGTTTCGAGGTGCGAAGATTGAGAATATAATGAACTTCAAGAGGGACTATCCCACAGCTCAAACATTTAAGTTGGAGCAGAACTACCGCTCGACTCGCACGATTGTGGATGCTGCAAACTCCGTGATAGAGAAGAACTCCACACGTATGGACAAAAAGTGTTTCTCGGCGGGCGAAGTGGGCGAGAAGATAAAGTTAGTGAGGGCATACACCGACCGCGAGGAGGCGGAGTTGATAGTGGGAGCTATACGAGACAGAGCCGCCGAATCGGGTGACGCATGGAGTGAATTTGCAGTACTATATCGCAACAATGCGCAATCCAAACCCATAGAGGAGATGCTAATGCGCAGAGGTATCCCATACCAAATATATAAGGGTAGCTCGTTCTACGACCACAAGGAGATAAAGGATTTGTTGGCATATATAGCATTGGTGGTTAATCCCCGTGATGATGAGGCATTTAAGCGAATTATAAACTATCCCACACGTGGAATCGGAGCTACAACTGTGGAGCGAATCGGAACATTAGCACAACAAAAGGGGTGCTCGATGTGGGAGGCGATAGATACTTTAGTGGAGGAGCCTGTGGCAGATGCCGTGCAGCGAACTATTGTGCGCAAAGTGAAGGAGTTTGTGGAGCTTGTGCGTGCTATATCGCTGCAACGCAATGAATTGTCGCTCTATGATTTTGGTATGTTGATAGCCTCTCGCTCTGGAATTCTGCCGCTCTACCGCACCCAAAACACACCCGAAGCTACGAGTGCGCTGGAGAATATCGAGGAGTTGTTAAACAGTATGCAGCTATTCAACGAGCAGCGTGAAGCGGAGATACGTGCCGGCGAGCGTGAGGAGGATGACAAGGCAACCATAGATGAGTGGATTCAAAATGTGATGCTCCTAACCGATATGGATAAGAATTCGGATGAGGATAGCACCAACAAAGTTACACTAATGACGGTGCACTCGTCCAAGGGGTTGGAGTATAAATATGTATATATAGCAGGTGTTGAGGAGAATTTGTTCCCGTCGCAGAGGGCTGTGGAGTCGGGCGACATAGAGGAGGAGCGACGACTATTCTATGTGGCTGTGACACGTGCCAAGGCGGCAGCTATGTTGTCGTACTGCGAGATGAGATTTAAGTGGGGCAATATGGAGTTTGCTCGCCCGAGCTGCTTTTTGAGGGAGATAGAGCCCAAGTATCTAGACTTTGAGGGGGGAGGTGAGAGCCAACTGCGACCCAAACCACGTGATATTTCGCAACCCAAGCCCAAGGATGAGGCGGTGGCAGAGATGCGTCGCAGATTTGATGTGCGCTACCAAAACAGGGCAGGTGCAGAGGCTCGCAAGCCTTTGTCGTCGATGCAGAGTGTGGGAGTGCGCAAAAAGGAGGAGGTGGCGGATCGCCCTGTGGCTGGTGATTACAGAGTGGGCGATAGGGTAGAGCACCCCAAATTTGGAGTGGGCGAGGTGCGAGCGATTGAGACTTTGGCGAGTGACCACAAATTAGTAGTGGATTTTGGAGGGTATGGAGAAAAGACTCTATTAGCGAAGTTTGCAAAACTAACGAAATGTAAAACCGTCTAACAGGGTCATTTTTGGCACATCCTTCCGCTTTTTAATCCTCACGTACTTTTAGTACGTCGGCGGTTAAAAATGCTCACGATGCCCCAAAACTAACCCTGCTATACGATTTTACGTAGTGAATAATTATAGATCAATGACACTCAAACAGCGATACGACGGCATAATCGAGTGGTTCGCCGAAAATATGCCCATAGCAGAGAGCGAACTCAACTACCGCAACCCATACGAATTGTTGGTGGCGGTGAGCTTGTCGGCGCAGTGCACCGATAAGCGTGTGAACCTCACCACGCCAGCTCTGTTTGAAGCCTATCCTACCCCCTACCAAATGGCGGAGGCGGAGGTGGCGGAGATCTATTCATATATCCGTAGCATATCCTACCCCAACAACAAGGCACGCAATTTGTCGAAGATGTCCAAAATGTTGTGCGAGGAGTTTGGGGGTGAAGTGCCCCAAGATTTGGACGATATGCAACGGCTCCCTGGCGTGGGTCGCAAGACTGCCAATGTGTTGGGTGCAGTGCTGTGGGCAAAGGAGGTGATGCCTGTTGATACTCACGTGTTTAGGGTGTCGGCTCGCATAGGTCTCACACGTGGAGCCAAGACCCCTTTGCAGTGCGAATTGCAGCTCGAACGGCACATCCCTTCGCATCTGTTGCCTATAGCTCACCATTGGTTGATTTTGCACGGAAGGTATGTGTGTGTGGCTCGTCGCCCCAAGTGCGAGGAGTGTGGTATAACTAAATGGTGTAGAGAATATTCTAAAATTTGTGTACCAAAAAAGTAAAAAAATACTACCTTTGTAAAATGAGACATATATTTTCTATATTTATACTATCGCTGCTTTGTGGCGGCTGCTCTGATGATTATGATTTGCCAAGTGGCACAAATGATGTGGTGACGTGGATGGACGAAACACTAAGCGAGATGTACCTATACAACGATGAGTACAACTCTATGAATCGTGATTTGTCACTGTCGTATGACTCCTTTTTGGGTGCTACGCTCAAATCTATGACCACTAATGTGTTGGATTATAAGGATGGTTCGATATACTCATATATTACTCGTGCAGCCTCGACCAAGAGTGGCGAGACTAGACTTTCGAACTCTAAGTCTAAGGAGGCGAGCCTAGGTATTGCGCTGCTAGGTGGTATAGAGTACACCAATACCAAAAGGATGGTGGCAGTATATGCCGTATATAAAGACTCTCCGATGTATGAGGCTGGATTGCGCAGGGGCGACATTATAAAGGCTGTGAATGGAGCAACTATATATGAAAGTACTTATGCAACGGTTGCCTCTATGTTGCTCTACCCGACTGTGGGCGAGATATATACTATCATGGTGGATGATGGCACTGAGCACGAGTTAGTAGCGGAGTCTATCTACTGCTCTCCGATTTTGGTATCAGAAGTGTGGGATGTGGAGGATAAAAAGGTGGGGTATTTATCTTACCTGAGCTTCGATGCTGCATACGACACAGATTTGAAGGCGGCGTTGAGGGAGTTCAAAACCGAAGGTGTCACCGATATGATTCTCGATATGCGATTCAATGGTGGAGGATATGTCAATTCGGCTAATATCCTTGCCACAGCAATCGCAGGAAGTGCATCGTCGGGGGAGGTATTTACATACTACACCTACAACCCTACTCGAGGTAAGGCTTATGTCTCATTTCTGAGCAACCAAAGCGATTGCGACCTAAATTTAAGTAATCTATACTGCATCGTGAGCGAATACACAGCCTCGGCAAGTGAGTTGGTAATCAATTCATTGGAGGGAATCGACATACCTGTGACATTGATTGGTTCGACAACCGAAGGCAAGAATGTGGCAATGGAGGTATCTTACTATACGTATGGTAGTTACGACTACACATTTGCCCCTATCACTATACTATTGTCTAATGCTAAAGACGAGGGTGACTACGCCGATGGTATGCCCGCTGAATACGAGCGAGATGATTGGTACAATGGCTACAACTTCGCCGATTTCACCCAAGAGGAGGTTATGATATGGACTGCCCTAGATCTAATAAAGGGTGGTATGGGTGAGCCTGAACCAACCGCTAAAGCCTCTACCACTCGTTCGGGTGATTACTCTGTTTCGTGCGGTAAAATATTTAGAGCAGAGGGAATTAAAAGTGGTAATATAGTTAATATTGCGGATTAGGGGTGCAAATCTTGACCCTTTTTCCCAATAATTTTGTATATTTGCCCTATTATACCAACGAAATAGGAGAAGAATGTTAGAGAAACTCGCCAAGCAGAGCGCAATATATGGCATCAGCACGATTGTAGGTCGTCTGCTGGGGTATCTCCTTACACCCTATTTTACTCGTATATTTTCGCCTGCCGCCTATGGTGTTATCACCGATGTCTATGCTGTAATTCCCTTTGCGCTGGTTCTGTTGTCTATGGGCATGGAGTCTAGTTACTTCAGGTTTGCTACTAAGGCCGAAGGCGAAGCGGATGTGCAAGGGGCGATGAATCGTTTGTTCTCCACCACGTGGGGCGTGACCTCGGCTGCGGCTGTGGGGTTTGTGGCGTTGGTTATGTTGTTCATAAATCCTGCTTGTCGGGTGATGGGCGAGGCGTATGTCCAAAATCCTTTGTATATCCAACTCGTGGCACTCATCATAATGTTTGATGTGGCGGCGATGATTCCATTCGTGAGACTTAGGCAACAGGGGCGAGCTAAGGAGTATGTGATGCTTAAGCTGCTCAATATATCGTTGCAGGTGGGGTTTAGTATTGGATTTGGGTTCATGGGGCTCTACTCCTCGGAGTTTGGTGTGGGGTGGGCTCTGGTGGCTAATCTTGTCTCTACGGGTGTGACCTTTGTGGTGATTTTGTTTACCCTTAGGGGGGTGAAATTTCGGGCAGATGGAGTGCTGTTGGGTGCACTTCTGGTCTATTCGTTGCCGCTGTTGCTTAGCGGAATAGCTGCTACGGCAACCGACTTTATCGACCGCCAGATGATAAAATATATAATCCCTGAGGGGGCTATGGCACAGTTGGGAATATATGGCGCAGTGACCAAAATAGCGGTGATGATGACCCTATTTACCCAAATGTATAGACTCGCTGCCGAGCCATTTTTCTTGTCGAACTTCAAAAAGGAGGAGTTCAAGGAGACGAATGCTGCGGCTATGAAATATTATGTTATGGTCTCGGTGCTCATATTTTTGGGTATATCGTTGTTCCGCAATTTGTTTGCGTTGATTGTGGGTGTGGAGTATCGTGAGGGAGTATACATATTACCCGTGGTGCTGGGTGCCAATATATTTATGGGGGTGTGGTTGAATTTGTCGTTTTGGTACAAAAGGGAGGAGCGCACTTCGTTTGCACTATACATAACCCTCACGGGGTTGGCTGTGGCTGTGGTGTCTAATTTGGTGCTAATACCCAGGTGGGGATACTACGGAGCTGCTTGGTCTCGTTTTATAGCTGAGGGGGCAATGGTGGCGGTGAGCTACTACCTCAATCGTCGATTCTTCCCTACGCCTTATGATTTGGGGCGTATGGCGGAGTATGTGGCTTTGGGATTGGGGCTGTTCTATGTGTCGGAGTGGTTGAGCGGAGTTGGAGAGTGGTATGTTGTGAATAGTTTGTTGCTGGGCGTATATCTTGGGTATGCTGTTTGGCGCGAAAATATAGATGTTAGGGGGTTAATAAATAGTGTGTTGAGGCGATGAGATTTGCAGATGTTATAGGGCATGAGGAGCTTAAGGGTCATCTGCGTCAGAGTGTTTTGTCGCAGAGGGTGAGCCATGCGCAGCTCTTTGCAGGGCGTGCAGGGTATGGTTCGTTGGCTATGGCTGTGGCGTATGCCCAATACCTTAACTGCCCAAATCGTACGGCGGAGGATTCGTGTGGTGTGTGCCCAATGTGTCAGCAGATTGGAGCTTTGAGCCACCCCGACCTGCATATTGTGATGCCCGTAAATAAGCTGGGCAAGAAGAGCGGCGAGGTGGTTGTGAGTGACAATTTCATAGCTCAAATGCGTGAGTTGTTTAGTCGCACTAGGGGCTATTTCTCGGCTGAGGAGTGGTTTGCGGAGTTGAATTTGGGCAAGACATTGCAGGGGGTAATCTCTGTGCATGAGGCAGATGAGATTGTGCGCAAGTTGTCGTTCAAGAGCTATGGTGCGGAGTATAAGGTGATGATTATTTGGTTGCCCGAGATGATGAATGAGGCGGCAGCAAATAAGATACTCAAAGTGTTGGAGGAGCCTATGGGCAAAACCCTGTTTGTGTTGGTGAGCGAGAAGAGCGAGAAGTTGCTATCGACCATTATATCGAGAACTCAAAGAGTTGATATTCCGCGTGTTGAGGTGGCGGAGTTGGAGAGGTACGCTGCGGCAAATGGTGTTGTGGAGCAATCTAGGGTGCGTAGTATGGCACGTGTTGCTGCGGGTGATGTGATAGAACTTAGAGCCCTAATGAGGGGCGAAGGAGCATCGCAGAGAAGCGAAAATTTTGCAATGTTTACAGCTCTTATGCGCCTGAGTTACAACAACAAGCACTTGGAGCTAATGTCGTGGGCAGAGGATGTAGCACAGATGACGCGTGAGCAGCAGAGGGGTATGTTGCAATATAGTTTGCGTATGCTTCGTGAAGCGTATGTCATACATGCAGGTGTGGGCGAAATAAGTAATTTGTGGGGTGAGGAGGCTGATTTTTGCAAGAAATTTGCACCCTTTATCGGTAACCAAAACATTGAGTTTTTGATTTCGCAGATAGAGGAGGCGTTGGCGCAGATATCGCAGAATGGTAACCCTATGATAATATTTACTCACTTTGCGCTGATTGTGAGTAAGCAGATAAATAAATTATAGACGAGGTGGAGACGGTGATACTTTTGGGTGGAAACCTTGGCGATGTGAGTGGGAACTTTGCACTTTGCAGAGGTCTCGTTGAGCGCAGAATTGGGGCGGTGAAGAGCCAATCTTCGGAGCTTACAACTGTGGCTTGGGGATTTTCGGCTGAGGGGTTGTTCCTAAACCAGGCACTGCTGGTGGAGACAAATTTAAGCCCCAAGGAGCTACTCCTCCAAACTCAAGCTATAGAGCAGGAGGTGGGGCGTAACAGAACTGACGAGGCGGTGCAAAAAACCATGAGTGGCGAGAGATACGCATCGAGGATTATAGATGTGGATATCATAACTTATGGTGAGCAAGTGGTTGATATGGAGGGATTAACGATTCCACATGTGCGTATGCACGAGAGAGAGTTTGTACTAAGACCTATGGCGGAGGTTGCACCCCAGTGGTTGCACCCCACACTAAACAAGAGCACTGTGGAGTTGCTTGAAAATGTTATGAATGCGAATTAAGGTTTGAAATTTCAAACCTTAATTCGCACAGCTTGAGGGAACAAAACCATAGTTTTGTGACTAAGTCTCCGCCCAAAGGGAGAGGATTTAGGGGTGGGGTGAAGTATATGTGTATAAAAACGAATGAAATATTTCAAACCTTAATTCGCATTATGAAATGAAAAATGTAATATTATACATATTGGCGGCAGTGGCACTTGTGGGATGCTTCAAGGATGAGGAGTATAACACAAAATTGGTGTTGCGTCCTATGGAGCAGGTGGAGTCTGATGGTGACTTTGTGGCGTACGCAGATTGTGTGGCGTATGTCTTTGATGCTGACTCTACGGAGTGGATGGTGGCATCGTGGGCAGATGCTGTGAGTGGTGTGCTGACCTCTAAGGAGGATGGTGTATCGACAAAGAGTGCGTATGCAACGGCTAGCGGATACTCGGAGGAGGGACTGGAGGATACGATGCTCTCTGTGAATGTTGCGCTTATGACTCCGATGATTGTGGTGGCAAATACTGTAACCGAAAATTATGGATACACCCAATATTCTGTGGGGTTGAATTTGGCGACGACATATCTATATGCACGCTTTAGACCCTGGAAAGAGTGCATATACACGGAGGGTAGCTGGGTGTATAGTGCCCCCGAAGTGGAGGATGAGGTTGTGGAAGATGAGGAGTAATTTTTTTAGAGAGAGAAGATGAATGTAGAAAAACGAAATATATTGAGGGTTCTGAACTTTGCGGTAGTTGTGCTATTCGTGAGTGCATTTTTTGTGAGATGCGCCTCGATTATGACCCCCGAAGGTGGACCATACGACACCCTGCCTCCAGTGATTGTGGCTATGAATCCCGATAACTTCACGACCAATTTCACGGGCAAAAAAATATACGTGGAGTTTGATGAATATGTGAAACTCCAAGACCAAAGCAAGGAGTTTTTCGTCTCGCCATCAATGAAAACCAAGCCAAAATTGTCTATCAAAGGTCGAGGTATAGTTATTACGCTGGGCGATTCTTTGCTCGAAAACACCACATACGCACTCAACTTCGGAACATCAATCCAAGACAACAACGAGGGCAATCCGCTATACTCCATGAGGTATGTATTCTCTACGGGCAACGAGATTGACTCCATGATTATGACTGGATATGCGGAGGATAGTTTCAAGTCGGATTCGGTGAGTAACGCCATGATATTCTTCTTCATAAACGACTCCATAGACCACACCTTGCCATACGACTCGGTGCTGTTTAATAACACCCCTGTGGCGATTGCCAGAGCCGAGAAGAATGGAATATTCTTGGCGCAGAACCTCAAACCTATAGATTACAGAGTCTACGCATTTGAGGATAGAAACAGCAACTTCACGTATGAACCCGAAACCGATCAGGTTGGATTTTTGGATACTGTGTTTAATCCAGCCAATATGCCCGACTTTTCGCTGTGGTTGGACTCCGTGCGTGGATATATCGTCGCAGAGCCGCAGATACACTTCAAACTCTTTGAGGATAAGGCGTTCAAGAGGCAGAATTTGCAGGAGTCGGAGCGTCCGAACCAACATCAAGCGATACTATATTTCGGTGCGGCAAATCCACAAATTGATAGTATAGTGTTTGACTCGATACCTCAAGATGGCTTCTTTATTGAGTCGATGTCTAAAACCCGAGACACATTGTCATTGTGGTTTGATATGGATTCTGAGCTTCTGCCCGACACCATTCGAGGTCGAGTGACATACTTCAAGCATGACTCCATACGTAATTTGGTGCAGACAACTGATGATTTGCGACTCACGTGGCGATTTTTTGAGAGTCGAGAGCAACAACGTGAGCGTGAAAAACAGGAGCGTGAAAGAATAAAGGCCGAAGAGGCTGGCGAGGAGTGGACAGCACCCAAGGTCGAAAACCCATTTAAGGTGAATATGACAGCTTCGGGTGCGGTGAACCCCACTAAACCATTGCAGTTAGGGTTTGATTATCCGCTGTCGAGGATGGATACGGCCGCAATATCTATGGCTTATGTGTCGGTAGATAGTTTGGTGAAGCCTAAGCCGCAGCCATTCACCATAGAGCGAGATACTATGAACCAGCGTTTGTGGTACATACGCACGCAGATGACCGAGACGGAGGGTGCATATAGGCTCACAATTCCAGATAGTACACTCTTTAATGTCGCACGCCAAGTGAATGACTCGATAGTTGTGGAGTATACTCCATACAACCCAGAGGAGTATTCTCGAGTGAATATCAAGTTCACAAAGAGCGATGATGCCGACTACATATTGCAGCTGCTTGGTAGCTCAGATAAGGTGTTGGAGTCTGTTGTAATGTCGCATAGCGGAGATATAAAGTTTGATTATATTCCATCTGGAGATATACGCATACGCCTGATTCAGGATACCAATAAGGATGGTGTGCGCAGCTCTGGAAACTTGGTCGAGAGATTGCAGCCCGAGCGAGTTGCATATTACGAAAAGGATGGCGAGTCTACATTCCAAACCAAGGTGAATTGGGATTTTGATTTCGAAGTGGATGCGTCGCTCCTGTTCAAGGAGGAGGATATGCAGAGCTTAATTCAACGCCTAGAGTATGAGGAGAGCAAACGTCTGGAGAAGGAGTTAAATAAACTCCTAGAGTCGGGCGGAGGATTAACCCCCCAAAGCGGAGGGCATAACCACTAATGGCAAGGTAGATTTATGAGATATATAACTATAATAATAGCGTTAATGGTAACTTTGTTGCCCATGCACGAGGTGGCAGCTCAACACACGTTGGGTGTGTCATTTGGTGCAGGTACGGGTAGCTTTAGACCATATCCAGACCAGGAGACTCGAACTATATCGGGGCTGTTTACGGGTGGTGCGTCATGGAGGTACTACACCGATCAACGCTATGTGGGAGCTATTGGTATTGATGTGGAGTTTATGGAGCGAGCATACTCCTATGCACCATACGCATCATACACCCTCGAGGGTGAAGAGCACGCCTATTACACCCGCTATTGGAACTCAATAATGGTTCCGTTTGTGTGGCAGCCACACGTATATATGTTCCACAACCATGTGCGAGTGTTCTTGGATTTGGGAGTAACATTCTCATATAATATGGCATCGACATACGAAAACGAAGCGTACAGAGACCTCGGTTGGGATGAATGGGAGGGGGATTATGAGTACAAAACCGCTCGAGATAATCGCTTCTGCTATGGACTTATGGGAGGTGCTGGAATAAACTACATAATTGGCAGGTATGAGATTATGGCACGAGCGAGATATTACTTTGGGTACTCCGACATACTCAAAAATCGTAATAAATATTACAACAATAGTAACGATGGAGCCGAGAATCCATTTTACTACACACCCACACGTTCCCCAGTGGATAATATGATGATTAGTGTAGGTCTAAACTATCGCCTGGGCAGTGGCGACGGATTTGCTAGTTGGTACAAAAAGCGAGAGGAGAAGGTGAAGATAGGCACAGATTTTAACTACTCGGGAGCAAGCAATAAAAATTCAAAACGAAAATAATATGATGGAACAAGAGACAACTCGTCAGCAGAAAATTGCACGACAAATACAGCGAGATATAGCAGATATTTTTCTACTCGAATATCGCGAACTATTCAAAGGCACACTATTGACAGTGACCGCCGTGAGGGTGTCGCCCGATTTTAGTTATGCCAAAATATATGTTAGCGTATTCCCATTTAGCCGCAACGAAGAGGTGCTAGAGATTCTCAAGCGTGAGAATTGGGCTATTCGCAAAGCGTTGGGTGCAAAGATTAAACACCAACTTAAGAGTGTCCCCGAAATAGACTTCTTCTTGGATGATTCGTTGGAGTATATCGAAAATATCGACAAGGCTATAAATAGAGGTTAATCTTACTTTGTCCTGATGCTCTTTATAGCCCGACGATACCTTTTTGCGAAGAAATCGCACTCGGTGGTTAATATCATTGCGGGTGTGAGTCTTGTCTCGGTGGCTGTGCCTGTGGCGGCGGTTATTATTCTGCTATCCATATTCAATGGCTTTGGTAGCTTGGTTGAGGTTATGAATTCAGCGGTGGATGCCGACCTCACAATCTCTGCGGCTAAGGGGCGATACTTCGATGCAGGGGGTGTGGATACACTCTCACTTAGGGGTGTGGATGGTGTCGAGGCATTAGCTTTTGTGAGTGAGCAAGGGGTGATGTTGGAGTATGAGGGGAGTGAGTCTATGGTGACTCTGCGAGGTGTGAGTGAGGAGTTTTGCGATGTCGTGCGTGTGGGTGAGAGTATGCGCTCTGGGGAGTTTCGGGTGCAGTTGGGCGACTTAGATAGATTGGTGTTGGGCAACTCCATGGCTCGTAAATTGGGGGTGCGAGGTGCTCGGCAGTCGGCTGTGAATATATACATGCTGCGTGAGTCGAGACTATCATCCATGATGCCTATGGTTGCTATGGAGCGCGAAAAGGCGTATGTCTCGGGGGCATATTTGTTGGACGCGGAGACCGAGGAGCGAGTAGCATACACATCTCTGAGGTTGATGCAACGACTCTTGGGTCGAGCAGGCGAGGTGTCGCAGGTGGTGCTAAGACTCCGTGAGGGGCACTCCCCAAAGGATTTGCGACATGAGGTGCAGAGTGTTGTGGGAGAGGAGTTTAAGGTTCAAACTCGTGAGGAGCTAAACCCTGTGTTGTATGACATCATACGCTACGAAAAGTGGGGCATAGTGGCTATCTCGATAATGGTTATGCTGATAGCGTCATTTTCGTTGATAGGTATTGTGACGATGCTCATAATCGAGAAGCGGGGCGATGTTGCAACCCTGCGAGCTATGGGTGCTACGTGGAGCAATGTGCGAAGCGTGTTCTTTATGCAGGGTATGTTGATTAGTGGCGTTGGAACTGTTGTGGGGTTGATTATAGGTGTGGGCGTAACTTTGGTGCAGCAGATTTGGGGTGTTGTGAAGTTGCCTTCGGGGGCTTTTGTTATGGATGCCTACCCTGTGGATATTCGATTTATGGATGTTGTGGGTGTGGTTGTGGTCTCGTTGTTGATTGCGGCGGTGCTAAATTATATGGTCACAAAAGAGATGGTGCGCCGCGGAGATTCGTAGCTCATCCCTAAGAGTAAAACTATTAGAAATATGGGGTTGTATCCCCTTTAAAAAATGAAGCGACAGATATATACATACTTAATAGCGTTGGCGATGTTCCTTGGGGGATGTACGTCGTATAAGATTATCCCCGATGGTGAGTTGGTGCGTATCTTTCACGATGCCTTCTTGACGAATGCCTATATCACAAACAAGTCCTTTAAGTTGGACTCATTGAATGTGTATGAGCCAATATTTGAGAGCTACGGATACACTACCGAGGATGTGCAATACACCATTGGTAACTTTTCGAAGCGCAAGAGTGCTCGTCTGGGTGATATTGTGGAGCGAGCTATTGTGATGTTGGAGTATCAGGGTCTACTCTATGAATGGGATGTAGCTATTCTAGATACTATAAGTGCGAAGTCGCAACGGCAGCAGATTAAGACAATATTCGAAAAAGATGAGATATTGGTCGCTTCCCAGAGAGATACCACCAAGTTATTCCTCTCTATCGACAATATCAAAACGGGAGATTATGTGCTGACGTTTGACTACGTTATAGATTCGTTGGACAAGAATTTCGGAACATATCGCACTGTGGCATGGTTCGAAATAGATGGTAACCTAACCCCCGATAGTCTTGTGCGCCGTTACGATGAGTCTGTGCGTTATCTGCAACGAGGAAAGGATATGACCCACAAAAATACACTCACCGCCAAGCGCGAGTATGACCGCATGATGTTGGAGGTAGTGGATATTATGGGCAAAAAGGAGCGACCTCACTTCACGGTGCAAAATATCAAAGTGGATTATACCCCCACCTCGGATGTTGCGGAGCAAATGCAGTTTGAAGATATGCTCAATATAAAAATATTCTCGGATGAATTGTTGCCACTCCCCACGCCGAAGGATAGCATCTAATTTGATGTTGATGGATGGGAAGCTAATCTCTCGTCCACTTCTAGAGATTGATAATCAGGGTACTATACTCTCTGTGGCGACCTATTCGCAGGTCGATAGATTGCAATTCACGGAGTTTTATAGCGGAATCATAACCCCTGGATTTGTCAATGCACATTGTCATTTGGAACTCTCATATTTGCAGGGGCGCATACCACCGTACCAAGGCTTTGCTGCCTTCGCCAGAGCTATTGGCGAGGTGCGAGGTGAGGCGAGTGAGCAGGAGCGAAGGCGTGCAATTACATCAGCCGACATAAAACTCCGCAATGAAGGAGTTGTGGCGGTGGGTGACATTCTAAATGGCACGACATCAATGGATTGTAAGGAGGCGAGCCCTGTTCGATATCGTAACTTTGGCGAACTATTTGGTCTGCGTACAACATCCGTGGAGAGCATGGCGTGGGTCGAAGAGTATGCCAATAGCTCTATCACTCCCCACTCGATATACTCCTTGAATGATGCTGTTTTTCGGGAGATTGCCACTCGTGACGTATCATCTCCGTTGTCAATTCACTTTATGGAGTCGCCTGCCGAGGCGGAGCTTTATGAGCGTCGGGGGCGACTGTGGGATTGGTATGAGAGTGTGGGTTTTGAGTGCGATTTCCTACATTATGGCTCTCCTGCGGAGCGTATTGTGCAGAGTGTGCCAAGTGACAGAAGTGTGATTTTGGTGCATAACTGCTGCGTCACGCAACCAGATATAGATATCATCATGAGCCACTTCACGGCCCCCGTATATTGGGCGTTGTGCCCCTGTTCAAACGACTATATATCGCACCTTGCGCCCCCAGTTGAGCTGCTGCGCAAAAATGACTTGAATATATGTATAGGCACAGACTCCCTAGCATCTAATGAGTCGTTGTCGATGATGCGAGAGATGCTTCGTATTGCCGATGTTCCACTTGGCGAACTTCTGGATTGGGCAACTCGCCAAGGTGCTCAATCTCTAGGATTTGACGATTTGGGGCGAATAGAGGTGGGTCGCCGTCCTGGAATAAATGTGATTTCGGGGATTGACTACAAATCTATGTCGCTCACCACGGGCAGCCAAGTTCTAAAGCTTATTTGATGCGCTGAACACCTGCTGAATGGTGGGGTATGAGTCGGGCAGAAATCTGCGAATATTATCCTTTGTGCACCACTCCACACGTGTGATTCCCTCTTCGTGTTGGGGAGTTAGGGGTGCTAGGGATGAGCTCTGCATATCGAACCAGTGGGTCTCCTTAATCTCCCACTTGCCACGTAGTTTATATATGTGTATGGTGGTGCATATTTTGCTACCCAACGTTAGTTCACAAGCTCCTGTCTCCTCCTCCACTTCACGCAAAGCGCACTCTTCGATTGTCTCGCCTGGCTCCCAGTGACCTTTGGGTAGATCCCAGCGATGGTTGCGATATATCATAAGGTGTTCGCCTTGGGCATTGGTGGCGAGTCCGCCAGCTGCGGTGACTCTCGTAAATAGAGATGCAACATGCTCAAATGAGTCGTCGGGCGAAGGAGTTATGATTGCGATTTGTGTGTGTTGCTCCATGAGTCGGCAAAGATCTTCGGCAGAGTTGATATCTAGATGTGAAATGTTTACCGAAATTCCATCGATTGGTGTGTTTGATATGGCCAGCCGATTGGTGGCAAAGTATATGTTATATTGCTTATTCATACAACAAAGTTATAAATTTAGTAGTATAAATGAAACTTTGAGTCGTAAATTTAGGAGTAAAATAAAAAAAGTGATAAAAGTGGCGTAAAATTTTGTAAAATAATGAAATATAGCGTATATTTGCACTCCGGTTTAGAATTTAAACAAATATTAATATTAAATATATATAACTATGACAAAAGCAGATATCGTTAGCGAGATTGCTAAAACAACAGGTGTAGAGAAGGTGCAGGTTCAAACTATCGTGGAGGCATTTATGGATAGTGTTAAGGAATCTATGGCTGAAGGAAACAACGTATATTTGCGTGGTTTCGGAAGCTTCATCGTGAAGAAGAGAGCTGAGAAGGTTGCACGCAATATCTCTAAGAGCACAACAATCACAATTCCAGAGCACAATATCCCAGCATTTAAGCCTGCAAAGAGCTTTGCTGCTATGATAAAGTAATAAATAAAAGTTTAACCCTATAAAATCCAAGAGTATGCCAAGCGGTAAGAAAAGAAAAAGGCATAAGATGGCTACCCACAAGCGCAAAAAACAATTGCGTAAGAATCGTCACAAGAAGAAAAAGTAGGTAGTCGAAATCTTATAAAGATTCGCCTAAGAGAGGAATTAAAGCTAAGGATGAGGTACTCTTCCTTAGCTTTAGTCCGTTTATAGTTCGATTAACAAGGCGATTTTTGGCACTTCCTTCGTCCTTTAAATCCTCACGTACTTTTAGTACGCTGCGGTTTAAAGAACTTCACGAAGCACCAAAACTCATCCTTGTAAATCAAACTAACCACACAGAGGATGGCAATATGAGTAATAAATGACTTGTTAGTCGTTCTCTTAAAAATGAACTTATCGGCTTTTTGCCGAGTTAAATATACATCGATTATTTATTTATGAATCGAGAGTTAATTATAAATGTAACCCCTTCAGAGATTTCGATAGCCCTCTGCGAAGATAAGGTTTTGGTGGAGCTTAACAAAGAGCAGAGCCAAACTGGATTTGCAGTGGGTGATATCTATTTGGGTAAGGTGCGCAAGATTATGCCAGGGCTTAACGCTGCGTTTGTCAATGTTGGTCATGAGCGTGATGCCTTTATCCACTACCTAGACCTGGGCGGTCAGTTCGATGCACTGGATAAAGTGGTGTCGAGCTATGTGCCAGGTAAGCGAGGTGTGAAGGTTGAGGCACTAAAGCTCCAAGAGCCAATTGCCAAGGGGGGTAAGATAGCTACGCACTTGCAAGTGGGGCAGCAGGTTATGGTGCAGATTGCCAAGGAGGCAATTTCGACCAAAGGACCTCGCTTGACTGCCGATATTTCGTTGGCAGGGCGTAATGTGGTGTTGGTGCCATTTTCAAATAAAGTCTTTTTGTCGCAGAAGATTCGCTCTGCGGAGGATAAAAAGAGACTCAGAAGAGTAGCAGCTGAGGTGTTGCCCAAAAATTTCGGTGTCATAATTCGTACAGCTGCGGTGTCGGCTAAGGATGAGGATATCGAACAAGATATATTGTCACTCATCGAGAGATGGCGCAAGATACTTCAAAATATACGCAAGAGCACTGCTCCGTCGCTGCTTATGAGCGAGATGAGTCGTGCCAATACAATTATTCGTGATACGCTCAATGGTAGCTTCTCGCAAATTGTTGTGGATGATGAGGCGATGTTTTCGACGATTAAAAATTACATCAAAATAATCCAACCCGAGCAGGAGAAGATTGTGAAGATGTATAGTGGCAATGTGCCAATTTTCGACAACTTCGATATATCTAAGCAGATAAAATCTCTGTTCGCTAAGTATGTCTCGCTCAAGCGTGGTGCATACCTTATCATAGAGTCCACGGAGGCTATGAATGTCATAGATGTAAACTCTGGAAACCGTACCAAGGCCGAGGACAACCAGGAGCAGACCGCTATGGATGTCAATTTGGCAGCGGCGGCGGAGGTGGCTCGTCAGCTTAGGTTGAGAGATATGGGCGGAATTGTGATTGTGGACTTTATAGACCTGCACAAAGCGGCTAATCGTCAATTGCTGTTCGAAGAGATGGTCAAGCTAATGGCGGGTGATAAGGCTAAACACACTGTGTTGCCACTATCGAAGTTTGGACTCATGCAGATTACTCGCCAGAGGGTGCGTCCTATTGCGGTGGAGGCGGTGGAGGATGTCTGCCCGACGTGCCATGGCACAGGTAAGATTCAACCCACGGTGTTGATTGACAAAGATATAGAGAATCAAATATCGTTCCTCACGGTGGATCGTAAGCACAAATATATACAGCTGCGTGTTAGCCCCTACATCGAGGCATTTATAAACAAGGGCTTGTGGTCGCTCAGGCGCAAATGGAGGTGGAAGTATGGCTGCAAGATAGATGTGCTGGCAGACCAAAGTGTTGGAATAGTTGAGATTACATACCACGACAAGAGCGGACGAAACCTATTAGCGTAAGCAATGCAAGATTCAGCCAACAATATACTATCTCTATACTCGCAGTCGCGAGGATTAAGAGCACTAAAGAAGGCGTACAAAAGTAAAAGTAGCACTACCATCCACCTCAAAGAGTTGGTTGGTGGTGCTCTTTCGTCGTATGGTGCAGCTCTGATTTCGAAGGTCGGGGGTGTGCATATATTTGTGGCGGAGGATAAGGATGCTGCGGCATATATGCTCAACGATATGTATGAGCTCATAGGCGAGCAGAGGGTTTACTTTTTACCATCGTCCTACAAACGCTCAATGGTTTATGGTCGTGAAGATGCCAATAGTGTGGTGCAGCGAACATCAACTATGAATGCCATAAGGCGCAATAAGGGTGAGGCACTTGTGGTCTGCACATATCCCGATGCACTGGCCGAAAGGGTCGTAGACCCCGATGCTATGCGACGAGAGGTGATAGCTGTTAGGGTGGGTGACAGGTTGTCGATTGACTTCTTGATTGAGACTATTGTGGAGGCTGGGTTCCAAAGGGTAGATTTCGTCTATGAGCCTGGGCAGTACTCCACCCGTGGAGGAATTGTCGATATATTCTCATATTCGGAGAGTGAGCCTTTTCGTGTCGATTTCTTTGGTGATGAGGTCGATTCATTGCGTAGGTTTAATATTTCGAGTCAGCTATCCCTCAGTAAGTTGGAGAGTATAGAGATACTTCCAAACCTGAACTCTAAGGAGGGAGTGGATGCCGCCAAGCGAATATCATTTGTGGACTTTGTGGGCGAAGGAGGTGCCTACTGGTTCTACGATGCCGACTACTCTTTGCGCAAAATCAATGACCTGCGTAGCAAGCTCCTCTCCGACATGGATGACCCCTCGCTCATAGATTTGAGAGTCACTAGCCGCAACAAATTGTTGGCAGATTTGGAGGGTCGCAAAGTTATATTGCTGCGTCATACGCTCAAGGAACGAGAGGTGGATGAAGAGGTGACGTTCGCTACCAAGCCGCAGCCGAAGTTCAACAAAAACTTTGAGGTGCTGGCATCGGATTTCATATCGTCGGAGCAACGAGGCTATGAGACCTTTATACTTTCGAGAAACAAGGCGCAAATTGAACGCCTACAAAATATACTATACCAAATAGGATATAAACAGCTGGAGGTCAAAACACAAGCTGTGACTCTGCACGAAGGTTTTGTGGATGATGACCTGAAGCTCTGCATGTATACCGACCACCAAATATTCGATAGATACCAACGCTACAAAATCCGTGGCGAGATAAAACGTGATGAGCAGATGACCATTGCGGAGCTCAACCAACTCAAAATGGGTGACTATGTGGTGCACTACGACCATGGAGTGGGTAAGTTTGGCGGACTTGTGAAAATTAACGAGAATGGGCGCATACGTGAAGCTATAAAATTAACATATAGGGATAACGATGTGTTGTTCGTGAATGTTCACGCACTGCACCGCATATCTAGGTACAAGAGCGGCGAGGGCGAACCTCCCAAGGTGCATAAGCTGGGTAGCGGAGTGTGGCAGAATCTCAAAAATAGAGCTAAGAAGGCGGTTAAGGATATTTCTCGTGAGCTTATCGCCCTATACGCCAAGCGCAAGGCGAGTGAGGGTTTTGCATTTTCGGCAGACACATATCTGCAACAGGAGCTCGAAGCATCGTTTATGTATGAGGATACTCCCGACCAAATGGCAGCATCGCAAGCCGTAAAGAAGGATATGGAGTCACGTGAGCCAATGGATAGATTGGTATGCGGAGATGTGGGATTTGGTAAAACAGAGGTGGCAATACGTGCGGCATTTAAGGCAGCTACGGATGGTAAGCAGGTGGCGATACTCGTGCCTACAACTATCCTCGCTATGCAGCACTACCGCTCGTTCGTATCCAGATTAAAGGATTTCCCAGTTAAGATAGAGTACCTCAATCGTACCAAGTCGGCACGTGAAACAACTATGATACTCAAAGGATTAGTGGATGGTGCAGTAGATATATTGATAGGCACACACAAAATCTTGGGCAAGAACATTAAGTTCAAAGATTTGGGACTTCTCATCATCGATGAGGAGCAGAAGTTTGGTGTGGCAGCCAAGGAGAAACTCACTACGCTGAGTGTGAATGTGGATACCCTGACACTCACCGCTACACCTATTCCTCGAACCCTGCAATTCTCACTGATGGGTTCACGTGATTTGTCGGTTATATCGACCCCTCCACCCAATAGACAACCCATAAACACGGAGTCGCACGTATTTTCCGAGGAGATAATCCGTGAGGCTATCGAGACAGAACTTAGCCGTGGAGGACAGGTATATTTTGTGCACAATAGGGTCGATGACCTGCACACTATTCAAGCTATGATTCAACGCTTGTGCCCCAAAGTGAGGGTGGGCGTAGGTCACGGAAAGATGCCAGCCAAGGATTTGGAGTCGCTAATTATGGATTTCATATATGGCGAATATGATGTGTTGTTGGCGACCACCATCATAGAGAATGGAATAGATGTGTCGAATGCTAATACCATAATAATCAACAATGCACAATACTTTGGACTAAGTGCCCTGCACCAACTCCGAGGTCGTGTGGGGCGAAGTGACCGTAAGGCGTATTGCTACCTGCTCTCTCCGCCCGATGACCTCATTACAAGCGATGCTCGCCGACGACTGAACGCCATAGAGGAGTTCTCGGATTTGGGTTCGGGATTCAATATTGCGATGCAAGATTTGGATATCAGAGGCGCAGGAAACTTGCTAGGTGCGGAGCAGAGCGGATTTATAGCGGACATAGGTTTCGAGGCATACCAAAAGATTATGCAGGAGGCGATTTTGGAGCTCCGCGAGGAGGGATTAGATGTGGCAGATATTGCACCTAAGCAGGGTCGTGAGGAGCACGCTGCAACGGTTAGATATATAGACGATTCGCATATCGACATCGCTGTACCTGCGGAGTTGCCCGATTCATATATTGCACAAACTGCCGAGAAGTTGAAACTATATAGAGAGTTGGATGCTATCTCGACCGAAGATAAATTGCGAGAGTTCGCCACTAGACTCACCGACCGCTTTGGTAAACTGCCTCGTGAGGCGGAGGAGCTACTTAATGTGGTGCGCTTAAGATGGGAGGCGGTGCGTCTGGGAATGGAGCGTGTGAAGGTGAAAAATGGGCTTGTGATAGTGCACTTTGTGGCCGACCCCAAGTCTTTGTACTTCAAGAGCGACACATTTATGGAGCTGCTCAAAAAGGTTACGGCAGAGCCAGATAGGTATGTTCTACGCAACCAAAACGACAGATTGGCGATGACAATTCGCAGGGTCGAGGATATAGAGTCCGCATATAAACTTTTATCAACATTGTAGGGGTATGAACTTGATTTTGGATATAGGAAATAGCCGTGTGAAGGTGGCTGTGGTCGCAGGTGACAGGGTTTTGGATTATGCCGCTAAGGATGATTATGATGTGGAGGTTGTAAAAAACTTTGTAGAAAAATACGATATCTCGCGCTCAATCGTTAGCTCTACGAGGGGTCAGCAAACAGAGGTGGTGGAGTCGGTGCGCAAAGAGGTGGGTCATTGCCTATTTTTTGGTGCGGATGTGGCTGTGCCGCTGCGTGTTAGTTATGCTACGCCTCGCACTTTGGGGCGCGACAGATTGGCTGCTGCTGTGGGAGCTCGCGAAGTATTTGGTGAGGGGGATATGCTCATCGTGGATTTTGGCACAGCAATCACAATAGACCTCGTGACTCGAGAGGGTGGATTTGAGGGTGGAGTGATATCGCCTGGGTTGTCGCTGAGGTTTCGTGCGCTGCACGAATTTACGGCGGCGTTGCCCATGTGCTCCGCGTCGGACGAACAATTGGAGGTGGCGCGAACCACCAAAGATGCAATAGTTCAAGGGGTGATGAATGGTGTGAGTTACGAAATCGAGGGTTATATTTCGCGTTTTTTGCAAAAATATGATAAATTATCTGTTATTTTTGTAGGTGGAGACGCGAAATTCTTTGAGAAAAGAATTAAAAATACGATATTTGCAAATCGGGAACTCTTATTTAGGGGTCTCAGTAGAATTTTAGATTATAATGCAGAATAACAAAATTGTAAGGTGGGTGATGGTGTGCGTAGTAGCACTTTTTGCTACGACACTTTCGGCTCAGACTACATCGACCAGAAATACATACTCCATATACTCGATGTATGGTATAGGAGATATCTTGACTCCAGGCTCGCTGCCCTCACGTTCGATGGGTGGCACGGGTGTGGCATCGAGAAGTAGTGCGTCGATAAATTTGTTGAACCCTGCATCGTATAGTATCGCCATACGCAAAGGAATTTTGTTTGACATAGGTGCTGAGGCATCGCTTGTGACAAACACACAAAACAATGCGCAGAGTAGCTATTGGGCGGCAAATCTGCACAATATATCTCTGCAAATACCTGTGGCTAAGGGTATGGGTATCGGGTTTGGGATATCGCCATATAGCACCGTGGGTTACTACCTAAACGACTATGAGAAGGTGACCGATATGGGGCTTTTGACCTACAACTACAATGGTTCGGGCGAGATTATAGAGGCAAATCTGGGATTTGGTATCACCGTGACAAAGGGTCTATCCTTGGGAGTTGCCGTGAAGTATTATTGGGGATTGTTGGATAGGTACTACTCATTGTCGGTGTTGCCCATAACCACAAGTGCGTCGTACTCCACAACTCAAGGTTTGGAGGGTACATACATCTCAAAGCTCAAGGCACAATTTGGTGTGCAGTGGGATTTGATGATGACAACTAGCAAGCGTTTTACGCTGGGTGCAACCTATGATTTGGGTGGTAATATATCGCCTGCAGTGGATATGATTGTGACGAGTGGTTCGGCAGGCGACATAGTAGAGATTACGGCTAGGGATGTGGTGGAGTATCCTGTGTTGAACTTCCCACATCAAGTGAATGTGGGTGCAACATATCGTGACAGAAAGTGGCAAATGGCGGCTGACTTCACATACCAAGCGTGGGCAGGAAACGACATAACACTCACAGCCGAAGGGGTCGAGGTGGCGTATGCCAACAATGCAACGCTGAAGATGGGAGTAGAGTATTTGCCAAGTAGAGCCGACACCAGATACTACTACAAGCGCATGTCGTATAGAGGAGGATTGAGACTAGGTAACTACTACCAAACTTTTGGTGGCGAGATACTTCCGCAGTGGGCAGCTACCGCTGGAGTTGGCTTCCCAATTAGCTTGTTTGGTATGTCGAACCTAGATTTGGGAATAGAATATAGCGGTTTGGGAAGTACAAAAACTGTGAATACAGGTAGCAATAGCATGAACCTTATTAGGCAAAACTGCGTGAAGGTGTCGGTGGGATTGACCCTATTTGGAGATGACTATTGGTTCCAGCGTGTTAAATATGATTAAACCATTAAAAATATAACAAACAGACTAAACTTAATATGAAAAGAATTAAACTCTTATCAATTTTCTCTATGCTTGTGGTGAGCTTTTCGGCTCAAGCTCAAGTAGATTTCAACGACCCTCGTTATGAGGCGTGGGGTCCAGATGCAGCAACTCGTGAGGCAAATATTCACAGTAGTACATATTTGGCTGATGCAATCAACAATCGTGACTACAACGACGCTGCGGCGCACTTCAAAAAGTTGATTGATGCATGCCCAGCAGCTTCGGAGGCAGTGTTTCAACGTGGTGTGATATTGTATCGTGCGAAGATTGCACGTGCTAAGGATTTGGCAGAGAAGAAGGTTATGGTGGATTCGTTGATGATTGTTCACGATTTGCGCCTAAAGTACTTCTCGGATCACCCAAAGCGTGGTAAGGAGTTTATTTTGGATAGTAAGGTTCGTGATTTCTACAACTACAAAAAGAGCGACCGTGCAGGTTTGAGACAAGCATTTAGAGAGGCAATCGAGGGTTGTGGCGACAAAATTGACGCTCAATTGGTGGTTCTATACTTTCAAAACTTGTGTGAGGATTTCAAAATGGATGAGGTCATGGCTGATGAAGTTATGTCGGAGTATGACCGTTTGACTCCATATTTTGATAGCCTGGAGAGTGAGTACACCAAATTTAGAGATGACTTCACCGCAGCGTTTAGTGTCAGTGGTGTGGCTACTTGCGAGAATTTGGAGTCTATATATAGTGCAAAATTGGTTGCTGCGCCAGATGATGTGGATCAATTGTCAAAGTGCGCAAGATTGATGTCTCGCTTGAAATGTACAACTCCATTCTATATCTCGGTGATTGAGCGTCTGTATGAGTTGGCTCCAACGTCGCAATCGGCAATGAACTTGGCGGCAATATTCCAAGACAAAAAAGAGTACGATAAGGCGGTGTCATATCTCCAAAAGGCACTCTCTACGGAGGAGGATATGGAGGAGCGTGAGAAGTTGAATGCTCGTATTTCGCTCATAGAGTTGGCATCTAACAACATATCGGCTGCTATGGCTGCTGCGCGTGAGTCGATAAACACTCCAGATGACACTAAGACAGATAATGGAATCGCATACTTTGTATTGTCGCAGTGCTACGCAACGTTGGCTGACAAATGCACGGAGTTTGACGCCCAAGCAATGTTCTGGGTGGCGTATGACATCATGGAGTTGGCGGTGAAGAACTTCACTCCAGAGGAGTCAGATTATAAAGGTATTGCGCAACAAAGTATGGTCGCTTACAGAAACAACTTCCCATCTCAAGAGGAGTGTTTCTTCAAGGAGTTGAAGGAGGGTGACAGCTACACGCTAACTTGCGGTGCGGCAAACGGTGCTAAGACCACTGTTCGTATTCGTAAATAATTTTGGTGAGCCCAGGTAGATTTTAAGGATGTATAAAGCCAATATATCGAAGCATATTATAGCACTTCTCATTATGGGGGGTGCTATATCGCTATTTTCGTGTGGAGAGGTTGCAGCCCCTCCTAAACCTGTCTCTTTTGAGACCTTGATGAATGAGCAGAGCGATAGTTTGATAATGATAATGTCGGAGAATGGGCGCACGTCATATCGTTTTATCGCATCCCGAGTCGAGGGCTACACATTGGCAAAAGAGCCATATAGGGAGTTTCCGCAAGGGGTCGAAATCATAACCTACAAGAGTGATTCGATGAAGGTCGTGGATGCAACTCTCACCGCCAATTACGCCATATATTACGAAGAGCGCAAATTGTGGGAGGCTATGGGCGATGTGACCATAATCAAAAGCGATGGCAAGGAGTTGTATTCGCAGCAGCTGTTTTGGAATGCAGTGACGCAGAAGATATATTCGAATGTGGATACTAAAATCGTAGATAATGCGACGGGTGACACATACATAGGCGAGGGCTTTGAGTCCGATGAATCTATGGAAGATTGGTCTTTTAGGCGCATGAAGGGGCGTATGGGGGTCGATTTGACACCTACGCCCAGACCTGTCGATACCTTGGCTGTGGATTCTATGGGTATGATGGCGGTCGATACTTTGGTGGTTGATTCTGTAGCGGTGGCGGCAGCTGATAGTGTAAATGTGGAGTCCCCTCAATAAGGAATAAAGCCATGACAACGACCTCTATAATAGTGATTTTATTTATGCTTCTACTCTCGGCATTTTTCTCGGGAATGGAGATTGCATACCTTAGTAAAAATCGCTTGAAGTTGGAGATTGATCGCAAGCAGAGCCAGATGTTTGACCGTATCGCCGATGTCTTTGGGCGCAATCCAGGGCAATATATCACCACTATTTTGGTGGGCAATAATATTGCGTTGGTGGTCTATTCGCTATATATGTCGAGCCTCATACGTGGATTCACGGGGACGAGTGAGTGGTTGGGGACTACGTGGTCAATGGTTATCGAAACGGCTATTTCGACCATTATCATCATATTTGTGGCGGAGTTTCTGCCCAAGACCATATTTAGAAGTAATCCGAATTTTTACTTCAAATTCTTTTCGCCGATAATCTACTTTTTCTACCTTATATTGTACCCCATAGCGAAGTTTACCACCATGTTATCGCATTGGTTACTAAAGCTTGTGGGGAGTAGAGGAGACATAGACGAGGCGTCGCACACATTCGATAAGAGTGATTTGGCGAGTCTGCTGGACTCCTCTTCGTCAAACGATAATTCGGGCGGAGAGTCGGATAATGAGATTAAACTGTTTCAAAATGCCCTCGATTTTTCGGATTTGAGGGTGCGAGATTGTATGACTCAACGTGTCGATATAGAGGCTGTCGATATAGAAAATATCACCATTGAGGAGTTGGCTGCAAGATTCGTAAAAACTAAGTATTCGAGAATATTTGTGTGGCGAGGAAGTATCGACAATATTATTGGATATGTCAATTCCAAGAGCCTATTCTATCAGCCTAAGAGTGTGTCGGAGATTCTGCGCACGGTGACTTTTGTGCCCGAAAGCATGGCGGTTAATTCATTGATGCAGAGCTTTATTGTGCACAAAGCAAACATATCGGTGGTGATAGATGAATTTGGAGGTACGGCAGGCGTAATATCGTTGGAGGATATCTTGGAGCAGATATTTGGCGAAATTGAGGATGAGCACGACGAGCCCGAGATGGTCGAAAAGGTTATTTCGGATTCGGAGTTCGTATTCTCGGGGAGGTTGGAGGTGCGTACCCTAAACGAGAAATATGATCTCAAAATTGAGGAGAGTGATGACTTCGACACCATAGCTGGATATGTGATTTACCACCACGAAGGAATCCCCGACACGGGCGAAAGTTTGCGAATTGGGCGTTTCGAGTTTCGCATACTGCGCACAACTAGCTCACGAATTGAACTTTTGAGGGTGAAAATAATCTCCGAAAAGTGATAAAATAGATTTTTTTTATTATCTTTGAGGTCGATTAAAAAACCAGTAAACAATAAACTTAACGTAATATAATGGCAACTCTTAACACACTAAGAACCAAATTTGGAATTGTGCTTTCGGCAGTTATTGCCTTTGCACTTTTGGCATTCATCTTCTCACTTAAGTCGGAGATGGGATTTTCGGGCAATGACCCAGTTGTGGTAACTATCAATGGCGAGTCTGTGACATACACTGAGTATCAAGCAAAGTATGAGCAAATCAAGAATTTCAACAACGTAGATGACTCTAACGAGCAACAAACCACAGCGTTGAACAATGCAGCAATGCAAACTTTTGTAACCAGCAAAGTTCTAACTCCAGGGTTCGAAAAATTGGGTATCACCGTTAGCGAGCCAGAGCGTATGGCTATCATTAGAGGTGAGATTGCAACTCAAACATTCTACAGCAACTTCGTGGATCCTTCGACAGGAGAGTATGACATTCAGGGTGTTACGATGTTCTTGACTCAAGCAGCGGGTAATCCAGAGGCTGAGGCCGTGTGGAACTATGTGAACACTCTAGCTCGTGAGGAGCGTGAGGCAACTAAGTATATGTCGCTTTTGAGCGGAGGTGCATACATCAACTCTTTGGAGGTAAAGAGTGGTCTAGAACACTCAAACAAGAAGTTCGCAGGAAACTGGATTGGTAAGAACTACTCTTCACTCGCAGATTCACTCTTCACGGTGAGCAAGAGCGAGGTGAGCAAATATTATGAGGCTAACAAAAATCGTTATAAGAGAACTCCTACGCGCTCGATTTCATATGTGGCGTTTGATGTAGTAGCTACGGCGGACGACAAATTGGCTATCGAAAACGAGGCTAAGGAGGTTGGTGCAGCATTCTCTACATCTGCGGATGTTCGTTCATTTATCCGCGAGAATCGTTATGGAACAATATCTCAAAGTTTTGTTCAAGGTGGAGCATTTGTCGCAGATGAGGCTACAGCTCTTGAGGCGGGCGAGCAGTATGGTCCCGTGTTGAACAACAACACATGGCGCATGTCTCGCACAGTGGAGAAACGCATGGCTCCAGATACTATCTCTGTTCGTCTTATCGCATTGCCATACACTTCGGAGGCGCTTGCCGACAGTTTGGTTGTAGCTCTTAATGGCGGTGCAGATTTCGCAACTATTGCAGCAGAGAACTCTGTGCACCAACAATCAGCACAATCGGGTGGTGATGTCGGCGCAGTGCCATATTCGGCATTCTCGACTGATATTGCAGATGCTTTGATGGATGTCAAGGAGGGTGCAATCGTGAAGATAGAGGTTGCTGACATGATTCAAATTCTCCAGCCATATAAGGTGGGTAAGAAAGTTGCACACTACAAGGTTGCATCTATCGAGTATCCTGTTGTTGCCTCTCAAGCAACTATCAACAAGGCTCATGCCGATGCAGGTCTATTTGCCGTAGATGCTAAGGGTAGCAAATCAAAGTTTGATGAGGCTGCAACTGCGCACTCGGTGTCGGTTAAGGATGGAGTCCTTACCCAAGGCGAGCGTGAGGTGCGTGGTATCGACTCTTCGCGTGAGATTGCACGTTGGGCTTATGGTGCAAAGGTTGGTGCTTTGTCGGAGATTTTCAAGGTTGATGATGGATATGTTGTAGCTATGCTAACAGTGATTGACGACGCCAAGTTCTCAACACTTGAGAGTGTGACTCCAGTAATCACTAGAACTCTTCGCAACAAAAAGAAATTTGAGGCTATAAAGGCAGAGTTGAGCGGCTCGACTCTCAGTGAGCAGGCTGCAAGCTTGGGTGATGGCAAGAAGGATGGTGCATTCGAGGGTGTAAGTTTCGAGTCATACTATATCAATGGTTTGGGCGTAGAGCCACGCGTAATTGGAGCAATCTCTGCTACTGAGGGAGTGAATGTGTTGTCTGAGCCAATCGAGGGAAATAATGGACTATATGTATTTGAAGTTACGGCTATAGATAACTCTGCGGAGCCATTGACCAGCGAGGCAGAGAAGGTTAGATTGCAAGCGTCGGCAGAGGCTATGGTGCAGCAAATGGCACTTCCAGCACTTCAGCAAATGGCCGAAATTGAGGATTTGCGTGGATTGTATTTCTAGTACTCCATAGACCTCTTAAGGGTCGGATATAATTATCCCCGAAATTGATGAATCTGTCAATTTAGTAATGTGGACAAAAATGGTTGGTAATTTTTCAATATTTATCATTATTTTTGCATAGTAAAGCTGAAGAGGAAACAAGCTCTGCTGGGGAGCAACTTGTCAGAAATAAGCTTTATGATT
>JBCQUV010000048.1:0-8256 GCA_047173765.1 Rikenellaceae bacterium
CCTCGTAAAAGGCTCGGCTACCTCACACCAAATGAAAAATTTAAACAAATATTAACTATGAATTCAGTTGCATTTGCAGGTTGAATTCAGCAAATAAAAATATGCAAAGCCAAAAAATTACACTTTACTCACTAAGTTTCGCAAACACAAAGAGTTACGCTCTAGCTACTGCATTTGTGGTGGGTAATATTCTTCTACCACAACTATGTCACCTTGTGCCCAAGGGAGGTCTTATTTTACTCCCTATATACTTTTTTACACTTATCGGAGCATACAAATATGGATGGCGTGTGGGAGTTATGACAGCACTTTTGTCGCCAGTGGTTAATCACTTGCTTTTTGGTATGCCACCGCTAGCTGTACTGCCCTTGATATTGATTAAGTCGGTAATATTGGCTATCGTGGCCAGTTATGCAGCTAGGCACTGGAGCAAGCTGCACTTAATCGCTATATTGAGTGCAGTAGTAGCTATATATCAAGCGGTTGGCACACTAGCTGAATGGGCAATAGTGGGCGATTTATACACCGCACTTCAAGATTTCCGCATTGGAATCCCTGGAATGATAATCCAAATATTTGGCGGCGGAGCTGTGATTAGTAGCTTTTTGCGTAAGTAATCTTAAGGGGCGTTAAACACCCCTTAAGATTACTTACGCACAACAAGCACACTAAGTTCATAGAGCATATATAGAGGAATTGCAACTATGGCGAGCGTGAAAGGGTCACCCGTGGGAGTGATTACCGCAGCAATGATAACTATGGCAACAATAGCATGGCGACGATAATGCCTTAACAGAGTGCGTGATACAACCCCCATAAGAGATAGTAGCCATAGGATTAGAGGTATCTCAAATGCCAACCCCATCGAGAGTATAAGCATCATGAAATTGTCGATGTAGGAGTTCAGAGATATTGAATTTTCGACCATCGAACTAAGTTGATATGTGCCAAGAAAACGCAAAGTGAGAGGATAGACAAGAAAATATCCGACCACTACTCCAACATAAAACATCACTGTTCCAAACAAAAATGCGAGCTTCACACCACGCTGCTCGTTGGAGTAGAGCGCAGGTCTAACAAATCGCCACACTTCGTAGAATAGGTATGGTGCAGTGGTTACAACTGCCAGGGCAAATGAGGTGGATAGATGTATGAGTAGAGGTGCTGCGAGATTGATATTGATTAATTTCAGTTGGAATTCTTCACCTATAAAATCGCCCTGCTCACCCCACCAAGAGGCTATTTGGCGCAAGATGTCGTAGGTCACAAAGTCGTTGTTGCAAGGTGCGAGAATCACACTCTCGAATATGTATGGCATAAACACAAAGTAGCCTATCGCCAACACGACCCACACGCCCACGATGCGTGCTATGCGCCACCGAAGTTCCTCTATATGATCCCAAAATGTCATTATATAGGGCTATTTTTCGTCGTCATCCTTCGTGTCGTCATCTGGTTTATTAATCTCCTCCTTAGCTTCGTTGATTCCCTCTTTGAAGTTGCGCACTCCTTTGCCCAATGCACGCATTAGCTCGGGAATCTTCTTGCCACCAAAGAGTAGTAGAATCACCAAAGCGATTATAATCCATTCTGAACCTGAAGGTAACATTGCAAATAGTAGTTTCATAATTTTTCATTTTTTGCGCACGCTAAAGTGCACCATATCAACTATACTACAATATTACAAATAATTGGCGAGATGTGCAAATTATTGTGACATGAGTTGAATCCGAGGTAGCAACACCACTTGATACTGTGCAGGCAACTTTACTCGTAAAACTATTTTAACCCCTCACCATAGAGCGACTTCACCTCTTTTGAGGAGAGTGGATAATCATATATTTTCAGTTCGTCTATATATCCTTTGAACGAATAGAATGGATCCTCTTGCGAATATTTGCCATACCCTATAGAGAGTAGCTCTTTGGTTGGCACATCATCAAAAAATGTTGTGTATGAGGAGTTTGAACCCAAGTTATATCTTCTATTAGTGTGCTCCTTGCCGTCGATGTAGATTGTGTTGCCACTCTTCGACACCACTGCAACATAGTGATACCATCTGTTTTGATCGAGATTATTGTTTGAGTCCACGCAGAAGTTTGAGCCACGCCCAACGATGGTCGTGAGGTACAGCCTTCTGTTTGATGGGTTACCTCTGTCGTGCCCCACCTCGATTACCATGCTGTGATTTGGTCTACCCGAAGTTGCCTTGCCCAGATATAGAATTGGTAGGACTTGACCTCCAACATTTTCGAATTTGAACCAACACGATATTGTGCCATTTTTGAGGTTCACAATCTCCTTGGGTGTGTCGGGGATTATTACCTTTGAACCTATGCCATCGAAATATGCAGCCTTGCCAACAACACCCTGCGTGTATGTCACTCTGCTACTCACTCCATTATTGCCATTTGTGCTCGAATCTACCACGACACCTGGCGAGTCGTTGTCGAATGACCAATGTGCAACAATGCCATTTGTGGGAGTGGAGGCAGCAGCTGTTGGTTTACTCTTTTTTACTTTTGCAGGTGCACTATCTTTTACATTTACAGATGAGTTGATATCACGCACCAAGCGCACATAGTTATTTATGCGAATCGCATCGCCTTGAGGTCCTCTGCCCGACGCATATCTCGAAGCATCACCACTCTTTGGGTCGCTGCGTTGGCACCCTGCACCATGTATATTAATCCAATTTAGAGAAGAACTGCTTGCTGTATTATTACGCATATTTTGTTGCTGCTGCTGTTGTGGGCGTTGCTGACGTTGCTGCTGCTGTCCTCCACCATTCGCTGACCCTGCTACACGCTGTGCTCCCATCTGTTTCATATTACCCAAGCCTCGACCAAAAGCTACATACTCTGCCGTCGTGGCTCCTCCCCTAGCACCTGCTGCTAAGTGAGTTGTAGAGCTCCAGAAGAATGGGTAATCCACCTCACCGCCCTCATTTTTAATCTCCGAGATGGTGAATATTGGATCTATAGCTGCCGAATTTGTACTCTCGGGTGAACGAGTATAATCGACAATGGATTGCAACTCCTTGGCATCGGGCACTCGCCAATCTGTGTAGCCCAAATATTTTTTGTCGTTCATCTTTTGGGCATATTCCAACGCCTCTTGCCAATTGAGACCCTTGCCGCTATCATCCTTTTGCCACATCAAACCTGTCGCCGTGTCGCTTATGGTTTTATCGCCATTGTCCACGAAATTATTTACGCCATACTCCACTCCTCTGACCAATCGCACTGTGTATACCTTCTCCGCACCACGTGTGTTCATCGGGTAACTTTTGATTCGTCCATCGGCTAAGTTTACTCCAAATATAAACTTTTGGCGAGCCGACGAACCGACGTATATCGTCGAGGAGAGCATCTGTGTATCAATAGGTCTCGTTCCATTTGAGCCATAACTGAAATCGAAATAATTGGTGTCGATAAATGGAACTGCACCTTGAGGTATATCGGTCATATCACGACTGCTAGCATCTACTCCATTGAATTGAATCAACGAATATGCCTCCTTAATTGAGGGCAGACGCCATGAAGAGTGACCACCAAGAGTTAAGGTTCGGGATAGTGCCATGGCTTCATTGTAGCTCATAACTTTAAACTCTTTTTGCCACACTAACCCTGTGACATTGTCGGTGATTGTGCCATCACCATTATCCGTGTATGAGGGTTTATTACCCTCGTGTTGCGCATCTTGACCATAAAACATATCACCTTTGGCGGGGTGCTCTATCTGGGTCGAATTGTTATAAAACAGAGTTTGATTTGTGCCCACTATGGGGTATGTTATCTGAGCCTCGGTTACTTGAGCTGTTGCTATTAATGCTATTAGAATTATTCGTTTCATCGTTGTTGTCTGTTTTGGTTAGGTCTATTTTGATTGGGTCTGCTGGGACGATTTTGTTGCGTTGATTGATTGGATTGCGAGGACAACGAATCTAGAGGTATATTCAACCTTTTGAGCTCCGTGCGCAACGACTCCAGAGCTGCCGCCTGCCCACCAGTGAGACTACTCTGCAATAGATTTCGACTCTCCAACGAATCGGACTCCGTGTCGTAGAGCTCCTCTGTGCCGTTAATTCTAGTTATTAGTTTGTATCGACCATCACCCACAACGTTCATATAACCAAGGCGTTGATTCATAATCTCCGCAAAGTTATATTTGCGCTGCGACTCCATACGAGCAAAGCTATATCCATCCTCATAGCTAGACATATTAACCCCTGCAAACTCCATCACTGTCGGAAAAATATCGACTGCACTAACCAAAGTACCACTACGTTGCCCACTCTGCGCAACACCCCGACCACTCACAACCATCGGAATTGCTATGCCACTATCGTATAGCGACCCCTTGCCATGGCGTGGCGAATATGGCGACTGCAACAATCTCTTCTCGGTGCCATTGTCGCCAATAAGGATTATCGTCGTATGCTCATCCGCACTCTCCAACAATCTGCCAATGTCGTAATCCAAGCTCTCAATCATCGCCACAAGGTACGACATTGGATTTTGCTCTATATCCTCAGCTTTGCCCGATAGTTTTTTCTGCGTGTGCATCTCCTTTGGGGGCAGGTGCAGCGGTGTGTGTGGAGAGTTGTATGCCACCCAACACAACCATGGCGACGACTGCTTGGCAATCCACTCCTTTGCCGAGTTTGTGATTTTTGTTGTGATATATTCGTTGGATAGTGAGGTTACACCATCTTGTGTAAATCGCCAACTATAATAGTCTCGCACACCTCCCTCACGCGCGAACCCTGCGAAGTGATCTATACCATAATTGGGTGCGAAATTCATATCCGTAGACAAATGCCACTTGCCAATTACGCCATTGGCATACTCCTCGGGCATAGCCTCAAATAGAGTCTGCTCGGAGGTGGGTAGAGTAACCCCCAAAGACAAAATCCCTGTGTGGTGACCATACCGCCCAGTAAGCATTGCAGCTCTGGCTGGAGCACTCAATGGAGCACCCCACACATTGTCGAACACCACTCCTTGTTGTGCCAGGCGATCAATATTTGGAGTGGGAGCTTTGATAGATGTCGGAGTGTCATATATCGACATCATCTCCTTGCCCAAATCATCCACCACAATCACAAGCACATTGCCCCTGCTCTGAGCGGCACAATGATATGTGCAACACCCACCCGCTATGGCGAGGTACAAAATAGTAGTTGATTCTCTTTTCATAATGATTAAATTACGTTTGTATTAACGTAGCACACATTAGGTAGCGAGAGTTCGTCTTTGCGCCAAACTGATGTTAGATTGCGGCTATGATATAATAGACAATATTTATTGCGAAAAGTTAAATCAAACTCTATTCTTCCACTATAGTTCGAGGTTCTGGAGAGCATGCCTAATTATTTAAAAAAATTTAGTGAACCTAATTACTTTTTACTACCTTTACGCCCATAAAACATTTCAAACAATGAAATACTTTTCCGAACTACTGAACATCCTCAATGCCATGTCGCCATACCTATTATTAGGTTTTTTGGTTGCGGGGCTACTACATGTGTATGTGCCCAAGAGCACATTCAACAAATATCTCTCGACGAAGAGTTTTAAATCTGTGCTATTTGCAGCTCTTGTGGGTGTACCTTTGCCGCTATGTTCGTGTGGTGTGATACCTACAGCTATGTCGCTCAAAAAAGAGGGTGCTTCGAATGGTGCAACGGTGTCGTTTTTGATTGCTACGCCTCAAACAGGGGTTGATTCCATATTGGCAACTTATGGCGTGTTGGGGCTTCCTTTTGCTATTATTCGCCCTATTGTGGCACTCATTGTTGGTGTTTTAGGGGGTATGTTTGTTGATAAATACTCTACCGCCAAAGATGCTATTGCAACACAAAATGTGTCGTCGGGCGACTCTAAGCAACCAACTATTATGGATGCCCTAAAGTATGGATTTGTCGAGATGTTGCAGGATTTGGGTAAGTGGCTTACAGTAGGTCTTGTGGTGGCTGCTGCAATCACTGCATTTGTGCCTGCCGAATTGTTTGGATTTTTGGGAGATTACTATATTCTCAATATTCTCTTTGTGTTGCTTCTATCTGTACCTATGTATATATGCTCTACGGGCTCTATTCCGATTGCCGTGTCGCTGCTCATGATGGGCATATCTCCAGGTGCTGCACTCATATTTTTGATGGCTGGGCCAGCTACTAATGTTGCGACACTCACTGTGCTCAATAAAGTTTTGGGTAGGAGAACTACAATTTTATATCTTTTGAGCATTATATTGGGGGCTATAGGATTTGCCTTGATTATTGACTTTATGCTACCCGTAGAGTGGTTCACTAGCAAGTTGTCGTCAATTAGTAGTGACGCTCACTGTGGCGGTGGCGCATTGTGGTGGCAAACAGCATCGACAATTCTTTTCATTGTACTGCTAATCAATGCCTACATCCTAAGATTGCGCAAAGGTCACACACACTCACACGCCGCAATAGAGATTGTGACAACTCAAAAATTCAAGGTCGTGGGCATGCGCTGCAACCACTGCAAAGCAAATGTAGAGAAGGCAATCATCTCCCTACCCAACGTCACCGCCGCCGTAGCAGAGCTCACTAGTGGCATAATCGAGGTGGAGGGCAACGCTCCCAAAGATGACATATGCCACGCAATCAAACAACTAGGTTTCGATGTCGAGGAATTAGAGTAATAAATCCTACTCAACCAAACAAAAAGAGGGCTCTCTTACTGAATTTCAGCAAGAGAGCCTTTATTATATAGATATTACTCTATATTTAGGTATCTTGAATTAAGATTACTTAATACGAGAGTATCCGTAAACAGCAGTAGCACCTAGCTCCTCCTCGATACGAAGAAGTTGGTTGTACTTAGCCATACGGTCAGAGCGGCTCATAGAACCAGTCTTGATTTGACCAGAGTTTGTAGCAACTGCGATATCTGCGATTGTAGCATCCTCAGTCTCACCCGAACGGTGTGAAGTCACTGAAGTGTAACCGTGACGGTGAGCCATCTCGATAGCGTCCAAAGTCTCAGACAAAGTACCGATTTGGTTTACCTTGATAAGGATAGAGTTTGCACAACCCATCTCGATACCCTTTGAAAGGTACTCAACGTTTGTTACAAACAAATCATCACCTACCAATTGGCACTTGTCACCAATACGCTCTGTGAGTTTCTTCCAACCCTCCCAGTCGCCTTCGCTCATACCATCCTCAATAGAGTCGATTGGGTACTTTGTGATAAGCTCCTCAAGGAAATCAACTTGCTCGTCAGCGTTAAGCTTCTTGCCTGTTGCACCCTCAAACTTAGAGTAGTCATATACGCCATCCTTGTAGAACTCAGATGATGCACAGTCCATACCGATAGTGATGTCTGAACCAGCCTTGTAACCAGCCAACTCAACAGCCTTCAAGATAGACTCGATAGCATCCTCAGTACCATTAAGTGCTGGAGCGAAACCACCCTCGTCACCTACTGCAGTCGAAAGGTTGCGGTCGTGAAGAACCTTCTTTAGTGAGTGGAATACCTCAGCACCCATACGCAAAGCCTCACGGAATGATGGAGCACCAACTGGACGAATCATGAACTCTTGGAATGCGATAGGAGCATCAGAGTGTGAACCACCATTGATGATGTTCATCATAGGAACTGGCAAAGTGATAGTGTTTACACCACCGATGTAGCGGTAAAGTGGCATATCAAGGTAAGCTGCTGCAGCCTTAGCTACTGCCAAAGATACACCAAGGATTGCATTTGCACCAAGGTTTGACTTAGTCTTTGTGCCATCCAAATCAAGCATCATCTTGTCGATAGTACGTTGCTCCAAAGCCGAAACACCCTCCAAAGCTGGAGCGATAACATCGTTTACATTCTTTACAGCCTTCAAAGTACCCTTACCCAAGTAACGACCCTTGTCGCCATCACGAAGCTCCAAAGCCTCATTCTCGCCTGTTGAAGCACCAGATGGTACAGATGCACGACCCATTACGCCTGACTCCAACATTACATCTACCTCGATTGTTGGATTACCACGAGAGTCCAATACCTCACGTGCTACGATTTTTTCAATTCTCATAATTTTTTAATATATTAAAGTTATTACACTATCAAAAACATCACAAATATAGTGAAAAATATCTAAAATAACAAATAACAATGACGAGTTAACAGGGCAAACGCACGAAAAAACACAAGAACCCACAAGCAAACACCCATAAATAAAATCGTGTAATTAATTGAAAATAAACGGTTTATAATTTGCATATCT
>JBCQUV010000049.1:0-8228 GCA_047173765.1 Rikenellaceae bacterium
GTCCTCGTAAAAGACTCGGATACCTCACACCAAATGAAAAATTTAAACAAATTATAAATATGAATTCAGTTGCATTTGCAGGTTGAATTCAGCTATTATTATATTTCAACCCCACTCCTAAATCCCCTCCCTTTGGGTGGGGACTTAGTCACAAAACCAAGGTTTTGCTCCCTCACATTTATTATAAAAATTAGCCAAAAGGGTGGGAATCACCCCACCCTTTCGTATTATTTACGGTTTTTCCACAAATCCGTCATATCCTCCAAGCTCTTGCCCTTGGTCTCTGGCACAAACTTCCACACAAAGAAGATTGAGAGGGCGCAGAAACCAGCATACATCAAATAAGTTCCACCCAAACTGATAGCCGACAACGTGGGGAATGTAGATGACACCAAGAAGTTAGCAATCCACTGCGCCGCCACTGCAATAGCAATCGCTTTGCCACGAATAGTGTTGGGAAAAATCTCCGAAATAAGCACCCAGCAGATTGGACCCCAAGACATCATGAATGACGCTGTGTATACAATCATTGAGATAAGTGCAGCAATACCGATAAGGTTCATAAACGATAACAAACCGAGCGAAATCATACCTACCATCATACCCACCGAACCAACGATAAGGAGTGGTTTACGACCCCACTTATCGACAGTGAAGATAGCCACCAACGTAAATGCGATATTGATAAGACCCATCACAACAGTTTGAACCATCGCAGCATCGCCCGACGAACCCATGCTCTCAAATATACGAGGAGCGTAATACAACGCCACATTGATACCGATAGCTTGTTGGAAGAACGACAACAAGATACCAATCACAACAACGGCCATACCATAAGCAAAGATTGGCTCAACCTTCTCCTTGGTAGTGGTTTTAATATCCTCCATAATCGACGCAGCTTTCTCCGCACCATTAATACGAGTAAGTACAGCCAACGCCTTCACCTCGTCGCCAATCATAGCCAAATAACGAGGAGTCTTAGGGACTAGCAGCAACAACAGACCAAATGTTCCAGCAGGGATTGCCTCGCTAAGGAACATTCTACGCCATCCGATAGAGACCATAGCCTCTTGAGTTGCTAGGTTGTCTTTGATGAGGTAGTTCACAAAATAAACCACCAACATACCGAAGATGATAGCAAATTGGTTGCACGAAACAAGCGTACCACGCACCTCTGCTGGAGCCAACTCCGCAATATACATAGGGCACACTGCCGATGCCAAACCCACGCCAATACCACCAATCACACGATAGATATTGAAAGCTATAAGCAAATCAAAAGATGCTACACCTTTAGGAAAGAACAAAAACTCTGGATTAAAAGAACCAAGTGCCGATACGAAGAATAAGCAAGCCGCAATGATAAGCGAATTACGACGACCAAATCTCGTAGCCAAGATTCCAGATATTGCACCTCCGACGATACATCCGATAAGTGCACTAGATGCTGTCACGCCATGGATTCCCGATGTGTACTCAAAATCTGTCGCACTATTAAAGAATTGTTGGAGTGCTTGCTCAGCACCCGAGATTACGGCGGTGTCGTATCCAAATAGGAGACCACCGAGGATTGCAACCATCGTTATACCCATCAGGTATAGCTTGCTGCCTTGTGTGTTTTGACTCATTTTTTTAGTTTTAAAGTTTGTATTTTTGGTTTATTTTTCGGCATTCAATAGCGTAAAGATACTCTCTTTTTTTTTATTAGCAAAACAAAATTGGATAAAATATAGTAATTATTCGCTTAAATGCCACCCTTTAACACAATATTTATATCCGAAATTTGTTTTACCTATATAAATGCAGTAACTTTGCAGCAGTAAAGAGAAGATAAAACAGGTGAGCCGACAGGCGGTTCACATAAATGGATGAAAAGATGACAAAATTAGAGAAGAAAGTTGCGCTAGTAGCGCATGACAACATGAAGATGGATTTGGCGGAGTGGGTAGCTTGGAATGCGGAGGTACTATCAAAGCACGCTTTGGTATGCACTGGAACAACAGGAAGAATGGTGGAGAAGACAATTGTCAACTATCACATTGACGACAAACACAACAAGGGTGAGCACAACAAGCCACTTGCTGAGTTAGACATAACGCTCCTCAAATCGGGACCTCTGGGTGGTGACCAACAGCTAGGTTCGATGATTGCAGACAGCCAAATATCGGCTCTCATATTCTTTTGGGACCCAATGTCGGCTCAACCACACGATGTAGATGTTAAGGCACTTTTGCGTTTGGCTACACTTTACAATGTACCAACTGCCATTAACCGCTCGTCGGCAGATTACATTATCTCATCACCACTATTTTCGACAAACGACTACAACCCAGTAGTCAAGGATTACAAATCTTATATCGAGAGAGTTGTGAAGTAGGAGTTTTAACTTTCAAAGTTTTGGAGGGCGGCTTATTAAGCCCCCTCTTTTTTATTGGTACACTTTTTGCTTTTTTGCCCAAAAAAATCAAAAAGTCAAATGGAACGTTTCAAACTCATTATCTACGCCGCTGTTTTAGTAGTTGCAATATCGTGCAAGCACAAACAAAAAAGCAAAACACTACCCCCCATAAAAGTTGAGGTTACCACAGCTAGCACCACACCCATATTCGACCACATAGAGGTCGCCACTCAAATATCTGCGCTATACAATGTGGCAATCACATCTCGCATAAATGGTTTTTTGAACTCCATAAACTACACAGATGGCGGCTCTGCGGTCAAACGCGGAGCACTACTTTTCGAGATTGAACCCGACGAGTACAACTACGCCATGCTATCAGCACACGCCGAATTGGAATCTGCCGAGGCTCAAGAGATACTCGCCCACAACAACTACCAACGAGCCATACCCCTAGCCAAAATCGACGCCATAAGCCAAAGTGACTTAGACCAATACCGTGCCACACACTCCGCAGCTCAAGCATCGGTGAAGTCAGCACGCGAAGCCCTCAACAGTGCCAAGCTCAACCTCAGCTACACCAAGATATATGCCCCCATAGATGGCATAGTGGCGGAGAGTCCAGCCAACGAAGGTGACTACATCACCACCCCCACCACGCTCACCACCATATCCTACACAGACACCATGCAGGTCGAAATTCCAATCCCCACAACCATATACCTGCAACACAAAGATTCCCTATCAAACATCACCCTGCAACTCTCTGGCTCAGAGAAATACCCCCACAAAGGCATCTATTACTACACCCTAAAGGACTCCCCCACCTCATCCTCTACGGTGGTGATGACTGCCAAATTCCCCAATCCCGAAGGTCGCCTGCGCCCTGGGATGTTTGGTCGCGTGAGAGCCAATATAGGCAAAGAGAGGAGTTGCGTTGTGGTTCCGCAAATAGCTGTGAGTCAGAACCAAGGAGTCAATTCGGTGTGGGTCATGCAGAGTGACAGCACCGTGAAGTTCACCGAAGTAGAACTAGGTGCTGCGACCTCCGAGGGGTGGATTGTGGAGTCGGGGGTAAACTCTGGCGATGTGGTCTTGACCTCTGGGCAGCTCAAGGTTCACAATGGAGCGAAGGTCTCACCTCAAAAAAAGTAGGCGAATATGGGAAAGTTTTTTATCTCGAAACCAATATTTGCGATTTCGATAGCTATAGTTTTGGTGTTGTTGGGTCTGATATCAATATCGAACCTCGCCATAGAGCAATACCCCGATATCACACCTCCCGTGGTGGAGGTCACCGCATATTATGATGGTGCAGATGCCGAGACCGTAAACAACACCGTGGCGACCCCCATAGCCCAAAGCGTAATGGGGGTGAGCAACCTGCTATATATGCAGACCACCTCTGCCAATGATGGCTCCATGACCCTCGAAGCTCTATTCGAAATTGGCTCCGACCCCGACATTGATGCCATCCTCACCCAAAATCAACTCTCATCCATAAGCTCTTCGCTCCCCACAGCGGTCAATGAGCAGGGCGTATCGACACAAAAGACGCTGCCTAACTTTTTGATGATATATTCGCTCAATAGTGACGGGCGGTACGACGGAGTATACTTAACAAATTACGCCTACATAAACCTCCAAAACGAACTGCTCAAAATTAGTGGCGTGAGCAAAGTCGAGATTATGGGTGCTGGCGAATATGCCATGAGGGTGTGGGTAGACCCCGAACTCATAGCGTTTTATGACCTCTCGCTATCGGAAATCACATCTGCAATAGAGGTTCAAGGAGGAGTATACCCAGCAGGAAAATTCGGTAGTGAACCAAACACCAAGGGGACAACATTCACATACACCGTGACCCTACCTCCGCAAATCAACACCGCCAAGGAGTTCGGCAACATAATCCTGCGCAACGACCCTTCGGGCGAGCAGGTGTTGCTTAGCGATATAGCCACAATAACCTTTGGTAGCGAGACATACGACATTATATCATCATGCGGAGAGTACCCATCGGCTTTGATTATGATATACCAATCCCCTGGCAGCAACGCCATAGATGTGGGCAACAAGGTGCGCACGGAGATTGAGCGACTCACCAAACGCCTGCCCGATGGGGTGTCGTTTGTGAGTGTTGTGGATACCACCACGAGCGTCATGGCTGGCATCAAAGATATATTCAAAACGCTGCTTATTGCGCTGCTGTTAGTGATATTTATAATCTATCTATTTTTGCAGAGTTGGAGAGCTACAATTATTCCGCTCATAGCAATTCCCGTGTCGCTCATCGGAGCATTTATACTGTTTCCTGTGATGGGGTTCTCCATAAATATCATATCGCTGCTGGGTCTCGTGCTCGCCATTGGACTTGTGGTGGATGATGCAATTGTGGTGGTAGAGGCTGTGCAGGTCAATATCGCTAAGGGGCTTTCGCCTCGCAAGGCGGCAGCGGAAGCTATGCGCAGTGTGTCGTCACCTATCATCGCCACTACGATTGTGCTGCTGGCTGTATTTGTGCCAGTCTCAATGGTCGGGGGTGTGAGTGGTGAGTTGTTTCAGCAATTTGGAGCTATTATATCTCTGTCGGTGGTGATTTCGGCACTTAATGCACTCACTCTATCTCCTGCACTGAGTGCCATGTTATTGCGCCCCGAAGAGGAGCGAACTCATGGATTTTTTGGGTGGTTCAATCGCACTTTTGACCGCTCAATGAAGAGCTACTCATCGGCAATTGGCTCTATTGTGGGGCACTTTCGAGTCACCGCCATATTTTTGGTGGGGGTGGTTATAGCCATCGTGTTTTTGTGGCGAGCCCTACCCTCGGGGTTCCTTCCCGAAGAGGATCAGGGGTATGTGATGGTGATGGTTGCCACAAACGAGAATAGCGCACTTGGCAGAACTAAGCAGGTGATGAGCGAGGTGGATAAAATCATAAGCTCACTCCCCGAAGTGGAGCTCACCAGCTACGCCACAGGATTCAATATGATAGCAGGTGTGGCATCGACCGCCAACGGCATAATCTTCGCCAAATTGGTGGATTACTCCAAGCGCACCAAAACAGCCTCGCAAATCGCCACGCTCCTCAACGAAGAGTTGTACATGGCGGTATCGAGCGCAGAGTGCTACGCATTTATCCCTCCAGCTATCCCTGGTCTAGGTCTCACTTCGGGTGTCACGTTCGTGGTTCAAGACCTAGAGGGCAGGGGCGAGGAGTATCTCTATGAGCAGGCAATGATGCTGATGGATACCCTGCGCAAAAGCCCCTTAATAGGCAACATATCGACCCAATACGCCCATGGCATTCCGCAGCGTGAATTGGAAGTAGACATAGCTCACGCCATGAACCTGGGCATAGATATCAACGAATTATACACCCAGCTCGGCACGCTCCTAGGCAGCAGCTACATAAATAACTTCAACCGCTTTGGTCGCCTATACCAAGTATACATACAAGCCTCACCCGAGTTCAGGCAAGGGAGTCGTTCGCTGGACAACTTCTACATCACAAACCGCGAGGGCAAGCAGATTCCTGTGTCGTCATTCGTGGCGGTCAAAGATATCACGGGCGTGGAGTATGTGTCGCAATTCAACCTATACCGCTCCATTGCAATCACCATAATTCCTTCGGCTAAGACTTCGACTTCGTCCGTTATGGATGAAGTATTGGCTGTGGGTGCTGGGGTACTTCCGCCCGATATCGACACGGCGTGGAGTGGTGTTTCGTTTCAGCAGGCGGAGGCTTCGAAGGGTGGAAATTTGATATATATTATAATTTTGTGCTTTGTGTTCTTGGTATTGGCTGCGCTATACAATTCGTGGAGTTTGCCCCTATCTATTCTCTTTAGTGTGCCCATTGCGGTGCTGGGTGCGCTACTATTTGCTGGGGTGTCACACCTGTTCAATGCTTTGTATGTCAATGATGTATATATGAATATTTCGCTCATTATGCTCATTGCCTTGGCTGCCAAGAATGCGATTTTAGTGGTTGAGTATGCTTCGCGAAGTTTCTTTGAGGAGAACAAATCGTTGCGTGACGCTGTTATGGAGGCGGCAAAACTGCGTGTGCGACCAATTCTGATGACAGCCTTTGCATTTGTGCTGGGTGTCATGCCGCTAGTCTTTGCATCGGGGGTATATGCCACGGCACGCAATATCATAGGTGTGGCACTCGTCGGGGGTATGAGTGTAGCTACCATATTTGGAATTTTCCTATACCCCACACTATATTACATGGTCGCCAAGAGTGCAAATTTCGAGGCTCTACGCGAAAAACAAAACAAGGAGGAAGATATATGAAAAAGATAATTTACACACTAATCATACTACTAAGCGTGAACTGCTCACCGCTCCTACAAACACCATCCGTGGAGCTACCCTCCGACTACTCATTTGGTGCAGGATTTTCGCGCGACACCACCCCAATAGAGTCATCGTGGTGGCTAATGTTTGGCGACACAACCCTAAACAGAGTAATCACCACCGCTCTGAGCAACAATCGCAACTTGGCCGCCGCCCTTGCCAATGTGGAGTCGGCACGCAGCTACGTAAAGGTTGCCAAGGCGGAGTTCCTGCCCTCGGTGTCGGTTGGTGCAGAGGTCGAAGCGTATCGCATAAATGGAGTGACAACCAAGGAGTTCCGAGCCACACCCACCGTAGAGTGGGAGGTTTCGCTATTTGGTAAGCTCCGCAGCACACGCAAGAGTGCCACTGCCAAATATCTATCCACGCAGTGGGGTTATCGTGCCGCACAACTCGCCCTAAGTGCCGAAGTTGCCACCACGCTATTCACCCTTGCTGAGTACGAACGGTGCCTCGAAATTGCCACCCGAAGTTATGAACTGCGACTCAAAGCCACAGCATTAATTGACTCGATGCACCGCTATGGCATGAGCAATGCCGTGGCGTTGGAGCAGGCTCGAAGCTTGGTGTATAGCGCACAGAGCGAAGTGTCGAGCTACCAACGTGCAGTTGCCCAAACTCGCCTAGCGTTGGCTCTGCTCATGGGGCAACCTCTCACCTCCTCAATTACACTCTCTGCGACCATCAACACACCTCCTCCACCGCTCCCCATTGGCCTACCCTCCGCACTACTGGAGCGCAGACCCGACATCATGGAGAGCTACTACACCATGCAATCTGCTGCGGCAAATGTGGGCGTAGCACGTGCAGATAGATTCCCCTCCATTTCGCTCACCGCCGAGGGTGGATTCATCACCGAGACACTCAAAGAGCTATCCTCCGCAAAACCAATTGGATGGAGTCTACTAGGTGAATTGACGCAACCTGTGTTCAACTTCGGAGCACTCAAACAGAGAGAAAAAATGGCCGTGCAGGAGTACATGGCCGCCATGCACAACTACGAGCAGGCGACACTATCGGCACTTTCTGACGTGGAGAGTGCACTCACAGCCATCACCACATACAACGCTCAATACATATCTACGCAAGCTCTGCTTAATGCAAATGCCAAAATTGCTCTCACCACGTCGGCTCTATACAAAAGCGGACTAGGCGACTACCTCAGCGTGATAGACGCCGAGCGAGAGCTATATGCTTCGCAGATAGAGTTTATTGGGATTGCAACGCAACAATATATCAACTATGTAGATTTAATCAAAAACCTGGGAGGTGGATTTTAGGCCACGAGAAGCTACAGCTACTCTACCTCCGCCTTGGGTTTTGACCAACATCCGATAAAGTCTTTACCTATAATACTTCCCCTACTTTAGACAGCATTCTCTTAATTAATAAGATATATTCCTCTCCTTGTGTCGGTTAATATTATTTTTATTTCACTAGTTTGTTACTCTATTGTTGTGCATTT
>JBCQUV010000050.1:0-8149 GCA_047173765.1 Rikenellaceae bacterium
TTTTATTCCATTCAGCAGAGCGAAGGAGAGTTTTTCTCTCTTTCCTCTCTGAAAAAATATTTTATCTCATTCCCTGCAACACTTCAACTCCTCAGTTGCATTTACAAGTTGAATTTAGGTTTTATGATGATGCAATATTACAACTTTTTTTATTAAATTCAAAAACTACGTAGCTTAAGATACTCCTGAAGTGCAGATTTATAGTTCTCGCCTATAGGTATAGCCTCACTATCAAAGAGAATTCGGCTACGCTCAATAATCTTGATTTTATCTTTGCGCACTATAAAAGAGCGGTGCACCCTAATGAATTGCTCACTAGGCAGAATCTCCTCCGCACGTTTCATATTCATTAGCGAGAGTATCGCTTTAGCCTCACCCTCAACTTTGAATTTCACATAATCCTTCAATCCCTCGACATACAAAAGTTTATCTAGCTCTATGCGCATGAGCTTATAATCCGACTTTACATATATCGAATCAATAGCCTCCACTGCAGCAGACTCCTTAAGTGAAAACCAATCTGCTGCTTTTTGCGCTGCACCCAAAAAATCGGCATAGGATATGGGCTTAAGCAGATAATCCAAGGCATTGACCTTGTAGCCATCTATGGCGTATTGATTAAATGCTGTGGTGAATATTATTCTGGTCTTAGGATTAACCATGCGACTAAACTCCAATCCCGAAAGCGTCGGCATCTGGATATCCAAAAACAGCAAGTCCGCAGTGGCTAACTCCTCGCTACCAATAGCCTCCACGGCGGTCGAGAATGTTACCACATGTTCCAAAAATGGGGTCTTTGATATATATCCCTCTATAAGCATTGCCGCCAAGGGCTCATCATCTATAACTATGGTTTTTAGTCTCATTGCCTGCTCTCTATTGTTAAAATACTACTATACTCTGCCTCATTTTGCGACACATGCCATGAGTGATTTTGCGGATACAACAGCTCCAAGCGACGGCGCACCTGTTCGAGCCCTATGCCGTGCCCGCTTTTATCTTCGTCCTTTTTGGCATGGTTGCTATTTTTTATGGCTAGGGTCACACCTCCTCGGTCACTATCCTCTTCAAATAGAATATCTATAAACCCTTCGCCACTTGCGCTAACGCTATGCTTAAAGGCATTCTCTATGAGCGATATAAATATGAGCGGTGCAATCATTGTGCTACTGTCGTTAGACAACCGAAACTCCGTAGTGAGCTGCACCTTGCGAGGAAGGCGTATGCTCATGAGTTCGATGTAGGTTTTGATAAACTCTATCTCCTTCACCAGCGAGACTCGTTCATTGAGATTGTCGTAGAGAATATAGCGCAGCAGGTCGCTCAGCTCTTTGATTGTCTTTTGTGCTTTATCTGTATCAATAGCCGTTAGGGCATATATGTTGTTGAGTGTATTGAGCAGAAAGTGAGGATTTATTTGGCTACGCAAATTGGCGAGTTCCGCCTTTACACGTGCACTTTCGGCCTCACGCAGAGCCTGCTCGCTCTGTTGCAAACGCTCCGAGAGTCGCAGGGCTGTAACCAACCCAATCATAAGCACATAGTTTATGAAATCCCTGAGCAGAAACATAAAATTCCACCTCCGTGGAGGGTTCCCCACCGCAGGTCGCAAATCTGCCAACAAATCAAATTTACTTATGTTATACGACACCCACAACAAAAGCAGCACCAACAAAAAATTAGCACCAAAGAATGACCTTGCACCACCCCGAAACAGTAATTTAGGGATAAAAAGTGCATAGTTCAACAAGTATATCAACATCAAAGGGATGATGATATTGAGCGTAAACCGTGCCACTGCGTATGAATCAATCCTCTCCGACGAAGAGCCAAAGCTCCAGAATAGGGATATACCTAAAATCACACCCCAACCCAAGAGTTGGAGTGCGAACATTAGATTTTTGTTATTTAGTGCATCTACCTTCACAAGTGCAAATATAGTTATTTATTCATATCTAAGTGCATCTATCGGATTGAGTGCCGCCGCCTTTTTGGCAGGATACCACCCAAAGAATACTCCCGTGATACTACACACCGCAAACGACAACAGTATAGTCCAGCTCTCGACCAACACTGGCCACCCCGCAAAGTAGCTCACAGCCCATGCCGCAACACAGCCAAACACAACACCTATAATACCTCCCGAAATAGAGATAATAATAGCCTCTATGAGGAACTGCGCCAATATATCTACGCCTCGTCCTCCCACCGACATACGAAGTCCAATCTCCTTGGTGCGCTCAGTGACCGACACATACATGATATTCATGATTCCGATACCACCCACAATCAGCGAGATAGCCGCCACACACGCAAGCAGGGTCGTCATAAGGCTACTCGTAGAGGTCATCATCGATGCTAACTCTTGTTGTGTGCGTATGTGGAAATCATCCTTAGATGTAGAGGTTATCTTGTGGTTGGAACGCAGAAGTGCTGTTGCAGCCTCGACTGCCTCCTCGGTTTTATCCTCATTCGCAGCACTCGCATATATTTGGTTGAAGTAGGTCACAGCCAAAATTCGCTTCATGACTGCCGTGTAAGGTGCCAACACAATAGCATCTTGGTCTTGACCCATAGTGTTATAACCCTTCTCCTTCAAAACTCCAACTACTCTAAAAGGAATTGATTTAAAGCGAATAACCTTACCTATGGGATCTACTCCATCATCAAATAGATAATCCTTTATGGTCTTTCCTATGACACACACCTTTGCAGCTGTAGTTATATCCATCTCGGTAAACATCGTACCACTCTCCAACTTCAATTGTCGTATGGTCATATAATCTTCGGTAACGCCCGAAATAGTTGAAGGGTAGTTATTAGCTCCATATATATATTGACCAGACGATGACACATAGGGGCTCACCGCCGACAAATGCTCCGTAAGCTCTAACAAAGCCTCATAATCGGGCATCTTTAGAGTTTGACCATCTGCAGGATCACGAGTAACTCCACCTCTAACATCAGAACCTGGGCGAATCATAATCATATTGGAACCCATCTCCGATATTTGGGCATTGATACTCGCCTTGGAGCCTTGACCTATGGCGAGCATAGTGATAACCGACCCCACGCCAATGATGATTCCTAGCATCGTGAGCAGAGCCCTCATTTTATTGTTACCCAGAGCCTTGATGGCTATGGCAAAAAGATTCGTTAAATTCATAGACGTTACTCCTCCACTATTGGTAGTGCAGCCAAAGCCTCCGCCGCACTACTGATGTTATCATTATACGTGTCGCTCTTTATCATTCCGTCGCGCAGGGTGATTGTTCTGCTCGAAAACTCCGCCATTTCGGGGTTGTGGGTGATAAATATAATAGTCTTACCCTCCTTGTGCAACTTTTGCAGAAGCACCAAGATTTCGAACGATGTGCGAGTATCCAAGTTACCCGTAGCCTCATCCGCCAAGATTACCGCAGGGTTATTGACAAGTGCACGTGCAATTGCCACACGTTGCATCTGTCCACCACTCATCTGGTTGCTCTTGTGGTACAATCTATCTGCCAAGCCCACAGCCGTAAGTGCATCTATAGCCCTACGCTCTCGCTCCGCTGCGGATATACCCTTGGAGTACAACAGCGGCAACTCCACATTTGCTATTGCGGTAGTCTTAGCCAAAAGGTTGTAGTTCTGGAACACGAAGCCAATCTTTTGGTTACGCAGGTGCGCACGTTGGTCATTGGTCATTCCTGCCACTGGCACCTCGTCCAAGTAGAACTCCCCTGAGGTGGGCATATCGAGGCACCCGAGCATATTGAGCAGCGTACTCTTACCACTACCCGACGTACCCATGATGGTGACAAACTCACCCTCCTCGATATAAAACGACACTCCGCGCAGAGCCTTTACGGTCTCGTCTCCAATCTGGAAATATCGCTTAATATTCTTTAATTCAATTACTTTCTTCTTCATGGTCTACTATTTTTGACCTGGACGCTTTTGCAAGAATGGGCTCGAAGTGGTAGATGAAGAGGTCGAAGTTTTCACAGTTGCAGTATTAAACTCCATGCCTGTTATAACCTCCATGCCTTGCTCCACGCCACGACCATTTACCTCGGTTAAGATTCCATTTGTTACACCTACTTCAACTGGGCGAGGTTGTGGTTTGCCATCTACCAACACCCAAATTGTGCCCATGTCGCCCGACTTGGCTGCGACTCTCTTTTTGCGAGCTGCAGCACCTGGACCGCCTTGACCCATACCTGGGCGACCTTGACCACCCATGCCTTCGGGACGCATCTGTTGGCGCATCTCCTCCTCGCTTGGAGCATCATCTGGAGTTGGTGGCGTAAACGAAAGTGCCGCTACCGAAACAACAGTTTTGCAAGTCACATCCATAGTGAAAATCTCGACATTTGCTGTGAGTCCTGGCTTAAGCTTAAGATCTGGATTAGCTGCCGAAATCACAACTTCATAGGTGATAACGTTACTCTCCTCGATTCCCTCTTGGCGCACTTGGGTAACTATACCCTCAAAAGAATCCAACGGAAAAGCATCTACAGAGAATGTCACTCGTTGCCCCTCCTTCACATTACCTATATCGGCCTCGTCTACATCTGCTATAACACGCAAATCGGTAAGGTCTGCCGCAATAGTGAAAAGCGTTGGAGTCGAATAGCTAGATGCCACAGTTTGACCCTCCTCAACACTCTTAGACAACACAACGCCATCGATTGGCGAGTAGATAGTAGCATAACCTAGATTGGTCTCTGCCACCTCAAAATTGTTCTTTGCCACCTCAAAACTATTGAGTGCCGACTCGTAGTCGTAGAGTGCCAAATCATAGTCGCTATCGGCAATCATACCCTTTTCAAACAACGCCTTAGCACGCTTGTAGTTAGCCTCCTCGTATGTTAGCTTACTCTTAGCCGACGCCACGCTATTGCGGCTACTGTTGCGAGTAAGCAGAAGTGTGCTCTTATCCAACTCCGCAATAATTTGACCCTTCTTCACCACGCTGTTGTAGTCCACATACAATGTAGTCAAGATACCCGACACCTGCGTACCGACATCGACCAAAGTCACTGGTTCGATAGTACCCGTAGCTGTCACACTCTCGGTGATATGCTGCTCCTCAATGGTGGATGTAACCCATGTCACATTGTCGCCCTTAGACCCCTTGGGAAGGAGAAAAAATACACCCGCTGCGACAGCCGCAACGACTATAATGGCTATTATAACTCTCTTTGTTGTCATATTTTTATAGTTTTATTATATTCGTTTTATAGTAGTTAAGTAGTGCTTTATTGAGCAAAAGTTGATATTTGTCCGTAAGGAAATCTTGCCTAGCTTGGTTATAATTATCCTGCTCAGTGAGGAGCTCGATGATATTCTTTGCTCCCACATTATATTGCTCCTGGATTAGCTCCAAACTTGTTTGTGTAGCGGAAAGCAACGACACCGACACCTCATATTTTGCCTTGGCATTGGTCGCATTGTTGTAGAGTGTCTCGATTGTTTGATACAAATCCTTCTCGGCTTGTGTGAGGCTCAACGCGGCACTTTGCGTATTGTTTTTGGCTATCCTCACAGCACTGCGATTTGCAAATCTACTAAATATTGGCACCGATAGGTTTAGACCCACCGAAGTGTTGAAGTTGTTGCGTAACTGACCCGAAAAGGTGTAATCGCTAGCACTACTATGGCTCACGCCCGTGCCAGCCGATAGAGTCAATGTTGGCAGATATCCAGAGTAAGCAACCTTCTCGCTCAACTCCGCATACTCCACATCGAGTTTCGACGATTGGATTTCGGGACGAGACTCCAACGCTGCACCATACACATCATTCGCGTATGGGATTTCGCCTGTGAGCTCCGCCATCGAAATCACGGGCTCTTTGACCACAACCTGCGTACCTTGAGGCACTTCGAGCAGGTAGTTCAACGCCACATATAGATTGCGAAGTTGGCTTTGAGCTGTCACCAAAGTGTAACGACTCGTAACCGTAGCACTCTCCAACTGTGCAAATTCTGCTTTGTTGATGCTGCCAACCTCCAAGAACGCGCGACCATGCTCCTCATTTCTAACGTTTAGCTCTATGGTATTCTCCGCCACAGCAATCTGCTCCATAGCGTACAATATTTCGACATACAACTCCGTGACTGATACCTCCAACGAGTTCTCATACTCCTTGAGCTCTAGGCTCGACATTTGGCTACCTAGTGCGCTCTGCTTGAGCTGTGCACGATTTTTACCTCCGCTATATAGCGTCATGTTCAAATCCACGCCATACGACCCCGTGTAACTGCTCTTTGAGTCGGTAGATGTTGAAAGTGGATAACTATTCAGACCCTGCGACACGCTTCCCGACACCGAGGGGTAGAACGCCCCCTTGGCCGTTAGTTCAGCTGCCTCGGAGTTATCAACTTCCAATTTCGCTTGTTGTAGTGTTATGCTATTTTGTTTGGCATACTCCAAGCACTCGTCCAAAGTCATAGTCAAAGACTCCGCATAGCACAATGAGCAGCCAAATAGCAACGCCACAACACCGCATAATTTTAATCTATTCATATTATTATCATTGTTTTTGGTTTCCTTCATACAAATATATATATAAGGTATAATATATAAAAATTAAATATACAAACTCCACGATTCTATCGAAAAAAGTATTACTTTTGTCTATAAGCAAACTTTGACATTATGAAAAAAGAACTCCTAACCCTTCTTGCACTAATCACCATTTCATACTCTAGTGCAGAGGTTACATTGCCCCCATTATTTTCGGACAATATGATCCTGCAACAACAGACTCTAGCACCGATTTGGGGCACAACATCCAAAAAGGGTGCAACACTGAAAATCAAGACATCGTGGAATAACCAAACCACAACATGCAACTCTGACTCCGACGGCAATTGGAAAGCCGTACTAGAGACTCCATCTTACGGTGGACCATATACCATCACCATAAATGATGGCGATATAAAAGAGGTAAATAACGTATTAATAGGTGAGGTATGGATAGCATCTGGGCAATCCAACATGGAGATGGAGATGAGTGGATTTAATGGACAGCATGTGGAGTACTCCAACATCGACATTGCATGCTCCACCGACAATCAGCTCAGAATTATGGATGTCGAAAGAGCTGTGTCAGCCACACCACTTTCGACCATCACCAGTGCTGGGTGGGGTGAGGCATGCCCCGAAGTGGTAGCTCCCCTAAGTGCTACGGCGTACCATTTTGCTCGCATACTGCGTGCAAGTCTCAAGATTCCAGTGGGAATATTGGTATCTACTTGGGGCGGCACATCCATAAATAGCTGGGTATGCCCCGAAGATGCCAACAGTTACCAAGATGTTAAGGATCGCACACGCAAAAGTTCACCCCGCAGCCAACACTACCCTGGCGGATTGTACAACGGAATGATATGCCCCATAGCAGGATACGCCGCCAAAGGATTTATATGGTACCAAGGCGAATCGGACAGAATGCGCTATGACACCTATGGCAAAAAGCTACAAGATATGGCGACTAAATGGCGCAAAGATTGGGACAATGAGCAGATGCCATTCTACTTTGCACAGATTGCTCCATTCGAATATGCAGGCAAAGACAAAGCTGACACCCTAGCTCCATATATGCGCGAAGCAATGGTCGAGGCCGTAAATATAATCCCCAACTCTGATGTGATAATACTATCAGACGCAGGACTCCGAAATTGCATACACCCCTCAAACAAAAGAGCTGTAGGCGAAAGATTTGCATACAAAGCCTTAGTCAAAACATACAATACCAAAGGCATAGTGGCAGATGCCCCAACCTATAAATCCAAAGAGACTAAAGATAATACCATAATCCTAACCTTCGACAACGCCGACACGGGGCTCACATCTTTTGGCTCTCCACTCACAGATTTCGAAGTCGCAGGCGCAGATGGCAAATACTACCCAGCCACTGCAAAAACGCGCGGCAACACCATAATCCTCAGCAGCAAAGAGGTCGCAAACCCCATAAATGCTCGCTACGGATTTAAAAATTGGTTCCAAGGCAGCTTATTCAATATTGGAGGCATACCAGCTTCTTCGTTTAGAACAGATAAACCTGAATTCAACTTGTAAATGCAACTGAGGAATTGGGAAGTTGCAGAGAATGAGATAAAATATTTTTTCAGAGAGGAAAGAGAGGTAAAACTCTCCTTC
>JBCQUV010000051.1:0-8105 GCA_047173765.1 Rikenellaceae bacterium
AGAGGGGGCTTGGATTCTTACTTACAACAAAAAAGTGCCAAGGAATTATCCTCGACACTGATTTGTTGTGCTCTTTGGTTTTTATCGGACAGTACTAAATATTAATCAAAAATAAAACCAAAAAAATGAACAGTAAAAGATTTCTTAAATCGCTCCTAATGATGGCAATGTTAGCCTTCGTAAGTTGCGAAACAGATGGCACGGAGGATAACAATCCTGGAGGTGGCAACGACGACGATTCGACATATACTGTCGTAGTAAATCCACCAGCACTTTTTAAGGTCGATGGCGCAGCGGATGACTCCGAGGGTGAGTTTGAAGTGACGTGGGCAGCCGACACCAAATTTTCGGTATATGTAAATAGCACAGGCGTTTGGGTCGATGATTTTTCGGTTAGCGACCTCGATGATTTGGAGTTCTCCGCATCGAGCGAAGATACCGATTTGAGCGTAGGCGTTAAGTATATTGCGGTATATCCAGCTCGCCAAAATGAGGAGGCTACATACGCTGACTATTTGGCATCGTTCGACCTCACCGCTCAATCACAAAGTGGCTCTTCGACAGAGCACATCTTGAACAATATTCAGTTGAGCGGCACATTCTATGGTGGCGACGACATTACATTTGCGCACAACACCGCAATCCTTAAACTATCGTTTGCAGAGGTTGCGAGTGAGACTCCCGAGTCTGTGACATTTGCGTATGATTCGTATAGCTATACTCTTTCACTATCGAATATGGTGAGCAACGAGAGTTCATACACCGCTTATATGATGATTGATGAGCGTGAGTCGGGTGAGTGTGTCGAGACATTTACTATTAATTATAGTGGTGATGAGAATGATATTACCTCTATCGCAAATAGCTCGGTAGAGTATTTGGGTGGTTATATCTATGAGCTCTCTATTGAGTCAAAGGATGAAGTACCATATTCGGTAACTGCAAATGCACCTACGGCTTATAGTAATGGAGTAGCTGCTACTTGGGATGAAAATGTTGTATTTTCGGTATATGAGAAGGATGGAGCATTTGTAGATAACTTCACCGTTAGCGACTTCGATAACTCCGAGTTTATATCGGTAAGTACCGCAACAGAGCTTGATTCCGCAACAGAGTACATCGCTGTATATCCAGCACGTTCATCAGACGAAGAGGATACTTACGCAAAATACGAAAGAAAGAGCCTCTCAACTCAAACTCAAGCAGATGCAACAGCTACACACCTTAACGCACTTTGCCAAGCAAGCGCAGAGTTCAAGGGTGGCGAGGAGATTACGTTCGCTTATGAGAGTGCAATTGCTGAGGTTTCGTTCGATATTACAGCCGATGGAACACCTCAAACATTGACTCTTAATGATGGTACAAACAGCTATGTTTTAACTCTTGAATCAACAGCTATCGGAGAGTTTACAGCCTATATTATGGTCGCTCCAATCGAAAATAACACCGAGATAACATACACGGTTGATTATGGTGGCGATGACAATACATCATCTGACACAATCACAACTGCTCAGGATTACGAGGCAGGTGGCGTTTATACCCAAGCTATCACTGTCGAAGCCTATGTAGATGATAACCCATACGAACTTACAGCAACTCTTCCTTCGGCTTACGACAATGGCTTTGAGTGGATTTCAGCGTGGACTAATGGCGACTCATTCAAACTCTACAAAAAGAGCAATAACGACTTAGTTGATACATTTACTTATGATGAAACTGAACAAAAATTCTTATCGTCATCTTTTGCAACAGAGCTAAGTGACCAAACAGATTACATAGCAACCTATGCAGCAAGCGAGACAATAGATTTGTCGGCTCAAACACAAACGAGCTCATCGACCGACCACCTCAAAACAACAAGCCAAATGAGCACAGAGTTTAAGGGTGGCGAGAGTGCAGCATTCACCTACGACTACGCAATCTTAGCGGTAACATTCACATCAACATCGACCCCCGAGACTTTGACCCTCACCAACGAGACATCATCAAGTAAGTATGTTCTTACGTTCGAGAGTCCTGCCTCTACTGGCGATTCATACACCGCATACCTAATGATCGACCCAATGGCGGCAGATTCAGAGTTGAGCTACATAATAGATTGCGGCGAGACAACAGTTTCGACCTTCTCTACAACGCTCGCAGCAGCATACGAGGCAGGTGTGTCATACACTCAAGCAATAGAGGATGCTACAAGCCTAACAGCAATCTCGACAGCAGATCAGTTGATTGCATATTTGACAACTCCTGCTTCGGATGCAATTTTGATGGATGACATCACAATCAATGGCGAGACAATTACAACTTCGACCTCTTACCTCGCAAAGGTATTCGATGGAAATGGTCACTCTATTAGTGGATTCAACCACTCTGCGCCAATGTTTAGTGGTATGAATAGCGGTGGTGTGGTGAAGAACCTTACCGTGAACTCGCCAGTGGTAAGTGGTACAGATTACATGGGTACTATCGTAGGAAAGTTGATGGCAGGTGCATTAGTTGATAACTGCGAGGTAGTTAATGGTTCTATCACCACCACTTCTAACAGCAACGCAGGAGGTATCGCAGGTCAAAGCAAGGGTGTAATCTCGAACTGCTCATTTAGCGGAACAGTTACAAGTTGCAACCAAAATGTTGGTGGTATTGTCGGTGTGATGATTAGCGATAGCAATAATGAGTGTTCGGTGAAGGATTGCTCGGTAGATGCAACGATACAATTTACTGGCACAAGTTTAACAGGAGCTGGAGGTATCGTAGGTAAGAGTCAAACTGCAACTATCTCGGGTTGTACATTTGAGGGTAGCGTTACAGGAACCAAAAACTTGGGTGGTATGGTAGGATATACAGCTACAACAACTGGTTATATAACTACTATTATTGACTGCGTAAACAACGGCTCAATCATCTCTAGCGGAGGATATGCAGCTGGTATCGTGGCAAATATCTTAGCTTCGGACAAAGTCCTCGGTTGTACTAATAATGGAAGTGTAACTATTTCTTATGATGCAACTAGCACAACTGGATATGCAGGAGGTATTGTTGGTAATGCACCATCGGGTTCTATCGTTGCAGGTTGTGTAAACAGCGGAACGATTGGCACAGCAAACGGCGATGAGGATGCGATCACAAAGATTGGATGTATAGTAGGTACTGGTTCTCCAACAATTGTAGCTTGTTACAATTCAGGAATATTGAGTCTTACATCAGGTGGTTCGTTTGGTGGTATTATTGGTCAAGCAGATGGTGGTTCGATAACCTCTTGTTATAGCAATGATAGTATTTTGACAACAGGAAATAACCGTTCACCAATCATTGGTTACAATAAGGATTCTGCTGCCACAACATCAGAGTGCTACTACGTAGATTCAACAGGTACAACGTGGACTAACACATCGGGTACTGCGTGCGAAGATATTGCAACTCTTAATGGCAAGGTTGAGGCTATGAACACAGCAATTAATAGTTCTGATTGCACAACCTACAAATTCAAAGTCGGCACAGACACAGAAAATGACTTGCCAACAATTATCCTTAGCGAATAATAATCCCACAATAAAATAAACACACTCGGAGCGGTCGATAGATTTTAGTGTCGGCCGCTCTTTTTTAAATTAGCTTACAATGAAAAAGAGTTCAATATTAACACTCTGCGCTTTGGTACTTTTCGCCACGGCAAGCGCACAAATGCCACTCCTCGACCACGTATATGCTGCCGACCCCTCGGCACACGTTTGGGAGGATGACCCCAATACTCTGTGGCTCTACACATCACACGATACACCAGGCACCAACACCCACAAAACAATGTTTAGCTACCACGCATTCTCGACCACCGACCTTGTGAACTGGACAGACCACGGACGCATACTCTCGGTCGACGATGTAGAGTGGGCATCGACTATGGCGTGGGCGATAGATGCGGTGAATTGGAGGGGCAAATACTACCTCGTGCACTGTATGAAGGAGCGAGCTACGGGTGTCACACGCACAGGACTTGCGGTGAGTGACTATCCGCAAGGACCATTCATCGACGCAGGATATATCAATGGCGTGGAATTTGGTCAAGACCCCTCGCTATTTGTCGATGACGATGGCAAGCCATATCTATATTGGGGAGCAGGGGCAAAGTGCTACGGTGCGGAGCTTACCGATGACCTGCGAGCTATCAAACAACATACCCTCGTAGACCTCACATCGCAACTCTTCGAGGTGTTCGAGGGTCCGTGGGTACACAAATACAAGGGCAAATATTACCTCTCATACCCAGGTCTGCCAGGCAACAAATGGCCAGAGCAGATGTACTACGCCACAGCCGACAAGCCACTTGGACCCTACACATTCCAAAAGATATATATCCCCAAATTCAATAAACATTCGGGTACAAATCACGGCTCAATCATAGAGTGGAAGGGTAAGTGGATAGCGTTTCACCACGGGTCGCAACTCTCGGGAGGTAACTCAACCTGCCGCAACCTACTTGCCGATTGGTTGACATACGACAAAAATGGCGAAATAAACGTTATAGATAACCCCACAGGTCTAGGGCTAGCCGAAAAATCAAAGGTCACAATATTTTTGGAGGCTGAGAATGCACCTCGTCAAGGTGGCAAATTAGATGGTACACACATCGCATACTCCGAAGTGGGATACTCTGGCACGGGTTACGTCACAGGGTTCGAGACCAAGTTCAACTTCGCACAGGTGATAGCACAAGTAGCCAAACCAATGAAAGGTAAACTCACAATCCGCATAAAGAGCGACAGAGATTTCAATGCCGATATATTCGTAGGCAATAGAGTGCTCAACAGCGAGTGGAACGGAATGCGCATCACAAAGGCAGACGGTTGGCAAGAGCTACACTTCGAAGATGTACAACTCGAAGCGGGCAACAACCCAATTAGGATTCAATCCTACCAAGATGCAAATCTATGCGTTGATTGGTTTAAGGTTGAGTTGTAGAGAGTTGCCAAATAAAAAATCCACCTAATATCTAAAATTGACCTGCTCAGATCCGCAATATTCTGCTTTTTTGCCAAAAACAAAAATCCCTGAAACAAATGGATAATCACTCCCTTTTTTATGGATGCAAAGGTAGTTACAGTCGATAACAAAGAGAAAATATCAAGCAGTAACTTGTTTAGCGTGAAATCTCCACGCTCTTTCGAGGTAGTATTTCACGCTAAAATATTTGTCTCTTTTACTCCTTGCACTCTATTAGCATCCGAAATAAAAAGTAGAACTAATAATTAAACAACAATGTCAAATAGTGATAAAAAACTCCATTAATGTTTACATCCTGGATTATGCAGCTGGAACAATCAGTGCTTTCGATACAACTAATATAGAGAATATTGAGGAGCTAAAGCCCTATGATGAGAATCCACAGGGGGTATTGATGAAAAATAGCGATGGCGAGTTGGAGTATGCCCCTGTCGGCAAGACAGCGAGGTTGATATCATATATAAATCTCGACATTATAAATGTGGCAAGGGGTATACATTGGCAGCCAACGCAGGTAAGGGTCCCGATGCCTATTTGGGAACGGAGTTCTTGGACTATTATAGCCAATTCCCCTCGCATAATACAGTCTGTGTGAATGGCATATCAAGCTATCCAATAATGAGATGCAACCACGCCTTTAAGTTGATTGGGTGCTATCCCGAGCCAGCAACAAAGGATGGGTTAAATCAACCTATAACATATAGTGATATGTTATTCATTGAACCTGAAACACAATCCGATCAATCTCGATTGATGGGAATTGTTACAACCTCTCAGACAAGCGGATACTATGTCGATATATTCAGAAGCAAACAGCGTGAGGGTGGCGATATTATGCACGACTACTTCTATCACAACTTAGGTACAAATATGTCGATTCAATCTGCATCGGGGATGGATCTCGATCTTCAACCCACAACGGAACTCTCGTCGGCATCGGTCATGATTGGAGCCTATTCATTCTTCTTCGACACGAAGTCAAATAAGACGAATGAGAATATAAAAGTTACTTATAAAATGGATATGCCCACAGGAGATGATGTATATATGACATTGTGGCAAAAGGGAGAGAGGGATAGAGTTATATTCTCAACTCTCAGCCCCGTTAATACTGGGCTTGGCAAGATGCGAAATATGCCGTATGATGTTCATCAGACCCCAACGCGTACATTTGTCGCACGACAGTCAGGCGAGGCGTGGAGTCGCCCATTTGTCACCATATTTGAGCCCTCGACAAAGAGCAAAGAGGGGACAATCGAGGCAGTGGAGTACTTCAGTGACAAGGCTAAGAGTGAGGAGTTTGTTGGGATATTGGTGAAGCATAAAGATGGACGCGAAGATTACATTCTCTCTCAAAGCGATGTTAATGCAGAGTCAGTGTGCAAAGAGGCTACCCTTGTGGGTAAATACGCAGTACTTTCGACCATCGACAAGGAGAACGCTTCGGTATTTATTGGCAATGCCACCTACCTAAAGTGGGGCGATATTGTTATCTCGTCGCCTCAACCCTCAAATGTCCTAATCGAGAAAAAAGATGGCGCGTGGAGTGTTGTGGATGCACCCAAAGAGAGTAAAATAACTATTAAATCTAAACGTTTGTAAAGCTATGAATAACTACTCAAAGGGGGCACTTTTAGCCCTGCTTGCAACTCCTCTTACTCTAAAGGCGGAGCAGCCCAACATCGTGCTCATCATGGTGGATCAGATGACAGCCGATGGATTGAGTTGCATGGGCAATAGAGATGTCGAGACGCCATCCATTGATAAGATGGCAAGACAAGGAGTTTTGTTTGAGACCTCATACGTCACACAACCTCTGAGTTGTCCATGCCGAACGAGCCTACAGACGGGGATGTACCCTCACGAGAATGGAGTTATGAAGAATGGAATGGAGCTTGTGGTGGAGCCCGACTACTTCGCCTCACGAGTGCAGTCGGTTGGATATAATACAGCCTATTATGGCAAATGGCATGTGCCTGCAACCATTGATGAGAGTGGATATATGGAGGGGTTAGATTGTTATGACGATGAGCGAACAACGACGTTAAGTGTGGAGTATATCAAAAATGCAGACTCTACTCGCCCCTATTTCTTGACTGTATCATACAACAATCCACACAATATATGTGAATTAGCGCGTGGCGATGAGCTACCTAACGGTGAGATCGAACCCACGCCAAGCGACCCTTCAAAGCTACCTAAGTTACCTACTAACTACGCCATACCCCACGATGAGCCATCCAAAATCAGAGAGGTTCAAAAGCTGTCGGCAAAGCAGTATCCAACGATCGAGTGGGGTGAGGATCAGTGGCGAGAGTACCTGTGGGGCTACTATCGTTTAATCGAAAAGGTAGATCGTGAAATTGGGCAGGTATTAAATGCAATTGAAAATGATGCAAAACGCGAAACTATTGTTATCTTTGTGAGCGACCATGGAGAGGGTGTGGCACGTCATAGATGGAATCAAAAGCAGGTTTTGTACGATCAATCGGTTAAGGTTCCGACAATTATCTCCTCTTTTGGATCGCAGCGCGTTGCACAAGCAAAGAGATCGAAGGAGTTGGTCTCGATGTCGTTGGATGTGCCGATGACAATTGTCGATATTGCAGGAGCTTCGCATAGCGGATTATATCGCGGAGAGTCGCTTTGGCATGTGGCACAGAATCATAAAGCGGAAATTGATCGCGAATATATCTTCGCAGAGACGGTTTTTGCTGCTGGAACTCAAGGTTTTGGATTAGAGGGCAGGATGGTTCGCTCGGATAGGTTCAAATATATAGTCTATGACAATGGCGAGAATAGAGAGCAGCTTTTCGATATGAGAAAAGATGCAGGGGAACAAAATAATCTCGCAAATAATCCTCGATACTCCGCAGAGCTTGCGCAACATAGAGAGGCTTTAGAGAGGTGGCAAAGAGAGACAGGTGACACATCGTGGAGGGTTTACTAACTAACCACTCCTAAATATTTTTATACAGATGACACGAAGAGAGATTTTAATAGGGTTTATTTTTGCGATATGTGTAACCATATTGCTAAACTATGTAGCCATTGAGCGAGTCTTGAGGGATGGGGTCTCATTCTGGGATGACATCTTGCGAGCGGTG
>JBCQUV010000052.1:0-8020 GCA_047173765.1 Rikenellaceae bacterium
CCGAAGTTTCATCTCGCTGCCCCTCGACTTGCATGTGTTAGGCCTGCCGCTAGCGTTCATCCTGAGCCAGGATCAAACTCTCCATTGTAAAAATGTTTTAAATGTGTTGTTAGAGTCCTGACTATCTCAAATTCATTTTAAATTGAATTGACAAATAAATGCTACATTTTTCTTTCAAAAAATATATTTATAACCAGTAATTCAAAGAACGATTTCAAAAAAAGTTATTCTTGCTTGAGTCTTGCGACTCACCTTCTCAAACTTAGCAGTCGTTTGTGCGACCGTTTGGTATTGATTGGGATTGCAAAGGTAAGTATTATTTTTTAACTTACAAATTTTTGAAGAACTTTTTGCAATATTTTTTTTCGAGTCAAATCTTTTAAAAAGAAATTAAACAACCTTTCGGCTGACTAACCATCTTTGTAAAGAACTCGTTTGCTGTATTGCGGTTGCAAAGGTAGGGCTTTTTTTTACACCTGCAAACTTTTCTGCATCTTTTTTTCATGAAAATACGATTTATTTTTCAAGTTGTTGATTTTCAGGCGCATACAAAATATTAGGTTTTTTAATTAGTATGTTGCTGATTTACAGACATGTACACACCAAACACACCTATCACAGTCTCATATATAATATATAGGTGTAAAAACCGCATTTTTCGCACATTATAGTATGGTTCATTTTTTGCAAAGCCACAGCTGGGATGGTCATAAAAATGGCTCGGCAGGCGAACCTAACCCCAAAGATTCGTCGCTTCAGGTCGTAAATCCTCGAAAAATTCTCGGTGAAGCAGAGATAAACTTATAAACATTTTTAGCTATGAAACGTTTTTTTCTATTATGTATGACCCTTTCGATTGCGATTTTGGGGTCTCAGGCGCAAGAGAACTCTGGATTTTGGAGTGTCAAGGCTGGTGTAAATTTTGCAAATTTCACAAATTCGAACTACACGTCGGATTGTCAAACTGGATTTAATGTGGGTGCGCTACGTGCATTTTCGCTATCCAAGCAGATTCCGATATACCTTCAAAGTGGATTATCGTTTGAGATGAAGGGTGCACAAAACTCATATTCGGTGGATGGATTTGGATATTCGACCACAATAAAGAGCTACGCATTGGAAGTTCCACTGTTGGTGAACTACGGAATCAAGATATCCGACAACTCGACAATTCATCCATTTGCTGGAGTCTACTACTCGGTGGCTCTAGGTGGCACAATGGAGGAGGGTGGCGAATCAATCAACCCATACAAGAAGGAGAGTGCCGAGTTTGGGAATCCTCCAGAGGTTGATAACACGAGGATTCTTAGTCGTTCGGATTTTGGAATTAGATTTGGATTGGACTACAAATATAAGAAGTATTCGATTGGTGTGGCGTACGACGCTGGAGTGATGAATATATTTGCTAAAGATTTCAGGGATGCTAATTATGACGCATCGACTGGGTCATTCTCTATAAATTTGGGGTACTATTTCAAATAACTACTACCCCTTGGAGCTATCCGCTGTGGGGAGTTGGATAGCTCTTTTTGTGGGGTTCGAAAATTGAGAATCGGGGGTAGGAATATGTGTGGTGCAGATATGTGAAAATTGGTGAAAAAATGTGGTGAAAAAATTATTTTTTTCACTATTTTTTTTGCATTTTTGTAGGTCGAAAGGGGGAGGTACATTTTCAGCAATCCAATCGCAATTAAACTAAAAATAAAATATATTTTATGGCAAACGACACCAAAACACCTAAAAAACAAGAGGTTAATTACAACGATGCAATCGCCAAATCCAGAGAGTACTTTGGAGGTGACGATCTCGCTGCTACCGTTTGGGTGAGTAAATACGCACTTAAGGACTCTTTTGGTCATATATACGAAACTTCGCCCGTTGATATGCACAATCGTATATCTGCGGAGATTGCACGAATAGAGCAAAACTACCCCAATCCACTCTCACAACAAGAGATTTTTGATCTGCTCGACCACTTCCGCTATGTGATTCCACAGGGAGGACCAATGACAGGTGTGGGCAACACATTTCAGGTGGCGTCGTTGTCAAACTGTTTTGTGATTGGCCACAAGAACCCCGCTGATTCGTATGGTGGAATTTTCCGCATAGATGAGGAGCAGGTGCAACTCATGAAGCGCAGAGGTGGCGTGGGTCACGATTTGTCGCATATTCGCCCTACGGGTAGCCCTGTGTTGAACTCGGCACTCACATCTACGGGTATTGTGCCATTTATGGAGCGTTACTCAAACTCTACGCGCGAGGTGGCGCAGGATGGTAGACGTGGTGCATTGATGTTGTCGCTGCTCGTGAAACACCCCGATGCCGAGAAGTTCATAGATGCTAAGACCGACATGGGCAAGGTGACTGGTGCGAATGTATCAATTAAATTGGATGATGAGTTTATGCGTGCTTCGGCCGAGGGTAGGCCATATCACCAGCAATTCCCCGTGGATAGTGACTCTCCGCAGTTTGAGACCGATATAGATGCTAAGAAGTTGTGGGATAAAATTATTCACAACGCATGGAAATCGGCCGAACCTGGGGTTTTGTTCTGGGACACCATAATCCGTGAGAGTGTACCCGATTGCTACGCAGACCTTGGGTTCAAGACCGTATCTACAAACCCTTGTGGCGAGATTCCTCTGTGCCCCTATGATTCGTGCCGACTTATGGCTATCAACCTATTTAGCTATGTGAACAATCCATTCACAGAGGAGGCAGCATTTGATTTTGAGCTATTCAAAACCCACGTACACAAAGCTATGCGCATGATGGATGACATCATCGACTTGGAGCTGGAGAAGGTGTCGCAAATCATAGATAAGATTAGTGGCGACCCCGAAGATGAGGAGGTACGCAGAGTGGAGTACAATTTGTGGTGCAAGATTAAGGAGATGGCTCAAATGGGGCGTCGCACAGGCTTGGGAATCACAGCCGAGGGTGATATGTTGGCAGCTTTGGGCATGAGATATGGTTCAAAGGAGGCTATAGATATGGCTGTCGAGGTGCAAAAGACACTCGCTATGGAGGCTTATCGTGCATCGGTTGATATGGCCGAGGAGCGTGGCGCATTCCAGATTTACGATGCCGAGCGTGAGGTGAACAACCCAATGATTGGTAGAGTAAAGGCGGAGGATGAGGCGTTATATGAGCGCATGATAAAGGTGGGACGACGCAATATTGCGATGCTCACCATAGCACCCACAGGAACCACATCACTAATGTCGCAGACCACATCGGGCATTGAGCCAGTATTCCGCCCAGTGTACAAACGCAGGCGCAAAATCAACCCTTCGGACAAGGACAAAGTGGCAACATTCATAGACGAGACAGGCGAGAAGTTTGAGGAGTACAACGTATATCACCACAACTTCATGAAGTGGGCAGAGATTAAGGGTTACGACACATCAGCTCTAGCGACAATTTCTGACGATGAACTCGACAGATTAGTGGCAGCATCACCATACTATGGAGCTACGGCCAACGACATTGATTGGGTAGCGAAGGTGAAGATGCAGGGTGCTATCCAAAAGTGGGTAGATCACTCTATATCGGTGACTGTAAACCTACCCAACGATGTAAGCGAGTCGCTCGTGGCGGATGTTTACCGCACTGCGTGGGAGCATGGATGCAAGGGTGTGACCGTATATCGTGATGGATGCCGCGAGGGTGTACTCATAGATAAAAACAACACGAAGAGGGAGAATGCACCGATTGCAACCAAGCGTCCATACTCCATACCAGCCGATATCGTGAGATTCAAGAACGGCACAGAGCACTGGATTGCATTTGTAGGATTACAGGGCGACCGCCCCTACGAGGTATTCACAGGTAAGATTGAGGAGGACGCAATGTACATACCACCTAAAATCAAGAAGGGATTTATTATAAAGGTGCGTGAGGCAGATGGCACGAAGCGTTACGACTTCCAATATGTCGATCGCTACGGATATACCAACACCATAGGTGGAATATCTCGCCTATTCTCCGAAGAGTTCTGGAACTACGCCAAACTAATTTCGGGAGTATTGCGCCAAGGTATGCCAATTGAGCATGTGGTGACCCTAATTGGAAGTATGCACCTCAATTCGGAGAGCATCAACACATGGAAGGCTGGAGTCGAAAGAGCCCTTAAGCAATATATCACCGATGGAACGAAGTGCAAGGGTGCATGCCCATCGTGCGGTCAAGAGAACTTGGCTTATCAGGATGGGTGTCTTACATGTATGTCGTGTGGGTATTCTAAATGTGGCAATTAACAATTAGCAAAATCCGAATAGCGCGCGATTTTCGGCACTTCCCTAAAGCTTTTTAGTCCTCACGTACTTTTAGTACGCTGCGGTTAAAAATGCTCACGAAGTACCAAAACTCATCACGCTATTCAAATTTTGAGGATGCGAAAACCTATGAGTAAAAAACCTATTATAGGAGTAATTCCCCTGTGGGATAGTGACAAAAATAGCATTTGGATGCTACCTGGATATATGGATGCAGTGCGTGAGTCGGGAGGTGTACCAATCATTTTCCCACTCGTTGCATCTAGAGGTGATATTGAGCAGGTGTGCGGAGTGTGTGACGGATTTTTGCTGACCGGAGGACACGACGTAGACCCCATATTATATGGTGAGTCAAAGAGCGAAAAGTGTGGCGAGCCCAACAAGGAGCGTGACGCTTTGGAGCGTGAGGTATTCGACTACGCCATGCGAAACGACATCCCTGTGCTGGGTATATGCCGTGGCATACAACTCATAAACGCCCTATGCGGAGGTACGCTATACCAAGATATACCCTCTGAACTCGACTCCATTTCGCACCAGATGATACCACCATACGACCAAGTGTGGCACAAAGTGCGGATAGTGGAGGGGACACCCCTGCGGGATATTATAGGCTCGAAAGAGATTGGCGTAAACAGCTACCACCACCAAGCCATCAAAAGCTTAGCCCCCTCGCTCATCGCCACAGCTATTGCGGAGGATGGATTAATAGAGGGTGTATATATGCCCCACAAGCGATTCTTGCACGCTGTGCAGTGGCACCCCGAATTTAATTTTCACTCTTCAGAGAGCTCACGCAAAATCGTGACCTCATTTATAAACGCAACCAAAAACAACAGATATGGCACTCTCTACAATCAGCAACGACTTCCTGAAAGTCGAAATCAATAGCTTAGGCGCAGAACTTTTCAGCGTCGTACACATTAGCAGCGGACGCGAATGTCTGTGGCAAGGCACTCCCGAATTTTGGAAATCTAGATCTCCAGTGTTGTTCCCCATCGTGGGTGGACTCCACAACCTCACCATGCGCCACCAGGGAGGTGAGTACTCGATGACTCAACATGGATTTGCTCGTGCTTCGGAGTTCGCAATTATTAAACACGAAGCAGATGAAATTGTGTTCCGCCTCGAAAGCAGCGATGCTACGCGCGAAAAATACCCATTCGAATTTTCGCTAGAGATTGGATACAAACTCTCAGACTCTAATATATATGTATCATACCGTGTGGTGAACCCATCGACTGAGACCCTACACTTCCAAATCGGAGCACACCCTGGGTTCAATTATATTGACTACGACCCCACAGCGGAGGTGCAAGGATACCTGGAATTTGACGACAAAACTGGTAGCGGCAATATCCTATCAGGAATAATTAACGACAAGGGTATGCTCATAGAGCGCGAAAAAACGCTACCTCTCACAGATAAGCTCCTAGCCATAGATAAAGATTCATTCAACGATGGAGCATTTATTATAGAAGACGATCAAACATCCGATATTGCGCTCTGCGACAGAGACAAAGAGCCATACGTGCGTGTGACATTCGACACCCCAGTTGTGGGCGTGTGGTCGTGTTCAAAGGGGAGCTATGCACCATTTGTGTGTATTGAGCCTTGGCTTGGACGCTGCGACAAGGAGGGTTACCAAGGTGAATTTGCCGACAAGGATTGGATGCAACACCTGTGTGGCAACTCAGAATTTAAGACAGGATTTAACATCTGGATAGCCAAATAGCATGACTCAACACCAAGATATAATCGTAGCCCCTGCCACAATGAGCGGTGGCGCAATCGCCATCATTAGACTTAGCGGCGAGGGCTCTATTGCTCTCACCGACAAACTTTTCCGTGGCAAATCGCCACTCGCTGCAGCTAAGGGTCACACAATACACTATGGCGAAATAGTCGATGAGCAGGGCGACGTCGTGGATGATGTTTTGGTGTCGATTTTTAGAGCCCCACACTCATACACAGCCGAGGATGGAGTCGAGATTTCGTGCCACGGGTCGCAATATATTGTTCAACGAATTCTCTCGCTCGCCATTCACCACGGGGCACGCATGGCCGAAGCTGGAGAGTTCACCATGCGTGCATATATGGCTGGGCGCATGGATTTGAGCCAAGCCGAAGCAGTTGCCGACATGATAGCAGCTTCGTCTGAGGCGGCACATCGCATGGCGACGACGCAGATGAGGGGTGGATATTCATCAAAATTGGGAGAGCTACGTGCAAAGCTTCTGCACTTGGTGACACTGCTGGAGTTGGAGCTCGACTTCTCAGAGGAGGATGTAGAGTTTGCCGACCGTGCAAAACTTGGTGCTCTAATGGCAGATATTCGCTCAGAGATAGTGCGCCTCAAAGAGTCATTCGCTGTGGGCAATGCCATAAAAAATGGAGTCGCCGTGGCGATAATTGGCGAACCCAACGCAGGCAAAAGCACTCTACTCAACCGACTACTCAACGACGACAGGGCCATGGTGTCGGAAATTGCTGGCACAACACGCGACATAATCGAGGAGAGCATAGTGATTAAAGGGATAACTTTCCGATTCATAGACACGGCAGGAATCCACGACACCCAAGACCGTTTGGAGCAGATGGGTATCGAGAGGAGTTTCCGTGCGATAGAGCGAGCGCAGGTCGTAATACAGCTTGTAGATGCCACAAAGGGGGATTTTGAGCCAATTGAAGTGTCTGAAAATCAAAGGTTAATAGTTGTGCGCAACAAAGTTGATTTATTAAATGGCTCGGCAGTTTCGAGTAAATCTACTGCTGTAAATATCTCAAATGATGGTGATTCTTTTGTAGGTATTTCGTACGAGCGTGGAAGCTGCTCCACAATAGAGATCTCCGCCAAAAAGAACCTCGGCATCGAGCGACTAATCGACACCCTATACAACACACTCAACACAGACTCCCTATACGCAGGCGACGCCATAGTGTCATCCACACGCCACTATAACCTACTCCACACCGCCCAAGAATTTTTAGACGCCGCCCAAACCGCCCTACACGACCAAACCCCCACCGACCTACTCTGCGAAGATATCCGCCAAGTCCTCCACCCCATCGGCGAAATAACTGGCGAAATAAACACGGATGAGATATTAGGGAATATATTTAGAAGTTTCTGCATTGGTAAATGATTTTAGTCAAAATACAACATATAAGATATTGATTATCAACAGAATAGCACTTTTAACAGGTGCTATTTTTTTTGTCGCATATATGCGCTATTATGTGGTTTTAAGCGGTGTTAATGTCTATTTATTTCCCCCGTTTTTCCCTGCCTAACAAAATGGTGTTATGACCCTCTACGATGTACGCTAAAATCTCACCTACGTGAATGGAGCGGAATGAGGCGGAACGGAGCGGAACGAGGCGGAACAGCGATTATGGGTGAAATAACATCTCATGATGTAGCCTAAAACCATCACCACCTCTGCGACATCACGGGTGCAATAACCCACTAACGAGATCCTCAAGAATATCTCCAGAACATCACTCTACTTTCTAAGTCACCCCACCCATCTAAAAAAACTGAAAATTTTACGATAATTCTTGAGCTCCTGAATAAGGAGTAGAATCCGTGCGCACTATTATTATCTATTGTATGCTATTATCTAGTCGTGGGCGAAATTATGACAACTAAGGAGGCGAAATAAAATTTCTCTCCAATTATTCAAACAACAAAATTCTAAAAAATTATGAGCAGTAACAGCGAATACCCCAAGGTGTGCACT
>JBCQUV010000010.1:0-52276 GCA_047173765.1 Rikenellaceae bacterium
CCGAAAAACTCCGTGGACTACTGCCCGACAAATGGAAATTTTCCAAACTGTAGCCGAAAACCGCCGAGCATCATAGATGAATCGGCGGTTTCTTTACTTCATTGCGGAGACGGTTACTGGTATTACGGCTCCGCAAGAGAGCTAGTGAGTGGTTACAGATATGACTACACATTGACTCTCGACACAGTTTCGACATCTTTGGCAGTTGTATACAATGGCGAAACCACAGATTGGAGTACACGCTCTGATGGCTACGAATTGGAGACCCCCGAGCCAGAGCCAGAAGAACCAGAAGAGCCCGAGGCGGATAATGATATATTGTCGTTCGACGATGCCCCAGAGCCCAATACCACAGTCAAAACTATATACGAACCATCGTCACTAGATACCTACTACTATCCAATCACAGTGTATGGTAACTCTAGTACCTCATCCTACGCATCACCTTCGACGGCACGCACGGCAACTAGAATTTTGCCTCACATGCCAGATTTCACTCCAGACTATTCGCTCTCTAACTACAAGGCTAAAGTAAATAAATATGGAAGTGCAATCAATGGAACCAAATTTACAGCCACAGGTCGTTTCCACACAGAAAAGGATGCAAACGGCAGATGGTGGATTGTAGACCCCGAAGGTTATAGACACATACAGCGTGGTACGACATCTATTAACACATCTAATGCAACAGTCTCATACCTAACGAAATGGGGCACTATACAGTCGTGGTTAGGTAGCTTACGTAGCGACTTCGATGAGTTGGGATTTAATGCTACGGGAGCATTTAGTTCGGATACATACCAAGAGTTACAAACCTATGGCTCGACTAATCCCAACACTCCATTTACTATCGCTCCATCGTTCGGATTGCTTAGCTCGTTTAGAAAGAGCAGCTACGTGACCGATAAGCAATACCCCGATGGCTCGACCGATAACGATGACCTAGAGGCAGGTTTGCCATACTACGATGGCTGGGAGGCGTATTGCAAAGAGTATATCCAATCGGAGATTGCAATCTACGAAAATGATGTTAATGTCCTTGGATTCTTCTCCGACAATGAGCTGAAGTGGAATGGTGCATCGCTCAATATCCTCGATGAATTCTTGGATTTGACCGACACCACAAACCCAGCATACCTAGCTGCCAAAGAGTTTATGACTCGTAATGGAGCCTCGACTCCAACTTCCGACCTGCGTGAGGCATTTGCAGGCGAAGCAGCAGCTAAGTACTACTCAGGAGTGCGCAAGGCATTGGATGACCTAGGCTACAAAATCCTATACCTCGGAACTCGTCTGCATGGAACACCCAAGCAGATTCACGCCGTGATAGAGGCTGCGGCCGAGAGTTGCGACATAATCTCCATAAATTATTATGGTAACTGGAGTGTGGCAAACCAAGGGTCGTATTCGGCACAAGGAGTGAGTTCATTTGTATACAACTCGTGGGAGCAGGTAGATGCACCATTTATGGTCACAGAGTTCTATGTGAAAGCTACCGACTCTGGGCTTCCCAATAGCGATGGAGCAGGTTGGTTAGTTGCAACTCAGTTAGACAGAGCGTGTTGGTATCAACACTTCACACTCGGATTGTTGGAATCTACACACTGCGTAGGTTGGCATTGGTTCCGATATATGGATGACGACGAAGCAAATAAGGGAATCTACAATAGCAAATTTGAACAATACGAAACCCTCACCCGTTGGATGAAAGGAATTAACTACAACACATACGAGCTTATTGATTTCTTTGATTCGTATAGGTTTTAAGGGTAACCTTGCGGAGTAGCGATACATTGAAATTGATTACATATAATAAATATCGTGAGTTCGAGAAATCAAACTCACACCTCTTTAGGGAGCGGAAAGCGACTAAGCCCACTCCCTAAGGGAGGGGGTTTGGGGGTGGGGTAAAATATAAATTAATAAAAAATCTATATATGTAACCTCGGTGGGGTTCAAATGGCTGTGCCATTTGAAAATATTGAGAGTGAGAAGATTATCCAAATTTATTTGAATAATCTTCTCACTCTCAATATTATAGAGCTGCAAGCTCTATACCCCAGCCGCAATGAAGCCACTCCAGAGATCACAAAAGATAGAGCGACTTGCAATCCGCAAGTCGCTCTATTTTTGTGTTATGTAACCGAACTACTACTTGAAGTAGCGATTGTACAAACCTTGGAATCCTGCTCCGTGACGAGCCTCATCCTTAGCCATCTCGTGTACTGTGTCGTGTACTGCGTCAAGGTTTTGCTCCTTAGCCAAGCGAGCCAAACGCATCTTATCCTCACAAGCTCCACTCTCAGCGTTCATACGCTTGAAAAGGTTAGTCTTTGTATCCCAAACAACTACGCCCAACAACTCAGCGAATTTAGCTGCGTGCTCAGCCTCCTCGAGTGCGTAACGCTTGAATGCCTCAGCAATCTCAGGGTAACCCTCACGATCTGCTTGACGGCTCATAGCCAAATATTGACCTACCTCAGAACACTCACCTGCGAAGTGATTTTGAAGACCCTCCATAAGCTCATCGCTTGCGCCAGTAGCATCACCAAGCTTGTGCTCCGTTACGAATGTTAGACCTGCAGATTGCTCCTCAACCTCTACAAATTTGTCTGCTGGAACTTTACAAAGTGGGCACTGTGCTGGTGCCTCTGCTCCCTCGTGGATGTGACCACATACGGTGCAACGCCATTTCTTTACCATAATCTTAATTTATTTAATGTGTTTGTGTTTATAACTGTATTGCAAAGTTAAAATAAATTTATGCTATTGCAATAGCTTTTCGATAATGATTTTTTATGAGTCGATAAGTATATCTTATTTGCTTTGATAATCAAATAGTTATGAGGTGATTAAATATTAAATTCATCTCTTGCACGATAGTTGCAATGGGGGATTAAGATAAATAAATCAACTTTTAATTTATATTTTTATGGCTACAAAAACAAAATCTATGGGTTTTAAGCTCAGCGTTATGACCCTTGCGATTATGAATGTCACGGCGGTGGTGAGTCTGCGAGGGTTAGCTTCGGAGGCGGTGTATGGTCTATCTTCCGCATTTTTCTATCTGTTTGCTGCTGCGGTGTTCTTGGTGCCCACGGCATTGGTTGCTGCGGAGTTGGCGGCTATGTTTTCCGATAAGCAGGGTGGTGTATTTAGGTGGGTCGGTGAGGCTTTTGGTGCACGCACGGGATTCTTGGCTATATGGTTGCAGTGGATTGAGTCTACGATTTGGTACCCTACGGTGCTCACTTTCGGAGCTGTATCGTTTGCATTCATTGGGCTCAATCAGGCACACGATATGGATATGGCATCCAACAAAATGTTTACCCTTGGTGTGGTGTTGGCGATATATTGGTTGGCGACATTTATTGCCCTTAAGGGGCTTGGCTGGGTCGGCAAAATCAGTAAGTGGGGTGGTATGGTCGGCACAATTATCCCTGCTGGATTGCTTATAGTGCTGGGTGTGATTTACTTAGCGACGGGTGGGCATAATAACTTAGATATGTCACAGAGTTTCTTTCCCGACCTCACCAAACTCGACAATATAGTCTTGGCGAGCTCCATATTTTTGTTCTACGCAGGTATGGAGATGATGGGAATTCACGTTATGGAGGTCGAAAATCCATCCAAGAACTATCCCAAGGCGATTATCGTGGGTTCACTCATCACGGTTGTAATTTTTATACTCGGCACATTCTCGCTGGGGGTGGTTATCCCAGCTAAGGATATCAATCTCACGCAATCTCTGTTGGTGGGTTTCGATAGATACTTCGCATATATCCACGCTTCGTGGGCATCGCCTCTGATAGCTGTGGCTCTTATGTTTGGAGTCTTGGCAGGTGTGCTCACCTGGGTGGCTGGACCATCGAAGGGTATATTTGCTGTGGGTCGTGCAGGATATTTGCCTCCTCTGTTCCAGAAGGCTAATAAGATAGGTGTGCAGCGCAATATTTTGCTTATTCAGGGTGGGCTTGTTACGCTGCTTAGTTTGCTGTTTGTGGTTATGCCATCGGTGCAGTCATTCTACCAAATTTTGTCGCAACTCACTGTATTGTTGTATCTTATAATGTATATGTTGATGTTTGCGGCGGCTATTGTTCTGCGCTATAAATTAAAAGATACCACGAGACCCTTCCGCCTTGGACGAGGCAATGGCATGATGTGGCTGTTGGGAGGAGTTGGATTTTTGGGCTCACTCTTGGCATTTGTGTTGAGCTTTATACCCCCTTCGCAAATTGCTACGGGTAGTAACACGGTGTGGTATGGAGTGCTTATTATTGGCTGCGTGGTTGTCGTGGGAGCACCATTTGTGATATACGCCATGCGCAAACCATCGTGGAAGAGTGCAGAGAGTGGAGATTTCGCACCATTTCATTGGGAGGAGTCAGCAAATAAAAATATATAAAATCATGGAAGCAAAAGAGTTAAGAAGTAATCTCGTTCGCGAGACAATGGAGGCGGCATACAATCTCACAAAGCCCGACACCTCGGGCAAAAATGCCGATTATATTCCATATCTGGCAAATATAGATTCTGACCTATTCGCCATAACGATTTGTCTCCCCAATGGCGAGGTGTTTGGAATCGGTGACGAGGGGTATCGATTTGGCATAGAGTCCATATCGAAGGTATCGACTGCGCTATTGGCGATGAACCAACACGGAGCGAATGAAATCCTCAAGAAGATAGGCGCAGATGCCACAGGGCTGCCATTCAACTCCATTATGGCAATCCTCATGGAGAGTGAGCATCCCTCGACTCCGCTGGTCAATGCTGGAGCAATATCAGCGTGTTCGATGATTTCGCCTGTGGGGGATAGTTTGTCGAAATGGGGTGCAATAATTGATTTCATGGAGGCTCTCACCTCCTCTAAGCTGGAGGTTATAGATGAACTATACAAGTCGGAATCCGACACCAATTTCAATAATAAATCCATAGCGTGGCTACTGCGCAACTACGACCGCATATACGACGACCCCGACATTGCACTCGACCTCTACACACGCCAATGCTCCGTGGGAATATCGACTCAGCAGCTCGCAATCATGGCTGGCACAATAGCCCACAGCGGCATAAATCCACTAAACGGAGAGATGGTATTTAATTCGTACCTTTCCTCGTGCATAGTCTCCATGATGGCAACCGTGGGATTTTATGAGCACACGGGCGACTGGATGTTTTCGACTGGAGTCCCTGCCAAATCGGGCGTTGGAGGAGGAGTTATGGCAGTAGTGCCAGGAGTGATGGGTATTGCAGCATTTTCGCCACGATTGGACGAATCGGGTAACTCGGTGAGAGCACAGGCTGCTATAAGTCATATCGCTAATAGTTTGAACCTCAATGTCTACTCGCCATATCGCTGCACGATTCATCAGCACGAATATGTGTATGTATAGCGCACAAAAAAAAGAGCGATTTCAGAATAATTTGAAATCGCTCTTTTAGTATGTAAGAGTATTATCTTACTTCGTAGCTTGTACAGAAGCTGGATCAGCAGTAACCATGCTCTTGCTCACGCGAAGAGTAACATTGCTATCCACCTCGATAAGAACCGAAGCATCCTTCACCTCTTTGATTACGCCATATATACCACCAGCAGTGACAATCTTGTCGCCCTTCTTAAGTCCATCAAGGAACTTAGCCATCTCTTTGCGCTTCTTTGACTCTGGTCTCCAAATCAACAACCACATAGCCAAAATCATTAGACCAATAAAAATGAACGAGCTATATTGTTGAATAGCTGGAACCTCTGGTGCAGCATCAGCAGCTGCTTGAAGAAAATTAATCATAATTCGTTTTCTATTTTATTAAGTTAACGTGAGTTCGAAAATAAGAAAACCCACCGATTTTTCTTTACATATTGCCTCTTTTGAGGGTTTTTCTTATTTTCGCCCCTCGTTAATTATGTTTTACCCCTCCCCCAAACCCCCTCCCTTGGGGAGTGGGCTTAGTCGCTGCCGCTCCGAGATAGGTGTGAGTCCGAATTATCGAACTCACGTTAAGTTATATTTATCTCTCGATTGTGCAAAGATAATAAAGTATTTTACTTTTTAGCAACTTTGTATGAGAAAAATTACTCGTAGCGACCAGATTTTAATCTATCGACCTCCTCGGGTGTGAGGAATCTCCACTGTCCACGCTTAAGGTTTTTCTTGGTGAGACCAGCAAAATATACTCTATCGAGCTTTTGTACCGAATAACCTAGGTGTTCAAATATACGTCTCACGATACGGTTGCGCCCAGAGTGAATCTCGATTCCAACCTCGTCTTTGCCTTCAGACACATACGAAATCTCGTCTGCGTATATATCGCCATCCTCGAGTGTTACACCCTCTGCAATAGAGTCCATGTCGGCACGTGTAAGTGGCTTGTCGAGTGATACTTGATATATTTTTTTCTTCTTGTGCGAAGGGTGTGTAAGTTGTTTGGTGAGGTCGCCATCGTTGGTGAATAGCAGTAGTCCCACGCTGTTTTTGTCGAGTCTGCCCACTGGGTAAATTCTCTCCGAGCAAGCGTTGCCTACCAAATCCATTACAGTTTTGTCTGCGTGTGGGTCATCCAACGAAGTCACATATCCCTTAGGTTTGTTGAGCACCAAATATACTCTCTTCTCGCCCTGTATGCGGCTATCATTGAACTTCACCTCATCGGTGGGTTTAACCTTTGTGCCGAGCTCCGTAACGATTACGCCATTTACGCTCACCACTCCAGCCTTTATAAATTCATCAGCTTCACGGCGTGATGCTACACCCGACTGTGCCAAAAATCTATTTAGGCGAATCTCGCTTGTTTGACGATTGGGGTCATACTTTGGGTATGAGGGTTGTTGTTGCCCCTCGTTGTCACGATTTTTGCTGCGTGGACGATAACCATCACGCGAAGGTTTGTCACCGTAGCTCTTTTTGAATGCTGGCTTGTCGCCATAGCTTTTGCGCTCCGAATCGCCATACGCTGGCTTGTCACCGAAACTTCTCTTGCCACCTGGCTTTTTGTCGCCATAACTCTTTTTGAATCCACCTGGTCTATCGCCATAACTTCTGCGTTCGCCACGTGGTTCCATTGGGCGGTTGTCGGCTGTGAAACGTGGGTTGTATGATGCACGCTTCTCTGTTTTTTGCTCTCCGTCAGTGGCATCACGCTGCAAACGGGGGCGACGCTCCTCGAAGGCTGGCTTCGAGCCTCTATCTCTTTTGTCACGACCAAAACGTGCTACTTGAGCCGAGGAGTCTTTCTTGAAATCTTTCATTAGATTTTTTGATATTAAAATGTAAATAAATGCAATTAACTGTAATTACGCCACAAAGGTAGTTATTTTATTTGAGACTACACTGCAATTTTTGTACCTTCGCACCATGAATCGTGAAATATTGCGCATTGCCGCACCAAATATTATATCAAATATCACAGTTCCGCTCATGGGAATCGTGAGCACCGCCATAGCAGGTCGTTGTGGCGCAGACTCCGCAGTCTCTATTGGGCAGCTTGCTATTGGAGTCTCAATCTTCAATTTCATATATTGGAATTGTAGTTTTGTGCGTATGGGAACAAGTGGTATCACAGCTCAAGCGTATGGCGCAGGGAACTTTGCGGAGACTACCCGAATGTTGTATCGTGCGCTATTTGTGGGTCTGGTACTTGGAATTTTGGTGTTGATATTTAAGGACTCTTTGGCAGAGGGTGCTGTGCGATTGATGGGTGGAGGCGATATGTCGTTGGAGTATGTGAAGGCTCGAATTTGGGCTGTGCCTGCGGGTATTATGCTCTTTAGTTTCCATGGGTGGTACACGGGCATGCAAAACGCTACTATCCCGATGCTTACTGCCCTGCTGGTCAATGTGGTGCACATGGCTGTGAGTTACTATTTGGCTCTGGGGTTGGATATGGGAATTGTGGGCATAGCATACGCTTCGGTTGTGGCGCAGTGGAGTGGGGTAGTTGTGGCGGCTTTGATGCTACTAATCTATTATCGCAGGCGGTTGGTGAGTGTCGCCGTGCGTGAAGTCTTTGATTGGGGAGCCATGTCCAAATTCTTTGGTGTGAATCGAGATATTATAATTCGCACATTTTGCATAGTGTGTGTCTACACATTTTTTACTGCCACATCGGCACGTATGGATAACCCCACGATATTGGCGGTAAACACTCTACTGCTGCAACTATTCACCCTATATTCATATATGACAGATGGTTTCGCCTATGCAGCCGAAGCTCTCACGGGTCGATTTATCGGAGCCAGAGATGGTCGCTCGCTTCGTGAGGCTATCAACAAATGCGTCATCTGGTCTCTGATAGTATCTATTATATATGTAGGTGTATATGCCTTGTCGTGGCGAGAGTTGCTCTCGATATTTGTTAGCGAGGGGGCTAATCGCAACGATATTTTGGCTCTGGCGGGCGAATATATTGGGTGGATTATGGTAATTCCTGTGGCTGGTGCATTTCCATTCTTGATGGATGGAGTGATGGTTGGTGCATCGTTTACTCACGTTATGCGTAACTCTATGATTGTGGCGGCAGCTTCGTACTTCGTGTTGTATTATGCTTTCTTCCCATTTATTGGAAATAACGCCTTGTGGCTTGCATTCACTTCGTTTATGATGCTTAGAGGTGTGGTTCAGTATCTTATGACTGGGAGGTTGAGGGATGTCTATGGATGCATAAAATAATTTTTTTTGCAAAAAAAATTATTTTATATATATAAAATATACGATTTTAAATTTAAAATCGTATATTTGCGCCTAAACTAATTAAAACATTTATAGGCGAATGAAAAAATTATTTTCTTTGATTTTATTATGTGCGGTTTGTGCACTACCCTCGTGTTCTACAGATGAGGAGACGATTGTTTATGTAGATCCAACTTACGATGTGTCGAGCGTATCATTGTCGGAGAGTTCACTTCTATTCAACGTCAAGAAGACAGGCTACCAGAGCGAAACTTTAACTATTAGTGCTGTTGGTGAGGATGATATTCCTGTTACGGCATACTACGTCGCTTCACTCGACGAGGCAGTTGCAACAGCTTCGATTAATGACGATGGTGAGTTGGAGATTACCCCCGTAGGTGGCGGTTCTACTAAAATTGTTGTCTCTCTCCAGAATAAGGTGGTTGCGTGTGCAGTCGAGGTGCGCACAACATACTTCGACCTCGATTTTGCACAAGCTATCTATGATTTAGACAACAGCTTTGTCCTTGGCGACGATGGCGATATTGACATCACAACAAATGCAGCTGCTATTGCTGCCCTCACCTCTTTAGACGTTAGTAATAAGGGTTTAACTTCGTTGGTAGGAGTGGAGTACCTCACGGCATTGACGAAGTTGAATTGTTACGATAACAATATCACATCATTAGATTTGTCTAAATGTGTAGCGTTGGAGTATCTGGATTGCGAAGGTTGTTTACTCACTTCGCTCGATGTGTCGGGTTGTGCAGTGTTGGAGGAATTGTATTGTAACACTAACTTACTTACTTCGATTAATCTGTCGGGTTGTGAATCGTTGGATTATTTAAATTGTAGCTATAATTCACTCACTTCGCTTGATATTTCTGATTGTACTGTATTGGAAACTTTGTATTGTCGTGAGAACTTTATCACCTCGCTTGATGTTTCGATGTGTACGAATTTAGGAGTTCTGTATTGTTATAGTAATAATCTCACCTCACTTGATGTTACAGCGTGTGGAGGGTTGAGTAATTTGAGTTGTGGAAAACAATTGTCAGGAACTATGATTTTGACTTTGACATCTGCTCAAGAGTCGGGTATTTGGGCAAGCCAAAGTAGCAGTATTTTTAATTCAGATGTAACATTATCAGTAGTGGATTAATTATTACCCACAATAACATTATCAAGCGCAGGGTACTCATAAAAGAGTGCTCTGCGTTTTTTTAATATTTTTTGCTATATTTGTACAAAATTCAACTCAATTTAAAATGATACTAAACCAACGTCAAGATCGTGATGAACATGTGATAAATGTCGCACGACAGATGATGAACGCCGCACGTACTGCCCCCAAGGGCAAAGGAATAGATGTGATAGAGATTGCTCTGGTTGCAGGTGAGGATGACCTTAAAGTGTTGTCGCTCAAAATGATAGAGATTGCAGAGGCAACGGGTATGAAATTCTTTTTGCGTGATGCCGAAAATATTTGCCAAGGTCAATGCGTTGTACTCATAGGTACTCGCACGGAGCTTATGGGGCTAAATTGTGGGCATTGTGGATTTGAGACTTGCACCGCAAAACCTGTGGCTACACCCTGTGCCATAAACTCTGTGGATGTGGGTATTGCTGTGGGTTCGGCATGTGCTACGGCTGCGGATATGAGGGTTGATTCACGTGTGATGTTTTCGGCAGGATTGGCGGCACAGCAGCTCGGATGGCTGGGCGAGGGTGTCGAGCAGGTGATGGGTATAGCGGTGAGTTCATCGAGCAAGAGCCCATTCTTCGACCGCAAACCAAAGAAGTAACTTATTAACAATCAAATATTTAAGAAAATGGCAAAATTTGCAATTATCGAGACCGAGAAGGGTACAATGAAATTGGAGCTATACACAGAGGAGACTCCAATTGCAGCAAACAACTTTATTGACCTTGCAGAGCATGGATTCTATGATGGATTGACATTCCACCGTGTGATTCCAGATTTTATGATTCAGGGCGGTTGCCCAATCGGCAATGGTACAGGAGGTCCTGGGTACGAGATTGAGTGCGAGACCACAGCTCCTCGTCAATATCACGACCGTGGAGTAATCTCAATGGCTCACCGTGGGCGCAACACTGGCGGTTCGCAATTCTTTATCTGCCACAATCGTCAAAACACACAACACTTGGATGGTGTGCACACATGCTTTGGTCAAGTAGTTGAGGGTATTGATACAGTAGATGATATCCGTGGCGGAGATAAGATTGTATCTATCAAAATCGTTGAGGCTTAAGCGGTTTATTTTGTGATAAACAAATAGAGAGTGGGGGTTTGTTCCTCACTCTCTATTTGTTTATAAATTCTTCTTAGCAATGAGCCGAAATAATCTGAATTGAGAGTATCAAAATCACCATAGCAATAGGATATACGGTTGCGTATGCCACACTTGGGATATTGCTATCTACCATAGAGTCCGCGGCAGCCAATCCTGGGGTACTGGTCATACCTCCCGTAATTGTACCTAGCAAATCGAGCAAACTGATTTTAAAGACTCCATAACCTACAGCCACAGCCACAATCATCGGAACTATAGTGATAGCAGCACCCACACCAAACAGAAGCAGTCCACTCTCCTGGAATGTAGATACCAAGTTGCGACCAGCCGATGTTCCGACCTCCGCCAAGAATAGCAAAAGACCTAGTTGGCGCAACAACTGATTGGCTGGACCCGACATAGACCACAATATAGAACCTGTCTTACCTACGGCACTAAGTATCAATGCAGTCATCAAAATACCACCAGTCAATCCAGGTGAGAATGAAACACCTCCACCAAATGTTATGTTCAACTTGCCAAATAAAACACCCAAAACAATACCCATAGCGATAGGGAAAAAATCAGTGTCGGAGAGTCGTTTAGCATCATTTCCAAATAGACGAGCCATATTAGCCAACGCATTTCGCTCACCTACGCACATCAATTTATCACCAAACTTAAGCTCCAAATCTGGCGAAGGAGATATCACAATACCGCTACGACGAACACGAGTGACCGTACATCCGAAGTTGCGTTGAAGGTGCAAATCGCCCAACTTTTTATTCACCATGCTCTGCTTGGTGAGTAGTAGCGACTCTACGACTTGAGAATCGAGCCATGGTAGCTCACCCTCTTCACGCTCGCCTATTAAGATACCCAAACGCTCCAATGCGTCGGAGCTACCCACCGCTTGCACATAATCATTCTCTTCGAGTGGAAGGTCTGATTTAGGCATCAAAATATCGTTGCCGTGTCTTACTCTCGAAACTATAGCTCCAGTGGTGTTGCTCACCTTCATTTGAGCCAATGTTTTGCCAAATGCCGCAGGGTTAGAGACTCTGAATATGCAAGTTTGAAGCTCTGGGTATGCACCTCGTCTTTCGGACTCCAATTTCTTTGCCTCCGCTTCGAGATCGACTCTTAGGATGCCAGGGAGTAGTTTTACAAACAAAATTACACCTATCACTCCAAAGGGGTATGCAATACCATAGGCGATAGATGCCATAGGTGAGTTGGTGCTATCAATTGCTACCGCCAAACCTGGGGTACTAGTCAATGAACCAGCCATAAGACCCACGATGCTTGGGGTGTCAATGCCATATAGGTACTTAGCACCTACGGCAGTCAATGCTGCCGATACGATAATTAGGAGTGTGAGGATGATTAAGTTTTTACCTTTGCTCCTAAATGAATCAAAGAATCCTGGGCCCGCTTGGATTCCAATCGTAAATATAAATAGCACCAATCCGAAGTTTCCGAGCTCCTTTGGGATAATAACACCAAAGTGACCAAACAACAGAGCGATAAAGATTACGGCCGAGACATCTAGCGACAGTCCTCTAATTTTAATTCGTCCCAAAATATATCCTAATGCCACGATTAGGAATAGAGCAAAGTAGGAGTAATTTAATAAGTCAAGTATCATTGATAATATTATAAATTAAATGAAATAATAGTGTTTAATACGTTGTTTTACAATGAATACAAAGATAATAATTTTTTTGAATTTGGGAGTGTTTAATTATTTTATTTTTAGCTTAGTTTTTATTTTTTCTATTGAGTCGGGTTCAGATAGCTCCGTGTATCGTTTTTTGCTTAGTTCTAAAAAAACGGAATTTAGTTCGATTCCTAAAAATTTACGATTGAGTATAGTTGCGGCTATTCCTGTTGTACTGCTGCCTGAAAATGGGTCTAATATCCAGTCGCTTTCTTGTGTCGAAGATTGAATAATTCTTACGAGTAAGTGTAGCGGTTTTTGGGTAGGGTGCTTTCCAGACGATTTTTCCCATGGCGCAATCGCTGGCATATTCCATACATCGCGCATTTGTTTTCCTCCGTTTATATCTCTCATTAATTCGTAGTTATAGTAGTGAGGTGTGTTTTTGTTTTTGCGAGCCCACACAATAAATTCAGTTGAGTGGGTAAAACAACGACACGATAAATTAGGAGGAGGGTTGGTTTTTGCCCAGGTGACAATATTAAGGATTTTGAAATCTTGTTCGGTGAGTATATTGACTATCTGAAATATATTGTGATATGTGCCACTTACCCATATTGTGCCACTCTCTTTTAACTTTGCTCTACATTCTTTTATCCAGTTATAATTGAATATGTAGTTGTTTTCTAAACCCTTTGATTTATCCCAATCGCCTTTGTCTACACACACCATTTTGCCACTTTGCACAGAGATGCCTCCGTTGGATAGGAAATATGGAGGATCGGCAAAGATCATATCGAATTTAAAATCTATACCCCTAAGTAGTTCGATACAATCACCTTGAAGTAGAGTGAAGTCTCTATTGTTTGATTTGTAGTAAGGTGTCAATTTATTTCAGTTCGTTAATAAAATCTTTCAATGTCGTTAAGTTGTATACTCTTGGAATGGTATTAAAAGCCTCCTCTAATTTGTTTTTTGCACTTAGCCATCCTTCACCATCAGTTATCCAGACAAATTCGTATTGTGGGTATTTGTTAATCTTTGGGGCAATATCGGTATAAGCACGAGCTGTTTCATTTAATTTTGAGCCACCTGAATTATAGAAATTTGTTTCTATAAGAAATGTTTTATTAGTGGAATATACAACAAAGTCGAAACGCTTAAGATCTTCACCAAGACTTATAATGTCGGGGAATTTACTGCTACTAACTTGTGTGTCAAACTTAATGCCAGCCTCTTTAAGCGAATGGCTAACGCAGCGTTCCATTATTGTGCCACCTCTATTTTTGCGCGCGTTTGTATCTAATCCGACTTCAACTCCAAAAACATAATCTACAAGATTCGTAACTCGTTTGGATTTGAATATATCATAAAGTCCTGTTTCTTTAACAAAATCACAGATGCTTTCGTAGGTTGAGAAATAGTTGTCAATATATACGACATTTCCTTTATTGTTTAATATATGCTTACCTTTTCTCACGGCAACCAAAATGTTGAGTACACTAAACGCTTTGGGGTTTTCATCAAAAATCTCCTTTATTGCCATTTCCAAATCATCTCTACCTAAGAGGTGGTTTAGCTGGCATAGCTTTAATGATATTTTACTTACATTGGCTGTTACCTTTTCGAAGTCTGTTAGAGAACCAAGCGTTGAATTGGTTTTGCATAATTGAGACAAAAATAGAATAAAATTCTCTTTCATGGTTTTATATGGTTGTATTAGACACTAAAATTTCAGATATTTTACCTCTTTTCTCCGACTTTGAATTTATCATTCTTGATGCACTAATGCGTCTAATGTCAAATTGGTGATATAGGTCGTCAAAAAAATTATCGTCTGGATTGTTGTTTTTAGGGTCTGAATTGCTAAGCAAAAAATAGTGTCCCATAGAGTCTATTTTTTTACAAAATGCGCCAAGTCTAAGTTGATCTTCATCATTAAAATCCTCTTTGGTGTATGTTGTGAAGCTCGACGTAGTACTTATTGGTCTATATGGTGGGTCAAAGTAAAAAAGACTATTTGGGGAGGAATACTCCAATGTTTGTGCAAAATCACCCGTGAGTATCTCTACTCTTTGAAGAGCTTCACTATCTGCTATAATTGTCTCTGTATCGCATATTTTGGGATTGGTGTATTTGCCAAATGGTACATTGAATCCCCCTTTTTTATTTACTCGATATAGACCATTAAAGCAGGTGCGATTGAGAAGTATAAATAATCCACTCTTTTGAATATCATTTGAACAGCTATGATTAAATATTTCGCGTTGCTCTAAATAAAATTCTTTGCGACTCTCTTCTGTTTGCAATTTATAGTATCTATCTTCTATGCTGGATAGAAATTCTATCAACAGATGAGGATTCTCCTTTATTACTCTATATGCACATGTAAGGTTGGGGTTAATGTCATTAATTATAGCGCGTGTAATATTTGGATAATTCTGTAGCATCCAAAATAGTACAGCCCCTCCACCTACAAATGGTTCAATGTAGGTTACGTTTTCCAGCTTTTCGAAGTCACTCGGCAGCGAATATTTTATGTCGTTTATTAGCTTGGATTTTCCTCCAGCCCACTTAATAAAAGGTTTGCAGTTTTTCATTTTCACAATTTCGAGGTGTAAATATAGTAATAAATACGACATAAAACAAATAAGGTTGCCCCTTTAAAGGACAACCTTATTTTATGAAGAAAGCGTTAAAACCTACTCCTCGTCACGATAAAGACCATTTACGTAGATTGCGTGTTGCATAGCTACACGCTTAGCGATAGATGGCTTTGTGAAATATTGACGACGACGAAGCTCCTTAAGTACTCCTGTACGCTCATATTTACGCTTAAATTTCTTTAGGGCTCTTTCGATGTTCTCACCCTCTTTTACTGGCATGATAATCATAATAGTATATTTTTTATAGTTTTTTTAATTGTTTGTCGCTTTTGTGTTTGGGAGCAAAAGCTTACTTCTCCGCCAATCTGCGAGGTTATCTACTCCTGTAAATACTCCTCTGTTGTTTTTAAAGGTTACTATCGAAGTTTAGTATACTCTTCAAACCGAACATAGGGACGCAACCTTTGTGCCTCCTCTTGTGTGAATATGTTATCTTCGGTCATCTCTGCTATACTACTCCAACCTCCTTTTATTTGTCTTGTTTTGAGCAACCTCCTCACGACCATGGGTGTGATGTATGGGTGCTCGATTAATTTTTTAGCGACTGCAAAGTTAATATCTATTTTTGAAATATCACAACTATCGCAAGAAATTTGTCGAATAATTCGCTCAAAATTTGATTCTGTGACCTCTTTTAGCTCCGAAAGTTGCTCTACGGAGTAAAATCCACCCAATTTTTGGCGATAATTCATGATTGCCACCACACTTTTTTCGCCTATTCCCTTTACGCTGCGCAGCTCTGCGGAGTCCGCTTTGTTGATGTCAATGAGTGCAAGTTTATCTTTTTCGGGCGGAAAAACGATATATTGCTCCAATACATTGGCTATCGAATCCGACACCACAATACACTCTCTTACTTCATACATGTTGTTCAACCCTCCGCTCCTATAATACTTTATAAACACCTCAGCTTGGCGGGGTGAAAACAACCCTGTGGAGTATAAATACTTTATGCCCACGGTATCTATCGTAAATGGGGACAATGGAGTGAGTGTTCGTTTCACTTTAGGTTTGGAGGTAGTGGTTATGGTGCGCTCCTTTTTTTCGTACCTAAACTCTGCGCCAATTTTTATGTATGGTTCAATAGCGTAGTATACCGAGTCGGGCATGTTGTAGCTCTCCGACAAATCCTCCTTTATGCGAAATATTTTGCCTGCCTCGCGCCATCTTATTATGGAATTTGCTATGTTCTTATCCAACCCCAATTTCCGCAAATCTCGCTGAGTTGCAGTGTTTGGGTCAAACTCAAATAGGAAAGTGGAGTCTGTGCGGATAGTATCCACCACAACCTCCGACGCTGGCTCTGCAATCCTCTCTAACCTGCGCTTTCTGACCATATCCACACACAATGCCACCACGAAAATTAGCAGTAGTAGATACAATATACCTCGTTTCTCTTGATAGCTAAACATCCTCTTTGTCGGATAAAATAATGGTTCTATATCTCCTCGATGGTGACTCCATAAATTCCCCTATGCCATACTTCGCCCATCGCCCATCAACCTTTTGTATGGTCTCCATATCCGAAGTCACAGCATTGGGGAATCTCGCAGGATAACCCTTTTTGCCAGGGATTTTGGTGCGTCCATCCACAATCATAACTCCACCCTCGACAACCACATCTCGCCTAGGGTCGCTATTTGCCGTTGCTAACCACAACAAATCCGACCCCGACATCTGCGCCGCCGCCGCCGTGTCAAATATCGCCACAAAGTTTATATTTTCGATTTTCAACTCCTCGACCAAAGCGTCAAGTCTCAAATCCACCGAAGGCTCTACATATAATATAAGTAGCCCCCATTTTTCGACCCACTTGTCGCAAATCTCCACTCGTCCATTGCTCACAAATGAGGATTTTCCAATCTCATCTCTTAAATTCTCCGACGTACAATTCATAGCCAATTTACCACCAAAACCAAGCGTTGCGGTGGCATGGTCCAGCACATCCAACACACCTTCGCTCCTAATCACAGCCCTCGATATATCGACCCTGCGCATAACCTCCGCTAGAGAATCCACATTGCGTATGTCGAGCGAAGAGTCGCATATAATCAGATATTTATTAAACATCATCTGCCCTGCGCCCCACATCGACTGTATGATTTTGTGAGGTTGCCCCTCATATCTTTTCTCTATGGATGCAATAACCAAATTATGCGCCGTGCCCTCTTCGGGCATCCACATATCACGCATCTCGGGTTGCAGAGCAAAGCGCATAGGACTCACAAATATTCGCTCCGTAGCCATCGCAATATAGGCATCTTCTTGGGGTGGCACACCCACAATCGTAGCTGGATATATCGCATCATGGCGATGAGTAATGGCGGTGACATGGAATAGTGGGTATCTGTCCTGCAAGGAGTAAAACCCTGTGTGGTCACCAAAAGGACCTTCGATAACCTTCTGCTCCGCAGGGTCTACATATCCTTCGATTATGAAATCTGCATCCGCAGGTACATATATATCATTTGTTATGCACTTCACAAGCTTCACGCTTCGCCCACGCAGAAATCCAGCCAATAGATACTCATCCACATTGTCGGGCATGGGAGCTGTAGCGGAGTATGCGTATGTAGGGTCGCCACCAATCGCCACACTTACGGGCATGCGTTGCCCAAGTCGCTTGTATCCATCGTAGTGCCGAGCCCCAGTTTTGTGCAGATGCCAGTGCATACCCGTGGTGCAGCTATCCATCACCTGCATGCGATACATGCCCACATTTCGTTGCCCCGACTCGGGATCTATGGTGTGCACCATGGGGAGTGTGACGAACCTGCCGCCATCATTCACCCAACACTTTAGAATTGGAATTTTAAAGAGGTCTATATCTGCACCTTGCATTACAACCTCTTGGCACTCACCCCTGCTAGAAGATGTTTTGGGCAACCACTTCGCCACATCGGCCAATAGTGGCAACGCCTTGAGTTTATCCCACAAGTTTGTTTTGGGTGCTGTAGCCTCTCTAAAAAGCGAATCTATACGAGTGGTCAAATCCTCCAACCTCTCAATCCCTAGAGCCATACACACTCGTCTTTTGGAGCCATACATATTTGTTATGACCTCAAAATCTGACCCCTCCACTTTGAATAGTAGAGCTTTGCCACCCCCCTTACTTTTGCTCACACGGTCGGTGATTTCGCATATTTCGAGGTCGTTGGATACGGGTGTTGCAACTCTTATGAGCTCCCCCTCACGCTCCAAGTGGGCTATGTATTCTCTTAAATTTTTATACATAATTATCGTAATTGATATAGTTGATTTCGCAGCTTAGGTTCAAACCCAGCCTCACGAATTGCCGCTTGAATTCCTGCGGCATCGAACTTGTTTTGAGCACCTGCCGACGACACCACATTCTCCTCTATCATAATTGACCCAAAATCATTTGCTCCGCTGTGGAGTGCCACCTGTGCTATGGATTTACCTACGGTGAGCCATGATGCTTGAATGTTGTCTATATTGTTGAGCACCAATCTACTAATTGCTATTAGGCGAATATACTCCACAGCCGAAAGATGACTCACGACACTTTCTGATTCTAATACAGTACCCTTGGAATGGAAAATCCACGCTATGAATGCTATGAATCCCCAATTCCCCGAGGGGCAATCATTCTGAATATCTCGAACACGAATTAGATGCTCGATTCTTTGGTGTGGAGTCTCCACATGCCCATACATCATAGTTGCCGATGTAGGCAAATTCAGCGAGTGTGCCTCACGCATAACTCGGCACCACTCATCCACAGATGGTTTGGCAGGTGATACTCTTCGGCGCACACTATCCACCAAAATCTCCGCTCCAGCTCCAGGCAGTGATTCCAGCCCTGCATCACGCAACCTAATGAGAGTGTCGAGTGTCGAGAGCCCACTAATCTTGGCTATGTGCGACACTTCGGGAGCTCCCAGCGAGTGCAGACGCACAGTGGGATAGAGGGATTTTAGGGTCGAAAACAGCTCCTCATAAAATTTGATTCCCAACTTCGGATGCATACCTCCCTGAAGTAGAAGTTGGTCGCCACCAAGCTCCAACATCCTATCTATCTTCTCTCGGTACTCCTCGATTGTGGTTATGAAGTGGCGGTCAGTTTGGTGTGGCTTGCAATGAAAATTGCAGAACTTGCACCCCGTAACGCACACATTTGTGATGTTTACATTCCTATCTATCTGCCACGTCACAACATTTGGGTCGGGGACAATCTCTGCCCTCAACTCATCTGCTACGGCTGCCAACTCATATAAAGGGGCGTGGTCGTATAACTCGCACGCCTCCTCGTATGTTATGGGCTCTCGCCTAATTGCTCTATTTAATATAGGTGCAAAATGAGACATTATAGCTTTTGAACCAATGAAAAATCCAACATTCTCTTGCCCAAATCGGCACGCTTGATACGTACCTTTACGGCATCGCCCAACGTAAAAGTCTCACGTGAACCACGACCATAGAATGAGTAGTTGTCGGCATCATACACGTAGTAATCGTCGCCCAATTCCCTAACTGGAATCATACCCTCGATGTGGGTATCGTCGCACTCCACAAATATTCCCCACTCCTTGAGTCCGCAGATGTGACCTTCGAACTCCTCGTCCATACGATCCTTCATAAACTCTACAGCCTTATATTTTATGGATGCACGCTCTGCATTTGCAGCTATAACCTCCCTATCCGACGAGTGGGTACATTGAGCCTCAATCTCCTCTTTTCGGGGTGATTTGCCACCTGCGAGGTAGTGCGCCAAGAGTCTATGCACCATCATATCGGGGTATCTACGAATTGGAGATGTGAAGTGCGTGTAGTATGGGAACGCCAAACCATAGTGCCCCACATTGTCGGTGGTGTAGAACGCCTTAGCCATCGAACGTATAGCCAACATCGACACCACATTCTCTTCGGGTGCACCCTTCACTGCAGCCAATAATTTATTGAGTTCACGTGCCACAGCCACCCCTTTTGTAGCTTTGAAGTAGTGACCAAAGCGGAGTATAAATGTGCGGAAGTTATCCAACTTCTCTGTGTCTGGCTTGTCGTGCACACGATATACCATAGTGCGCAGAACCTTGCGCATACTCTCCGTTTTGCGATGTGCACAGAACTCCGCCACTTTGCGATTAGCGAGCAACATAAACTCCTCAATCATCTGGTTCGACTCGCCCATCTCTTTGGTGAATACACCAATTGGGTGCCCCTTTTCGTCCAACTCGAACTTCATCTCGGCACGCTCAAAACCTATTGCTCCATTCTTGAAACGTTGTTGGCGCATAGCCTTCGCAAAGTTGTTGAGTGTCATGACCTCCTCTGCATAATCGCCTTTGCCTGTGTCGATTACATCTTGTGCCTCGGCGTAGGTAAATCTTCTGTCGGAATATATCACCGTGCGACCATACCACTCGTCCGTGATGTCCAACCCCTCGGTTATGGTAAATACAGCCGAGAAACACAAACTCTCCTCGTGCGGGCGCAATGAACACAACTCATTAGATAATCTCTCGGGCAACATCGGTACAGTTCTATCAACCAAATATACCGAAGTGGCACGCTCCTGCGCCTCCTTATCTATGGTGTCATTTGGTTTGACGTAGTGCGTAACATCGGCAATGTGCACACCAATCTCCCACACTCCATCCTTTATCTTCTTGACTGACAACGCATCATCAAAGTCCTTGGCATCGGCAGGGTCTACGGTGAATGTCACAGTATCTCTAAAATCTCTGCGCTCAGCGTAATCTTGCTCCGTAATGCGTGCTACGATATTCTCTGCCGCTTGCTCTATCTCGGGCTCGAATTTGTATGGCAGGTCATACTCCGCAAGTATCGAGTGCATCTCGGTGTCGTTGTCGCCCACATCGCCCAACACATCCAATATCTCTCCCACAGGACTCTTCGACCCAATAGGCCAATCCTTTATGCGAAACGATACCTTTTTGCCAGCCTCCAAATCGGGGTACAACCTCTTGGGTACGAAAACATCGTATGGCATATTCTTGGATGTAGAGCGTATAAATATCTGATGCTCACCTACATCGGCAATGCCTATTAGTCTCTTGGTGCTGCGCTCAATAATATCTAATATCTCACCCTCGGCATTTCTATTGCCCTTGGGTTGGCGAGTAATCATAAACTCCACAGTGTCGCCATTCAGCGCATTTTTGGTCTGATAACCTCCAATATGTACATCGCCCTCCAACTCCTCGCATCTCACAAACACAAGTCCATTGCTCGACATCATAACCACACCTTGGTAGTGCGGGCGCATTTTGGATGCTAGTTGGAACTTACCACGGCTAGTCTCACGCACAAGTTCGTCATCCACCATTTTTTTGAGGAGTATAAGTGTTTCGCGTCTGCCGTTTTTGTCGGCACTTCCCGATGCTGCGGCTAGCTGCTTTAGCGAAAATTTATTGTTGGGTAGCTCTTGTAGTACACTGAGGATGAACGCTCCGCGATCAAAATCCCCACCTCTTTTTTTGCCTCTTGTCATTACTGTAGTAATTTTTGTGCGATAGATACCATAAGCTCTATGCCGATTTCTATTGACCCCTCATTGGGGCAAAATGTAGCGGTGTGTGGTGCACCACCTGTATAGTTGTCCGCTCCTGCTCCAATCCTATAAAATAGCGACGGGTAGCGAGTGGTGTAGAATCCGAAATCTTCGGATGTGGTGCGTAGGGGTAGATCTACTACATTGTGTTTCTGAGCAGCCAACTCCTTTGCCGTTGCGACCAATTCGGGGGTGTTTACCACGCAGGGGAATCCATGACTGATATCTACCTCAATATTTACGCCATACTCCTCGTCTACTTCTCGTGCAAATTTTGCGAGTAGCTCTTTGGAGTGTGCTCGCTCCTCCTCGTTGAAGTGGCGCATTGTGCCCTCTAGGTATACACTCTGAGGTATAACATTAGTTGCTCCCTCGGCTATAAACCTTCCAATTGAGAGCACTAAATCTTCACGGTTGAGTGCTAACATCTTGCCCAAGAATACCGCTGCTGCCTGCACTGGATCTTTGAGCTTGCCTCGCATCGCTCCATGACCGCCCACGCCATTTACGTAGAATCGTATCTCGTCACTCGATGCCATATATTTACCCTCTCTAAACCCGAAAGTTCCTACTGGCATCATCACCTCCACATGCTCGCCAACCACTGCCACAACATCATATCCCTCGAATGGCTTCTCTGCCAACACATACGAAGCACCTCCAGGGTTGCGCTCCTCGCCAGGTTGAAATAGCCCAAATATCGTACCCTCAAAGTTTGGGTTTTGCGCTAGCTCCTTTAGTACTCCAAACAGCACCGCTGCGTGAATATCGTGCCCACATGCGTGCATTACACCCTTTGTTTGCGATTTGAATTCAACATCTACCGCCTCTTCCACAGGTAGTGCGTCTATGTCGGCACGCAGAACTACAGCACGTTTCAAATCTCCCTTACCCTCGATTTTGGCAAGGATTCCAGTTTTGGCTATTGTGCGATGCTCTATGTCGAGCGAAGTTAATTGCTCGCTAATAAAGTCATGGGTTTGGTACTCCTCAAACGAAAGTTCGGGGTGCGTGTGTAGGTGTCGTCTAAATGTTATTGCGTCCATAATTAAAACAACGATTTTGCTATCTCTTGAATATTGTTAGTTCGGCTCATGGTGTAGAAGTGCAACACTGGAACTCCTGCTGCCATTAGTTCACGACCTTGTGCAATTGCCCACTCTATGCCGATTTGTCTTACGGACTTGGGGTTATCCTTGTGGCGGATAATCTCGACCGACAAATCGTCGGGCATCGAGATTGAGAATGTCTTGGGTAGAACCGATAGCTGCTTATATGTCGATAGGGGTTTTAGTCCTGGGACAATAGGCACAGTGATTCCTGCCTCACGACACATCTTTACGTAGTCGAAGAACTTGCTGTTGTCGTAGAATAGCTGTGTGACGATATACTCTGCCCCTGCATCAACTTTAGATTTGAGGTTAGCAATATCACTCTCTAGACTACCTGCCGCAAAGTGTTTTTCGGGGTATCCAGCCACTCCTATCGAGAACTCAGAGCTGTGTCGCTCCTCACTTTCGGAGTCTATATATTCACCTCTATTCATAGCGGCAATCTGCTTCACAAGACCTATAGCGTGCGAGTGACCCTCTTTGTGTGGCATGAAAAACACCTCGTTTTTGGCTCTGTCGCCTTGCAGTGCCAACACATTGTGTATGCCGAGCAGATCCATATCTATGAGTGCATCTTCAAGGTCATATTTGGACAATCCTCCGCAAATAAGGTGCGGAACGGTGGGTACGCCATATTTTTTGTTCAACGCTGCCGATACCCCCACAGTGCCTGGGCGGTGGCGCACCACGTGCCACGACACGCTACCATCTGCGCTCTCCTGCTGCTTGATATTTTCGCGGTGGAAAGTGATGTTGATGTATGCTGGGTCGAACTCCATGAGTGGGTCGATGGCGTCGTATATGTTGTTAAGACCTGCACCTTTGAGGGGTGGAAGTAGCTCGAATGCAAAGCGAGTTTTGCCACTTGCGATTGCGTCGTTTAATATATCTATAACTTTCATCGTCTTTTTATATGTTGTGAGGAATTAGTTTTTTGATTTCCTCTATTGTTGTGCCCCTTCTTGTGGCGTAATCCTCTATCTGTTCATCACTTATGATGCCTATACTGAAATATTCACCCTCTGGGAATATCAATCCGCATAGTGACTCGGCAGGTGAAATCATGTGGTTTTCGAGTAGTGTCATGTGGGTTGTCATCCCCACGCTCAAAATATCGAACACCTCACGCTTTAGTGAGTGGTCGGGGCAAGCAGGGTAGCCAAATGCCATCCTTACGCCTTGGTATCTATCACGCAAAATATCCTTGGCTGCGATAATCTCACCACTTTCGTACCCCCACATTTCACGCCTAATAAAGCTGTGTACTCTTTGGGCAAAAGCTTCGGTCAATCTATCGGCAAGGAGCTTTGCAACCATTGCGCTGTAATCATCCCCTTCGGATTTGTATTGCGCTGTTAGTTTATCGAGACCCACACCTGCCGAAAGGGCAAAGCACCCTATGTGGTCTCCCTTTGTGGCTACGAAGTCCGCAAGCGATTGACACTTTGTGTCTTGACTTCTAAGCATCGGCAGACGATACTCCTTGCCCTTGGGGTTCTTGACTACAATATCGTCACCCTCGCTGCGAGCTGGAACTATCGCCACGACCCCTTCGAGGGTTAGTTTGCGTCCATCTTTAATATCTTGGAGCATAGCCTTGGCATCGTGCAGTAGCTTGGTTGCCTCCTCGCCATATTTTTCGCTCTCCAAAATTTCGGGGTAGCGACCCTTGAGTCCCCACGACATAAAGAAGAAGTTCCAATCTATGAGCTCCTCGACATCCGAAATATCAAAATCTGGCAATACAAGTTTGCCTGTGTGGAGCGGTTTTATTACATTCTCGTTGCGCATGGCACCCTTGCGAGCATCAGTAAGCGAGAGTAGATTGCGCATTTTGAGTGTGCGCTCATACTCATCTCTAATTAGCTGCTGAGCGGCTTTCACCTCCTCAATATATGCAGTGCGATTCTCACCCAGAAGTTGCGACAACATCTTGGGATTTTCACTTGCATTGTTGGCATGAATCACCACCCCCGAGTAGTGTGGGGCAATCTTCACGGCGGTGTGTATAGGCGAAGTTGTTGCTCCACCCAATATTATAGGAATCGAAAGTCCTCTCTTTTCGCACTCCTGCGCCACACGTATCATCTCCTCCAACGACGGAGTTATAAGTCCACTTAGGCATATAGCATCGGCATTGTTTGCTACCGCCTCATCCACGATTTTGAGCGTTTCGACCATAACCCCCAAATCCAAAATCTCGTGACCATTGCACGCCATGACCACCGCAACGATATTCTTACCAATGTCGTGTACATCGCCCTTGACTGTGGCAATCACCACACGTCCGCCACTTCTGGATGCGGATTGACTCTTCTGCTCCTCTATGAATGGGGTGAGTACACCAACTGCACGCTTCATAACTCTAGCGGTCTTTACAACCTGCGGTAAGAACATTTTGCCCTCGCCAAACAACTTGCCGACATACTCCATGGCGGGCATTAGTAGCTCATCTATCACCCTCATTGGCACTCCTAGTTCGTTGTATCCCTCCAGTGTGTCTGCCTCCACGAACTCTATTATGCCCTTAGTCATAGCGTGCCTAATGCGCCCTGCTAGGGGTAGTGCTCGCCACTCATCCAAGGTTTTCTCCTCCTTTTTGGTTGCGCTGCCCTTCAGCCCTTCGGCTAACTCTATGAGTCGTTCTGCAGCGTCGGATCTGCGGCACAGTATTACATCCTCTATGCGTGTGAGCAGCTCTGGTTCAATTTGGTCATATATCTGCAACATCTGCGCATTGACAATCGCCATATCCATACCTGCCTCAATGGCGTGGTACAAGAATACGGAGTGCATAGCCTCACGCACGGTGTTGTTGCCCCTAAATGCAAATGATAGGTTGCTCACTCCACCCGATACTTTGGCGTTTGGTAGGTTTTGTTTAATCCAACGTGTGGCATCTATAAACGCCTTGCCGTAACTGTCGTGCTCCTCAATGCCTGTGGCTACTGCCAAGACATTGGGGTCGAAGATTACGTCCTCGCTTGGGAATCCTGCTTTGGTCAATATATTGTATGCTCGCTCGGCAATCTCTTTTTTGCGCTCAAATGTGTCGGCTTGACCCGTCTCGTCAAAAAGCATTACGACTGCCGCAGCTCCATATCGGTGAATCTCCATAGCCTTCTGCACAAAAGCCTCCTCGCCCTCTTTGAGCGATATGGAGTTTACGATGCTTTTGCCCTGCGACACCTTGAGTCCAGAGAGCAGTACATCCCACTTCGAAGAGTCAATCATCGTGGGCACTCTCGCAATCTCAGGCTCCGAACCCATCAAGCACAAGAAGTGGCGCATAGCCTCCTCGCCCTCAATCATTCCATCATCCATGCAGACATCTATAATCTGTGCTCCAGCATCTACCTGTGCACGTACTACGGATAAAGCCTCCTCGTAAGCCCCCTCACGAATAAGCCTAGCAAATTTGGCAGAACCTGCCACGTTGCTCCTCTCGCCAATGTTTATGAAGTTAGCCTCGGGGGTAATCCTCAATGCCTCTAGTCCGCTAAGAGTTGTGGTGTGAGTAGGGCATGGTAGTGTGCGTGGTGGGTATCTGTCCACTACGCCCTTTAGTAGTTTTATGTGCTCTGGAGTTGTGCCGCAACACCCTCCAATGATATTTACTATGCCTTTGCGTAGGTACTCCTCCGTGTCGGCCAAAAACATCTCGGGGGTTTCGTCATATCCACCCATGATGTTGGGGAGTCCAGCGTTGGGGTATGCCGAAGTGTAGCAATCTGCTACCTCGGACAACTCCTCTAGGTATGGCATCATCTGCTTAGCTCCAAATGCGCAGTTGAAACCAATGGATACCAAATTTGCGTGCGACATAGATGCGTAGAACGCCTCAATCTTTTGACCCGAAAGAGTACGACCGCTAGCATCGGTAAGTGTGCCCGAGGCTAGGATTTGAATCTGCTCACCTCTCTGCTCCGATATTTTGTCTATGGCATATAGGGCAGCCTTGGCATTGAGTGTGTCGAATATTGTTTCGAGTATAATCACATCTGCGCCACCATCCATTAGACCCCTAACTTGGGTAGAGTATGCCTCGACTAATTGGTCGAATGACACCTCACGTGCTGCGGGGTTCGAAACATCTGCCGACATGGATGCCGTGCGGTTTGTGGGACCCAGTGACCCAGCCACGAATCGTGGGCGACCATCCTTAGCCTCGAACTTGTCTGCTTCGCGGCGCAAAATAGCGGCTGCCTCCTTTGAAATTCTGTATGCGTACTCCTCTAGTCCATAATCCACCAACGATATGGCATTGGCGTTAAATGTGTTGGTGGTGATGATATCGGCTCCAGCCTCCAAGTATTGTTGGGCTAGCTCTGCCACCAAGTCGGGGCGTGTGAGCGATAGAATGTCGTTGCACCCCTTTAGCTCTTTGGTCCACTCCTTGAACTCCTCTCCTCTGAACTCTCCTTCGCACAATCCATGCTGTTGGAACATAGTGCCTAGTGCGCCATCCAACAACAATACTCTTTTTTTGAGCTCTTTTTTAATCTCTCTTTGCATTATCTCTCTGTAATCTCTATTTCGAAAAGTTTATTCCAATTTTTGCCCGTGACAAATATCCTCTTGCCCTCTGCGTCGTAGGCTATGCCGTTGAGCACATCTGTATGCTCGGTGATATCTTCCAAGGGCAAAATTCCGCTAAGGTCTACAACGCTCTCCACAACTCCGCTTTGGGGGTCTATTATGACTATTTGGTTGAGTGTGTATATGTTAGCCCATATCTTGCCCTCTATCCACTCCAATTCGTTGAGGTACTTCACGGGTAGATTATTTAGTGTCACGGGAATCTCTCGCAGGCGTTTGAATGTGGCGGGCTCTCGAACTGTGATGTTGGATGTGCCGCTACTCATGTACAGCACTTCGCCATCGGTGGTGAGTCCCCATCCTTCGCCTTGGTATTTTTTTGTGTCTATTATCTCGCCGCTGGTGCGGTTGAATATGTATGCTTTGTTGTTTTGCCACGTAATCATAAATACGCTGTCGCCCCACACGGTTAGTCCCTCTCCAAATTCAGAATCTAGGATTTGAGCTATGACTTCTGTCTCTGCGGTTTCGATATTAACTTTCATTAGCCTAGATTGCCCCTCCAAGCCTGTGCTCTCCCACATTTCAGAGTCTATGTATTGCAGACCTTGGGTGTAGCTGGTGGTGGAGTGAGGGTATATATTACGCACCACAAATGAGTAATATTTCACACTCGGCACACTCGATTTGGCGGAGGTAGAACTCTTGGTGTTGCTACTCCCGATGCATGACGAAAATATAAATAAAAGTATGTACAATAAAATTTTCATAACAAAAAACTTTGACTTACAAAGATAGAATAAAAAATGCGAATTTACTAAATTTGGCGGCTAGATATGAAATTAAGTGAGATAAAATCATATAAAAGCGTTAATTTTTAAAAATAATTATTAATTTTGCATCTGAACACAAACTTAATTAGAATATGGCAATACTTGAACAATTATTGATAGAGATTAGCGATTGGATGTGGGGTTGGTGGATGATTATCCTCCTGCTGGGAACGCATATCTTTTTGACCATAAGGCTCAAAGTTCCACAGCGTAAATTGCTGACAGCTATACGTTTGTCGGTAGCAAAAGACAAAGACGCATCGGGCGATGTGAGTCAATTTGCAGCCCTCGCAACATCATTGGCTGCGACAATCGGAACGGGTAATATCATAGGTGTAGCTACGGCAGTGGCTATCGGAGGACCAGGTGCTGTGTTGTGGTGCTGGCTTACGGGTATCTTTGGTATCGCAACCAAGTATGCCGAGGGGTTGCTGGCTGTGAAGTATAGAGTTCAAACGCCTAAGGGTGAGATGCTTGGTGGTCCAATGTATGCTCTCGAAAAAGGCTTGGGTATGAAGTGGTTAGGAGTAGCATTTGCGGTGCTTACGGCACTTGCGGCGTTTGGTATTGGTAACACCGTGCAGGCTAATTCAATTTCTATGTTGCTTAACCAAAACTATGGTGTCAATGTTCACATCACGGCATTTATCGTTGCGGCACTCGTCGCTATGGTTGTGATTTTTGGAATCAAAGGTATATCTAAAGTTTGCTCGGCATTGGTTCCTATTATGGCGGTGTTGTATGTCATGGGTTGCGTATATATATTGTGTCTGAATGGTGAGTATTTGGGTGAGACTATATCTTTGATCTTCTCTTCGGCATTCACTCCGCGAGCTGCTGGAGGTGGTTTTGTGGGCTCTACGGTGTTGATTGCCGCTAGGTTTGGTATTGCTCGCGGTTTGTTCTCCAATGAGTCTGGTTTGGGTTCTGCTCCAATTGTTGCGGCGGCGGCTCAAACTCGTAATCCAGTGCGTCAGGCGTTGGTGTCGTCTACTGGAACTTTCTGGGACACGGTAGTGGTTTGTGCCCTCACGGGTTTGGTGTTGGTGAGCAGCATTATTGCGCATCCAGATATTGATTGTACCCAAGGTGGAGCACTCACAAATGCGGCATTTAGTAAAATTCCTTATATAGGCACTGCGCTTTTGGCGGTCGGAATATCGACCTTTGCATTCTCCACTATTTTGGGTTGGACATACTATGCCGAGAAGTGCGTGGAGTATGTTGGCGGTCGCAAATCTATTAAATATTATAGGGTCGTGTGGGTTGTGGTGCTATATTTCGGTTCTATTATGCAGCTTAATATGGTGTGGTCTCTGGCAGATAGTTTGAATGCGTTGATGGCAATTCCTAATATATTGTCGCTGTTGTTGTTGTCGGGCGTCATAGCCAAGGAGACGGATAAATATCTGTGGAGCGGAAACTTGGACGAGTGTGCACCACCGCCACCAATGGAGGAGAAATAGAATTACCTTTAAGGGGAGTTCTATTTTCTCCCTGATTTTAATTTTTAGTTAATAATTGTCCATTTTTGCTTTTGCAAAAGTGGGTTGTAGTGGCTCCTACCACCTAGTTTTTGCAAAAGTAAAAAGGGGTGGTTAGTAGCGAAAAAGTATTTTAGGGAGAAATTAGAACTCCCTTTAAATAATTAGCGCATAAAGTTTGATGTTATAAAAATAAATAACTAACTTTGTGCGCTAAATTTTTATTAAAGACAAACAAATTTAAACATATAAAATGAATATCGTAAGAGAGCAACGCGAACAAGGTGTTTCGCTTATCAAAGTTGTAGTAGACAGCAGCGACTACGCAGAGTCAGTAGAGAAGATGTTGCGCGACTATCGTCGCAAGGCAGATATCCCAGGATTCCGCAAGGGTAACGTTCCAATGGGCGTAATCAAAAAGATGTATGGCAAGGGCGTTTTGGCTGAGCAATCATACCAAACTGCATCTAAGGGAGTTTTCGACTACCTTCAAGCAGAGAAGATTGACTACGTAGGTGATGTTATTCCTTCGGAGGAGCAAGGTGACTTCGATTTTGATAATGGAACAGAGTTCGAGTTTGTGTTTGAGATTGGTGAGGCTCCAGCTTACAACCTTGAGTTGAGCACAGCTGACTCTATTGAGTACAAGACAATCGAGATTAGCGAGCAAATCCACAACGATTACCGTTCAAACTACCTACGTCGTTTCGGTCGTTTGGCAGATGCTGAGAGTGTAACTTCAGACGAGGCTTTGACTGTGACTTTGGATAATGGCGATATGCGTGTTGAGGATGCTTATGTAGGTCTTATATCTATGAGCGAGGAGGAGCGTGCTCCATTCGTAGGTCTTACAAAGGGTGCTAAGTTGCAAGTAAACGTAAACGAGCTATACAAAACCGAGGAGCAACGTGCTGCAATCCTTAGCGTAGACAAGTCGGAGTTGGAGGGTATCAACCCAGAGTTCGAGATGGAGATTACAAACATCCGCAAGTTTGCTGACCCAGAGATGAACGAGGAGTTCTTCAAGATGGCATTCCCAGAGGGTAACGTCACTTCCGAAGGCGAGCTTGATGCATTTATCGACGCTCAAATCGCAGTTGAGTTGCGTCGTGAGAGCGATTATTTGTTTGGTGCAGAGGTGAGCAAGTTCACTATGGAGAAGGCTAATCTTCAAATGCCAGAGGCATTCCTCAAGAGATGGTTGCTCGTGATTAACGAGGGTCGTTTCTCTGCAGAGGAGATTGAGCGTGATTTCGAGCAATTTATCAAGATGTTCACTTGGAACTACATCCAAAAGCAAATTATCGAGGCTGAGTCAATCACAGTGACTCCAGAGGAGGCGTTGGCTGAGGCTAAGGCATCTGCTCAAGCTCAACTTGCTCAATATGGCATGGCTCAAGCTCCAGAGGATATGTTGGAGAACTATGGCAAGCAGATTCTTTCTGACAAGCAACAGGGTCAAAAAGTATACGAGAAGTTGTATGAGAACAAGGTTGTGGATGCTGTACGTGCTAAGATTACCGTTACAGAGAAGTCAATCTCGGCAGATGAGTTTACACAATATATGCAAACTTTGCAATAATTTTTGTTTTTCTAATACAAATTTTATATCTTTGAACTCTGCAAACCATTGTGGTTTGCAGAGTTTTTGTTTGCTGTGTTTAACGATAAAACCCCAAAAAACGAATTATTATGTCAGAATTTGAAAAATATGCCAAAGGGCATTGCGGAATCAGCTCTTTAAAGCTACATGATTTTCACTCGATCATATCGGGATATGTATCACCAACAATTATTGAGGAGCGTCACTTGAACGTTGCTGCTATGGATGTATTCTCACGCCTAATGATGGATCGCATCATATTTTTGGGTGCTCCAATATATGACGATGCTGCGAATATTATCCAGGCTCAACTCCTATTTTTGGAGATGGTGGATGCCGAGAAGGATGTGCAGATTTATATCAACTCACCAGGTGGTTCGGTATCAGCTGGATTGGGAATTTATGACACTATGCAGTTGGTGGCTCCCGATGTTGCGACTATATGCACAGGTTTGGCAGCCTCTATGGGCGCAGTATTGCTCACAGCAGGCGCAGCAGGCAAGCGTCAAGCATTGCCTCATTCAAGGGTGATGATTCACCAACCATTGGGCGGTGCGCAAGGTCAAGCGTCAGATATCGAGATTACGGCTAGGGAGATTCTCAAAACTCGCAAAGAGTTGTATGAGATTATGTCGTCGCACTCTGGAGTTCCAGTCGAGAAGTTTGAGAAGGATGCAGATCGAGATTACTGGATGTCATCTACAGAGGCAAAGGAGTATGGTCTAATAGATGAGGTTATCAAAAAACGTTAAGAATGGCAAAGAGTAATAGAGGCACAAATGGTGGTGGGAATGGTGGTGGCGACTACTGCTCGTTTTGTGGTGCACCACGTGCGGATGTGGGTGTATTGTTCCAAGGCGAAGGAGGTGCCAATATATGCAACTCGTGTATAGAGAATGGTCACAAAATCTTGGAAGAGAGTGCCGTAAAGAAAAAAGAGGAGAAGAGAGAGGAGATAGATCACAAAAAAATGTTGAAACCAGCGGAGATTAAAGCGATGTTGGATCAATATGTCATAGGTCAAGATCCAGCCAAAAGATATTTGTCGGTGGCGGTGTATAACCACTACAAGAGACTTAACTGTGCGGGTAATGCGGCAGATGATGAGGTCGAAATAGATAAGTCAAATATCGTGCTTGTGGGTCCTACTGGAACAGGTAAGACGTTAATGGCTAGAACTATAGCTAAGCTACTAAAAGTACCATTTACGATTGTGGATGCTACCGTACTGACCGAAGCAGGTTATGTGGGCGAAGATGTTGAGGGTATTTTGTCGAGACTCTTGCAAGTGGCGGATTACAATGTGGAGCAAGCCGAGAAGGGAATTGTTTTCATTGACGAAATAGATAAAATAGCACGTAAGGGCGACAACCCCTCTATCACACGTGATGTGTCGGGCGAGGGTGTGCAACAAGCTCTTTTGAAGATATTGGAGGGCACAGTGGTAAATGTTCCACCCCAAGGTGGTCGTAAACACCCAGACCAAAAGTTTATACAGGTGAACACCAAAAACATATTGTTTATATGTGGAGGTGCATTTGATGGAGTGGAGCGTAAAATCGCACAACGACTCAACACGCGAGCTATGGGTTATGGTAAAGCTGTGAGCGACAAGGTTGATCGCACAAATATGATGCAATATATCACACCCCAAGATTTGAAATCTTTTGGACTCATTCCAGAGCTCATAGGTCGTTTGCCAGTGCTCACATATATGCAACCTCTCGACAGAGATGCGCTTCGTCAAATTTTGACAGAGCCTAAGAACGCTATCACTCGTCAATACGAAAGATTGTTCGAAATGGATGGCGTGGCATTAACATTTGAGTCGGAGGTGTTGGATTATATTGTCGATAAGGCAGTGGAGTTTAAGTTGGGAGCACGTGGACTGAGAACCATTTGTGAGGCTATAATGATTGATATAATGTTTGATATGCCGACTCAACGTAAGAGGAAGTTTGTAGTGACAAAGGAGTATGCTCGCCAAAAAATCGAGGCTGGAGCACTCTCAACCATGGATACGGAGAACTAACACAAAAACTAAATATTATGTTTGAAAATTCAAAACTAAATCGCGCGGCAGACAATATTCGTATATTGGCAGCCTCAATGGTCGAGAAGTCTAAATCTGGTCACCCAGGAGGAGCTATGGGTGGTGCGGACTTCATCAACTTGTTGTACACCGAGTTCCTACGCTACGACCCTACGAAGATGGATTATCCATATCGTGATCGTATGTTCCTCGACCCAGGTCACATGTCGCCTATGTTGTACTCTGTTTTGGCATTGGCAGGCAACTACACTATGGAGGATTTGGCAGCTCTTCGTCAATGGGAGAGTATCACTCCAGGTCACCCCGAAGTAGATGTTATGAGAGGTGTGGAGAACACTTCAGGTCCTCTAGGTCAAGGTCACGCTATGGCTCTTGGAGCAGCTATCGCAGAGAGATTTATGGTTGCTAGATTTGGTGAGTGGATGGCTCACAAAACCTACGCTTATATTTCGGATGGTGCTGTGCAAGAGGAGATTTCGCAAGGTGTAGGTCGCATTGCAGGTCACTTGGGGCTTAGCAATTTTATTATGTACTACGATTCAAACAATATTCAGCTATCAACCAAGGTAGAAGAGGTTGATACAGAGGATGTTGAGATGAAATATAAGGCTTGGGGCTGGAATGTTATCTCGTGCGACGGTCACTGCGTTGATGCTCTTCGTGCAGCACTTACAGCAGCTAACGCTGAGACAGAGAAACCAACACTTATCATCGGTAAGACAATCATGGGTAAGGGTGCTCGCAAAGCAGACGACTCATCTTTCGAGGATATGGTATCGACTCACGGACAACCACTCTCTGCCGCTGGAGCAGATATCAAAGCTACAATCTCAAACTTGGGTGGAGATCCTGAGAATCCATTTACTCCATTCGCAGAGAGCGAGGAGATATATGCAGCACGCAAAGTTGAACTTGCAGCATGGATGGAGGAGCAAAAGAAGATTGAGGCTGAGTGGCGTGCTGAGAATGGCGCTTTGGCTCAAAAATTGGATAACTTCCTAAGATGCGAACTTCCTGAGATTGACTACAATGCAATCGATATGAAGGAGGGTCAAGCTACACGTGCAGCATCGGCAACTGTTCTTAGCGTATATGGTGAGAAGGTTGAGAATATGATTGTGTCGTCGGCAGATTTGTCTAACTCGGACAAGACTGACGGATTCTTGAAAAAGACTCACGCATTCACTAAGGGTGACTTCACAGGTAAATTCTTCCAAGCTGGTGTGTGTGAGCTCACTATGGCTTGCGTTATGAATGGTATGGCTTTGCACGGAGGTGTTATTCCAGTGTGTGGAACATTCTTTGTGTTCTCTGATTATATGAAACCTGCGGTTCGTTTGGCTGCTCTTATGCACCTACACGTTATATATGTATGGACTCACGACTCATTCCGTGTGGGTGAGGATGGACCTACACACCAACCAATTGAGCAGGAGGCACAAATCCGCTTGATGGAGCACCTTCGCAACCACTCTGGCGAGCGTAGCGTGGTAGTTCTTCGCCCTGGAGATGGTGAGGAGACTATCCAATCGTGGAAGTTGGCGTTGGAGGAGAGCCGTCCAGTAGCATTGATTTTGTCTCGTCAAAATATTAAGAACCTTCCAACTTTGGGCGCAAGTCGCAGAGTGGAGTCGCAACAGACGGCTAAGGGTGGCTATATCGTTACGGATTCACCAAAGCCTCAAGCGGTGCTTGTAGCATCTGGTTCGGAGGTTGCAACCTTGGTTGAGGGTGCCGAGAAACTTGCAGAGGAGGGTATCGCAGTACGTGTGGTAAGTGTTCCAAGTGAGGGACTCTTCCGTGACCAACCTAAATCTTACCAACAGAGCGTTTTGGGAACGGATATCCCACGCTATGGTATGACTTCGGGCTTGCCAGTGACCTTGCTAGGTTTGGTGGGTGAGAATGGTGCAATTCATGGACTCGACCACTTCGGTTACTCTGCGCCATACACTGTGCTCGACGAGAAGTTTGGCTACAATGGTCAAACTGTCTTGGAGGAGGTTAAGGCTATGTTGGCTGAGTAATTCTAAGTATGTGAACATAAAAACACCCCTTAAATTTCGATTTGAGGGGTGTTTTGTAATTTATAGTTTATGAAAAATAGATGTAAATATGTAGTTCTCGATTTGGATGGCACACTGACCAATAGCCGCAAGGAGCTCTCCGCACGCAATCGAGAGGCACTCTTGAAGTTGCAAAAAAAATGCGTGAAGGTTATCTTGGCATCGGGGCGACCTACTTATGGTATTGTGCCATTGGCTCGGGAGTTGGAGCTAAAAGCGTATGGCGGATATATTTTGGCGTATAATGGAGGTGTGATAATCGACTGTGCAACAGGCGAGGAGGTCTATAGCAATGTGTTGCCAATGAATATGTTGCGACCACTTTATGATGCGTCAATAAAGCATGGTACCACAATTTTGTCGTATGACAACGAATATATCGTGACCGAAAATAGCACAGACAAATATGTGGGCGTCGAAGCACATCTCAACAAAATGGAGGTGCGTGAGGTTGAATCTTTTGTGGATTACTACACTTCGCCTGTGCCCAAATGTTTGGCGGTGGGTGAGCCTGAGAGGGTAGTGGCTATGGAGAGTGAGTTAAAGGGTGAGTATGGTGAGGTGATGAATATATATCGCTCCGAGCCATTCTTTTTGGAGTTAGTCCCTTTGGGTATTGATAAGGCTCAGTCGCTGAGAGTATTGCTCCAAAAAATTGGGGGCACAAAGGATGAGATGATAGCCTTTGGCGATGGATTCAATGACTTGTCGATGATAGAGTTTGCGGGTGTGGGCGTAGCGATGGCAAATGCCCAAGATGCAGTGAAGAGCAGAGCCGATGTCGTGGCGTTGAGCAATGACGAAGATGGAGTGGCAGATTTCATAGAGCGAGAACTTCTAAGTAGGGTAAAATAATTATTGGTGTGTTTTTAAGAGTGCTATTGGAGATGAGATTTTTTGCTATTGAATTGAAAATATAGTGGTTCTATACTGAAATTTAATAGTGAAAAATATCGCTCCAAGAGTGCTTTTAAAAATATGACAATAATTGTTTTACACTACTTATAAATATTTCGGAACGATAGTTGCAGAGGAGAGTAGTTGTTGAATTAAAAAAAAGAAAACTATGAATCTTAAACAACTATCGGCGGCTATGGCTGTCGCAACGTTATCTTTAGGCTCGTGTGTGCAGAGCGAGACGACTCCAATTGCGGAGGTGATATTTGCTAATGAGAGTTTTATTCCAGGCAATATTGCTATTGCCGATAATGGGGATATGTTCTTTAGTGTCAATCCATTGCTCAATCCAGATATTAAGTTATACAGGGTGTCGAAGGGTGGTACGCAGGTCACGCCGTATCCAACGGCAGAGTATGTCGTGGGTGACGACTCCATAATCGAGGGGGTGCTAGGTATTAAAATTGAGGATGATGAGTTGTGGATGTTGGATATGCTATCTCCTAAATTTGTGGTGTGGGATATCAAGAGTGATATCTTGGCGGATACTATTTCGATACCAAATGAGGTGTTGCGTCCTAATAGCTTTTTGCAAGATTTTGTGATTGATGACGAAAACGATAGGGTTATAATTGCAGATATGACACTCGCAAGCGATGATATGCCATCGTATCCTGCATTTATTGTTTATGATATGAAGTCTCGCACATTTAGGCGCATGGCAGAGCGACACCCGTCGATGTTGGCGGAGGTGGCAGGCGGTTATGATCTAAACCCGATAGCTATTGGCCCCGACGACAAGTGGATCTACTTTGGTGCTATGAATGGGCGCAAAATTTATCGTGTACCAGCGGATGCCTTTTCGTCGGAGAGGAGGGTGATATCTGGAATTGAGTACTTTAGCGATAAGCCATTTAGTGATGGAATTGCGGTGGATGATGATGGTAATGTGTACATCGCTAATATCGAGGATAACACCATTGCGGTGTCGAACAAGAGTAAAGGATTTACCAACATTGCAACGTTACCCGAGGGTCAATCATACCCCGACGGATTGGTTATAGAGGATGATTTTGTCTATGCCACAGTGAGCCAACACGATAAATCTGCCGCAATGAATCAGGGTAAGAGTACCACGCAGAAACCCTACGTTGTAGTGCGCACCGAAGTTATGGAGGAGATGGAGAATTAGAATTGTACTATAATAAGTAGTGTAAAACAATTATTGTCATATTTTTAAAAGCACTCTTGGAGCGATATTTTTCACTATTAAATTTCAGTATAGAACCACTATATTTTCAATTCAATAGCAAAAAATCTCATCTCCAATAGCACTCTTAAAAACACACCAATAATTATTTTACCCTACTTAATAAGTAGTGTAAAACAATTATTGCCATATTTTTAAAAGCACTCTTGAAGCGATATTTTTCACTATTAAATTTCAGTATAGAACCACTATATTTTCAATTCAATAGCAAAAAATCTCATCTCCAATAGTACTCTTAAAAACACACCAATAATTATTTTACCCTACTTAATAGTATAGGAACTTGATTATTTCGAGTTCCTATTTTTTGTTTATATACTATATTATTTATACTTTTGTAAATCTATCTAAACTAAACCCTAATGAAGAGATTTCTACTTTTAACCCTTGCCGCACTACTTTTTGTGGGTGTGGCACCTGCTCAGAGCTCGTCGCAAGAGATTGCTGATATAGCTCTAAGATTACAGTTTGTGGATGCCGCAAACGTAAGACGTGCATTCGACGACATGAAGAGTGTCGAAGGATATGACACCGCTAAGTATGAGGCTAAGCTCAAGGAGTTGGAGGCTATATCAATTAAGGATATAGATCTATCCAAAGGCGACGAAGCAGCTGTCGCTCAAGCTCGCAAGGTGTTGTCGCTAGCTCGTGAGATTTTGATGTCAAACAAGGCTCTCGATAACGACAGAATACTCATTGGTCGATACAATATTGGCGAAAAGGCTCGTAGCATTAGTGCTCCACGCCTAGGTACGCAGAGCAATAACTGGACAAATCAAATATCGTCAGCACGCAAAGGTTTTGATGCCGAGATTGCCGAGATGACCGACCTAAGAAGCGAAAAGCCAATGTTTAAGAGGGTGTATAAGCCAACTTCTGATGCCCCAGTTTCGGATTTGATGTTGCATTGGGACGGCGACAGAATCTTGTTTACTTCGCTTAATGCCAAGGGTAAATGGAATGTTTTTGAGGTGGGAGTCAATGGCTCAAACCTAAAAGAGGTTATCGAGTGTGAGGAGAAAGATTTGGAGTTTATGGATGGTACGTTCCTTCCAAATGGTAAATATATCGCTAACTCTAATATCGGTTACCAAGGTGTGCCCTGTGTGCATGGCACTGCTCCTGTGGCTAATATGGTGTTGTATGACCCCGACACTAAGGGTATGCGTCGTTTGACTTTTGATCAAGATGCAAACTGGAATCCTGTGGTTGCGAACAATGGTAAGGTGATGTATGTGAGATGGGAGTACACCGACCTCACGCACTACTATTCACGTATCACGATGCATATGAATCCCGATGGTTCGGAGCAGAAATCACTATATGGTAGTGGCGGATTCTTCCCCAACTCGACTTTTGATATTCAACCTCTGCCCGATGGTAGCTCTAAATTTATCGGTATAATTTCGGGTCACCATGGAGTAGCTCGTTCGGGAAGGTTGATGTTGTTTGACCCAGCTAAGAGCCGCAAGAAAACCGAAGGTATCGTGCAGGAGATACCATTCTCTACACGCCCTATCGACCCCATTATCAAGGATAGGTTGGTGGATGGTGTATGGCCTCAATTCGTCAAGCCACGTCCTGTGACTGACAAATATTTCTTGGTTGCAGCTAGGCTTTCAAACAAATCGTTGTGGGGTATCTATCTTGTTGATGTATATGATAATATGACACTCGTAGCGGAGTGCGAGGGGGAGGGTCTTATCAACCCAATATATGTTCAAAAACGTGAAACGCCTCCAGTTATTCCAGACAAAGTAGACCTCACTAAAAAGGAATCAACAGTCTATATACAAGATATTTATGAGGGCGAAGGATTGCCAGGAGTACCACGTGGAACAGTCAAAAAAATACGTGTGTTTGCTTATGAGTATGGTTATAACAAAGCATTGTCGAACCACATAGCTCAAGGTATTCAATCGGGTTGGGATATCAAGCGTGTGTTGGGTGAGGTGGATGTTAATCCTGATGGCTCTACAACCTTCATAATCCCATCTAATACCCCAATTTCGCTTCAGCCTTTAGACTCTTTGGGTCAAGCTTTGCAGTGGATGCGTAGCTGGCTCACAGGTATGCCAGGCGAGGTGGTATCGTGCGTGGGTTGTCACGAGGATCAAAATACTATCCCTATTCCAAAGTCGAATTTAGCATCTAAGCAATCTCCTCAACCAATCATAGAGTTTGAGGGTGGCGCACGTTCGTTCACCTATAAGTTGGAGATTCAGCCAATATTGGAGAGAGCTTGTGTAGCTTGTCACAACGAGAAGTCAAAGCTCGATCTCAGAGGCGACATCTACGACCCAGGAATCCCAGGAGATAGATTTATAATCCCCGATTTCCCATTCTTGCAGAGCTATATAAACCTTCACCCCTATGTCAATCGCCAAGGTTCGGAGGCTGATGCACTTGTGATGAAACCTTATGAGTATCACGCATCTACGAGTGAGCTAATCAAAATCCTGCGTGATGGTCACTATGGTGTGGAACTCACCGACAAGGAGTGGCGCAAACTATACGCATGGATTGACCTAAATGCTCCACACAATGGCGCATTTATACAGAAGAATTACAATGGTCACAACCAAATCAAGCGTCGCCAAGAGTTGGATTCGAAGTATGCAAATGTACAGATTGATTGGCAAAAGGAGATAGATGATTACGCTAAAAGGTTGGAGGCACAAGGTAAAATCACACCCGTAATGCCCGACTATAAAGCACCGAAATATAAGAAAGCTAAGGCGAAGGATTGGCCATTTGATGCAACTACAGCTGCTACTCTTCAAAACAAACTAGGAGAGACTAAGAAGGTCGTGGATGTGGGCAATGGTGTGAAGATGACATTCCGTAAAGTTCCAGCGGGTCAATTTGTTATGGGTAGCAATGCTTATGGTAAGGAGTCCGCCCCAGAGGGTAAGGTTACTATCTCTAGACCATTCTGGATTGGTGAAGTGGAGGTTACAAATGGTCAATATGGAGCACTCGTTCCCGACCACGATAGCCGCTACATTGCGCAATTCTGGAAGGATCACGTATACCCAGGCTACGAGGCGAATCGCCCAACGCAGCCCGTTATCCGCATTAGCTACAACCAAATGGTGGATTATGCCCAGAAGCTATCTGCTAAGACAGGTCTAAATATAAAACTACCAACCGAGGCTCAATGGGAGTGGGCAGCTAGAGCAGGTTCTGCGACTCCATTCTGGTTTGGAGGTTTGGACGCAGACTTTAGCAAGTATGAAAATATGGCCGATGTACAGTTGGAGAATATGGCTGTTCGGGGAATTGATCCTAAGCCAATGGAGAAGGATCATAAATACTTCAAGTACTTCAACTACTTGCTCAAAAGCGCAGACATAGATGACTTAGAGATGATTCAAACCGATGGCAAGAAATATGAGGCAAATCCTTGGGGATTGTATGATATGTTGGGTAATGTGAGGGAGATGACTTCGTCGGATTATGAGCCATATCCATACAAGGGTAGCAGTGTTGCGAATGCCGATAAGGTGGTTCGTGGTGGTTCGTGGATTGACAGGTCGAAGAACTCTACGGCTTACTCTCGCAAGTCAGTTGCTCCATGGCAACCATCCAACAATGTTGGATTTAGACTCATAATCGAGGAGTAGTTGTTTGAATTTTAAATTTTGTAAATACCCACTCAGGTCGCTCTGAGTGGGTATTTGTAATTTTAATGCGTAAAATATTTTGTAATCACACTTTTTTGTGTATATTTACGTTTGTGTATTAATAAATTTGCAAGGTGCGAAACAAGAAATCTTCTTCAGGCACATTATAAATAATAATCGGTGGGTTTTTATTATTCACCTTAAATTAGAAAAAGCTATGGGTATTAATCTATTAAAAGTATCGATGATTACTGCACTCGGTATCTTTGTGGCTTCGACAGAGGCTTCGGCAGTCAATAAAAAAAGTGATAAGAAATCTACGCCATCTACTTCATCTGCACCCAAGACAACGACGACAACTAAAAAGGTGGTTGTTTCACCATCGAAGGTCGTGTATAAAAAACCAACTCCAACAGTTCAGGCCGTAAGAACAATCCCTAAGACTACAGTGGTAGTAAAGAATAAGGGTTTGGATTATCACTATTCAAATGGTTCGTACTACCGTTACAGCGGTGGTCGCTATATCGTAGTTCCAGCACCTAAGGGAGCAAGGGTTAAGACATTGCCTATTGGTTACACACTTCTAAAATTATTGGATAGAACATACTATTACTATCAAGGTGCATACTACTTGCAATCGGGTAGTAGCTACCAAGTAGTCGATGCACCTCAAGATATTATTGTTCCAACTCTTCCAGAGGAGTCTGATCTTATAACAATGGAGGGTAAGGATTACTACGTCTACGATGGTTGTATTTATAGCATTGTCCTCACACCTGATGGCAAGGCGTTTAAGATGGTAGGTCAGTTAGATATCTAATTTGACAATAATGTTAGGGAGGAATTTTTATAACCTCTTTTTATTAAAAATCTGCTTATGGAGTCTCTGTAAGCAGATTTTTTGTGAATTTTGTATTGGTGTATTTAACTTTAGTCGTTTTTTATACTCTACACCTATAAGCTAAATATTTTGTTTGTGCAAATATGGCTAACCTAACACTTAAATTAATGTAAATATATAATATGAAAAAATCTCTTCTCCTTTTGCTCTGTGCGTTTAGTTTTGCAGTCTCTGCGTTTGCTCAAACTACGGGCGAATTGAAACTTAAATTATTTGATAGTAAGACAAATAATGCAATTGTAGGTGCTACGGTTGCGCTTACCGACAACGATAAAAAAACAGTTTATAAAAGCTCTAATGGCGATGGAAGTAGCAGTTTTACATCTTTGGCATCGGGCAGCTACGAACTTATGGCAACCTTTTTGGGTTACGACACCTTGCGTCGCACTGTGGCAATAGATGGTCGTATTTTGGATTTGGGCAATTTGACCATGGCAACTTCGTCTGTGAAACTCGAAAGGGTAGAGATTAACGCTATGGCTATACGCACATCACAAAGTGGTGACACGGTAATCTACAATGCCGATGCATACAAAGTCTCGGCGGATGCTGCCGTAGAGGGACTACTAGCTAAGATGCCAGGTATCACAGTCGATGACGATGGAGAGGTTGAGGCTCAAGGTGAGGCAGTTCAAAAGGTCTACTTAGATGGTAAGGAGTTCTTTGGCGAGGATGTAGCGTTGGCGGTGAAGAATATCCCGGCGGACATCATCGCAAAGGTTGAGGTGTTCAACAAACTTAGCGACAACGCAGAGTTCACAGGTTTCGACGATGGAGATAGCTACAAAGCTCTGAACTTTGTCACTAAAAATGGAATGAATAGCGGTCACTTCGGTAAATTCACCGCAGGATATGCTCACGAAAACCTATACCAAGTAAGTGCTAACTACAACTACTTCCGCGAAAATCATCGTATTACGGTTATTGGAGGTTATAACAATATGAATATCCGCAACTTTGGACAGATGGATTTGGTGGGTAGCGGTCGCCGTGGCGGCGGTGGCGGCAAGGGCGGCGGCGGTCGTTCGATTAGTGGTGGTGGTAGCTTTACTTCGGGCTCTTCGGGCAAAGGATTGGCTACTATTGGAAGTATTGGTATCAACTATGGAGGTTCGTTCCTAGAGGAGAAGCTCAAAATCGAGGGTAGTTACTTCTACAACCTATCGGATAGTGAGAATATTAAGACTACAGATGCTCAGTATGTTACCGAAGAGGGCGACCCCCTTAGCTACTTCGACACATATAGCAATTCGGGTTCGGACAACTACAACCACCGTGTGAACTTGAAGTTTGAGTATAAGCCTAACACTCGCCACTCGCTTATGATGCGTCCTGAGTTCTCGTTCCAAGATACTGGCTCCGACTCATACTCATTCACCGATTACACAGAGGCTGAAGATGCAACCGCAACCGCAGAGACTGTATCTACGAAGTTGAGTACATCCGACACAGAGAAGATGGCGTATAACATATCAAACAATATCGTATATCGTGCACTCATTGGCGACAAGGGTCGTAACATCATGTTCATGGCAAATGGTAGATATTCGATAAATGATAGTGATGCGTATAAGCTCACAGACAACACTGTTATGGCTTATGAAGATTCCGAAACAGGTGAATCTTATGGTACTATTGCAACAATTACAGACTACAATGTACTCGATGAGACTAAGAGCTACACTATCAATTCGAGCGTTATGTATAGTGAGCCAATCATGGAGAAGTCGGCAATGCTGACATTGAAATATACAATCAATCACCAATACTCTGATGCTAACTACCTGCTTTATAGTTATGATGACGATAATGATTTGTATAGCGTTTTCGATGCAGATGGTTCAAACGTCTACAACAGCAAAAACACAACTCAAAGCGTTACGGCTGGTTTCATGTACTCAAAGAAGAACTTCCTAACGTTGAACGCTAATGTTTCGGTTCAACGCACTCGACTCATAAACGAGCAGGAGTATCCTGAGGCAACCCCCGATGGTGACTACACATTCGACCACTTGATGTATTCGTTCACTATGCGCAAGACATTTAACCCTACGAACTCGTTGCGCCTCACCTTGCGCTCTAAGACATCGAACCCTTCGATTACAGATTTGCAAGATGTATTGGTGGATACTGACCCTAACGATATTGCTTATGGTAACAGCTCGCTTGCGCCATCTTATGCACACTCGTTGTCGGCAAACTACAACCGCTCAAATATTATGATGGGTCGTACCTTCTCGGCAAATATCAATGCAAGTTTGACAAACGACTACATCGGAGAGGAGACTATCCAGTCGTTGGATGCAAGCTCTTCAACTACAGTTGTGCTTCCCGACGGAAACACCGCATCGTGGGATGGTATCGGAACATACGAGCGTCCAGTCAATTTGGATGGAATGTGGAGCGTGAGCGCAGGTATCAGCTACGGAACTCCTGTCAATTTGTTCTCTAGTAACCTTAACTTGGATGCAGGAATTTCGTATGGTGAGTCTCCAAACCTTATTAGCTACGATGGTGGAGATGTTTGGTACGATAACACCAAGACCAGCACAACATACAAAGCAGGTATAACTTTAGGAAGTAACATCAGTCAAAATGTAGATTTCACCCTAGCATATAGCGGTTCATATAGCATTACGGATTATCGCAACGACTACTTCGCAACGAACACAAATCGTAATGACTACGTAACCAACACCCTAAGAGGTAACTTCAAGTTCGTATTCTTGGGCGGCTTTACATTCACAGGTAACGCAACCTACACCTACTATGCGGGTATTACCGACGACTTCGACGAGCACTACATCATGTGTAATCTGTCACTTGGTCACAAGGTGTGTAAGAACAATCGTGGCGAACTATCAGTTGGTGTGAATGACCTATTCAACAATAGTGAGAGCTTTACGCGTACCTACACTAGCACCTATAACGCTAACGTATACTCCAACACAATTGGTCGCTATTACGGAATTAAGTTTGTGTATGACCTTCGTAAATTCAAGGGTAATGTAACCGAATCAACGTTCCAACGCGGAAACGATCGTCCAGAGCGAGGAATGGGTGGACCGGGTGGAATGGGTCGTATGTAAACACAACATTTTTAGAACCCCTAAGGCGCAGCTCTCTTTTAGTTGAGAGTCTGCGCTTTTTTGTTGTTGCGAGAGGCAAATAAAATATAGATATTTATTGTTAAATCAATAATATTTTTTAATTTTGTTTATGATTACCTGAAACAACTTAAAACAACTATAAAATGAACAGTACTTTTACATTTATCGACTACGCCATTTTCGTCATCTATGCGGTGGCATTGGTGTCGGTCGGTTTCTGGGTCTCTCGTGGCAAAAAGGGCGAGGAGAAGAGTGCCGAGGATTATTTCTTGGCTAGTAAATCATTGCCTTGGTGGGCAATTGGAGCGTCGCTTATTGCGGCTAATATCTCGGCAGAGCAATTTATTGGAACTTCGGGTTCTGCTTTTGCTGCGGGTATCGCTATTGGTTCCTATGAGTTTATGTCGGCTCTAACCTTGGTTATTGTTGGTAAATATTTCTTGCCTATCTTCATCAAGCAAGGTATCTACACAATCCCCGAATTTGTAGAGAAACGTTACTCTACAAACCTCAAAACTATCTTGGCTATCTTCTGGATTTGCCTGTTTGTATTTGTGAACCTTACAACTGTATTGTTCCTTGGAGGTCAAGCGTTGGATACTATTCTTGGTGTTGGTGATGGCTCTTTGACCGTGCCTGCTATGATTTGTTTGGCATTTGTTGCTGCTGCATACTCACTCTATGGTGGTTTGTCGGCTGTGGCTTGGACGGATGTTTTGCAGGTGGCACTTCTTGTTATTGGAGGACTTATCACTACTTTTATCGCACTGTACTATGTTACTCCAGACCACGGAATTGTAGATGGTATAAAGCACGTATATGAGTCAGCTGGTGACCACTTCGATATGATTTTGTCGAAAGACCACAAAGAGTATATGAACTTGCCAGGTATCGGAGTTTTGATTGGCGGTATGTGGGTTGCAAACCTCTACTACTGGGGATTCAACCAATATATCATCCAACGTACCTTGGCAGCTAAATCTTTGCCAGAGGCTCAACGTGGTATTATCTTCGCTGCATTCCTCAAGATTTTGATTCCATTTATCGTTGTTATTCCAGGTATCATAGCTTATGTTATGTTCACCGAGAATTTCAATGGTGCACAAGATGTATTCAACGTGGGTGGCGTAATGAAGTATGATAGCGCATATCCTTGGTTGATTAGAGAGTTTGTGCCTACGGGTCTCAAAGGATTGGTAGTTGCAGCTTTGGCAGCCGCTATCGTGTCGTCGTTGGCTAGTATGTTGAACTCAACATCTACTATCTTCACTATGGATATCTACAAACCATATATCAACCCCGAGGCGTCGCAAACTAAGCTCGTAAATGTAGGTCGTTTGACTGCTGCTGCTGCACTTGTTATTGCACTTTGCATAGCTCCAATGTTGGGAGGACTAGGTCAAGTGTTCCAATACATCCAAGAGTACACAGGTTTGGTAAGTCCAGGTATCTTGGGCGTATTCTTGATGGGTCTATTCTGGAAGGGTGCTAACAATAAGGGTGCTGTATGGGGAGTATTGCTCTCAATCCCAGTGGCGTTGCTCTTGAAATTCTTGCCAGCTATGACTGGTGGGGCTGTAGCACTTCCATTCCTAGACCAAATGGCTTACACATTGCTCGCAACTCTCCTTATTATATATGTTGTAAGTAAGGCAACTGTTGCGTCTACCGAGCCTGAGCGTGCAATCCCAGTCTCTAAGGAGTTGTTCAAGACAGATAGCGTATTCAACATCTGCGCTTATGCAATTTTGGTTATCTTGGCTATTATCTACGCAATATTCTGGTAAGAAATGAGGACGAATATTCACAATATCTTTACCTCTAAATTCGAGGGTGAGGGAACATTCTACGCTGCGGCAGGTCGCATCAACCTCATTGGTGAGCACACCGACTATAACGAAGGTTTCGTTATGCCAGGAGCTATCAATATGGGCATCACCGCAGAGATTAAACCAAATGGTACAAACTTCGTCAAAGTCTACTCTGTGGACTTTGACGAATATGCCGAGTTCGAAATCGGCACCGATGAGTTGCCTTCGCAGAGCTGGATGCGCTATATATATGGTGTATGCTGCGAGACTATCAAGCGAGGTGGCACAGTTGAGGGCTTTGACGCTGTGTTCCAAGGTGATTTGCCAGTTGGCGCAGGTTTGTCGTCGTCGGCAGCATTGGAGTCAGTATTTGGATTCGCAATCAATGACCTATACAACGATAACTCAATAGCAAAGATGGAGCTTGCTCGCATTGGTCAATCCACAGAGCACAACTATTGCGGTGTGAAGTGCGGAATTATGGATCAATTCGCATCTCTGTTTGGTCTTAAGGGGCAACTTATTCGCCTAGATTGCCGAAGCATGGAGTATGAGTACTTCCCATTTGATGCCAAAGGCTATAGACTTGTGTTGGTAAACTCGAAGGTGAAGCACGAATTGGTGGATTCACCATACAATCGTCGCCGCGAGAGTTGCGAAAGAGTAGCAGGAGTTTTGGGCACACCATCGCTTAGAGGTGTATCGGCTGAGGCTTTGGAGGCTATCAAGGATAAGATTTCTGATGAGGATTACACTCGTGCGAAGTATGTCATAGGCGAAGAGTATCGAGTGCTCGACCTGTGCGATGCCCTAAAAGCGGGTGACATGGAGCGTGCGGGAGTCAATATATATGCTACTCACGATGGTCTTTCGAAGGATTACGAAGTAAGCTGCGTGGAGCTAGATTTCTTGGTCGATGTTGCTAGAGAGTGTGGCGTTACGGGTTCTCGTATGATGGGCGGTGGCTTTGGTGGCTGCACTATCAACTTGGTCAAAGATGAGTTATATGACTCATTCATTGCTGCTGCAATCAGTAAATTCAAAACAGAATATGGTATTGAGCCAGCTGTGATTGATGTAGTAATTAGCGATGGCGCAAGAAAGTTGTAAACAAAACAAATAAATCCACATAATAAGTAGTGTAAAACAATTATTGTCATATTTTTAAAAGCACTCTTGGAGCGATATTTTTCACTATTAAATTTCAGTATAGAACCACTATCTTTTCAATTCAATAGCAAAAAATCTCATCTCCAATAGCACTCTTAAAAACACACCAATAATTATTTTACCCTACTTAAGTGGGGAGTTGTGCTGAAACACTTCTCCCCAATCTTATTTTTATTCACATTATATTATGAAGAAGATAGTTTTTACCATGGTTATGGTTATGTCGTTTTTGTTGCCCTCGTGTGCCACAGACAAAACCATCGAAGTCGCTACTTTGGCGGAGTTTGCAACACTCGTAGCGCAAGATAATCAATCAATCAAACTCGCTCCAGGAACCTATAAAATGGCGGATTATATCAATGCTGACACCATTCGAAACAGAGTGGCACGCAAAGATTATCAATATCTTAAATTTTCGGGTAGCAATAACACCATTGATATGGAGGGTGTGGTTTTCGAGGTTGATACTAAGCTTAGAAAACTGCTTAAACACCCAATACACACTGACGAAATAGTGGTTGTGGGAGATAATAATAGCCTTAAAGGTTTGGAGATAAGTCATATAGGTAGTGCGACATCACCTGGTGGTTGTGCATTTACTGTCAAAGGTAAGTACAACACTATATCTGGTTTTACACTCCGTGTGCAGGGTTCATCTCCTTACGGTTATGGCGACCTATTTGGTAAGGGTAAGGAGTATGTGCTCAAGCACCAAAAACATAGCGGACTGCTAATTACAGGTGAGGGTACAACCCTAACAAATAGCAAGGTGTATATGAAGTCGTTTGGTCACGCGATATTTATTCAGCAACGACCCAAAAATGTCACACTTAAGGATTGTTATGTCGAGGGTGAGATGCGTTCTACGGATGATGTGTTGTCCGAGACAAGTGGTCAAGCGTATGATGTACAATTCAGAACGTGGACTCCCAATCGTGAGGGTAAGTTTGTTGTGACTCCAGGGTATATGAAATCACTCTGCGAGGAGGGATATCGTACTTATGGAGCGTGTGAGAATCTAAAATTTATTAACTGTACAGCAAAAAATACTCGTGGTGGATTTGAACTTCGCTCTAATAAAGAGGGTATATATCTTGAAAACTGCACAGTTATTGGTGCTGAGAGAGCATTTTGGCTGGGCGAAAATGCAGTGGCAAAAGGGTGTAAGGGCGATGCCAATTATGGTCCATTGTTGTTTGTGGAGGGTAGTAATGCTGATGTCGAAATAGAGCTTATACCAAACGAATCAGATTGTTTAGTACACTCTCTTGTCACAGTATTTGGCAAAAATAACAGCATCACACTCAATCCCTATGAGGGAAAGAATCGCACAAAAGAGCTCCCAATTCTTGTGGGTTATACTCAACCAGAGCACGGAGAATCAATGTCGCCATATAGTCAGGCCGATTGTGTGAATTTGGTGTTGCATAACAATACTTCGATGCCTGTTGTTGTTGGTAAGCAGAGTGTAGATTGTCAAATTGAGTCTAAGGGAAAGATTACTAAAGAGTAGATTGCTACTTTTTAGATTGCAGATTCATACGTTCTGCGGTTATATTAACGTGAGTTTTGGATGAGCTTGTTTATGTGAAAACATAGACAAGCTTATTTTTTGTTACATATATGTAGAATTAAGCTACATATATGTATGATACAGGTAATTTTGTAGAAGGCGTGTGCTGTATTATTAAAAAATATTATTTTTGTATTTATCTTAATAATAATACATTAGTGTATTTGCTCCTATGTGTAAACTGTGAATTTACACCTTTTGGCATACTTTTTGGTCGTTTTTTGTTACCAAACAAAAAAATGAGTGAAATTATGAGGTGTAGGTTTATGAAGTGGTCGGTACTACTATTCATGTGTGTATCGAATGTGGTGTTGGCGAGTGGGCAGAGCACAATCAAGGTTGCGGCAGCAGCAAATTTAAGGTATGTTCTAAGTGAGATTGAGCAGATTTATGAATCCAAATTCCAGGGTGTAGATCTGCAAATAAACTATGGAGCATCGGGAACATTCTATCAACAGATAGTCAATGGTGCACCCTACGACCTGTTTCTGTCGGCAGACGATGTGCGCCCAGTAAAACTCAATGAGGTGGGTGTAACATCCTATCAGAGTGTTGTTTATGCGTGCGGAAAGTTGGCGTTGTATGGTCTGCGAGATGATGTTGCAGAGGTAGGGTTGAAGCTCCTAGAGCAAAATGGCAATGGTCGCATAGCGGTTGCGAATCCTCGGACAGCTCCTTATGGCGCACGAAGTGTCGAAATTTTGAAATCCCTAGGTTTGTGGAGTAGCCTAGAAAAACGCATAGTCTATGGCGACTCAATAGCGCAAGCGGCACAGGCGGCAATGACAGGGAATTGCGAGGTGGGTTTTGTCGCTTTGTCGCTATTGTTGAATCCAGACGCAAAGTTGAAGGGTAGCTATTTTGTTATTCCTCAAGATATGTATGAGCCTATTGCTCAAGCAGGTATAGTCATAAAAGATGGTGCCGCAACAAAGTTCTTTGAATTTATATTGAGCAAGGAGTGCAAAACTGTGTGGGAAAAATATGGATATTCATCATTAAAATAAAAACTAAATTATGAGAAGATTAGTGAAGGTGTTGAGTGCAATTTCGGCTCTGTTTATTGTGGTAGATGCGTCAGCTCAAACTCAAAGTGAGGAGGTTGAGATTTTGAAAAAACGCCTAGAAGTGTTGGAAAATGAGGCGGTTGCGGCAAAGGAGAGGTCATTTTATATGCCGCAGGTTTATGGTTCGATGTTGGCATATTTCAACGTTAGCACCTATGATGGAGACCAACGTTTTGCGGTGCGTAATGCGCAAGTGGGCGTAAAGGGTAATGCGTCGAATAGTGTATCATATTGTGTGCAAGTTAATTTCCTCAATCTCAACAAGGTATCGGTGTTGGATAGCTATATACGATATAGCCAAAAGTCATTTGATTTCACATTGGGTCAGCAGTGGATTCACCTCACGGGCGATTTTGATCGTTGTGGGCCAAAGAGTGCACTGTTTACAACTCGTAGCTTTGGAGTGGTTTATATCACCAACTACACCAATGGCTCGACCCTAAAGAGCTTGGGTAATAGAGATATCGGATTGTATGGTAACTACACCTTCTCGACCAAAGTCCCAATCACAATTAGTGCAGGTGCATTTAATGGTTCGGGAGTCAATACGTCGGATTGGGATAATGATATAAACCTCACGGGTAAAATCCAAATCGGAAGCAAGAAGGGTTTGAGTGGAGGAGGTAGCGTGTACTACGGTACAACGACTTATAATCAAGATATTACGATATGGAGCGGCGAGATTAGATACTCCACCAAAAGGCTATTCGTGGAGGCTAATTACCAACAAAAGAACATAGAGGAGCAGACCACCAAGACGGGACTCATAGAGGGTTATTACACATTCCCGACTCCAAATAGTCGATTTTTGGATAGCTATGCACCCATGGTACGCTACGACTTTGGAGATGGGATGTTGTACTCAAACCTCGTGAGTGGTGTGGTCGAGGAGCAGGATGCAGGGCGTGTGACTGCGCTTATGAGCTTTATTTTCAAGGGTAGTAAGGTTCGTTCTCGCCTATGCGTGGGCTACGAGAAGTTCTTTATGGGTGACAAGCCATCCGACATCGCCAGCAACCCACTCTTCCAAGATAGATTTACAATAGCAATGAGTGTTGCTTTTTAAAAATATTTAAAATATTGCGTCAAAAATTTGATTTTTCCCGACAAAGATGTATATTTGCAGCGATACATTTGTTGGTGATTCTTGAATTCAACTTGTAAATGCAACTGAGGAATTTGAATGTTGCAGGGAATAGGATAAAATATTTTTTCAGAGAGGAAAGAGAGAAAAAACTCCAGGGCAAACGCACGAAAAAACACAAGAACCCACAAGCAAACACCCATAAATAAAATCGTGTAATTAATTGAAAATAAACGGTTTATAATTTGCATAT
>JBCQUV010000053.1:0-7675 GCA_047173765.1 Rikenellaceae bacterium
TGCCCGACAAATGGAAATTTTCCAAACTGTAGCCGAAAACCGCCGAGCATCATAGATGAATCGGCGGTTTCTTTACTTCATTGCGGAGACGGGTACAGTTGTCCGAATTAGAGACTAAGTAACACGAGACTGCAAACAAATAGGTCTACCATTGCTCGAAAGCTATGGTAGACCTATTTTATTTGTAATGCAATAAAGTTGCTCCGTTATCTTTTCTCTCTAACTACACGTGCATTAGCCTTAGTTAGCTGACGGACAAATACCTCGTCGCCTGTGGTGTATCGCTCCAACAAATCGTCGTTGTAGCCACGCACGGTGAGTAGCTCCATGTCACGCTTAACATCGGTGTCGAATCCCTCAGCCGAAAGAGTCTCTACCACCTCGTCGATATGCCAAGAGTTGTCAATCGAAAGCACAACATTGATAGCCGAGTTGTGAATCATGTTGGTTTTGATGCGGTAACGCTCCAATACTGCGAAGATTGATGCAAAACGCTCCTCCAACACAAATGAGTAGTCACGAGAACGAACAGTAAGCATGATTTGATCCTTCTTCAAAATAAGGATTGGAATAGTTACTGGTGCAGCCTCACCATTGATTACTGTACCTGGCTTTGACTTGTCGCCAAATGGACGCACGTACAATGGGATATTTTTATTTTGGAGTGGCTTGATAGTCTTGGGGTGGATAATCTGTGCACCGCTATACGCCAACTCGATAGTGTCACGATAGTTCAACGACTCAATTTTGGTTGCATCTGGGAAGATTTTAGGGTCGGCATTCAAGATACCATCCACATCCTTCCATACTGCCATACACTCTGCATTGAGAATGTTAGCCACAACAGCTGCCGAGTAGTCCGAACCCTCACGACCCAAAGTTGTGGTTGTGCCATCTGGAGCAGCTCCGATAAATCCTTGACCTACAAATACGCTCTCCGTAGCACCCTCCATCTCGGCCAATAGGCGCATGGTTGAACCCTCCAAGTTTACGGTCGCATCCTTGTGACGCTGACCTGTGAGGAATCCCTTGCGCATATCAATCCAACGGTTTGGAACACCTGCATGGTTTAGGTACTTAGAGATAATTGTTGTTGAAAGGAACTCGCCATAAGCTACGATTCTGTCATACCACAACTCTGCATCTTGTGAGCGATACTCCGCAGTTGCGATATCGTTCTCCATCTCTGCGAACAACGCCTCAACCTCTGCTATAGTGGTTGGAGCTGCAAACAAGTCGTCGATAATCTCAGCGTGGTAGCTTCGTAGGGCTGTGACGTGCTCCATAGAGAACGCTTTATCGCCTTTTTGGATACCCTCAAAGATAGCCTCTAAAGCGTTGGTTGTCTTGCCCATAGCCGACACTATGATGAACAAATTTTGCTCACCCGTGATAATCTTGTGGAGATTTCTTACACCATCGGCATTACGTACCGATGCTCCTCCAAACTTGTAAACCCTCATTTCTTTAAAATTGATTTAAAATTGTTTAGTGCGCAAAGATATAAAAAATAATTTAATACTCAAATTTAGAACAATATTCAATAGCATAAAATCATTTAGAATAGTAAAGGGGAGTTCTAATTTCTCCCTAAAATTATTCACATGCGTCCGCCTTTTTGTGCACGAATGGATCAATTCCAATGCTAGCTATATAGTAATTTCGGAGTTTCTCGATTTGGGTGTCATTGAAATTTTGATTGCAATTTGTTTTGCTCAACTTCAAATTATTAAAGATTCTAATACCAAGCACATCAATCCTATATGAAGTTTGTATAACTTTGCTTCCCCCGAGTCGAACCATTGCATATAGCCATAAATCATCGCCCATTGGTGTCAATTCCATAGCCAATTCTCTATCCAAAATATCTTTGTAAAGAGTCCCTTTGTTGTATGGTGGATACAACACACCCATAACCCCTGTTTGGAGGTAGTTGTAGCCACTTTCATCGAGACTATCTCGCCATTTTCTGTATGGTAGTAGCTGATTGTTGTCGTCGTAGCTCAATGTGTGGGTCCTATTGGCAATAACAGCTCGGGGGTGTTTGATATGATCTTCCATCAATTTCGAAATAATCATATTTGTATAAAACAAATCATCATCAACGGTAATGATTATATCGTTCGGAAACTCCTCCATTGCATAGGTGTATTTTTTGTGTGAGCGATAGTTCCCATCTTTAAATCTAATTTGCAATCCTCTTTCCATCAGCATGCGCAATCTCTTTGGTAGAGCATCCATAGAATCTATCTCTAATTTCGACAGATATAACACCACCATATCGGGCTTCATGGTTTGCCTAAACATCAACTCGACAACCATCCATATAATATGTATGCGTCTGGGGAACGAGGTAAATGACACTATGATACGAGGATTATTCACATCTTCTTCACGGCAAGTTAAACTCGGTTTGTTGGGAGAAAGCCTTAGTAATATTGGCAACAATATCTTTGAAAGATGCATGATTATAAGTCTAACAAGTCGTGCCAACAACTTCGACAAGCCCTTTGAATTACGTTTATTGCGTGAGCTCCAAGCATACAACAATAGTATGTTATTTATCATACGATATTAATTTTAGGTGAGTTTACTCACTGACATTTCAGTTCCGCAAATATACACATATTTGGATATATAATGCTACAAAAAGTTCAATATTTATGAATAGCTAAAAAAATTATGCTGAACAAGTATTTAATAAAATTAAAACGACGCAAGATTGGAGTTTTTTTTATATATTTGTCACAAAAATTTAATCATAGTAATTTATGTACGAAAACTTAAAGAAAATAATCGAAAGCGCATGGGATAACCGCGAGATGCTCAAAGACGAGAGCGTTCAAGCTACAATCCGCGAGGTTGTGGAGCTAGTAGATAAAGGTCAATTGCGCACCGCAGAGCCAATTAGCATGGAGGAGAGCAAGTGGCAAGTGAACGAATGGGTTAAAAAGGCAGTAATCCTATACTTCCCAATCCAGAAGATGCGCACTATGACAGCAGGCGAGTTGGAGTGGTACGATAAGATGGATTTGAAGCATGGATACGAGGAGCTTGGCGTACGTGTTGTGCCTCAGGCGGTTGCTCGCTATGGTGCTTATATCGCACCAGGAGCTATCCTTATGCCATCTTATGTAAATATTGGTGCCTACGTAGATTCGGGTACTATGGTTGATACTTGGGCTACAGTTGGTTCATGTGCGCAAATCGGCAAGAATGTTCACTTGAGTGGTGGTGTTGGAATTGGTGGCGTGTTGGAGCCTGTGCAAGCTGCTCCAGTTATCATCGAGGATAACTGCTTCATCGGTTCACGTGTGATTGTTGTGGAGGGTGCTCACATCTGCCACGATGCAGTGTTGGGTTCTAACACCGTAATCACAGGTTCTACTCACATCATCGACGTTACGGGTGACGAGCCAGTGGAGTACAAGGGTTATGTGCCAGCAGGTTCGGTAGTAATTCCTGGAACTTACAACCGCAAATTCGCAGCTGGCGAGTATGGCGTGCCTTGTGCACTAATCATCGGTCGTCGCAAGGAGTCTACCGACAAAAAGACATCGCTAAATGATGCACTAAGAGATTACAATATTAGCTAAGAAAGTTAATTTATATATTTTTTATTCCCCCGAGTTTTACTACCTTTGTGTTTGGTGAAACTTGGGGATTTTTGTATCTACCCTCTTAACCATGACGACTTTACAACCCAAACCAACAACTTTACTATGAAGCGTTTTTCTATCCATCTAACATCCATCATAAAGAGCAACCCTGTGGAGATATTCACAGCAATTACGTTTGCGACTCTGTCGATTGCCTTCTCTCTGGATATAGGGGATGTTTTATACCCTTTGGTAATCTATTTCTACACCTCGATGTTGTCTATATATGCAATCAACAATATAGCCGTCTCTAGGGGATACTACTACCCTTCAATCATAATCCCCATTGGGGTATTGTGGTTATTTTTGGGAGGAGACACTACAATTGCGCCACCAATTATCTCAATCACTACTCTTAGTTCGCTACTGATGGTGATGGTGGCAAAAGGGGGTGGCGGAAATCAGAGCTTTGTGATTCAAGCGGCTAGCATAGTGCGAAACATACTCTTTGCTGCTTGCGTCTGCGGTATCGTCTCTTTATTGTTATTTATGCTTTTGAGCTCTATAGATGCTGTGTTTAAGTTGCAGCTGATGAAGTTGCTTGTGGATTTCATCATCATACTCATGATGTTTATTGTTGCGCCATTGGCATTTATGTACTTTGAGCGTAGTGATGAAGAGCACGAACTTGGCCGATTATCGGAGGTGATTATAAACTATATTCTATCTTCGGCAGTGGTGATATATGGAGTGGTGCTATATGTATACTTCGCCAAGATAATATTTTCGTGGTCGCTACCCAATGGTGGTATAGCTATGACATCTATTGCATTTATCGTCATGGGGTTAATCACCAAGGCGTGTCGTGAAGTGATACACAAGCCGATTCTAGAGTTTGTGTTTAAATACTTCCACATATTATCTATCCCTGCAATCTTTATGATGTGGCTAAGTGCCGTGGTACGAGTTTCGGAGTATGGAATGACGGGACCAAGAGGTTTATTGACTACTATGCTACTTGTTGCTACCGTGTGGTGCGTGTCGATGGCATGGAAAAAATTATATGATTTTAGACGACTAACGATATTTTCGATTGTGATTATGATGGCGTATGTTGCATCTCCAATCTTTGGATACGAATATTTTGAGGCTCGAAAGGTTGATCGTGAACCTGAGCCGATAAAGAGAAATTATATGGCACTCCACTCTTCACGCAATAAATCGAGCGTAGATATTTCGAATACGCAACGACTCTATTTTCGTGACATCAATAGCCAAATCCGCTCTGGGGATGTTGTCATCAAATGCGAAGGCAAGAGTGTTGTAACGATAAAATCAACAGAGTTTGTAGATTATATATTCAAAAAAGCAGAGGTGACACAAGAGAAAAATAATATAACCAAAACAGATATTAGTCTACTAAATAAACAGCTGTTGTTTGAGAACGACGAATACATTATCAGTGCATCATCAATGGGCGTTGTAGATAATAAATATCTCGACTACATATATGTAGAGTGGATAATCGAGAAGTAGAGTTTTAACGGCGTAGAGAGCCTTAGCCATTAGTTAAAGTAATATATATTTTGTTTATTCCCCAAGTTTTACTACATTTGTAAATAGTAAAACTTGGGATTTTTATTTTTGAGCCCTATTTCGTAGGGTCTATATATAAAGAGTAATAAATTTATGTTCTATTTCAAAGAGGAGACTTCGTCCACAAACGACGATGCACGTGAGGAGATTTTCGTTCACGGAGATTTGATATGCGCCGAGAGACAAACCGCTGGGCGTGGACAGAGAGGCAACAAATGGATAAGTGGTGAGGGGAAAAATGCTACATTTTCGGTGGTGTTGGAGCCTTCGACACTCAATGCCAATGAGCAATTCTTGGTGTCGCAAATCACAGCCCTAGCTTTGGTGGATACACTTAGTGAATATGGAATTACAGCCACTATTAAGTGGACAAACGACATATATGTCGGTGAGCGCAAAATCATGGGGGTACTCATAGAGAATAGATTATCGGGGGCGGTGCTCTCTCGTTCGATTATTGGTGTGGGTATCAACATCAACCAAATAGAATTTGACCCGTCGTTACCCAACCCCACATCCATGATTTTGGAGCGACGAAGCAAAAAGGAGATTGTGCGCCAGGATGTTATCGTAAAATTTCACGATGCACTAATGAAGTGGTACAACGAGTTGATGGTTGGCGACTACGCCTCAATAGATAAAGCGTATCACGCCAAGATGTATCGCCGCGGAGAGTATCACAACTATCGCCTAGCGGATGGATGCCTCATAAGAGGTGTAATTCAAGGTGTGCGACCCTCGGGAGCATTGGTGATTATGCACGACAACGACGAGGAGAGGGAGTATCAATTCAAAGAGATTGAGTTTGTTATAGAGCAGAGAGGCAGATAGCAGACTCCATATTTAGGAGTTGCTCCTTAACTGCCACACCGCCTGCGTAGCCAACCATACGACCGCTAAAACCCACTACCCTATGGCATGGCACAACAATTAACATCGGGTTGTGATTGCATGCCGCCCCCACAGCACGTGATGCTTTGGGTGAACCTATCGCTGTGGCTATATCTTTGTATGTGCGACGCTCGCCATAAGGAATATCACAAAGTGCTCGCCACACTCTCATTTGGAACTCTGTGCCACGCAACGCCCACTCAAATGTGAATTGCGTGCGACGACCCTCCATATACTCTATGATTTGCTCTATGGCACAGTCAGTAAGCGGTGAGGGTATATTATCACACATCTGCGAAGTATCCTCCACACAGAATCTCACGGCGAGCACCACCAAATCGGAATACTCTATTTGGATATTACCCAAAGGGGTGTGATATATTGCGTAGTTACTCATCATAAGCATTAAATTATATGCTAAGGTAATAAAAAAGATAAGACCAAAGCCCCAAAGTTATTAAATTTTCTGAAAAAAATATCTTTGGAATATTTGTTGTTATGAAAATAACAGCTATCTTTGCAGAGGAGTAAAAAGCAAAAAAAATTAATCATTAATATATTTTAAGAAAATGTCAAAAGTTACAGTTGTAGGTGCAGGAGCAGTAGGTGCTACTTGTGCTAATGTATTGGCAATCCGCGAGGTTGCAAGCGAGGTTGTTTTGATTGATATCAAAGATGGTCTCTCGGAGGGTAAGATGCTTGATATTATGCAAGCTTCAGCAACAATGGATTTCAAGACTAAGTTGGTAGGTGCTTCAAACGACTACTCTAAGACCGCTAATTCGGACGTTGTAGTTATCACATCTGGAATCCCACGTAAGCCAGGTATGACACGTGAGCAACTTATCGGCACTAACGCAAACATCATGAAGTCGGTTATCGCTAGTGTTGTAGAGTACTCACCAAACGCTATCGTAGTTGTGGTTGCTAACCCAATGGATACTTTGACTTATATGGCTATCAAGACTTCGGGTATCGACAAGAGCCGTATCATCGGTATGGGTGGTGCTTTGGACTCTTCACGTTTCCGCACATATTTGTCACTTGCATCGGGCATGCCACTTTCGGACATCGAGGGTATGGTAATCGGTGGTCACGGCGACACTACTATGATTCCACTTACTGCAAAGGCTTCAATCAAGGGTATTCCAGCATCTCAATTCTTAAGTGACGAGGAGCTTGCTAAGGTATCTGCAGATACTATGGTTGGTGGTGCTACACTTACAGGTTTGTTGGGCACATCAGCTTGGTATGCTCCAGGTGCTGCTTCATCATCAGTTGTAGAGGCTATCCTTGGCGACCAAAAGCGTATGATTCCTTGCTCATGCTACCTTGAGGGAGAGTATGGTCAATCAGACATCTGTATTGGTGTTCCTGCAATCATCGGCCGCAACGGTATCGAGAAGATTGTTGAGATTGAGCTTAACGAGGCTGAGAAGGCAGCATTCGTAGCTTCAGCTGAGGCAGTTCGCAAGACAAACGATGTTCTTAGCGAGATTGGCGCAATTTAGTTTAAGTAATGTGGACAAAAATGGTTGGTAATTTTTCAATATTTATCATTATTTTTGCATAGTAAAGCTGAAGAGGAA
>JBCQUV010000054.1:0-7124 GCA_047173765.1 Rikenellaceae bacterium
CGTCCTCGTAAAAGACTCGGATACCTCACACCAAATGAAAAATTTAAACAAATTATTAATATGAATTCAGTTGCATTTGCAGGTTGAATTCAGCAAACTATAACAATCTAATAATGAAAAAATCAACTATTCTGTGCGGAGTGTCATTGGTGGCACTAGCACTGATGGCGACTTCGTGTAGCCAAGAGGCACCTAAAGGAGCTCCATCTAGCAAGGTGTACAAGACCTTGACTGTGGATTACGGTACAAGCAGTATCGACACCAAATATTCGGCATCTATTCGCGGTCAGCAATTTGTCGATATTCGCCCACAAGTGTCGGGAGTTATCACAGATATCCTCATCAAGGAGGGTGCAAATGTAAAGAAGGGTCAAACCCTATTTATCATCGACCAAGTGCCATACAAAGCGGCATTGGAGGTGGCTGTGGCAAACGTAAAGGCTGCCCAGGCGAGTGTAGCAACTGCAAAGCTAAACGCCCAGAGTGGTGAGGAGTTGTATAAGGAGGCTGTGATTTCAAAAGTTGAGTACCAAACATACGTTAATGCCTTAGCTTCTGCCGAGGCAGCCCTAGCACTTGCACAAGCACAAGAGACATCTGCTCGCAACGATTTGTCGTACACCGAGGTAAAGAGCCCCGTGAATGGTATGGCAAGTATGATTCCATATCGTATCGGAGCATTGGTTAGCTCATCTATTACTGACCCTTTGGTTAGTGTTTCGAACAATACTAATATGTATGCTTATTTCACTATGTCTGAGTCGCAGTTGTTGGCACTTATGCGTGTGAGTTTGTCGAACAGCGACATGTTGTCTAATATGGATAGAGTGGAACTTGTGTTGCGCGACGGTGAGGTGTATGAGCACTTGGGTGAGGTAGATGCCATAAGTGGAGTTATCGACCGCACCACAGGTACAGTGGGTATGCGTGCCGTGTTCCCTAATTATGAGCAGATGTTGCGTGATGGTGGAAGTGGTAGCATTGTGGTTACTACTAAGATGGATAGCGTGATTGTGTTGCCTAAGATTGCAACATACGAAATTCAAAATAAACTCTTCGCATTTAAGGTTGTGGATGGTAAAGCGGTATCTACACAACTAGATGTATACCCATACAACAATGGTAAGGAGTATGTCGTGGAGTCGGGACTCGACATTGGCGACATCGTAATTGCCGAGGGTGCTGGACTGTTGCGTGAGGGTACACCAATCGAGAAAACTGAGAATCAATCAGAAAAATAAAGAGTAGAAAGATGTTTGCAAGAAAATTTATAGATAGACCGATTCTCGCAATGGTGATATCGGTTGGGTTGCTCTTTATTGGAATCATCGGTTACCTGATGCTTCCCGTAGAGCAGTTCCCAGAGATTGCTCCTCCGACAGTTGTGGTTAGTGCTTCGTACACGGGTGCTAATGCTGCAACTATCCAAAAGAGTGTGATTATGCCGCTCGAGGAGGCTATCAATGGTGTGGAAAATATGTTGTACATGACCTCGTCGGCATCGAGCGGTTCCGCCAGAATTGTGGTCTACTTCCGTCAAGGTACAGATCCCGATATGTCGATGGTTAATGTCCAAAATCGAATAGCCACAGCCCAAGGTTTGTTGCCTGCGGAGGTGACCAAGTCGGGTGTGAATGTAAATAAAAGTAAGACCAGTACACTGAAGATGATTTCGGTGTGGAGTCCTAATAATGATTTTGACGATATTTTTATCGCCAACTACATGAAAATCAACATCGAGCCTCGCCTAGCACGTGTCAAAGGTGTGGGTGAGGTAGATGTCATGGGCCCATCTTACGCACTGCGTATATGGATGGATCCATACAAAATGGCTCAATATGATCTTATGCCGTCGGACATCACCGCAGTTTTGGATGCTCAAAACTTGGAGTCGGCAACGGGAACATTGGGCGCAAACTCTGAGAATGCGTTGGAGATTGACCTTAGTTATAGGGGTCGTTTGGAGACAGACGAAGAGTTCGAAAATTTGGTCTTGAAGTCGCTTTCGAATGGTGAGGTTCTTCGCCTGAAGGATGTTGCAACCATCGAGTTGGGTGGTCAAAGTTACGATATCTTTGGTAACGTAAATGGTCGATATGGTCGTACGAGTATGATAGCCCAAACGTCGGACTCTAATGCCAATGAGGTGACTCTCGCCCTAGACAAAGAGATTGAGGATATCAAGAAAGATTTGCCTAAAGGTCTCGAAATCGTAGATGTTATGAATACAAAGGACTTCCTCGATGCCTCGTTCCGCAATGTGTTCTTAACCCTTATCGAAGCTATTTTGTTGGTGATTTTGGTGGTGTATATCTTCCTCCAAAACTTCAAATCAACGCTTATACCTTCGTTGGCGATTATCGTGTCGTTGGTTGCTACTTTTGCCTTCATATTTATGATGGGCTTTAGTTTGAACCTTTTGACCCTCTTTGCCCTGGTGCTGGTGATTGGTACGGTGGTGGATGATGCTATTGTGGTGGTCGAGGCTGTGCAGAGTAAGTTCGATAATGGCGAGAAGTCACCATACATTGCAACTATCGGAGCTATGAAAGAGGTGTCGTCAGCGTTGGTCACTACCACGGTCGTATTTATGGCAGTGTTTATTCCTGTATGTTTTATCGAGGGTACGACAGGTCGATTCTACACGCAGTTTGGACTTACTATGGCGGTGGCAGTAGCTATATCGACCTTTAATGCCTTGACTTTGAGTCCTGCTCTGTGTGCACTTATTATGCAGCCTCACAAGGCTGCGGAGGATGGTGAGCACGAAAACTTCTCGGCTCGATTCCACAAAGCATTTGATGCTAACTTCTCGAAGTTGGTTAATTCCTACAAAAAGAACGTCTTGTTCTTCCTTAAGCACAAAATCTTGGCATTTTCGTTGATGTTGGGTGCATGCGTATTCCTATTTTACATTATGAGCAACACCAAAACTGCACTTGTGCCAAATGAGGATATGGGAACCATCTTTGTGAATGTTCAAACAGCACCAGGATACACTCACTTCGAGACAGCTAAAATCGTGAGAGAGGTAGAGGCTAAGCTCAACACCATAGATGAGGTTATGGTCTATTCAATGATTATCGGTCGTAATAGAACAGGTGCATCTGGAGGTAACGCCTCTATGTTTGTTGTTCGTTTGAAGGATTGGAGCGAACGTACGGGCAAAGATCAAGATGTGGCATCTGTAGTGAAACGTATATACGCTCTCACTGCCCATATTAGCTCGGCGCAGATTATGGCTATGTCGCCTCCAATGATTACAGGATATGGAGCAAGTAACGGTTTCGAGGTTCACATCCAAGACCGCAAGGGAGGTAAGATTGAGGATTTGGAGATTTACGCTAAGGAGTTCATCGCTAGGTTGGGTGCTCGTGAAGAGATTTCGCGTGTGCAGACTTCGTTTGCTACCAACTTCCCACAATATGCTGTGGAGGTAGATGCCGCATTGTGTCTTCGCAATGGTGTATCTCCGAGCGATGTGTTGAGTACCATTTCTGGATATGTGGGTGGTAACTACGTGTCGAACACCAATAAATTCTCAAAGTTGTATCGTGTGATGATTCAAGCCTCTGTGGATTACCGCCTAGATTACGATGCGTTGGATAATATGTATGTGCGCAATTCCGATGGCGAGATGTCGCCTGTGAGCCACTATGTGAATGTTGAGAAGATTTATAGTGCGCAGAACCTCACTCGTTTCAACCTCTTCCCCTCTATCACCGCAAATGGTATCCCTGCCGATGGTTATAGTTCGGGTCAAGCTATCCAAGCTATCCGCGAGATTGCTGCGGAGGTGTTGCCACTAGGTTATGGATATGAGTTTGGAGGTCTTGCACGTGAGGAGTCTGATTCGTCACTGGAGTCTACTATCGTGATTTTTGCAATTTGTATAGTCTTTATATACCTTATATTGTGTGCTCTGTATGAGAGTCTCTTTATTCCATTGGCGGTAATCCTATCTGTGCCATTTGGACTTGCGGGAAGTTACCTCTTTACCAATATATTTGGGTTGTCGAGTGACATATACATGCAGACTGGTATTATCATGTTGATTGGTCTATTGTCCAAAACCGCCATCCTGCTCACGGAGTACGCATCGGAGCGTAGGCGTATGGGAATGTCAATCACCCAGTCGGCGATTATGGCGGCTAAGATGCGTCTGCGTCCAATCCTTATGACCTCTATGACTCTGATATTTGGTATGTTGCCACTGATGTTTGCTACGGGAGTAGGTGCTAATGGTAACATCTCGCTTGGAGTAGGTGTCGTGGGAGGTATGTTGGTGGGTACTATTGCCCTTATATTTATCGTGCCAGCGTTGTTTGTTATCTTCCAAAACATAGAGGATAAGGTGATGCCAAAACGAATTCTACCATTTGTTGAGGAGTAATTTAAAAAGCAAGATTATTATGAAAATTAGAAATATATTGGCAGCGGCACTCCTCGCCTCAACCATGAGCGGATGTGGATTATACTCGAAATTTGAGCAGCCCACCACCACGGAGATTACCGACAACCTATACAACTATATAGAGGCTACCTCAGACACCACAACCCTAGCCTCGGTGAAGTGGCGCGAACTATTTACCGACCCCAAGTTGCAAGCCCTCATAGAGCAGGCGTTGGAGAATAACACCGACCTCAATGTCGCTCGACTCAATATAGAGCAGGCGGAGACGTCGTTCAAGATGTCACGCAAAGCATATATTCCAACACTTTCGGCGTCGGCGTCGGCGTCGTTGGTTGGCGTAGGTAGCACCACCGCTAAGGGTGTCTCAGGAAGTTTGTCATCTAGTTGGGAGATAGATATATTTGGTCGCCTACGCAATGCTAAGTACCAAAGCAAATCGGCTCTGGAGCAGAGTGTGGCATACCACAAGGCGGTGCAGACACAGCTCATAGCGACCGTGGCAACTAACTATTACTCGCTACTTATGCTCGATGAGCAGATGCGCATTAGTCTCACGACGCTAGATATGTGGAGTGAAAACATCCGTGCTATGGAGGCTCTGAATCGTGCAGGGCGTGTGGATAACACCTCTGTGTTGCAGTCGCAGGCTAACAAGTCGGCACTTGAAAGTAGTATTGTGTCGATTGATGAGCAGATTAAAACTGCGGAGAATAATCTATCTACGCTCCTTAAAATTGTGCCACAACACATAGAGCGCGGTGATATTGCGGATGTAAACCTAGCCGATGATTTGGCAGTGGGAGTACCTATGCAACTTCTTAGCAATCGTCCCGATGTGCAGGTTGCGGAGTATGAGTTGGCTCAAGCGTTCTATGCCACTAACTATGCACGTGCGGCGTTGTACCCTTCGTTGTCGCTTAGCGGCTCTGTGGGTTATGGTTTTGGCGCAGCTATCACTAACCCTAAGGAGGTGGTATATTCGTTGGTGGGTTCAGTTGTGCAGACTATATTTAATGGAGGCAAACTTCGTGGAGCTTTGGAGATTTCGAAGTCGCAACAGGAGCAGGTTCTTTTGCAATTCAACCAAACATTGCTGGATGCAGGTGCAGAGGTGAATGTAGCACTCATAGCGTGCCAAAGTGCTAAGGCTCGCATTGTGCATGAGTTGCAACAAATTGCATATCTAAAGGACGCACTTAAGAGTTCGGAGCTCCTGATGAAACATGGAGCATCTACATATTTGGTGGTGCTCACAGCTCAACAGAGTCTACTCTCTGCGGAGTTGTCATTTGCAAATAGCAAGTTCGAGCAAACCGAGGGTATTATTAACCTATATCGCTCGTTGGGTGGTGGTGTAGAGTAATGCTTTTATCACACATAAAAAGAGCCAGACTTTTCACGGTCTGGCTCTTTTTATGTGTGTAACTTGCGTTATTTAGTCGACCCTTAAAAACCACAATATCTGATTTCAGTAAATTTCTGAGGTCGGATATTTTTTCTGATATATTCACAGATATATGCCCACAAGAAAGCCATCATTCTTTTGAAATTGAATGGTAACCGTCTCCACGAAAACGCATTGACTTGCACACCCAATAGCCATAATTTTGCACAGGATTAAAAAGTGTAAATTATGGCTATTGTTTTTAACCTCGACAGCGAGGTTCGTTATTTTTGTTTTTGTGGCGGTGTGGATATGCGCAAGGGTATTCGGTCGCTTTATGGTATGGTTAAGTCGGCTGAGAGGTGTGAGAGTTCGGCACTTTCGGGCGACGCTTTTGTCTTTATTGGCACAACACGCAAGTCGGTTAAGATTTTGCGATGGCAACGTGAGGGGTTTATACTCTATCATAAACGGCTTGAAATCGGCACCTTCAACCTGCCTCGACTCTCTGGCGATGGTTCGTTTATCGAGCTACAAAGTGCCGAATTTGAACGTCTTATTGGCTCGGTAAATCACAAAAGCTGTGGCGGAGAATTAAGGCGTAAGGCTATGTTAATGATTTGATTATCAATGAAATAACTGCAAAATAATGGCTTAAATATTTGCGCATCTCGTTCTTTTTGCGTATCTTTACTCTATGAATTACAAGGAGTTAGCAGAGAGTTTAGCCAAGACCATAGAGACAATGAGCGGTTCTATCGCCACCCTCACAGAAGAGGTAGCACAGCTCAAAGCACTCCTCTTGGAAAAGGATAAATCCCTCGAAGCCAAAGCAGCCCAACTCAATGGACTCACCAAGATCGCCCTACCCCAAAAGAATGAGAAGGTCAAGTGTTACGTCGATACAACACTCACAGAGAAAACCCCAGCACCCACACCCAAGGAGCGAGGCAATAACGGCGCAAAGCGCAAAGTCTATCAGGTAGAGGAGTTAGAAGTAATCAACGTAGAGCCAGATGATGAGATATTCAAGGCACAAAAAGCAGATGCCGTATTCCTGTTTAGCCGAGAGGTGGTGCGCTACAAATACATTCCGCCACGTCTGGTGAAGCAGATATACTCTTGTCGCAAATATCGCTTGGGGGATAATCTCTATGAGGGTAAAGCACCGATTGCACCTCTTCTCAACTCTAACTTCGACAGCTCGATTATCGCCAATATCATACAGCAGAGGTTTGTCTATGGTCTGCCCGTAGAGCGAATCGTGAAGCAGTATAATGAGATGGGTATAGATATGCCCAAGGCGACGGCTCACGGATTGCTCAC
>JBCQUV010000055.1:0-7035 GCA_047173765.1 Rikenellaceae bacterium
AGAGTTTTTTCTCTCTTTCCTCTCTGAAAAAATATTTTATCCTATTCCCTGCAACATTCAAATTCCTCAGTTGCATTTACAAGTTGAATTCAAGTGTATAAAATTATAAAATATTGTTTTTGTTTCGATTTTTTTTGTATCTTTGCCCCTATAGGATAATAATTTAAAATGATTGCGAATATGAAATTAAAAGTTTACTTTTTAGCGTTGGTAGCCCTAGTTATGGCTACTAGTTGTGTGGATGAAAATTATGATTTATCTAAGGTGTCATTCGATGATGTGGAGATTGGTTCAGAGGATACCACAATATCGATGCCTCTAGCAACAATAACAATTACGGGTGATGATTTGGATGGTAATGGTACAGATGTTGTGGCAACATCTGCTAGCAGTAGTGCTATAATGCCAACTCGTTCGGATGTTTCGTATGGTTTTACAGAGATATTGGAGCTGATAAATGCATTTTTGCCAACTGGTGAGACTGTAGATATTTCAATTCTAATAGCTGATGACGAGGATGCCAAAGAGAGTGAGATAGAGAGATTGGTTAATTTGTTGATTGATGAGTTACAAAGTAGCGAGCAAAAGGTTGCCGATTTAGCATCTGTTATCTATAGCTACAAGGATTATGTCAATCTAACTTCGTTTACGGACTCTAATAATGGTGTTTTGAACCTCAAAGATGAATTTACAGAGGTTGATATTATTGATGCCATAAATGAGTATGTGTTGTACACGGAAGATGATTATGACCAATACATTAAAGATTTTGCAGATGCAGTTGTGGCATTGATTGATGATGAGGTAGTATCTCAATTGAAGGAGTATTCAACAATGGAAATTGACCAAGAGGTGGAGTCTGTAGAGCTACCTTCGGACATTATCGATATCTTGGGTGGCGACGAAGAGACGGTCTCTATCATTGCGACATACACGCACAACTTCCCATTTACGTTCGATATTAGTGAGATTGTATTCACTGGAGCTGATGGTGTTTGTATAACAATTAGCTTGACCTCCGAAGGTGAGGAGCCAGTAGTTAATTCATTTACTCTAAGCGAGATATCTTCTGTGTTGAGCGATGGTTCAACTTTGAACTCTGGAATATCTCTCAAGACATACACATCTATTGCAGTGGGCGACTATGCCATAACAATCAAGATTTCAATTCAAAAGACAGGAAATCTTAAGTTTTAATTCTCACAAATAAATTCCAAAAGAAAATAAAAAGATGAAGAAAATATTTCTGTCATTGGTGGCTGTGTGCGTAGCGTGTGGAGCTATGGCACAAAGTTTTACCTCGTATTATATGCCTGATGCTATTGAGCGTACCAATTTGAACGTTGCATTTGCTCCCGAGAGAGGCTATGTTTCAATCCCTTTTGTGGGTAGCATGTCGTTGAATGTGAATGGTAACCTATCTGTTAGTTCTATTGTTTATCAGGATGGTACTGATATGGTGTCGTTTATGGATAGCTCTGTTTCGGCGGCTGATGCCTTGGGTAATTTGTCGGAGGGTGCTAATTTCATGAGCGTAAGCAATCGCCTCAATTTACTTAACTTCGGAGGTTACTTTAAAAATCATCGTGATTTCTGGACATTTAATCTATCCTTGCGTACTAATGCGAGCTACAATCTACCGTATGAGTTTTTTGAGTTTGCGAAGTTGGGCAAGACAAGCAACATCTCGGATATGGGAATATATGCAGAGAGTTTTGTAGATGCAGGTTTTGGATACTCTAAGATGGTTAGCGAGAAGCTTACAGTCGGAGGACGTTTTAAATTTTTGGTCGGTTTAGCGAGCGCAAGTGCTAATATCTCTAAATTCAATGTTAAAATGGACTCAGATGAGTGGATGGTAGACATGGTCGGCGAGCTAGATGTATATGGTGCAGGTGTTACAAACGATGGCATCGTGGGGCAAGAGTTTGACACTGACGACATCTCGATGTCTGGATTCTCTCCTGCTGGACTTGGTGCAGCCATTGACTTGGGTGCCGAGTATGCTTACACCAAGCAGTTGAGATTCTCACTTGCGGTGAACGACCTTGGTTTCATTAAGTGGAGCGATAAGAATTGTGCTTCGGCGGCTATGGCAACGACCAAAACATTTTCAGGTATCGAAATTGATGGTAGCGGAAATGTGGAGACTCCAGATTTTAGTTTCGATGATTTGACATTCAACAACACTGAGGCTGAGAGTACGACTCGTTTTATGCAGGCAAATATCAATGCAGGTGTTGAGTATCGTCTATTTGATGAGTTGCTAAATGTGGGTGCATTGTACACGGCTCAGTTCTGGTATAGCAAAACTATGCACAACATCACAGCTTCGGCGCATGTTCGTCCATTGTCGTGGTGTACTGTGGCTACTAGCTACTCATTTGTCAATAACCGAGGTGGTTCTGTTGGGTTTGCATTGAACCTATCACCTAGTTGGTTTAACCTATATCTAGCAACAGATATTTTGACATCAAAAAAGAGTGCTCAATATGTCCCAATCAACCAATCTAATATGAGCGTATCACTTGGTTTGGCGGTGCCATTGGGTCAGCGTTCGCTCAGAAGTAAATATACTAAGTGGACAGTGGAGGAGTAGTTCTCTAATCCTAGTGCAATATAACATGAGGGTGACTTACCAATTGGTAGGTCACCCTATTTTGTTGTTGCGCATATAAATAAACAAAAAATGAGTCGTAATTTGAATTATTGCTATTGAGTTTAGCAAAAATATATTATCTTTGTGTAAATGATGGAGTATGATGCTCCCTGTTGAGTCGAAACTAATTAAACTAAAACTAATATTTTATGCAATTTATCGGGAAATTATTAACCTCTCTGTTGTTGGTTGTGATGATTACTCCACTGACTGCTCAGACGAAAGGTGCTAAGACATGGCAAGAGGCTGTGGTTGAGTTGCGCCAAAACATTGACAAAGGCAAAATTAAGGGTGTCAAACCATTCTACAGTGATGTGAAGCGACGCAAAACAGATGCCGAGAAGGTAACTTTTGATTTGACAGGTGTCGATAAATTTATAATCACCGTAACCGATGCACGTGATGGAAACGTTGGCGACTTCGCTGCGGTAGGTGACCCTATCATCACCGATTTGGATGGTAATAAAGTCTGTTTGACCGACCTTACGCCCCACTTCGAGACGGGTTACGATTACTCGCCCGTATATAATATTAATAGAGGGCACAATCGAGACATCGCAATCAATGGCAAGTCATACAAAAAGGGAATATGCGTGCAAGCGTATGGTAAAATCGTATATAAGCTTGATGGCAAGTACAAGAGCTTCGATGCTGAGATTGGTGCCGAGGATGGCGGTCGTGTAGTAACAAGCGTTGTTATTTCGTTGCGTGACGAGCGTTTGGACGAAAAGTACCTGTTCGAGACTATGACCAAGGAGCAGAGCGATGAGATGAAGAAATTTTTGTACCAATCGTGCACACTCTTCGACGAATATGTATTCCCTAAAGAGGGTGTAAACGTAGAGAAGAGCATCGCTGACAGAGTAGTGGAGTTTGCAGCTACAGTAAACAAGGATTACTATCGTGCAAAAATCGAGGAGTATACCAAATTGAGCGCAAAGGCGCAAGCAAAAGCATATATCGACCTCACCAAAGAGATGTTGAAAATGGGCGAGCTAAACGAGAAGTTGAAGTGGGTAAATCCAACAGCTTTGGCTCTATATCTTGAGGATATGAAGTCGAACTCGGCATTTGACTACGCAGCAAATAAAGCTACGTATGATGAATTGACAAAGAGCCTAGCGGAGGTTAAGAGCGCAATCGAGAAGGGCGATGTTTCGTATATTTGCAAAGCGGAGACAGCTATTGCTCTTCGTGACAAATTGATACGTGCAAATCCATTCCTCGATAGCGATATCTTGATGGCTCGATTCAATATCGGTAGCGATGCTCGCAAGATTATGTCGCCAAACCTCGGAACACAGATTAGTAACTATAGTAACCAAGAGTCAGCCATTCGTGCCGATTACGATGCATCGTTGGCGATTCTTTCGGGAGTAAAGAGTGGCGAGCAACAGTTGCACACAGTATACAAACCAACTAGCGACACTCCAATTTCGGATTTGCGCATACATTGGGATGGAGGCAAAGCTATGTTTACAGGAATCCAAGAGGATGGCCGATGGAACGTATTTGAGGCAGACCTCAAAAAAGGTGGTGCAGAGAAACTTATGGAGATTCCCGAGACGGACATAGAGTTTTATGATGGTACATATCTCCCCGATGGTCGTGTTATCGTCACTTCAAATATTGGCTACCAAGCTGTACCTTGTGTAAATGGATTAGACCCAGTGGGTAATATGGTTCTTTACACGCCACAAAACAAGAGCTTCCGTCGCCTAACATTCGACCAAGATGCAAACTGGAACCCTACAATCACACACGATGGTAAGGTTATGTACACTCGTTGGGAGTACACCGACCTGACGCACTACTATTCACGTATCGTGATGACTATGAACCCTGATGGTTCGGAGCAGCGTGCGCTCTACGGAAGTGGTCACATGTTCCCAAATAGTGTGTTCGACATGGAGCCACTGCCAAACCACTCATCTGCATTTGTGGGTATTGTCTCTGGTCACCACGGAGTTGCTCGTTCGGGTCGCCTCATAATCTTCGATCCTCGCAAATCACGCAAGGGTGCAGCAGGTATGTTGCAGGAGATTCCATACAGAGGTCGCGAAATCGAGGAGGTGCATGTAGATAGATTGGTGGATAACGTATGGCCTCAATTCATCAAGCCTATGCCGCTCGACGACAAATACTTCCTAGTGGCTGCAAAGCTCACCGAAGAGTCTTTGTGGGGTGTGTATTTGGTCGATGTATTCGATAATGTAACTTGCTTGTATGAAGCTGAAGGTGAGGGTGTAATCTCTCCTCTTGCGGTTCGCAAAACAACTACTCCTCCATCTATTCCAGATAGAGTGGTGCTTGGCGACAAGGAGTCTACGATATTTATTCAAGACATATACGAGGGTGAGGGTCTACCTGGAGTACCTCGTGGAACAGTCAAGGAGCTACGCATTTTCGCATACGAGTACGCATACCTAGAGACAGTATCAGACCACAACTGGCACGGAATCCAATCGGGTTGGGATATCAAACGATTGTTGGGTACAGTACCTGTTGAGGAGGATGGCTCGGCTATATTTAAAGTTCCCTCTAATACCCCTATCGCAATTCAACCTGTGGACAAAGATGGTGCTGCAATCCAATGGATGCGCAGTTGGTTTACTCCTATGCCAGGAGAGGTTGTGTCGTGCGTGGGATGTCACGAGGATTTGAACCAAATTGCTATGCCTAAGCGAGTTATTGCATCTACTATACAGCCTCGCAAACTTACGCCTCCAGTTGGCGGAACTCGTCCTATGACATTCGATTTGCAAATTCAACCAATATTGGATAGAGCTTGTGTGGCTTGTCACAATGGAACTAAGGCATTTGATTTGTCAGACACCACAAAGGATAAACTAGGTTTTGGAAAGTCATATTTGAACTTCCACCCATATATTCACCGCCAAGGTGGCGAGGGTGATCAACCAGTACTTAGCCCTTATGAGTACCACCCCAACACAAGTGAGCTTGTGCGTATGCTTAAGAAGGGTCACCACAATGTGAAACTTACCGATAAGGAGTGGCGAGCACTCTACAACTGGATTGATTTCAATGCTCCAGACAAGGGATACTTCAACGCCAACACACCTAAGAAGGTTCCAGTATGCGGTCAAGACCAATACGTGAGACGTATCGAATTGACAGATAAATACGCAAATGGAGCGAGCGTGGATTGGAGAAAAGAGATTTCGGACTACACCGAACTACTCAAGAACCAAGGCAAAATTGAGGCTGTGATGCCAGAGCCAGTAAAGGAGACCAAGGCAAAAACTGCGAAGGCTAAGGGTTGGCCATTTGAGGCTACTGCCGACACCAACAAAAAGACAATCGAGATTGGCAATGGTGTGAAGATGACCTTCGTGCGTGTTCCAGCAGGAGAGTTTGTTATGGGAAGTAACTCAGGCGAGAGTGATGCTAAGCCAGCAGGCAAGGTATCTATCGACAAAGAGTTCTGGATGGGCGAAATCGAGGTTTCGAACCAGCAATACAATGTATTCTATCCTAACCATTCGAGCCGCTACATGGATCAACAATGGAAAGACCACATCAACCCAGGTTACCCAGCATTCTTGCCCGAGCAACCAGTTATACGTGTGAGCTGGAACGAGGCAATAGCATTCTGTGAGGAGTTGAGCAAAAAGACAGGTCTCAAAATTACTCTACCTACCGAGGCACAATGGGAGTGGGCTTGTAGAGCTGGAACAGATACCGATTTCTGGTACGGAGATGTAACTTCTGACTTTGGTAAAAAGGAGAATTTGGCAGACAAAACAACCCTTCTATTTGCGGTTGCAGGTATGGATCCAAAGCCAATGAAGTCGAACCACGCACTTTATAAGCACTACACATTCCTACCCAAGGAGGAGAGTGTAGATGATGGAAACCTAATCCAAACTAAGGGTGCAAGCTACGAGGCTAACCCATTTGGACTATACGACATGCACGGAAACGTTGCAGAGTGGACTCGTTCCGACTATTTGCCTTATCCTTACGGCAAGAGCAAGGCAGAGGCAGAATATAAGGTTGTTCGTGGTGGCTCGTCACTCGACCGTCCAAAGAAGTCTACCTCGCACTCTAGAAGAGGGTACTACCCATATCAAAGAGTGTATAACGTAGGATTCCGTGTGATTATTGAGGAGTAGTTAAGAGTGTGCCCATTGCGGCTCATCACATATTACTAATGGAGAAGAGTTCGACAATTCGAACTCTTCTCTTGTTTTGTATTATTGTTGTCCAGCAGAACTTCAATGTTGTCACACTGAATCAAGTTTATTGTAACCGTCTCCGCAATGAAGTAAAGAAACCGCCGATTCATCTATGATGCTCGGCGGTTTTCGGCTACAGTTTGGAAAATTTCCATTTGTCGGGCAGTAGTCCACGGA
>JBCQUV010000056.1:0-7017 GCA_047173765.1 Rikenellaceae bacterium
AAAACAAGCTAAATAATCGACCTCGTAAAAGGCTCGGATACCTCACGCCAAATGAAAAATTCAAACAAATATTAACTATGAATTCAGTTGCATTTGCAGGTTGAATTCAGCATTTTATATGTTGGGGTAGAATAAAAATTTAACGTGAGTTCGAATTATCGGACTCACGTTAAATTACGTAATATGTACTCTCAACATTTTATCTCCTGTGAGAGTTGTTGCGCCTATTGTTTCGAGATGAACGGCTCTGCTCCACACGCACCTTTTTCTCCTCTGTGGCAACCTTAGTCTCCTCGGCTTTGAATGGTTTTCCTCCCGCAACCTCTATGCGTTTGCCTATGAGTTTTTCGATATCTTTGAGTAGAGGCATCTCTATAGCGTTGCAGAATGAGTATGCCACACCATTGCGACCAGCACGACCCGTGCGACCTATGCGGTGCACATAAGTTTCGGGAATGTTGGGCAACTCATAATTTATGACGTGCGAAAGATCATCTACATCTATTCCACGAGCGGCAATGTCGGTAGCTATAAGTACACGTGTGTCGCCCGATTTGAAGTTCGAGAGAGCTCTCTGGCGTGCGCTTTGGCTTTTGTTGCCGTGGATTGCCTCTGATGGAATTTTGTATCTATTTAGGATTTTCACAACCTTATCTGCTCCATGCTTGGTGCGTGTGAAGATTAGCACGCTCTCCATCTTTGGATCGTCGAGTAGTTTGATTAGTAGTTCGACCTTCTTCTCTGTATAATATAGGTATTGGTCGATTTTGTCTACCGTAGAGGATGCAGGTGTCACCTCCACCTTTTCGGGTGAGGTGAGAATCTTATTTGCTAGTTTCTCAATCTCGGGTGGCATTGTCGCCGAGAAGAATAGACTTTGCCTACGTTTGGGTAGGAGTGGCAGGATTCGTTTGATGTCGTGTATGAATCCCATGTCGAGCATATGGTCTGCCTCGTCCAACACAAAATACTCCAGCGTGTGTAGCTTGATGTAGCCTTGCGCTATGAGATCGAGCAGGCGACCTGGTGTTGCAATCAAAATATCGACACCCTTGCGCAGTGCATCTGTTTGTGGTTTTTGACCTACACCTCCAAATATTACGGTGTGTGACAACCCTGTGTGGCGACCATACGCTGCAAAGCTCTCACCGATTTGTAGAGCTAATTCGCGTGTGGGGGTTAGTATTAGAGCCTTTATACCTCCATACTTTTTTGAGCCGCCCTGTTGGTTGTATATGTTTTGAATTATTGGAATCGAAAACGCAGCGGTCTTTCCCGTTCCTGTCTGGGCACAACCTAGTAGGTCGCAACCATCTATCACAAGCGGAATGGCCTCGGCTTGAATTGGAGTAGGTGTTGTGTAACCCTCCTCCACGAGAGCCTTTTGGATTGGCTCTATTAAATTTAAATCTTGAAATGTCATTATATTTTCTCCTTATCTGAAAAGGAGAAATCTCCCCTCTGCACAATTATCATCGTGCAAAGATAATCAATTTATTGGAATAATCGTAGCTTAAGCATATTTTCGAGGGAAACGCAACCCTATAGCCACCACTCCAAAGAGCCCAATAAGCATGGGGTAGTAGAGCGTAGATATGATATTTATGGGCGACACACCACTCAGCGACGACGCCATAAGCAACTGTGCACCATAGGGCAGTAGCCCCTGCACGAAGCACGAAAATGTATCGAGAATACTCGCTGCACGACGTGGATCGACACCAAATTTTTGAGCTATGTCACGCGCGATTTTTCCCGTTGTGATTATCGCCACGGTGTTGTTTGCTGTGCACAAATTAGCCATCGAAACCAATGATGCTATGCTTAGCTCCGCAGCTCGTTTATTGCGCACATTGCGTGTGAGAGCCCCTATGAGCCACTCCAAACCACCATTTAGGCGTATTAGCTCTAGGAGTCCACCAGCCAACATCGTGATTATGATTAGCTCGCCCATACCTCCAATACCATCGCCCATAGATTGTGTATATCCCCACACGTCAAATCCTCCAGTGGCAACTCCAATCACACCGCTAAGGGCAATGCCCACCACGAGCACCATCATAACATTCACGCCACAAATAGCCAATACAATGACCGAAATGTAAGGTATAACCTTCACCCACTCCACCGCCGTGTTGGTTGTTGGGTAATGTATATTAGCTCCTTGGAATAGGTATAGCATGGCGCACAAAATAGCCGCTGGCAGCACCAGCACAATATTGGCTTTGAACTTGTCGCTCATCGTACACCCTTGGCTCTGGGTGGCGGCAATGGTGGTGTCGGATATAAATGATAGGTTGTCGCCAAAAAAAGCACCGCCCACAATTATGGATGTTATATATGCCACATCGACTCCAATCCTAGGTGCAATACCTGCGGCAATCGGCACCAATGCCACAACTGTGCCCACCGAAGTACCCACCGCAAATGAAATAAAACAGGCAGCGATAAATATACCCACTAATAGCATATTACTCGGCAGTAACTCCATGGTGAGATTTACCGTAGCATCCACTGCCCCCATAGCCTTGGCTGAGGCGGCAAAAGCTCCAGCGAGGATAAATATCCACACCATAAGCATAATGTTGCTATCGGCTGCCCCCTTCGAAAAGTTCGACACGCGCTCGGCAAAGGGCATACCCTTGCACATAGCCACCGCCGCAGCCGATGCTACCACAAAGGCTACGGTAATAGGCATTTTATAGAAGTCGCCCACGACGATAGAAACCACCAAATATAGGGCGAAAAATAGTGCTAAGGGGAGTAGGGCAAGTAGTGAGGGTTTGGGTTGTTGCATAGCTAAAATTTAATTTATATTTGGCAAATAGGAGTACTCCTTGGAGTATTTCATCATCTGCGCTGTGTAATCTAAAACTATATCTATTTCGACATCGACAATTTCGCCATCCTTTTCGATGAGTCGATATTCGGGATTCACAAATCCATTGTATGGCTCTATTCCCAACGCTTTGTAGCGTGCGAGCACCTCTTCGTGCAAAGAGTAGTCGATTTTCACGCCATATCTCTCGACTAGCTCTTTGGCGGCGGCGTAATCTCCCTCAGATTTTATGCGTTGCACCTCGCAAAGGAGTGTGCCAAATAGCTGTCTTAGGCGGTCGAAGTCATTGACTACGACATATCTTTTGCCACTCTCTACTACCCACTCCACAGCTCTGTCATCTCGGCTTTGCTCTATGCACCACTCCGCCACTATCTTACGATTGCGCATGTGTGCCTGCTCCGTGTCTTTGCCTAGCTCAATGCGTGAGAGTTGAGTCATTGCGCCATTCATTATATATTTGGCATATTGAGCCTTCGCCATGTCGAGGTGGGGTATAAGCCCAAGCTCCACCATTTTGGGGTCACCTATATAATATAGACCAAATAGGTCGGCACGAGCCTCCTCCAACACAGAACCATAGCTCTTGAGCTCTCCGCCTAGGATGCCATCCGCTAAGCGACCAGAGCCATGACCTAAGCACTCGTGCAGGTCGGTGTGCATGTCGTCGGCACGTTTGCCATACCTCTCCATGCGCTCTCTATCCTCCGTGCGTAGTACAAATTCTTCGTTGAATCCGCTCCCCTTGGCTGCGTGGTCATAGGCGTCGGTGATGTTATCTATGGTCACAGATTTGGAACCGTGAGTCGAACGAATCCAATCGGCATTGGGTAGGTTTATTCCTATTGGGGTCGAGGGGTAGCAATCTCCGCCCAACATAGCCACAGTGATTACCTTAGCGGAAACACCCTTGACTTTGGGTTTGCGATACTCAGGGGTGATAGGTGCATTATCCTCGAACCACTGCGCATTTTGGGCAATTATTTGGGTGCGACGACTAGCCTCTTCGTTGCGGAAATTAACTACCGATTCCCACGTAGCTTTGCGCCCAAGTGGGTCGCCATACACCTCTATAAATCCATTGATGAAATCGACTTTTGACTCAGTGTCTCGCACCCACTCGATGCTGTATGAATCGAATGTTTTGAGATCGCCCGTGCGGTAGAACTCCACTAGCAGCGATATAACCTCCTTTTGAGTGTCGTTAGCCACGCCGTGTGCCAGTTCCAACCAATATATAATCTTCTCTATCGCTTCGGAGTACATTCCCGATAGTTTCCATGTGTGTGATTCAATGATTCCATCCTCTCTTTTCACTAGTTGCGAGTTTAGACCCCATGACACAGGTTCTTTGTCGGCAGGATTCTCCAATTTGCCGTAATACTCCTCCACCTCGCTTTCGCAGAGGTTGCGATAGAAGTTGCACGCCGACCCCTCTACCACATCTTCGCCCGCAGCACGAGTGATTTTGGTAGGGAATATATTGGTATCAAAAATTATGGGTGTGATATTTGCAAGCAGCTCATCTACATCTATCTCCTCCTCTAAGGGTAGGTGTTCATTGTCTATTGAGCGCACTGCATCTGTGAAGAACTCCTCTGAGAATTCGGGTGTGAATTTGTCATTGGAGTAGTGGTGATGTATACCATTGGCGAACCATATCTGTTTTAGGTATTTCTCTATGGCTAGCCACTCTGCCGTGGTGCGATCACCCGAGTAGTGCTCCATGAGGGATTCGAGTGTGCGGCGGATTATGAGGTTGAATCTGAAATTTTGGTCAAACAAAATATCTCGTCCGCACTTTGCCGCTTCGCTCAAATAATATATGTATATCTTCTCTCGCAGATCCAACTCTTCGAATGCTGGGACTTCATATCTTAGGATTTTAGTGTCGCCGAATCGGTCGATAATCCAAGGTGTAGTTCTGTTTTTCATATTCTATGGCTTTTAAATTAAATATACATTACCCCTCCAAAAATATGCCACGAGGTAGTTGTTGCCACCACAAAGGTAGAAATAAATAGGGTAAGAGGGGTCAAAAATGAAAAAAATCTTTTCTTTTCTCATTTATTGTTTCTAACTTTGCCCCGACATGTTTTACAATATATTAATATGGTAGTATTTGAAAGTGTTGCTGAACTTCAAGTGGCACTACAACAACATAAAGGTCAATGCGTCGGTTTTGTGCCGACTATGGGAGCTTTGCACTCTGGGCACATATCTTTGGTGGATTGCGCACGCAAGGAGTGTGATGTAGTGGTGGTTAGCATATTTGTGAACCCAACGCAATTCAACGACAAAGGTGACTTGGTGAGCTATCCTCGCACACCCGAAGAGGATGTGGCGATGGTTACCAAGGCAGGTGCAGATTATCTGCTTATGCCTTCGGTCGAGGAGATATATCCTTTCGCAGATAGTCGAACTTTCGACTTTGGCGACATAGAACGTGTTATGGAGGGTGCAACTCGTCCAGGGCACTTTAATGGTGTGGGTCAAGTAGTGAGCCGATTGTTTGATATTGTGAAACCCTCAAAGAGTTACTTTGGTCAAAAGGATTTTCAGCAGGTGGCAGTTATACGTTCATTGGTGGAGCAGCTCAGCATCAATGTCGAGATTATCGAAGTGCCAACATTCAGAGGCGAAGATGGCTTAGCTCTTTCGTCACGCAATGCACTTCTTAGCCCTGAGCATAGGGCGGCGGCACCAGCAATATATGCTGCGATATCTGAGGCTAAGGCACTCATGGCAACCATGTCGCCCGAGGAGGTGGAGCAATTTGTGACATCTAAAATCAATGCCACAGTGTTGCTAGAGGTGATATATTTAAACATAGTAGATGGTCGCACATTGCAACGTGTAGCCGACTGGTCTGCCCCAACCATACAACTTTGCACCGCAGTGCAAGCAGGAACCGTAAGACTAATAGATAACATAAATCTTAAATAAAATGAAGATGACCATTGAGGTGCTCAAATCCAAGATTCACCGTGTGAGTGTCACACAGGCAAATCTAAACTACGTGGGCAGTATCACTATTGATGCAGCACTTCTTGATGCAGCAAATTTACTACCAGGCGAGAAGGTCTCTATTGTGAACAATAACAATGGCGAGCGATTCGAAACCTACATCATCGAGGGCGAAAGAGGCAGCGGTTGTATCTGTTTGAATGGTGCTGCAGCTCGTCGTGTGGCGGTGGGTGATGTGATAATCATTATATCATACGCCCAAATGGATTTCGAAGATGCTAAAACATTCAAGCCTTGGGTTATATTCCCCGACACGGCAACTAATCAACTTGTTGAGTAGTAGATGGATGTAATATTATCCATATTAGCTTTGGTGATGTCCTTGCTGGGTATTATCGGAGCTATTTTCCCTTTGCCAGGTATCTTGTTTAGTTACTTGGGATTGCTGTGTGCATATTTTTGTAGTTACTCGACTATCCCTTCGTCGGCTCTTGTTTGGTGGGCTGTGGCATCTGTTGTGATTTCGGTTGTGGATTTTGTGTTACCTCCATTTTTTACCAAAAAATTAGGTGGTTCGAAGGCGGGGGTTGTGGGTTCAACCGTCGGAATGGTTGCAGGATTCTTCTTTTTTCCTCCTGTTGGTATTATTTTGTGTCCAATTTTTGGTGCAATTCTGGGCGAACTTTGCAACGACAAATCCGACACAACTAAAGCTTTTAAGGTGGGCATGGCATCATTCGTTTCGTTTATTGCGGGCACAGGAATCAAACTTATAGCAACTGTTTGGATGATGTTTATTTTCTTGCAGGAGCTAATAAATTACGCAAAAACGCTATTTTAAGTAGGGTAAAATAATTATTGGTGTGTTTTTAAGAGTACTATTGGAGATGAGATTTTTTGCTATTGAATTGAAAATATAGTGGTTCTATACTGAAATTTAATAGTGAAAAATATCGCTTCAAGAGTGCTTTTAAAAATATGGCAATAATTGTTTTACCCTACTTAGAGTCGTAAAAAAGGATAAAAAAGGTCTCTCTAATCTTTGAGAGGCTTTTTTTTGCGTTATTTTTTTTGGTATTATACAATAATTTAGTAATTTTATGACCGCATAGAATCCTGAATTCAACTTGTAAATGCAACTGATGAGCTGAGATGTTGCAGGAGCTAAGATAAAATATTTTTTCAGAGAGGAAAGAGAGGTAAAACTCTCC
>JBCQUV010000057.1:0-6780 GCA_047173765.1 Rikenellaceae bacterium
TCGACCTCGTAAAAGGCTCGGATACCTCACGCCAAATGAAAAATTCAAACAAATATTAACTATGAATTCAGTTGCATTTGCAGGTTGAATTCAGCAAATATAATGAAGAGAGATTATAAATCTATTCTTCAGGCATCTCTGTTGCTCCCCCTCGTTGGTTGTGGAGCAACAGAGTCGTCTAAGGATATGCGACCCAATGTGGTGTTGATTATGGCAGATGATTTGGGCTATGCCGATATTTCGTGCTTTGGTGGTACTGTGGCGCAGACTTCCAACATAGACCAGATGGCTAAGGATGGAATCTTGCTCACGGATTTCCACACCAATGGAGCTGTAAGTAGCCCCACACGTGCAGCACTAATGACAGGTCAATATCAACAACGCTCGGGAGTTACGGGCGTGATTTCGGCAGCTGCACACCGTGAAGCTGGACTAGCTTTGGAGGAGGTGACCATTGCCGAGAAGTTATCTGAGCTGGGTTATAGGTGCGGAATGTTTGGTAAGTGGCACTTGGGTTACCCCGAGGAGTTCAACCCCACGTATCAAGGTTTCGACGAATTTAGAGGTTTCGTGGCGGGTAATATCGACTACCACTCATACATCGACCAAGCAGGTTACTACGACTGGTGGAACGGCAACCAAATCGACCGCACTGTGAAGGGTTATATCACAGATTTGATTACCCAAAACAGTATCGACTTCATCAAGCGCAACGACCCCAACAAGAGCGGTGAGCCATTCTTCTTGTATATGCCATACCCAGCACCTCACTATCCATACCAAAGCGTGGATGATGAGCCAGTGCGTGAGGAGGGTAACTTGAAGCAAATCCGCAAGGTGAACAAGAAGGATTCTCCACGCATATACAAAGATATCATAGAGCACACCGACAAGGGTATAGGAATGGTGATGGAGACACTTCGTGAATTGGGATTGGAGGAGAACACGATGATTATCTTCTGCTCAGACAATGGACCAAACGGCTCGGGTAATACGGGTGGTTATAGAGGTCGCAAAGCGTCAGTTTATGAGGGAGGACACAGAGTTCCTGGAGTTATTAAGTTCCCAAAGATGATTGCTCCTAACCAAACTAGCGACGAAGTGGTTATGGGTATGGATTTCTTCCCTACCTTCATCGAGATGGCAGGTGGTGAGTCATGTGCGAAGTCGGATGGTGTGTCGCTTGTTAATTTCTTGACAAGTGGTGTAGCACCCGAGGCTCGTGATCTGTTCTGGGAGCATGGTAGCAGCATCGCTATGCGTAGCAAGGATGGTTGGAAGTTGATTGTTACGGCCAAAGCAGATGAGGAGGTTAAGTATCAACTATTCAATATAAATGCAGACCCATTCGAATCAGCCGACCTCGCAGAGAGCGAGTGCGAGCGAGTGAAGAGCATGGCAGCAGCTATTGAGGCGTGGAAAGCAGACGTATATAAAGATACGAAGGAGATTATCGGACTAAAGGCTAACTAGTTCGACTAACAAGGCGATTTTCGGCACTTCCCTCGCTACTCAAATCCTCACGTACTAGAGTACGCTGCGGTTTGAGTAGCTTCACGAAGCCCCAAAACTCATCCTTGTTACTCAAACTCTATAAAGAGGGAACTTATTATTCATCTTCTTTGAGGGTGGGGTAAAACATAATTAACGAAGGAAGAAAATTAAGATAATGAATTTGAAACAACAAAAATATTTACAACCAGCACTTTTGCTTCCTCTCGTGGGGTGTGGTGCCACGGAGCAGGTGGATGCAATCCAACCCAATGTAATCTTGATTATGACCGATGATTTGGGTTATTCGGATATCTCGTGCTATGGTGGCACAAATGCCCAAACGCCCAATATCGACAAATTGGCGGCGGATGGCATAATGTTTACCGACTACCACTCAAATGGTGCGGTGAGTAGCCCTACACGTGCGGCGTTGATGACAGGAAAATATCAACAACGTGTGGGAGTTACGGGTGTAATCACAGCAGCCAAACATCGCGAAAAGGGTTTGGCACTGGAGGAGATAACCATAGCCGAAAGATTGTCGGAGCTGGGATACAGCTGCGGTATGTTTGGTAAGTGGCACTTGGGTTATCCAGCTGCATTTAACCCGGTGTACCAAGGCTTTGATGAGTTCAAGGGTTTCGTGGCAGGTAATATTGACTACCATTCACACATAGATGAAGCGGGTTATTTCGATTGGTGGAATGGTGCAGAGCTAGATCGTGAGTCGAAGGGGTATATCACAAACCTTATCACCCAAAATAGCTTGAACTTCATAATGCACAACAACCCCAACAAGACCGATAAACCATTCTTCTTGTATGTGCCATATCCAGCACCTCACTATCCATACCAAGGTGAGAATGATGAGCCAGTGCGTGAGGAGGGCAACAAGAAATATATTCGTCAATATGACAAGGAGAAGGGGCTCGAAATATACAAGGAGATTATCGAGGTTACAGACCACGGCATTGGTGAGATTGTGAAGATGGTAAACGCTCTGGGAATTGCGGAGAACACTATGATTATCTTCTGCTCGGACAATGGCGCAGGTCGTGGATATGGCGACAATGGCGGTTATAGAGGTCACAAAGGCACTGTATATGAGGCTGGTCATCGAGTACCTGGAATCATCAAATATCCAGCTGTTATTGCGCCAGGTCAAAAGAGCGACATCCCATTTATGGGCATGGATTTCTTCCCCACATTCGTAGATATGGCAGGTGGCAAGCTCACCGCCAAGGAGGGGTTGGATGGAGTGTCGTTCCTCGATTTCTTCAAAACTGGCAATGCCCCAGCTGCTCGTGACCTATTCTGGGGGCATGGCAATAAAGTCGCTATGCGCAGCAAGGATGGCTGGAAGTTGGTAATCGAGAAACCAAAAGGCGAAGATTGGAAGTATGAACTATTTAACCTAAACACAGACCAATTCGAGACAACCGACCTATCGAGTAGCGAGACGGAGCGCACAGCAAAAATGTTGGAGGCAGTGAAGGCTTGGGAGGCAGATGTGTATAACAACTCCACAAAGAGAGTAAGCTAAGAAAACCTAAATAAAAATTAAAATGAAAAAATTACTTTTATCAGCCCTGGCATTTGTAGCCCTGGCAACATCGTGTTCGGGTGGCGCAGAGCCACAGACAACCACTACGGAGGCTACCCACAAGGTATTCTCTCCAGACAAGCGATATGAATTTACATTCTATCATGACCGCATCGCAGAGCACAAAATGGAGTTGTGTTACAGCGTAGATTTCTGTGGCGAGACAATCGTCGAGAAGAGTAAACTCGGAGTGTTGATTGAGAACAACCTATTTGAGTCGGCACTCGGAGTACCCAACGAGAATTTTGATTTCTGGTGCGAGAACCTAGAACTAACAGATGTTAAACGCTCAACTGTAGACCAAACATGGACTCCTACCTATGGCGAGCGCAACACCGTTAGAGACTACTACAACGAAATGCAGTTGGTGTTCAAGAAGGGTGACAGCACAAGCAAGGATGACTATAACAAGTTCAAGAGCTACTACATGGATATCGAGGTGCGTGCCTACAACGAGGGTATCGCATTCCGCTACCACTTCCCAGAGGCTATCAACGGACTATTTATTCACATCGTAGGTGAGCAAACATCGTTCAAGATGCCTAAGGGTTCAATCGCATACTTCGCAGGTTGGGCACAAGATCACTACCGTGAGCGTCCACTCGAAGGATGGGGCGAGAAGGAGGAGAGTGAGCGTCCATTGACACTCAAACTCCCAAGCGGAAAGTTGGTTACTTTGGCTGAGGCTAAGATGATTTCGTACTCTCGTGGTAAATTCAGGCTCTCTAAAGAGGAGGAGTCTACATTGGAGCTAAGCATGTATGATTGTGCAGATATCATCACCCCTTATGACACCCCTTGGCGTGTGGTTATGGCGGCTGAGAATGATGTCGAGATACCAAACAACAACGACCTAATTTTGAACCTTAATGACCCTTGCGAGATTGGCGACACATCGTGGATTAAGCCAGGTAAGGTCTTTAGAAGTTACTTGACTCAAGATAAAGCAAAGGAAGGTATCGACTTCGCAGCATCTAGAAAATATCAATACATTCACTTGGATGCAGGTTGGTATGGTCTCGAAAGAGCTGTGGCATCGAATGCACGCAAGGAGGATCCAAACAAGGATTTGAATATCAAGGAGCTTTGCAAATATGCAAAATCTAAGGGTCTAGGTATCTTCTTGTATGTAAATATGAGAGCGTTGAACACTCAGTTGGATGATATGCTACCTATATACAAAGAGTGGGGAGTGAGCGGTATCAAGTTTGGATTCGTGCAAATCGGTAATCAAGGTTGGACTACTTGGTTGCACGACGCTATTAGGAAGTGTGCGAAGTATGGCATCATGGTTGATATCCACGATGAGTATCGCCCAACAGGATTCTCTCGTACATATCCTAACCTTATGACACAAGAGGGTATCGCAGGAAATGAGGAGTGGCCAAGTGCTACACACAACACAATCCTTCCATTTACGCGCTACGTGGCAGGTCCCGGTGACTACACATTCGCATACTACGACACTCGTCGCCTAAAGAATACTCATGCACACCAACTCACGTTGCCAATCATCTACTACAGCCCATTGCAATTTATGCACTGGTATGACACTCCAGATGAGTATAGCAATGAGCCAGAGATGGCATTGTGGAGTGCTGTTCCTACGGTGTGGGATGATAGCCGCATGGTTGATGCTAAGATTGGTGAGTATGTTATTCAGTATCGCCGCAAGGGTAGCGATATATTTGTGGGTGCAATCACCAACAATGATGCTCGTGAGGTGACCATAAACCTAGCGGATGTACTCGAAAAGGGTAAGAAATATTCGCTTGCACTATATGAGGATGATCCATCTTTGGATACCAAGTCGCAAGTTAAGACCTCTAAGCGTGATGGTCTAACTTCGGAGGATGTATTGAAGTTTAGCCTCCTAGCACGTGGTGGTGTTGCTATGCACTTCACCCCAATGAAGTAGAATACACCTAAAAATATTACTTAAGTAGGGTAAAATAATTATTGGTGTGTTTTTAAGAGTGCTATTGGAGATGAGATTTTTTGCTATTGAATTGAAAATATAGTGGTTCTATACTGAAATTTAATAGTGAAAAATATCGCTCCAAGAGTGCTTTTAAAAATATGACAATAATTGTTTTACACTACTTATATACCGAATAATTTTGATTTTTCAGAGTTATTCGGTATATTTGCTTTAACTATTAACTTAAAACAACTAATTATGAAATTTTCGAAGTTTATCGTGATTCCAATCATGATTGCTATTTTGGCGGCAATTGTTCAACTTATTGACCAACTTTTACAAAGCGCAGGAAGCTGCACATATTTTATAGCAGGTAGCGGCTTTGGCTGGCTCACATTCCAAGCGTGGGCAATGTATTTTATGGCAGGTTGCAATATCAAGGGTGGTATACAGGTACTCATAGCTTATGTCGCAGGTATCATTGGTTCTATAGCTATCATTGCCTTTGCAGGGTGGTTGGCAACAGTTGGTATCCCTGGATTCTGGGTGACTCCGCTTTCATTGCTTATTTTGGTAATCCCAGTTATATGTTTGGAGAGAGCTCAAGTTATGATTCCTGGTTTGTTTGTGGGAGCTGGAGCTTTCTTCGCAATTATGACATTCCAACCAGCAGGTGCTGCTACTACATTTGTTAATGCTGCAGGTACAGAGTTGATTTACTGCTTGGTAGGTCTTGTATTTGGATGGATTACTGTCACATTGCGTGTTGCTTACGAAAATAGTGTAAAAAAAGAAGAGTAAATTTATATAATAAAAATATATAGAGGCTATCTGCATGTTGTGGGTAGCCTCTTTTCGAACATAGACGCTATGAATAAAATTGTGACTACTATATTCAAGATGTTTTTGTTGGTGAGTGTTGTCTCTCTCGCTGCACCTTCGTGTACATCACACGAGGAGACGGATGATGCGAATGAACTCCCTACCCCCAATGATGACGACGATGACAACAGCGGCAATCCAACGCCAACTGTCAATGATGTGACATTCCTCTCTGCCATCACCACACGCGTGGCAAACGACAATAAATTTATGGATGCCGAGCAGATATATGTTCAATCCTACACTTCGGAGGGTGGCAAAGGTGTTGGCGCAACATACAGCTACAATGCCACGGATGCTATCTTTTCGGCCGAAGAGCCAATCACACTCACAGATGATGAGTCGCTTAGCTACATAGCTTTGTTCCCTAGCGGCGAGTATAGCAATCTCACCAGCTCATTTGCCTTTGATGTGGAGAGTGACCAAAGTCAATACGCCAACTACAACAATAGCTCATTGATGGTGGCAAGTGCTGAATTGACCGATAGCGAAAAACCAACACTTAACTTTGTGAAGGCATTGTCTAATATTGTCTTTACAATAAGTAACGAAGATATAGATTGCGCAGATTTGGATGTTTCCGTTCGACTCAGAGTCACAGCCACAGCTGATATATCGAACGATAGCTACGCTTATAGCGGTTCATTGAGTTACATTACCCCTTACAGGAGTGGTAATAGTTTCTATGTTATTGCACCGCCTCAAGCGATTGTTGATAGTCAGTTAGCTATAAAAATCACATACGATGGAGATTCATACTCGTGGTATTAGTAACCGTCTCCACGAAAACGCATTGACTTGCACACCCAATAGCCATAATTTTGCACAGGATTAAAAAGTGTAAATTATGGCTATTGTTTTTAACCTCGACAGCGAGGTT
>JBCQUV010000058.1:0-6693 GCA_047173765.1 Rikenellaceae bacterium
CGACAAATGGAAATTTTCCAAACTGTAGCCGAAAACCGCCGAGCATCATAGATGAATCGGCGGTTTCTTTACTTCATTGCGGAGACGGTTACAACCCTCTTAAGAAGTCAGCGACACATTCTTCTCCTTAATCATAGCACGCAGATTTATGAGCGCGTATCTCATGCGACCAAGCGCAGTATTTATACTCACATTAGTCTGTTCAGCTATATCCTTGAAACTCATTTCGGAGAAGTAACGCAACTTCACCACTTCGCTCTGCTCTGGCGGCAATAGATCCACAAGTTGATGCAAATCAGCATGTATCTGTTCGGTTATGATTTTATCCTCTAGGGAGCTCTCTGCAATTTTGAGCGTTCCAATCACATCATACCCCGCCTCCGCCTCGTTTGTAACCTTGCTGTTTTTGAGGTGGCGGAAGTGGTCAATCACCAAATTGTGAGCTATACGCAGAATCCACGATAGGAACTTGCCGCTTTCGGTGTATCGACCTGCGTCAATCATCCGAACAGCCTTAATAAAGGTGTCCTGAGTGAGGTCGTCGCTGAGTTGTGGATCTTTCACGAGCATACGGATGTAGCTCTTTACCCTCTTAGAGTGTCGCTCTATGAGTTGAGATATTGCCCCATTATCACCTTGCAGATAGTTACTAAGCAACACATTGTCGCTTACTAAAGTTTGCACATTCATACTCTTACTTTTTTTAATTATCAAAGAGTAAATCTATAACGTATAGGCAATAAAAGGTTTAGTTTATAATTAAGCAATAGCATTTCGTATCTCGCTATTTGTGGCAAGATATGAATTAAATTTTATATTTCCAAATATTTTCTCCCAATACCCCAAATTTATCCTTTGTTTTGGGGTTTTTATCTGCAATTTATGTGCCAACAATGGCTCGGCGGAATCTATGCCTCCCCTAGCTTAGTGCTTATGATATCGGCAGGTGAAACCCTCTCTTGGGGCATTGTTATGGTGCCATGTTTCGACTCATAGCGGTTGATATTCTCTTGCAGTGAGTATAGTAATCGCTTGGCGTGTTCGGGTGTCAAAATCACACGACTGTGCACCTTAGCCTTTGCCAATCCTGGCAGATGCACGGCATAATCGACTATAAATTCAGATAGTGAGTGCGATATGATTGCGAGGTTCGCATAGCGACCTTGAGCCACACTCTCGTCAATTTCGAGGTCTATACTTCCGTTTTCGGCTTTGTGGGTTTTTACGTCAGACATATTTTTTGGGTTTTAAATTTGTATCTCGTCAGCTTTTGAGCTACCTTTGTCAAACAAAGGTATGAATTTTAGAATTTTATTGTGACAAATACCGCCAAAAGATATTCACAAGTTATTAACCATGAGCCGCTGCCAGAGTTGTTTGGTGGGCGTAGGTTCAACTCCTACTCCTCATATTTCAAGCGACTCATGGGCTCTCGTGTCCAAAAAGTCGCAATAAATGGCGGCTTCACCTGTCCCAATCGCGATGGCAAACTTTCGACTGGAGGGTGTAGCTTTTGCAACAACGAAGCATTCACCCCCTCATACTGCCTACCCTCCAAGAGCGTCACACAACAAATAGATGAAGGCGTAGAATTTCACCTGCGCAGGTACCGCACCGCCACGCAATACCTGGCTTATTTCCAACCCTTTAGCAACACATACGCACCTCTAGACGACCTCCGTAAACTATACAACGAAGCTCTTTCACACCCCTCAATCGCAGGGGTCATAGTGGGCACACGCCCCGATTGCGTGGACTCCGAAAAGCTGGATTACTTTGCGGAGCTAGCACGCTCGAAATATGTAGCTTTGGAGTATGGCATAGAGTCCACATTCGATGCGACACTGGAGCGCATAAACCGAGGTCACAACTTCGCACAAGCACGCTGGGCAGTGGAGCAAACCGCACGCAGAGGCATACAGGTCGGAGCGCACTTCATCCTAGGATTCCCAGGCGAAAGCGAAGATATGTTGCGTACACAGATAGATGTCATAAATTCGCTACCCCTATCGACCGTGAAGTTTCACCAGCTCCAAATCTTCGCCTCTACACCTATGGCCGCGGAGTATGACGCCACCCCCGAGAGCTTCCCGTTTTGGGAGTTGGACGAATACATCGACTTTTTCATTGGGCTGCTGGAGCATCTGCGCCCCGATATTGTAGTCGAAAGATTCGCCTCCGAAGCACCACCACGCTACCACCATGGGCGCAACTGGGGGCTCACACGCAACGAAACCATACTCACCAAATTCGAAAAACGACTCACGGAGCTAGGCACATTCCAAGGTCGATTATACAATATCTAACAATGGCACTCTACGCAGATATAATCCTACCCCTAGCAGGGCAACCCACCTACACCTACGCCATTGGCAGCGTGGAGGGGATTGGTGTGGGCGACTCAGTGAGCGTAGAGTTCGGATTTAGGGGCAATACCCACTACACGGGCATAGTATGGCGACTGCATGACACCAAACCCGACGCGAAGCGAATACGCACAATAAACCGCAAACTCTACGACTTCCCACTTCTCAACCCCAAGCAAATAGAGCTGTGGAGATGGATTTCGGAGTATTACATCTGTACCCTAGGCGAGATTATGCGCGTGGCACTCCCCGCCATGATTAAACCCCAAGGATGTGATGAGGAGGCATTTTCGAAGGATGAGTACCAACCCCATACCGAAGCATACGTATCACTAAAAGAGGGTGTTACCTTAGACGATATAAACAAAAGAGCACACCTACAACGTGCCGTAGTCGAGCGACTACTATCAGCCTCCCCCGAGGAGCTAAACCAATTTGGAGAGCTTCCACGCAGACTCATAGACACCCCCTTTGCCCCCATAAATTCTCTGCTTCACAAAGGTCTACTCACTCTCACTAAGCGTGAGCGTTGGGTCGAAATATCGCCCAAGGCATCATTTGTGCTACCCACACTCACCGCCCACCAAACCCAGGCTCTCGACACAATCATAGAGTCGCACCACACCAAAGGGTGCGTGGTGCTGCGTGGAATCACAGGGTCGGGTAAAACAGAGGTCTACATACATCTGATAGCCAAATGCCTAGAGCGTGGTGGCGATGCCCTGCTACTGCTGCCCGAAATAGCCCTCACCGCCCAACTCATAGAGCGTGTAGAGCGAATTTTTGGGTCACGAGTAGTTAGTTATCACTCCAAACTGTCGGACAGAAAACGTACGGAGAACTACCTGCGCCTCAACTCCTCACGTGGTGGAAATGTGGTCGTGGGTGTACGCTCCGCAATATTTCTGCCCCTCCACTCTCTGCAACTCATAATCGTGGACGAAGAGCATGATTCGAGCTACAAACAGTCGGAGTCATCACCCAGATACTCCGCTCGTGATTGCGCTGTGGTGATGTCATCCCTCGTAGGGCTCAAAACCGTGCTAGGAAGTGCCACACCATCACTCGAAAGCTGGACAAACGCCCAGAGCGGAAAGTACGGTTTGGCACAAATCACCCACAGATATGGCGAAGCAATGCCCCCTAAGATTATAATCTCCGACACTCTGCATGCCATAAAACGTGGCGAGCGCAGAGGGCATTTCAACCAAATATTACTCACCAAAATCGATGAACGAATAGAGCACAGCGAGCAGGTTATGCTGTTCCAAAACAGACGAGGATTCTCGCCATACGTCGAGTGCGACAACTGCGGCTGGACAGCTCGCTGCCCCAACTGCAATGTCTCGCTCACGCTCCACAAGCGTAGCTCTAGATTGGTGTGCCACTACTGCGACTACGCCATTTCGTTGCCATCTGTATGCCCCAACTGCAAAGTTCAAACCCCCACACCTAAGGGGTTTGGCACAGAGAAAATCGAGGAGCAGATTGCGGAGCTCGTCCCTTCGTCGAGCGTGGTGCGCATGGATCGGGACACGGCATCTTCACCCAAGGCGTTTGACAACATAGTGCGCAGCTTTGAGTGTGGACAAAGCAATATAATGGTCGGTACACAGATGATAACCAAGGGTTTCGACTTCTCGAAGGTCACATTGGTGGGTGTGCTCAATGCCGACAACCTATTTAATAGCCCCGATTTCAGAGCCGAGGAGCGAGCCTTTCAGCTGCTATTGCAGGTGGCAGGCCGTTCGGGCAGGCGCAGCGACACAGGCGAAGTGGTGGTGCAGACATCGCAACCTAACCACCGCATCCTAAAGTTCATTGCCGAAGATGATTATGAGGGCATGGCAGCAACACTGCTTTTAGAGAGGCGCATGTTCTTCTATCCGCCCTACTCTAGACTCACCGCCATAACTCTGCGACACCGTGACCCCAACAAATTAAACATAGCTGCAAATGCCCTAGGGGAGTCTCTGCGCTCCATATTTGGGCGACGCTTGCAAGGACCTACTCCGCCTCCAGTGGATAGAGTTCGTGAGGAGTGGATTGTGGGTTTTGTGCTCAAAATCGAGAGCGGAGCATCATCCATGCGAGCACGTGAATTGTTGCGCCAAGCCATCGGAGAGTGGAGCGCAAGGGAGGGTCATAAATCTATAATTGTCGATATAAATGTCGATCCTCAATAGAATAGTCTCAGATTTGGCGGCGATTATATATCCGCCCAAGTGCATAATGTGCCAAGAGCCGCTCCACATACCAAGCAGCCTCGTATGCACCAAATGCTTTGGCTCAATATCCTACACTAGGTTTTGGGAGTACTCCGACAACGCCATGGCACAACACGCCCGAGACCTGCAACCATACATCCGCCACGCCTGCGCAATGTTGTTCTACGACACCCATAGCCGCGACATGATTCACCGCATGAAGTACCGAGGCGAGTGGCGCACGGCTGAGTATATGGGCGAAATATTTGGTGGCTACCTTAGTCGTTCGGAGTTGTATGACTCCGTGGATGTTGTCGTTCCAGTACCTCTGCACCCTCTGCGCCGCATAGGTCGTGGGTATAACCAGTCGGAGTATATAGCGTCGGGCGTAGCCTCGAAGTTGGGGTGTGCAAAATCATTTGGCAATCTATATCGCACTCGATACACGTCGGCTCAAGCTCGCAAAGATAAAGTCGATAGATGGGAGATGGAGCGTGGATTATTCAGACTTCGTGACCCCAAGTGTTTAGGCGGAAAGCACATAGCCTTGGTGGATGATGTATACACCACAGGTGCCACAATTTTCAGATGTGCCGAAGCTCTGCACCACGCTGTGCCCGATGCCCAAATATCTATCATTGCGGTGGCAGCATCTCGTGAATATGGAGTCTAGCCAACTTACTACTCTATAGGCGAATAAAATTCGGGGGTGTAGTCGGGCAGTAGCTCTGGGTGAAATATGTGAATAAGATTGCGCAAAAGGTGGTGCGGGTGCATAGGTGTCTGCTCATAATATTTAATTGCAGAGGTGTTGCACCCATATATTCTGCGGCGTTTGAAAGCACCGAAGTTGGCATAAGGCTCATATTCGGAGCTTAGAGATTGGTAGCTCATATTATCCTTGCCATAATATTTTATAAGCCAAAAATCTGCATCTATAGCTCTATCCAGCACCTGCTCAAACGACATCTGGATACTTCCACTTCCGCTGTCGTCCTTGAATATATAATCTGCTCCAGCGTCGTTGAATAGCACAGCACTATAACTCTCACCCCCTGCCACAAACCACGAGCCGCCATATTTGGTGTCGGAGAATACCGTGGGTCGGTGCGGAGTGTTTTGCGCTAGCTCCTTCAACTTAATATACTCCCTGCTGGTCTGGTCGTATATAGCATTTGCCATAGAATCTGCGCCAAACAACATGCCATAAAATCTAATCCACTCCACTCGCCCCAAGGGGTGCTGCTCCATATAATCGGCACCCTCGATAATCGGAATCCCCAACTTCTCGGCAGCACCATATCCTGTGTCCTTGAATGGTGAGGATATTATCACCTCGCTCTCTGTGTCCAAAATCCGCTCTATGTTTGGCGATGTAGACTCCCCTAAGTTGGCAATCTCTCCTCTTCGAATGCGCCCTTGCAACACCTCGGAGTCTATGTATTGCACCTCGCACACACCCACAATAGCATCTTCTTGCCCCAACATTTCGATAATCGAGGCGTGCACCGACGAATATATCGCAGCCCTGCGCACAGGTATTCGCACCACTTCGCCGCTCTCCATATTTGTGGGTAGTCTCTCCTCATCACGGCTCACGAGCAGGTATCGTTTCATTAGGCGTGTAGTGTCCCACGGATTGCGGATTTCGACCTTGGTGTAATCTGCGTAGTGTGTAATCTCTATCCCTTGCGCAAAGTGCATACTCTCTCGCTCGCCCTTAGAAAGGGGAGAGTGGTTGGCACACCCCAATAGGGTCGATACCACGAGCATGAATGTTATGATTATTACCATCTTTGTAGTTTTACGACGTGACAAACTTACATAATATTTTTCGAATAATATGCGAGTAAAAAAAAATATTTCACCTCTCCCCCAAACCCTCTCCCTTATGGGAGTGGGCTTTGTCGCTGATGCTCCGAGAGAGGTAAATTCGATAAATCGAATTTTATTTGTAGAGTAAATATAGATATTTTTTGTACATTTGCCAATAATCTAAAATCAGTTCCTATGTTTAACCCGTGAAACAACCAGTAAATAAAAAATAAGCTATAAAGTTTTAGTTAACTTTGTAATTGGAAGAAAGTTACACTAAAAACAATATAGCTTATGAAAACGCA
>JBCQUV010000059.1:0-6674 GCA_047173765.1 Rikenellaceae bacterium
AACCAATTCCTTCACCTCGCCTCTCTGCTGGCAATACATCAATAGCATATGTCAAACCACCCACAGTGTTGAGTCCAAAGCCATATCCGTGCATCACACGCAACAGAATTATAAACACCAAAGAGGATGCAAAAGCATATCCACACATAGCGAATGTGAATAATCCATAACATAATAGGTATAGCGGCTTGCGAGCAAATTTATCGACAATAAAGCCTGAAATGGGTCTTATGGTGAGCGATGCTATAGTGAAGCTCGCTACGATAATTCCAGCTACGGATTCTCCATATCCAAGTGTATCTCGGAAGTAGAGTTGCAAAATAGGTACTAACATGTAGTAGCACAAAAAAACGAGGAAATTGGAGATGAAGATTAGTATAAAATCTTTGCTCCACACCTTCTGGGTGATGTTGTTCATAAAAAAAGTTTAAGGTTTAGTGATAAAAATTATAATCAAATATAGGCATATAAATCGGTAAATTCAAATCTTTTTAAACAAAAAAGTAGATACATAAGTAGGGTAAAATAATTATTGGTGTGTTTTTAAGAGTGCTATTGGAGATGAGATTTTTTGCTATTGAATTGAAAATATAGTGGTTCTATACTGAAATTTAATAGTGAAAAATATCGCTCCAAGAGTGCTTTTAAAAATATGACAATAATTGTTTTACACTACTTATTACCCTCTGCTTAGTACAAAGATAAAAATCCTTTTTCGTATTTCCAAATATTTTGCCAAAGAGTTAATAATTATGCAAAATTTTATTTTTATTGCATTGATTTATCTTTTTGGTGGGAATTTTGCGTTACGGGTATCAAAATTAAAAAATATGAATCGAAAAATTATATATGCACTCATAAGCATATTTTCATATCTTCAAATATCAATAGCGCAACCACCGCAACGAGGCATGATTATAACCACTGCAAATTTAGATTGGGAGGATGAGGGAGTTGTCGTGGAGCGCATTCCAACATTCGCCCTCAAAACAAATCTACTCTTAGATGCTCTATCCATAATCAATATAGGGGTTGAAGTACCACTATTTAGCCACTGGTCTATATCCGCTGCGTGCGTGTTCCCGTGGTGGTACAACCCCTCAAAACAGCGATGTGTGGAGATTATATCGGGCGAAATACAAGGCAGATATTGGATAGAGAACCACACCGCCATACACAACCTAAACGGGTGGTTTGTTGGTGGATATATGTCGGGCGGGCACTACGATTTGGAGCGCAGGTGGCAAGGTGTTCAAGGACGTATGTGGGGCGGTGGTGTGTGTGGAGGATATGCTCACAGGGTGTGGTGCAATCTGCGCTTGGAGTATTCGCTGGGGGTGGGTGTGACACACACATCTTATGATAAATATAGTGCCGTATGGGATTGTCAAGAGCAGCTGCGGCTACTAAGATATGCCTATGGCACATACAATTTATGGGGCATAACCAAGGTGGAGGTGTCGGTCGTATGGATGCTTAATATCGTTAAAAAAGAGTAATAATGAGAGAGTTTATTGCAGTTGCGCTGTTGTTGTGCACAGTGAGTTGCACACATCGGCCATTGACCGATGAGGTGTGTAGTGGTAGTTATTCTGGGGTTACTGCCATTATACCTGTTGCGGTAGATTGGTCTATTTCTGGAATTTCACCAACCGAGAATAGCTATGACACGAGTGGCGATTATGTTCATCGAGTGTCGCTACGGTTCTTCCCTCACGATGGCACTACCCCCTTTGATAGGTACCTCGAGGAGAGTATTTATAGCGGAACAATTGAGTTGCCCGCAGGTGTCTACTCTGTGGTGGCATTCAATGAGTCAATATATGATTCATATTGGAACGGAGTATTTGACTTTGTAGAGGTAGATGATTTTGATAATTTCATGGTGCAACTTGTCGATGAAGATGAGGAGTATTCAACCGAAGCGTACAAATTAGCATCGTGGAGTTTGGAGGAGTTGGAGGTGACGGACGCTATGGTCACCGCCTCTCGAACCAAAGGCTCAACAATTAGTACGGAGTTGGAAAATATCATATTGCAACCCTTGACTTGCTACGTAAGAGTCACTGCCAATATCGAAAATTTGACATCAGCACAGGGGGTATATTGCGATGTTAGCGGCTTTTCGAATAAGACATATATGGCATCGGGCGAGTCCCACGCAGACCAAACTACACACGCCATGGAGCTTATTACACGCAGCTACACGGATGATGAAAACACCTATGGCTCAATCACCCACGAAAGATTAATACTCACAAAATCGACACACGAAGAGGCAGAGTTCAACCTAAAGTTCGAAATTTTACTAACTGATGGCACAACTCATTCACCCGATGAACCTCTTGAATTTAATGTTAATCACCAAGTAACTCGCTATGCTTCAGATGATTTTGAATTATCTGCAGATTTTTCGCTCCCCGAAGTATCGGGTGGCATTGATGTTGAAGGATGGGAAAATGAAGAGGTTGTTACTATTTATTAGACCTCACATTTTATTAACATTATAAAAAAAGACGATGAAAAAAGAACATTTACTCATTGCAGCAGCGGCAATATTTGCTATATCTAGCTGCACCAAGGAGGAGAGTGCGGTGAACAACACACCGCAAATTGCAACCTCCACCGATGTGATTAACTTTACCACCAACACCACCCGTGCTGAGACTATGGAGCTAAGCGATATACTGGGCGACGAGACTGGGTTCGAGGTATTTGCCACTCAGAGCAATTCAGACGGTAGCACAACGTGGCTAATCAATAGCGATTACTACAAGTACAACACTACCAACGAGGAGTGGGAGTGGAAAACGAGTAATTACGCTTGGCCAACCACTACGGATGAATTCCCTGTGACATTCTACGCTGTCTACGCTTCGGATTTGAGCGGCGTAACTACGGCCTCCGCTGCGGCTAGTGATTTATCTAAATCGACACCTGCCACTGTCGCTATCACAATCGCAGAGCCTGCAAAACAGGTAGATTTGCTAGCAACAGCCACCGCAGCCGACAGCAAGCCTTTGGATGGCAAGCTATCAATTTGTTTAGACCACGTACTCACGAAGATTGATTTTGGTATTATCACAGGTAGTGACAGAAAGGTATATTTGGGAGCATTTCAACTCAACAATCTCGAATATGAGGGTACATACGACATTGATGCCAGTGAATGGGCAGTGACATCTACGAGTGGCGATGCAGAATATCCGCTAACGGATTTCACTCCCGTGAATGGCGAAGAGGGTAATGAATCCACCGCAATTTCGTTCACCAACACCGAGGATGAGTATTCTCTAATGTTGCTACCTCAAACCACAACCGAGTGGGATGTTGAGAATTGGGACGGCACGGCAATCAGTGAAACACATATCGAGATGAACTTTAGAATGACCGATGCTAATGATAGTGATTTCTTTGGATATACTTATGCTATAGATTACCCTGGCTACGAAAGTGACAATCCAGAACACATTGAGTATGCCGAAGAAGCTCTATATCTGAAGGTTGGTTACCCGCTCTCAACTACATGGGCGTCGGACTACAACTACACATACAACATCAAGCTAGGAACAGAGTTTGCCACAAATGGTTACTTGTTGGATGACTACTACTATGACGAGGAGGGCGAAAAAACCCCATTCCCTATAGAGATAGACAAAGAGATTGGAGAGCCACTCTCAGATGGTAATATCCATTTCGATGTTAGCGTATGTGGCTGGAGCGACGACAATGCAACATCTACCATTGAATAATACGATTATGGAGGGTGATTATTCATAAATCACCCTCCTATTTCGTTACACTTCTACGCACTTCATCCACGCCATCAATTTGGTTGATGTAGACTATAACCATGCGCAACTCCTCGATTGAGTGGACTAGGAAGTTGATTTTGCAATTAACAATAGCATCTTCGGTTATGGTCGTGAGGCTATCAATCGAGAGTTTGAGTTTCTCGGTGATGCACTCCACCAAGTCGCTCAGCAGGTGATATCTATCTACGGCTTTGATTGTTATGGTCACAGGGTATAAGAAATCTGTATCCTCGTCGAAATCTACCGCTATGAGCGTGTCGCCAAGCTGCGACGCTAAGCGTATGGCAGTTGAACAGTTACGCTTGTGAATCATGACATTTCCATCGGGTTGGGTAAATCCCACAACCTCATCTCCTGGGAGTGGTTGGCACTCTTCGCAACGCTCGTGTGGCAATCTCTTGACCTCCGACAAATATGCGTGTAGATTGCGTCTAGCTTTGTAGCTCAGGGCGTGTTCTAGCCAATCCTCCTTGGGTGTTGCTTTGTCACCCCTAACTACCTCTACGCAGTCGCCCCTATTAAGTACGCTTTTGATTGATTTTAAGCGACCATTTATGCGTGCATACAAGGCATGGAGTCCCAAATCTGGACTTATTTCAAACGCGAAATCTAGAGCCGTACCACCAAATGGGAGAATAACATTCTGACCACTTGGAGTATACACCACAATATCATCCTTATAGAATGAGGACATCACACTCTCCATGAAATTTGCCTCGCTACTAGTAAACGCCATATCGTGAAGTATAACCTTGAATTTTTCAATCCAGTTAAATATGGAGTCACCCTCGGCAATACCCAAACATCCAAGCTTTGCGCTGTGCACCATAGAGTCTGAGAGGATATGCACCTCTTCCCATATACCACAATCGCCCAGCAATTTTATGTGAAGTGCCTGATATCCATTCTCTTTGGGAGAATCTATGTAGTTTATGAAACTATTGGGTTTCTCCTTAAAGCAGCTTGTGAGCAGAGAGTAAATTTTTAGGCAAATAACCTTATCTGATTGCGTTGCATCCTCAGAGTAGACTATGCGTATAACGCTTCGATTGTCTAGGTGGGCAATATCTTTGCCCGACTTGGTGAGTTTCTTCCAAATACTATATGGCAGGCGATTTTTTACAACTATTTCAGCCTCTATATTACTCTCGTCGAGTATGTTTTGAATCTTAGATGTCAATGTTTCGTAACGCTCACGATTAATCTCCTCGTCACGCTTAATACCGCTCTCGATTGTCGAATACTCTTGAGGACAGCGGAATCTAAGACTTAGATTTTCGAGCTCTGTTTTCACCTCATACAATCCCAAACGATTTGCCAACGGAGCGTAGAAATAGTCGGTCTCACCAGCGATTTTCATCTGTTTTTCGGGGCGCATACTATCCAGCGTGCGCATATTGTGCAGCCTATCCGAGAGTTTGATTAGCAAAGCTCGAATGTCGTAATTCAGCGAGCCTAGCATCTGCTTGAAGTTGTTTATTTGGGTCGAACCTTCGCAGTAATCCAATTTCTCTTTGGTGAGCACCTTTACCAAATATGCTACATCTCGACCAAATAAATCTTCGATTTGCTGCACTGTATATGGCGTATCCTCCACAACATCGTGCAAAAAAGCAGCCATCACAGAGTTCACATCCAAGGATAACTCTTCGGATGCAATGCGTGCTACGGCTATCGGATGGATAATATATGGCTCACCACTCTTGCGACGTTGATGTTTGTGTGCTTCAAACGCAACTTTGTAAGCTCCACGTAGTTGCACAATCTCTTCGGGGGTGTAGCGAGCACTCATGCTGTTAAACAGGTCGGCGATTTCGTACTCAATTTTAGCATCAAAATTATCCATAATATTTTCTCTTTACAAACAAAAACTACCTACTCCTTAGGAAAGAGTAGGTAGTCGCAAAGTTATTAAAAAATAATTAATTATAGCTATAAAAAGGTATTTTTATAACAATTTGTGGCTAGTATAATATTTGTCCGACACAAATCTAAAGTACACAAGCGACACCACAACAAGCGATACACACAAAATTAGAAGAGCCTGGAAGTCGAAAGCATCCAACATAAATCCGCCCGTAGCGATACCCAGGCCGATACCCATATCCCAAAACGTGTAGTATGTAGCACTTGCAGTTCCACGCTGTGTAGGCTCTGCCAAATTGACCAACATAGTTTGGAACGAAGAGCCAAAATATCCAAATCCAAGACCAAACAGTAGAGCCAAAGAGTAGAAAATTATAGCATTTGTGCATATCAAAAATAGCGCGTAAGATACCACAACCAAAGCTCCACCTATATATGTTGCCAACAACACCTTACCTCTATTTATCATCTTAGCCGATAGTATACGAGCTACCACGATTCCCGAAGCCAACACAAAAAAGAAGTATCCAGCATTAGCTCCTGCCCACTCTACATCCTTGGCGTATCCTGCCACGAAGTTCGAAATTGCACCATATCCATAGCCCGAGAATACAATTATCAGCACACAAGGCAGACCTCTGAGCAGTATAAATCGACCAATCGACATCTTCTCGGGTGCTGCACCCTCGCTCTTCTCTATCTTGGGCACAGGCTTTATGAATAGTATCAGCACCATACCCAACAAGCCAAGTGCAAAAGCAATTAGGAATATGTGGTTAAAGGTAAATGTTTCGCTCGCCACAGACAAATCCCTGAGCATAATTCCAAAGAGTGGACCCACAGCCATAGCGACACTATACGCCACGCCAAAGTAACCAATTCCTTCACCTCGCCTCTCTGCTGGCAATACATCAATAGCATATGTCAAACCACCCACAGTGTTGAGTCCAAAGCCATATCCGTGCATCACACGCAACAGAATTATAAACACCA